>JBHJGN010000028.1:0-51668 GCA_050331735.1 Cyanophyceae cyanobacterium
AGACAGTTTTCTCCCAAGACCGCTAAAAAAGTTGATTTGCTCATCAAAATAGCGATGTATCTCATAAATCCTCAGCATTTGCGTAACTGGTTTACCCACTGCTGTTATTGTCCCTCATAAACCTGCAAAGCGCTGTATCTCCACGAACCAATTGGCGAACACAAGCTATTTGCTTTGCTCGAACCTGATTACCCAATTCAAAAAAGCTAAAATTCTCGCAATTTCCTTTCGACGGTAAAAACATCAAACCAGCTACTGGTCGGTCTGCCATAGATGCGTGGCGTGTAGCCGAGTGCCTGTTTGACTTCCTGGTTGGTCACCGTATGAAGTGAGCGTCCTTCGGCAATGGCAATGGCTGCTGCGATCGCCAATCCTTCCCCGACCGAGATATTAAATTCGACAATTCTGCCGGCGGTGGTTCCCAATCCACCAAAGCCCGAAGCCGGACCCAACACCGCCAGGTTTTGATACTCAACGGGTAAAGTATGGCGAAAGCCGTAGTTAAAAATTGGCATCAGAAATGTGTCAATGTCATGAATGCCTGCATCCGCCATTTTTTCGTCTAATCCGGCAATGCCGCCGCGAAAATCAAAGTGATAGGCAAAGGTTCCCAACGCCTCCGCTGCCGGCACTCCTCCATCTGCCATTTTGGTGGCGGTTAAATCATCGAGGGATGCGGCAATTTGTCCCACATTCCGAATATACAGCTCGTCCATAAACTCGATGCGCTGGAAACCCAAACGCTGGAAACAGGTGGCTACCTGGTCAGCAATCTCCCGCATTTGAGCGGTGGGTTGAGAACCATTATGGCTCAGTTCTCTTGCTTGAGTCGCGCTCACGTCAAACAGCAGCGCATTGATACTAAGCCTGTCGCTTAACACAGCAACATTGGCGCGATCGAGGACCGCCGGCGTTTTTCTGAGATTAAATAGCGTACCAACACACCCGTGATAACCGGCACTGAGGGCGAGCGATCGCACGTCTGCCGAGTCAGGAGTAACCTGATACAGCGTTGCTGGCTGGCCATAGCGATTCGTCAAAGAGCGCTCAAAATAAGCTAATTGATCTGGGTCGTTACCAGTCGCGGTCGCCAGCCAATTCTGAGCTTGGCGATCGTTGTTGTCTAAAAACCGCTCAATTAACTCTGCTTCAATTTGCTTGAGTTGCTCAATACTGCCGTAGGCTTCAAATACCCATCCTACGCTGAGGCTACTGTCGGGTAATCCTAGTTGAGCAAATCCCATCGCCATCTCGACTCCACTGATTTCGGCTAGCTTACCGCCCTGGGTCGCATCAATAAACTGACTCGCAACGAACGAGCCATGATGAGACGTTGTTAACGAACAAACAAATTGATTAGCGGTAGCGACAGTCTCTAGCTCAACATCATCGATTAGGGCAATCTGCTCCTTCCAGAATAAATAATTGAAGGCTTGTGCTGCTCTAAAGCGATCGAGAGCAACGGCATCGGTGCCAGTGACATCCAGAAATTCTTGATAGAGCTGACTAGTAGCGCCAAAAGTCCCTAACTCCTCTCGCAGCCCTGGGGGAGACTGATTGCGGTCGAGATAAGCTAAGCCGCCTCTGACCAAGTGTCCGCCAATACCCTTGTCTGTATCTCCTTCCGTAATAAGCGCAACTTTTGCAGTTCCGGTTTTTTGCTCTAGCTCTCGCTTGACCTTAACCGCTGTCATCACTCCTGGTACTTCGTCCCCAAAAACAATGACATCGTATTGGCGCGGGTTGTTTAACTGAACGTTGGCTTGAATACAGCCGGGATGAGCTTCCTGTGCTAAAGCCTTTCCTAAAAAGACGCTAACCGTGGCAAACGAGCTAAATAAAGAGATTAAACGACGCACGATGTTTAAAGCTACTCCTCACGAAAATTTCAGCAGTATCAATGGCTGTCTGCTCAACCGTCAATAAAAATAACCAAGTTAATCCGGGGGATGAGCTCCAGCAGAAAAGCGATTACCATCTGGCTCATCTTTATTCATCAGACCAGGATAGATCTGCAAGAATAGATAGTACTCTACCGCAACTCTGAAAATCTTGCCTGATATTGCTCAGACTTGGCTAGTCTCAATAGATAAAAGAAGACTGGCGACCCCCTGCTGCAGAAAGGTGCAAGGAATCGCGCGAGGAAAAATTGCTGGTTTAGTTCATCTAGATGACTCTGATTGGCACTGACCACAGATTAAAGCATCTTAAGCTAACGGTACTTGCTGCTGATTTTACAATCGCACGACATCCTTAAGGGAAGCTTAGTAGAAGGAAACTAGTACTGGAAAAAAGCCCGGATGCTATCGACGAGGTATGCTAGTGTCGAGGAAAAAGGTATCTAAATAAGCAATGAAAGCGAGCAATAACCGCCCCCAGGTTCGCTTCAAAAAGCTTACCGATCTTGGCTAGCTCTAGAACCATTACGCTCTTGATTGGCGAGTAGCTAATAGCTAACAGACCGAAAACACGATGAGGAGAAAATTTTATGCAGTACAAACTACTCGGAAAAAGCGGACTGAGAGTATCGGAACTTTGCCTCGGCACAATGACCTTTGGGGAAGACTGGGGATGGGGCTCGTCTCAAGAAGAGAGTCATAAAATTTACCAGGCTTTCCGCGAAGCGGGCGGTAATTTTATCGATACGGCTAATGTTTATACGAATGGCACAAGCGAAAAATTTGTCGGGGAATTCATCGCCTCAGAAAGAGATGCCATTGTTTTGGCCACTAAGTACACCAATGGCTTTGGCGACGGGAATCCGAACGGAGCGGGAAATCAGCGTAAAAATATGGTGCAGTCGGTCGAAGCGAGCCTCAAACGCCTTAACACCGACTATATCGACTTGCTCTGGCTGCACACCTGGGACTTTATGACCCCAGCCGAAGAAGTAATGCGCGCCTTCGACGATTTGGTAAGAGCTGGAAAAGTTCTCTACATCGGCATCTCTGATACTCCCGCCTGGGTCGTCTCTCAATGCAATACCTTAGCAGAACTCCGGGGCTGGACCCAGTTTATTGGTTTGCAGATTGAGTATAGCCTCGTCCAACGTGACCCGGAACGAGAACTCATCCCCATGGCTCATACTCTCGATATTGGCGTAACCGCCTGGTCGCCGCTAGCCAGTGGCTGGTTGACGGGCAAGTATACCAACGGAAACAGCAATGAAGACGACAGACGCTTAGACAACGAGATGATGTCTGGATTTGTGGACCAAAATGAGCGCAATCTGAATATTGCTCAAGAGGTCGATAAAGTGGCCGAGCAACTCGGTAAAAGTTCGTCCCAGGTTGCTTTGGCTTGGTTATTAGCTCAAGGCGTCATTCCCATTGTGGGAGCTAGAAAGGTTCACCACGTAGAGGATAATCTTCAGTGCGTTGATATAGAACTATCAGCCGAACAGATGCAACAGCTTGATGAAGTCAGTCAAGTTAAACTGGGCTTCCCTCACGATTTCTTCACCGCCGATATGGTCAGAAACTTTGTCTATAACGGCACGTTCGACAAAATTGAAAATCATCGTTACTCACAGCTAGCATAGGTGACGCTAAGCTCCTCTGCCAGTGGCAGAGGAGCTTTATGGTGTGCCAGAGATTTTCAGAAAACCAGAGAATTAGGATCGTTACCCTGAATTTTGCCCGAAAAACCTTGTTCAAGAGCAATCAGTCCTGGCGTTACTTCTGGGCAGGACGGATTTGCCCTTGTCTATTTTCCAGCGCAAGAGAAACTTAGGCCAAAACTGTTAGGCTAAATGGGGAGTATGTCGCGTCTCCTGAGCGTTGCTGAGACACAGTGATTGTGTTTGGGATGCTCGTAAAAATTGTTGAGTGTTGGAGAATCATTTGATCAGCGATCGCAGTGCTGAACGCCCTTTTTTACTTCAGTCAGCCAGCGCCCAAGTATGGATTCAGGCAGTGGGGCGGTTGCTTTACCAGGGCGGGTATGGTGCTATTCATTTTTTTATTCCCCTTGTTTTTGTCAATCAGGTTCATCTCTCAGCAACAGCCGTTGGATTTGCCCTAGGGTGCGGTTCGCTAGCGGGAATTATCGGTCATCTCCTCGGAGGCTACCTGGCTGACTCTCCGGCCTATGGACGCAAACGAGCACTGCTACTTGCCGCAATTTTGTCTCTGATAGCGGCAGTAATTTTGGTCGAAACCCAAACGCTCGTGCTGCTGATTTTCGTCAATTTGGTGATGGGCGTGAGTGCTGGCTGTTACTGGACGGCTGCCGATGCCACCGTAGTAGATGTAACCCCCTCTGAGGCCCGACAGAAAGCCTTTGCCATTTTGGTCTTGGCAGATAGTTTGGGACTGGCACTCGGTATCGGCGGTGGCGGCTGGCTGCTAGAGACTCATCCTCAAACGCTCTTCTTGGCGGGTGTTGGGGTGCTGCTGCTGTTTCTTGGCTTGGTGCTGGTGGGAATGGAAGAAACCCATGTTGCCTCCCATGAGCATGAGCAGGAGACGCTGCGAGGATTTGGGGTAGCGATTAAAGACCGTGCCATGCAGCTTTTTTTCCTCGTCAATGTCATCTTTGCCACCTATGCTGCTGTTATCACCGATATCTTGCCTCTGTACTTTGCCAATCGAGTCGCGGCAGAGCTATCTATGGCCAGTGTGTCGAACCTATTTACCTGGTGGTACGTTGGCCTAGGGGCACTGATTCAGTTTCCGTTTGTTCAGCTTGTCAGTTCGCTGCGGCAGGTTTCGGTATTAATGATATCGATGGTGCTATGGGCCGTCGGCTTTTTACTCGTCTGGCTCACTCAAACTCCGGTGTGGATGGCAATCTCCCTCGTCGTCTTATCTATTGCCGGAGCCGCCTATAAACCCTTTGCTCCTGCGGTTGTTTCTGAACTAGCACCTCCGTCGCTGAGGGGAATTTATCTGGCGATTAGCTATCAGTGTTGGTCCATTGGCTATTTTATTGGACCCCTCATCGGTGGATGGGCGCTCGATCGCTCAGATACTTTTATCCACAACGCCTGGCTAGTTGCCGCTGCTTCAACAATAGTTGGTTTACTGTTACTTGGTGTCCTGAGTCGGCAAAAGCTCACAAATATTCCTCCGGAACGGGCACAGGAAAGCGCCGTCGGCGCGGGGAAAGGGTAAAGGGCCAGGGGGAAAGGAACGCCAAACTTTTCTGCCGTTCCACGGCAGCAAGCAGTTAGCAAAGTAGTGATCGAGCTGGCTCCTTCATCCTGAGTTCTCTACCCGTCGCGCAGCGACTGATTTCCCTTGCCCCCTTCCCCGTTCCGGAGGAACGTGTTTCCCTTGCCCCATCGCGCAGCGATATTGCCTTCCCCCTTCCCCGTTCCGGAGGAACTTATTTCCCTTGCCCCATCGCGCAGCGATATTGCCTTTCCCCGTTCCGGAGGGGACTTCGCTAAGATTGTTAAGGTCTATCGATGAAGCCTTCATGCCTGATTCTGACAACCGCAATCAAAACGCTATTCGCATCCGTGGCGCTCGGCAACATAATCTGAAAAACGTCGATCTCGACCTGCCCCGCGATCGCCTGATCGTCTTTACGGGAGTGTCTGGTTCGGGAAAATCTTCTCTGGCCTTTGATACTATCTTCGCTGAAGGTCAGCGGCGCTACGTTGAATCGTTGAGTGCCTATGCCCGTCAGTTCCTCGGACAGCTTGATAAACCCGATGTCGATGCCATTGAAGGCTTAAGCCCTGCTATTTCCATTGACCAGAAATCCACGTCCCATACTCCCCGCTCGACGGTGGGCACCGTTACGGAAATCTACGACTACCTGCGACTCCTGTTTGGTCGAGCGGGAGAGCCTCACTGTCCGCTCTGCGATCGCTCAATTGCTCCCCAAACCATCGATGAAATGAGCGACCGCATTATGGAGCTTCCTGACCGCACCCGCTTTCAGCTCCTTGCTCCGGCGGTACGCGGCAAAAAGGGAACTCATAAGCAGCTACTGTCGAGTTTAGCCTCTCAAGGATTTGTGCGCATCCGGGTCGATGGCGAGGTGCGAGAACTCTCTGATGCGATTGAGCTAGACAAAAATTATACCCACAGCATCGAGGTGGTCGTTGATAGACTGATTAAGAAGCCCGGTATTGAGGAGCGTTTGGCCGACTCCTTGGGAACCTGCCTCCGTATTTCCAACGGGATTGCCATTGTTGACGTGCTCAATGATACATCGACCGAGGCAGCCGGGGTCCGGTCTGATAGTAAGTATAACTCAACTGGGGAAAAAGATAGCGCTCTTTCCTATCAAGAAAAACCGCCAGAAATTGTCTTTTCAGAGAACTTTGCCTGCCCCGAACATGGGGCCGTGATGCAAGAATTGTCGCCGCGCTCTTTTTCGTTTAACTCACCTTATGGAGCCTGTCCCCACTGTCATGGCATCGGCAGTTTACGGCGGTTTTCACCGGAGCTGGTGATTCCCGATCCGTCGCAGCCTGTGTATGCGGCGATCGCGCCTTGGTCGGATAAAGATAGCTCCTACTACCTGTCTCTGCTCTACGGCGTTGGGCAAGCCTACGGGTTTGAAATTCAGTCTCAGTGGAGTCACCTGACCTCTGAGCAGCAGCAAGTTCTGCTCCACGGCAGCGACCAAGAGATTTATTTCGAGGCCGATTCCCGCTACAGCAATAAAAAAGGCTACTACAGACCCTACGCCGGGATTCTCCCGATGCTGGAGCGGCAGTATCGAGAATCCGGTTCGGATGTATATAAGCAAAAGCTGGAAAAGTATCTTGTTAATCAGCCCTGTGAAGACTGCGGTGGTAAACGGCTTAAGCCTGAAGCCCTGGCGGTGCGCCTCGGGCAGGCCAACATTATTGAATTAACCACGGTTCCAATTCGTCAGTGCCTGAATCGAATTAATCAACTACAGCTCAGTCCCCGACAGGCTCTCATTGGCGATTTAGCCCTGCGAGAAATTCGAGCGCGTCTTCAGTTTCTAATTGATGTCGGCTTAGACTACCTCACCCTTGACCGAGCGGCAATGACGCTTTCTGGCGGGGAAGCCCAACGCATTCGACTCGCAACTCAAATTGGAGCCGGATTGACCGGAGTCCTCTACGTCCTCGATGAGCCAAGTATTGGACTGCACCAGCGCGATAATAGCAAACTGTTGCAGACGTTAAAAAGACTGCGCGATATCGGCAATACTCTAATCGTCGTTGAGCACGACGAAGACACCATTCGCAGTGCCGATCAAATTGTTGATATTGGTCCGAGGGCTGGCATTCATGGCGGTGAAATTGTGGCTCAAGGAGATTTAGCCGACTTACTCGGAGCAGAAGCATCGTTAACAGGAGCTTATTTATCGGGCCGCAGAGCGATCGCGACACCGGGAGAACGCCGACCCGGCAATGGTGCGTCTTTAGTCCTCAAAGATTGCCGCGAAAACAATCTTAAACACATCGATGTAGAAATTCCTCTCGGAAAATTGGTCTGCGTCACTGGCGTTTCGGGTTCAGGAAAATCAACGCTGGTGAACGAACTACTTTACCTCGCCCTTCAGCATCATCTGACACGCAAGGTGCCTTTTCCCCAGTCTATGGGCCAGATAGCAGGACTTTCTGCCGTTGATAAAGTGATTGTTATCGACCAGTCTCCGATTGGCAGAACGCCTCGCTCTAATCCTGCTACCTATACCGGAGTATTTGATGCTGTTCGGGCAGTGTTTGCCGAAACCATTGAAGCCAAAGCGCGGGGGTACAAACCAGGCAGATTTTCCTTTAACGTCAAAGGAGGACGCTGCGAAGCCTGTAGCGGACAGGGAGTCAACGTCATTGAAATGAATTTTCTGCCGGATGTTTACGTGCAGTGCGAGGTGTGTAAAGGGGCGAGGTACAACCGGGAAACGCTCCAGGTGAAATACAAAGGCAAGTCCATTGCGGATGCTTTAGCGATGACGGTTGAGGAAGCGGCAGAGTTTTTTAAAAATATTCCTAAAGCCGCTAGTCGCCTGCAAACTTTGGTTGATGTTGGCTTAGGCTACGTCAAGTTAGGACAGCCGGCACCGACGTTATCTGGTGGGGAAGCACAGCGGGTGAAGCTAGCAACGGAACTGTCCCGTCGCGCTACTGGCAAAACGCTTTATTTAATCGACGAACCGACGACAGGATTATCGTTTTACGACGTCCATCACCTGTTAAATGTATTGCAGCGACTGGTAGATAAGGGCAATTCGATTCTAGTGATCGAACACAATTTAGACGTGATTCGCTGTGCCGACTGGCTAATTGATTTAGGCCCGGAAGGCGGGGATAGAGGCGGCGAAATTATTGCGGTGGGCACGCCAGAAGAAGTGGCAAACAATGAGCAGTCTTATACAGGACAGTATTTAAAGCAGGTGTTAAAACAGCATCCACCAGCACTAGCAAACGGAGAATAACAGTTCCCTGATGAATAAATCTCAATCTAAGGTGTGGAAGTGGCGTATTTTGGTGAATGAGATTTTTAGCTTGCAGTTTAATTCTTCTCCGATGTTAGCGATAATTTTTGACGATTCTTCGATTGGTCTTTGGCGTTATGTACTGAGCGCGCCAGCAGAGCGATCGCCCCATCTTTCGCAATCTGTTGCGGTTGTTTTGCTACAGCCTTTATTCTGATTCTAAACCTCCTGATAAGTACGTTTCTCATCTGCTAATTCTGACCTCTTCTCTGACTGGTTCTGATTTCCGCGCTTGATTATTGAATACACCGCAGGAACAAAATAGAGAGCCAGGATGGAAGAACCGCTAATGCCGCCCGCGATCGCAATAGCTAGAGGTCGCCAAAAAGGTCCGCCGCTAGCTAACAGGGGAATAAACCCAGCAATGGTCGTAACGGTAGTGGTCAGGACGTGACGAGTCGCTTTGACAACCACAGTTTCGATTGCTTGTCGGTTTCCAACTCTTGCTTGAGGATGTTCGTTGAGGGCTGAAAGGACGATTACCGTATCGTTAATGGCAATACCTACTAAACCCATCGTGCCAACAATCGCCATAAAGCCCAAAGGTGCGCCAGCGACTTTCAGGGAAAACAGGGCCGTGCCGATACAGCCAACGGCAACCGCACCGACAATCCCCGCCTGACGGAAAGAGCCAAGAGAGAGAACCAAAGCCGCGATCATGACGACTAGCAGTAAGGGGACATACTGCGCCAGATCGCTTCTCGCTCTGGTGCTTTCTGCCTGTTCCCCACCCCATTCATACCGGTAGCCAGGGGGGAGCTGAAAATTCTCTGCTGCTAGCCGTTCTTGAAAGTTATTCAGGACGACAGAAGGTAAAACCCCTGCGGTAATATATCCCTGAACGGTATTGACTCGCTGTTCGTTGTAGCGGGCGATGTTAGCTAGTTCCGGTACAAGCTCGAACTCTCCTAAAGCGGAGGTAGAACGAAAATCGCTGGTTTCAGGACCATTAACGCTTAAATTCAAAGACGCAATTTGACTCAAATCGGCGCGTGCGGTATTGCTGATCCTCACTCTTACCGGCAGATTCTCCGTCGCTTCAAGGATCGAACCTCCAATGGCACCTTCTAGGTAAGCGGCCAACTGTCGAGCGATCGCGGTATTGGTCAAACCCGCCTGCTGTGCTTGCTCCTCGTCTACGGATAGCCCTAATTTGGGCAGTGCTTCGGTTAAGTCGTCGCGGACGTGAATCACGTCGGGGACAGTCGCTAAAATAGCTCTGGCTTCCATCCCCAAGCCTCTTAACTCTTCAAGATTCGGTCCAAAAATCCGCATTTCGATCGGTGCATCATAGGGAGGCCCTTGCTGTAGCTGTCTAACGAGAATTCGAGCGGAGGGAAATTGAGCGTCTAGGTCATTCTGTAGCTCTTGGACAAGAGTGGAAAGCTCCGTGTCGGTGTTTAACTGCACCATCGCCTGAGCGTAATGGGACTGGTTTTCTCTACTGCCGGTAAAGTTATAGTAGAATTTGGGCGCACTTTCTCCCATAAACCAGTGAACCTCGCGGATTTTGGGATTTGCTAAAATTGTCTCTCTGGCTTGCAGCATCTTGCTTTGAGTTTCGGAGATCGCGGTAGAGGAAGCAAACTCCACTTCAATTTGAAACTGATCGCGAGATACTAGCGGGAAGAACTGATCTTCTAAAGTCGTAGCGCCGATAAAGCCGATTAAAGGAATGCAGAAAGTCAGGGCGATCGCCAGTAAGGGTTTTGAGGCAGCAAATTTCAACGATCGACGATAGGGACGAGCCAGCCGAGGTGACGTCAAGCCCTCATGCCACCAAGCCCCAGGCTTTATTAAAAAGCGTTGAATTTGTCGCGGGATGTCTTGGGAGCGAGTGTCTTGACGTTCCAATTGTTCGGCTTGATTGCGACTTCTAGCTAACATTCGCGCTGCTAAGGAAGCAATAATTGACAAAGATAGTGCTAAAGAGGAAATCAACGCCATAATAACGCTGAGGGCGATCGAGCCGACAAATTCCCCCGGAGCACCAGGAAGGAGGAAAATCGGTAAGAAAGTTAGAACGGTTGTCAGAGTGGAAGCAAACAGGGGAACTTTAAGATAGTTTACGGTTTTTGTTAGAGCTTTGAGCGGTTTTTCCCCGTGTTCCATTTCCATCTGAATTTCATCGACAACGATGATCGCATTATCAATGAGTAACCCCAAAGCAATAATTAAGCCCGTTACCGACATTTGCTGAATGGGAATATTTAAAATCGTCATCCAGCCAAAAACCATAAACGTCGTTAGCGGTAAAGCAATTCCCACGACTAAAGCCGAACGCCACCCCATCGATACCAAGCTGACAGCAACGACTAGTAGCGCACCGACGACTAGGTTAGAGAGCAATGAGCCAATGCGCTCGTCTACATATTCACTCTGGTCGAAAATTAACTCTAAACTCACTCCTTGAGGTAAACTTTTCTCAAAATCGGCAATTTCTGCCTTGACTTCCTTTGCCCATTGGTCAATTCTTAAGCCCGATTTCATCAGCACTCCCACCACCATCGCCGGTTTACCGCTAACGAGGGCTAGATCTGTAGGAGGTAGCTGGATACCGCGACTGACTGAAGCCAGATCGCTCAAGCGGGTAAACTGTCCCGAACTCGTTTGAATTGGTATTTGCCGAATGCGTTCAATGGTTTTCAGTTCGCTATCTACCTCAATGGCAATATTCTTGCGATCGCTGCGGTACTGACCCGCTGAAACTTTAGCATCGCTGAGATTTACCTGTTCGGCCAATTCCTGGGGCGAAAGTCCGACCGCCACTAATTCCGCAGCCTCGATTTCTACGGTAATCTCTTCATTAGGATCGCCGAAGATTTCTACTTCCTCTGTTCCTTCTACTCCCCGCATGGCCACTTCTAGCTGTTCTGCATACCGTCGCAATACGGGATAGTTCGGCTCACTAGGTTGCTCCCAAGTTAAAGAGGCGATCGCGGTATAGGCTTTGATCTTTGCTTCATCCAGTTCGGGGACTCCTGCACCAGGGGGCAATAAAGCCGCAGCATCGTCCATTCGGTCGCGGACTTTTGACCAGATAGGTTGAGCATTCTCCACCACATCGACTAGCTCAACGCTAACGGTAGAAAACCCGACCCGCGAATCGGATTCTATCGTTTTAACCTCTTCAATCTCGGCAATTTCGCCTTCTAAAACTTCCGTCACCAGGGCTTCTACTCGTTCGGCATTCGCACCCGGAAAAGCCGTCTTAACCACCGCCGTCCGCGAAATTAATTCGGGGTCTTCCTGTCGGGGTAGAGTTTGATATGAGAATGCTCCCCAGGAAACTATCAATACAAAGGACAGGATTAGTAAACGGGTGTTGCGATAGAAGGATTTAATCATGTCAGTGGTTAGTAGTTAGTGGTTAATTGCTGATTATCACGACTCGCTACTTTTACTCGTTGTCCTGGTACTAAACGATGCGTCCCGTTAGCGACAATCTCATCCCCTGGCTGTAATGTGCCGCTGACTAAAGCGCGATCGCCTTGTTGATGGATAATTTCTACGGCTTGTTGCTGTACCTGCTGCGTCCCGCCATTGGACTGAGTAATGACATAGCAAGTCCACAAGCCTCTAATGCCTTTAGCTAAAGCATCTGCCGGTAGCCAGTAGCCATCCGTATCAATTTCATTGACTAGCTCTAGCCTCACGGTTTGACCGGGATTAATTTGAGGGATGGCAGAGCGACCTAATTGAAATACCACGATTTGGGTACGAGTGTTTAAATTCACCTCCGGTAGAATGGAAGCGACTGTCGCTTTGTATGTTTGCGAGCCGAGTTTGAGAGTTTGAGAACTCCCAATTTCTAAGCCTGCAACGATCCGAGTCGGCATCCCGATTCGGGCTTCGGGCGCGGCATTTTCGAGCAGGCGAATAACAGACTGACTCGCATTGGCAACTGCTCCTTCATCTAGTTCTCGCGCTGCTACGATGCCGTCGAACGGAGCTTTAAGGGTACTTTTATCAATCGTGATATCGAGGTCTGCAATCCTGGCTGCTAGCTGCTGTACCGTTGCTTCCTGGGCTGCAATCTGTTCCCAGCGCGTCCCGTTTGCTAGTTCTGCTAGGTTGCTTTTGGCCCGATTTAACCGCGCCTGTAGCGTCCCTTCCTGATACGCATATTCATCTAGTTCTTCTCTAGAAATGGCTCCTTCGTTATATAAAAACTCTCGCCTTTCTCTTTGCCGTTCCTGGAGTTTTAGCTGCTGTTCGATTTCTTTGACTTCTGCTTTAGCGGCATTAATATCTTCAGGACGCGCCCCCCGTTCCAATTCCGCTAACTGGGCTTCGGCGCGAGCTTTTTCCGCTAGTAGCTGCTGCCGTTGGGTTTGCAGGTTGCGAATATCCAATTTAGCTAATGGCTGTCCTGCGGTAACGTGATCGCCTTCTTCAACTAAAACCACCTCTATTTCGCCACTGCGGGAGAAGCCCAAATTACTGGTTCTCATCGCAGCAATTTCTCCGGTATAGGTCCGAGACACTTGATAGGAATCAACGGGCTGTACCGTAATCGTCTCTACGGGTAAAGCTCTTGTTTGTGACTCGGCGGGCGGGCTGTCAGCAGAGGAAGTAAAGTGCGGTCGGGCCCAGAAAAATGTCAGCCCTACTCCCCCAATTCCTAACACGAGAGAGACGAACTGACCCCATTTTCGACGAGGGCGATCTAACTTAAGCTCAGGCGCAGGGCGATCGCGGAACTCTGAGAGTTGATGGTTGTCTTCTTGGTGCGATAGAGGATCGGTAGTCATAGCCTAAATTTAAATCAAACGAACGTTCCAAAAGAGTTGGGGCTAACAGGCTGGCGGCCAGCTTGGATTTAGCTTTAAGTTTTTTGCAGGGCTGCGTCAATCCCAAAATGTCCAAGCGAATACTATATTTCTTTGCCTGAACTTATTAAAACAAACGTATGAATTAGGATCAACCCGCCTAGACTTTTATCTATCCAGCGGCAGATCTACAGTCTCTATCTCTATCGAGCGGTTCTCTGAGAGGAGCTTTTTATCAGGATTCTGTTGGAAAAAATTGATAAACTGCATATTTTGGCAATTTTTCCTGAAATTAATAAGTTTTTCATTAGCAATATTGCGTTTACTCAATCCGGTTTATCTTGCCAATAGTTCCGCTGCTGTCGACAATTCTTGCTATTTTGCGCTCTGCTTTGCTCTATGAGCGGCGAAAGCTCTTTACTAACGGAGCTTTTAGTTATTTCATTGACATGATGAGGGCAATATGAACGTTTGTATAATATTGGGTAAGGGCAAGGTTGCATGAGGATGGTCCCCCTCGACTCTGGCATGTCAACAGGTGTTTCAAGCTCAGAGGAATAGAACGCGCTGCTCAATCCAGGTAGTCCATTGGGTGGCAAATGTGTAGGTACGACTCCCAGAGAGTATCGTCAAGGGGTGTAGTCCTCAATTCTCCGATGATGAGGATTTTGTCAAAAAAACTGCGCTCAGACTCTAAAACTACAATTAAAGGTTGAAGATTGAGGCTTTGAATGTTGAGATATTCTCGATATGGCTCAAGGATTGTCTATCTTCAATGCAGTTCGTACATTCGTTTGAACATGACCTCGAGTTCTTCTCCTGATACTAAAGAACAGATTCTAGACGTTGCCGAACGGCTATTTGCTGAGAATGGTTTTGCCGGAACGTCTTTGCGTAGCATTATTGGTGAAGCCGAAGTGAATCTATCCGCCGTGAACTATCATTTCGGTTCCAAAGAAGAATTATTTCGTGCAGTCGTAGCGCGTATTGCCAAACCAGTCGTTGAAGGTCAACTCAAAAAACTAGCACAGTGCGAAGCTAATAATGATTGTCCAAGCGTTGAAGAAATACTAGAAGCCTTTTTAACTCCTCCTTTGGAAGTGATTTTAAACAGTGGCGATCGCCCTGACGACACAGCTATCTCTAGTGGAGACGCTACGCGAAAGCAAAGCAGCATTTATTGCGCTCGTTTTATGGGGCGCTGTCGCACTGAACCCGATTCGATACGAGCTCTTGCCGAGAAAGAATTTCAGAGGAGCAGCAGAGCTTATTTAGATGTCCTTGGACGGGCATTACCCAATTTTTCTCGTACCGAACTGACCTGGAAGCTCGATTTGGCGATCGCGGTTCTCCTGCGCGTATTAGTTGAAGCCAACAAACCAAACGCCTTAATTCAAGATACGTCCCCCGAACATATTAAAGCTACAGCGACAAAGTTGGTCGATTTTTTGGCTCCGGGTTTGCGTTCTTGAGTTAGCATCGGTCTGGTATGCGGTCCTCGCCTGATTCTCAGAAGTCCAAGCTCAACCGCTGACTCCTGAATTTTTAGGGCTCGCTTTACATTTCTTAAAAATCTATCTTTGTAGATATGGCTTGTTTGTTTTGTTCAGATTTAGGATGAGATGATACCAATTAGAAAAAGTAATAGGAGACTCGATGAGTTGGGGGAAAGGGCAAGGGGTCAAGGGGAAAGGGAAGCACAGCAGCTCTTTGCCCTTGAACCTCCAATGCTTGGTGAGTTTAAGGAACTATCTGACTACTTTCGGTAAATGAGATGACTTACTAAACGACCCTCATAAGCTGTAGCAGCGATCGCCCTTTCCAGCCGCTTTTACAAACCTTTTAAAGAGGATGTGGTGTGTCATTACTCAGCTCTAGCCTTTACTATCTGATACAAATGAGGACTTTTGTGAAGCAAAACCTTTTTCCTCGTCTTGCCGAGTTTTGGAACAGCCACAGTGGCGATTGGCACTGGCTCATCGAAAACCCCAGACCCATTGCCAGCATCAATCGTCATCTCTGGCGGTTATCGGTACCGTCCTTTAGCTTTTACTTCTTGCAGACTCTCTCCGCCATCATTGCGACTTTAGGACTCCTCGCCGATAGCGTCGCGATTATTATTGGGGCCATGATTATTGCTCCCCTGATGGGTCCAATTATCGGCATCGCGTACTCAATGGTTGTTGCCAACCGCCGCCTTCTGCGTCGCTCAATTTTAACGCTGCTTAAAGGAGTTATTCTCACCGTTGTCACGGCTTTTTTAACGGCTACTCTAATTGGGCTGAGAGCCCCTAATTCAGAAATTTTGGCCCGGGCTAACCCGACTCTGATTGATTTAGGAGTTGCTCTGGCTGCTGGCGCTGCTGGCGCTTTTGCTAACTCTCGTCGCAGCATTGCTGAAGCTTTACCCGGGGTGGCCATTGCTGTTGCCCTTGCTCCCCCCTTAAGCGTTGTCGGTATTGGTCTTTCTATCGGCGAAGAAAGGCTCTATCTGGGCGCACTGTTGCTGTTTGCTACCAACCTCGTCGGGATTATTTTCAGCGGTGGACTGGTATTTCTGCTGCATCGATACGGCAACGTCGAGCGAGCGAAAAAAGGGTTATTAATTTCGGTTGTGGCTCTGTGCCTATTGGGTTTACCGTTAGGATTTTCCCTCAACAAAATTCTTGTCAAAGAAAATGTTCGCCGTCACGTTGGCGAGCTAATTCGCTATCAATCTGCTACTTTTTCTCGCACCGAGATTATGGGAGTTAGTGTTGAGCCTCAAGGACAAACCATTTCAGTCGAGCTAGAAGTTGCTGCTCCTTTAGACTCAATTTCTGATGAAGATATTAAGAAAGCGAGAGACTTCTTGGTTAAAGAGCTAGATAAATCGATAAGTCTGAAAGTACAGGTCTTTCCGGTGAAGACTCTAGAAGTTCCTTCTGCTCCTTGAACCCTGAGAATCTAATTTATGTTTTGTTGATTTTTTTCTCCTTTTTAGATTCAGCAAGATGGGGCTAGATTCCTTTATTTCTCCAGCATGATGAATTTATTGCTGAGCCTATCTACAGTAGTAGTAGGCTCGTTCATTTAGCAACGCATAAGACGAGCTTTATCATCGATAGCAATCGAGGAAACCAACATGACTAGTCTAGAAAAAGACAAAATTAAAGAAGATATCAAAGCCATTAAAGAAGAAGGCAAGCTCCGGGTAGAAAGAATTAGAGAAATTGTTAAATCTGCGGTCTTCCACGCTACGTTAGAACTGAAAGAAGGGTCTCAAGAAATACGCTCGGTGGTAAAAGATGCCATCGCTACGGTTATTGAAGTGCTGCAAGAAAGAGGGCAAACCGTTAAAGAAGAAGTGACCGCCTCAGTCGAAGGAGCCGTGGAAGGAATTAGCAGCACTAGACGACAGGCGATCGCCGAAGCGCAAGAGAAGGTTAAACAGCTTCAGGAGCAAATCGAATCGGAGGAACAGGAAATGACGGAGCAGGTCGATCTCGTCCTCACGGACGTTCAGGATACCGCCCAGGATAAATCCACAGATATTAAAGCAGCCGTGGAATCAGCGGCCAGCAATATCAAGAATAGCGAAGAGGTCGCTCTGTTGCAAAAGCGATACGCCCAGCTCAAAGCTCAGCTCGCGATTGTTCAGGCTAACCTAGCGGGTCGCTACGGAGAACGGTTTGAGGATATTCAACAATACCTCAACGATGCTAAGGTCTGGTACGACAAGGCCAAAGAAGATCCAGAAGTGTTTACAGAACCAGCCCAGCAAAAGCGGCAAGAGTTTGAGAACAAGCTTGGCGAAGCGGGAACTGCCGTGGCACGCAAAGAAAGACAGGTCAAGCAGGTCTTAAAAGAGCTATGGACATCGATGACGGAGCTATTTAGCGAAAAAGAATCTCCTAGACATAAATAATCTAGGAGAATGGCGAGCGTTGAACAAATATTTAGTAAGCTTCACGTTCGCCTGCTTTTTCTGCCTCTTTGGTAATAATCCAAACGGCATGGATCGAGCCAGGAAGCCAGCCAAGAAGAGTGAGCAAGATATTAATTAGGAAGGCAGTACTAACACCTGTGGTGAGAAAAACGCCTAAGGGAGGCAGCAAAATACCGAGTAAAATTCTAAGTAATCTCATCTGTTGTACTCGTTTAATCTAAGGTTTAACTTACCCTATAATCTTTGCAAACTTTAGGCTTGTTGAGCTTCCATCTCAAGAATGATAAACAGTAAATTTTTATTGCAACTTTAGGTGAATATACTGACATATCTATCTTTATAGTGATGAAGAAAACCCCCGAGTAGATAAAAAATGAAGATAACTATCAGCCTATATTAACACCCCATAAGAAAGGAGTAATTATGCTCAGTTCACTACTATCTCTCATTGCGACGGCTCTTAGCCTATTAGTGGTAGATATTCTATTTAAAGGCGTTTCCATTGCTAGTTTTCCGGTCGCTCTCATCGCCGGACTAGCCATTGGTGCTGTGAATGCGTTTATCAAGCCCGTCATTTCTACTCTGTCTTTACCGCTGAACTTTCTTAGCCTAGGAGCTTTCTCGTTAGTAATTAACGGATTGTGCTTTTGGCTGGCTTCTGTTCTGGTTCCCGGATTTCAGGTTAGTGGCTTACTCGCCTTTATCCTCGGGCCTGTCATTCTCTCGGCGGCTAATACTCTAATCGGCAACTACATTGGCGAAAAGTATCCGCAGATTACCGGAAGCGACTCTCCTCAAATCTCCCCGGAAAAGTAGAATATAGTGACTAGAACGGACAGGAGCGATCGGGTGATTGATCGCTCCTGTTGTTGTATGAGATTTAACAAATGCTCAGCGGCGATCGCACTGTGCGGCTCGCCGCCCATTCAACCATTGTGCGGACTCCCAAGGTGAACGCTTACATCCAAACAATTCTCCGCAACACCGGGCGATTGCTGCATATTCCGAGCGTCATGGCCCTGCTGACCCTACCCATTTGTCTCATATTTCAGGAATACGGCAATATTTTGCCATTCTTGCTGACATCAGGAGTGGCTTTTGCCGTTGGTCAGCTACTCTTTCGTCTCTTCCGTCGGCGAACCGACGTATACCTCCGCGAAGCGATGCTGATTGTTGCCATTAGTTGGGCAGCCATTCCGCTGGTTAGTGCGCTGCCTTTTGTGCTGATAGCTTCCCAGTCAGAACCGCCCCTCACCCCCCTTTCCCTACTGGACTTTCAGAATCCGCTCAACGCTATTTTTGAATCCATGTCTGGATTTACCAGTACCGGACTTTCCATGGCCACTTCTCCAAGTAACCTGCCCCACAGTTTGCAGTGGTGGCGATCGTTTATGGAGTGGGTAGGCGGCGTTGGGATCGCAATCCTGATACTTTCGATCCTTGAACCGACCATAGACGAAGATAAACTATATTCTGCTGAAGGGCGCAGCAAAAAAATCGGCGACACGATTAAGGGAACAGTACAGCGAATCTGGAAAATTTATCTCCTCTATACAGCTCTCGGTATTTTGCTACTGCGCGTCGCCGGGATGCCTTGGTGGGATTCGATCAATCACGCCATGGCCGCTATTGCTACCGGAGGATTCTCGATTAAAGACGACAGTATTGGGAGCTACAGCCCCCTCATTCAGCTTGCTGTCATTCCGATCATGATTGCCGGGGCGATTAGTTTTTACACCCACTATTATTTTCTTAGGCGTCGTCGTCTTTCGGCCCTATGGATAGATACCCAACATCGGTTTCTGTGGGCGTTGTTAGCAGCAGGAACGCTGATTTTGGCCGTGGAAAATTACTGGTTCGAGGGATCGTTTCTGTGGCTAGATTCGGTGTTTCAGTGGGTGTCAGCCTTGGGAACGTGCGGGTACAACACCGTCACAATTCAGGACTGGAGTGCGGTCGTAAAAGTCTGGCTTTGTTTTGCTCTCATCGTCGGTGCAGCAGCGGGTTCTACAGTCGGCGGCATTAAGATGAGCCGATTGGCGGCCCTGTGCAAAGGAGTTTTATGGCGATTTAAGCGAATTGTGCGACAGCCGCAAGCACCAATCCGCTACCGCATTGACAGCCAAGAATTGTCAGAACAAGAGGCCAATGACCGAGTCCGAGGCGCGTCAGTGCTATCTCTACTGTGGCTTGCGATGCTGTTTTTGGGAACAGTCATTTTGCTCCACGTCGTCTCTCCTCAATATTCCACCGTCGATGTATTTTTTGAAGCCGCTTCAGCGTTAGGAGGAGTTGGGTTATCAACCGGCATTACTGGCCCAGACCTCCATTGGCTGGGCAAGGTTATGTTAACTGTTTATATGTGGATGGGAAGATTGGAAATTATTCCGGTGCTGATTTTGCTCTCCACTTTACTGCAAGGCTTCGAGCCAGTAAAATCTACTCAAGAATAGCGCTCTCAGCAACTCAACGTTTTCCGAGCGCTCACGACAAACAACTAATATTGAATCCGTTTATCGCGGTTCTCACTTTAATAAGGTACAGTCTTACATCCCAGTTTTTTGTTGATTGTTCGTCTTCGCATACTTCCTTACAATCTGTAAATTATTGATTTTTCTTTCCTTAGATATAGCTGAAGGCGCTTCAACCCTGTAAGCTTTCAGGTAATTCTCAGGCTTAAGATGGATGTTTCTCGGTTTCGTACCGAGGAAACTAATAGTTCATACCTGAGTTAATTAGACTACAAACTCCGCCCTTCATTAGCATTGGGCAAAAAGATTTACAGACGTGTCGTATCCAGTGGGGAATTATCGTGATGGGACTAGGTATCCCGATGTTTAACTTGATGCAGCTAGTGGCGCAAATTCCGCTCGAATCGCCGGTCGATAATGCCGAAGATGCTGCTTTGGTATTTAGCGGACCGCAATTTTTCACAGCTTTGGTTGCTGGAGTGTTGCTCGCTTTCGCTTTTCAGCTTTTGCTGACAAACTTGGGAGTGGCGGCTGGCATTTCTATGCTGGGAGGGTCAGACGATTCTCAGTCTGATGACAACAGTGGCGGGAGCGTCGGAGGAACCATTCGCAAAATCGGTTTTGCCCTCGGACTCGCCACGTTAATCACTGTAACGATCTCCTTGTTTTTTGCCAGCCTCTTTGCCGTCAAGCTGAGCTTATTTGTCTCAGCTTTTTCTGGTGCCATTGTTGGTTTAGTCATTTGGGCTACCTATTTCTCAGTGCTGGTCTTCGTCAGCTCCTCTACTGTCGGGTCGCTCGTTGGCTCGATTGTCAACACGGCTACCTCCGGTTTCCAGGCCGTGTTAGGAACAGCAACAGCCGCTATTGGCGGTCAAGCCGTCAACAAACAAGTAGTCGCCACTGCTGAAGCCGCTGCCTCGGCTGTGCGCCGCGAACTCGGAAGCGCCATCGATCCCATTACAATCCGAGAAAACGTTGAAGACTACATCAACGCTCTCAAAGCACCGACCGTCGATCGCGCATCGATTCGAGCCGATTTCGAGCGACTGCTGGAAGACCCTAGCGTTCAAGAGATTGCTGGCGCACAGGGAATCGAGAGAGTCAATCGACAAACATTCGTCGAGCTGCTCAACAATCGCACCGACTTATCCAAACGAGACATTGAAAGCATTGCCGACGAACTAGAAGTGGTGTGGAATCGGAAAGTACGCAGCTCTCAGCGCCGAGATTCCCTAGGAGAACTGGTAGACTACGTGAAATCGGCCACGCCGGATCAGTTAGTCGGGGCCAACTTTTCAGATAAGCTGGACAGCCTCATCGAAGAAATGCGTCTCAGCCGCGAGGCCCAACAGAGTCACAGCCAAACTCAAACTCAGCAGGGGCAAGGCCAAGGACCAGTCAATCAGGCGATCGCTATGGGCATGAACAGCCTCATGGGCATGGTGATGGGACGAGCTGACTTAACAGACATTAGCGCCGAACAGATTGTTAATCAGCTCAAAAAGCTCGGAGCGCAGGCCGGAATTTCCACCGAAAAGCTCCCGAAGCAGTTGCCTGGAACTGCTACTAACCCCATTCGCACCGATGTAGAAAACTATATCCTCAACGCCTACCCCTGGCAGCTCAAGTCAGAAAACTTAGAGCGAGAGTTTAGAGATTTGCTCTACGACCCCGATGCCGATCCCGGAACGGTCGGCGATGCCCTCGAGCAAATCAGCCGTTCGGATCTCGCCGACTGGCTTCAGCAGAAAGGACTCTATACTCAATCAGAAATTAGAGAGCTATCGCTCAAGCTCGATGCGGTTCGGCGAGAGGTACTGGTTACTGCTCGCGCGGCTCAGGAGCGCGAGAAATCCCTGGCTTTGCAGCGAGATGTGGAGCAGTACCTGCTGACAACTCCCAAAGAAAACCTGACTCCTGAACAGATTCAGAGCGAGTTCAAACCACTCTTAAGAGATCCCGATACCGATTACGAACACCTCAGTAATCGATTAGCTCAATTTGACCGCCCCACCTTCGAGCGCCTGCTGGCGCAGCGTGGAGACCTAGAGCTCGTAGAGGTATCGGCGATGACCAACGAGCTAGAAATCGCCCGCGATCGCGCGCTGAGCGAGTCCCAGGAGGTCACAGAGTCGACAAAAGCCCAGGCTGAAGCGCTGTGGTCGCGAGCCAAATCTTTCTTTCAGGAAACCAGTGCTCAAGACCTCACCGACAAGAACGTTCAGCACGAGCTAGACCTGCTGTTTAAAGATGCGGGCTCGACCGGAGCCGCTTCACTGCGTACGCGCGCGGCTCGCTTTAATCGCGACGACCTGGTGCAGTTGCTCACCCAAAGAGGCGACCTCAGCCAAGAGCAGGCCAATCGAATTGCCGACCAAACCGAAAGAACCTGGACTCAGATTCGCTATGCGCCTCAGCAGCTCACCGGGAAAGCGCAGGAGCAGTACAGCAAAGCAGAGTCGGCGATCGCCGATTATCTCCGCTCCACCGGGAAAGCCGAACTTAACCCCGAAGGCATCAAACGAGACCTGCAAAAGCTGTTTGCCGATCCGCAAACGGGAGCTCAGGCAATCCGCAACCGCCTCGCCTCGATGGATCGCGATACTCTGGTGCAGTTGCTCAATCAGCGGGACGACCTCAGTGAGGAGCAGATCAATCAAACCATCGATAGCGTTCAGGATACGCTCCGCAGCATCGCCAGAACCCCGCGTCGGTTGGCCAGACGCGCTCAGGGTCAGGTGCAGAGTTTCCAAGACTCCATCGCCGACTACCTGCGCTCTACCGGGAAAGACGAACTCGACCCCGAAGGCATCACGCGCGACGTTCAGCTACTGCTCAACGATCCTCGCGCTGGCCGGGAAAGCCTACAGGAGCGGCTGTCTCAGTTCGACCGCACGACTCTGGTCGCGCTGCTGTCTCAGCGCGAAGATATTGCCGAAGAAGATGTCAACCAAATTATCGACCAAATTCTGTCGGTTCGCGACCAGGTAGGCCTACAGGTGCGCACGATTCAGCTCAAGATTGAGGCAGCCATCGAAAACCTCCTCGACCGCATTCGCCAGTACCTAAACGGCTTAGAGCGCCCAGAACTCAACTACGAAGGCATTACCACAGACCTGCGTACCCTGCTAGACGACCCGCAGGCCGGCTTTGAGGCGCTGCGCGATCGCCTGTCGCAGTTCGACCGCGATACCCTCGTCGCCATTATGAGCTCCCGCGAGGATATGTCTGAAGCCGATGCCAACGGCTTAATCGACCGCATCGAACAGACCCGCAACCGCTTGCTACAGCGGGCAGAGCGGATTCAGCAAGAAACCCTGCGTCGCCTTGAAGAAACTAAAGAACAGGCTCGCCGACAGGCAGAAGAAACCCGCAAGGCAGCGGCAGCAGCCTCGTGGTGGCTGTTTGCGACCGCTCTGATTTCGGCGCTTGCTTCTGCTGGAGCGGGTGCTCTCGCCGTCCTCGACTAAACCAAGTCGAATTAGTAAATCGGCAACGATACTAACGTCACCTCAATCCAAGTTGAACACCAGGCATCGGGACTGAAGCTGTTAGCTTTAGTCCCAATTTTTTTTAGTTCTGTTGGCTGTAGCTCTTCCTTGTACCATTTACCGAAAGTAGTCAGATAGTTCCCAAACCAACCAACAATTGGAGGTTCAAGGGCAAAGAGCTGCTGTGCTTCCCTTTCCCCTTTCCCCCTTCCCCTTTCCCCCAACTCATCAAGTCTCCTATTACTTCTAATCGGTATTAATTTTTTATCTCTCTAGAGATAGCGCTCTTGCTAACTAGAAAAGCATCCGTAAGCATTAGGGATGAAGCCGCCTCATTCTGATTGCATCCGCAGGAAGATAATCTTCTTAATAAAAATTGCTAATTTTTAAGAATCTATTAGCGGATAAGATGCTATGACCAACCTAGTTGAGTTCAAACTGTTTGCTCCTTATAACAAGGAAGCCGCGTTGTTTGGTTGCTTTTCTAACTGGGAAGATATCCCGATGAAAAAAGACGACCAAGGCTATTTTCGGACTCAGGTGGAGTTAGCAGACGGAATTTATCAGTATAAATTCCGTGTGCGCTCCAAAAGCTGGTTTTTTGAGCCGGATCAGTGGGTGGATGTTGTCGATCCCTACGCCACCGATATCGATAATCCAACCCAGAACGGCGTAGTTCGCATCAAAGACGGGGAAAAAATCGTTGATACCTACGTTTGGTTTCACGACGATCAGCCCCTCCCTCAAAATCACGAATTAGTCATCTACGAAATCCACGTTCACGACTTTTCCGGCGGCGAAGACGACCCGTATCCCAGAGGAACCTACAAGCACGTCATTGAAAAGCTTGACTATCTCAGCGAACTGGGCATCAACGCCATTGAGCTGATGCCAGTCAAGGAATACCCCGGAGACTATAGCTGGGGATACAACCCCCGCTATTTTTTTGCCACTGAATCCAGCTACGGCACTACCGCAGAATTAAAACAGCTCGTCGATGAGTGTCATGCCAGAGGCATTCGCGTCCTGATGGATGGAATCTACAACCACTCCGAAGCATCGAGTCCGCTAACGCAAATCGATCACGACTACTGGTATTATCACGAACCCCGCGACCCTGATAACAACTGGGGACCAGAGTTTAACTACGAACATACCGACGAGAACCTCGACGTTAAACCCGCCTGGAAGTTCATCGGCGATACCGTTCACTTCTGGATCAAGGAGTATCACATCGACGGCATTCGCTACGATGCCGCGCGGCAAATTGCCAATTACGACTTCATGCACTGGATTACGGACCAAACCCGGCAAGCCGCCTCCATGAAGCCATTTTTCAACATTGCCGAACATATCCCCGAAACCACCAGCATCACAAATTTTGATGGACCGATGGATAGCTGCTGGCACGACAGCTTCTATCACACCATCAAGGCTCACCTCAGCGGAGAAACTTTTTCCCTCGACGAACTGAAAGATGTCATCGACTGTAAGCGCCAGGGTTTTATGGGAGCAACCAACGTTGTTAACTACCTCACCAACCACGACCACGAGCGCATGATGGTCGAATTAGGCCAGCGGGAAATTCTCGATGAAGCCGCCTTTAAGCGCCTCAAGCTTGGCGCTGTTATTCTAATGACGGCGGTAGGCGTTCCGATGATTTGGATGGGACAGGAGTTTGGCGATTACCACGATTTGGATCCAGAACCGACTAAAATCGATTGGAGTTTGCTCAAGAATGACCTTAATCGGGGTTTGTTTGAGTACTACAAAGGATTAATTGACCTGCGTAAGCACAATCATGCCCTCCACACCGAAAATATCGAGTTCTTTTTTGAAGATGCTGACTCAAAAGTAATTGCCTATACTCGCTGGAACGGGGAAGGGTCTCGCGTCGTCGTGGTAGCTAATTTCTCCGACCAGTATCTTGGCGGGTATCGAGTACCAAACTTCCCGGAAAATGGCTCTTGGCACGAGTGGACGGGAAACTACAACACTGAAGCAGGAGACAACAATATTCTGATTGACTTACCGGAATACGAAGCTAAGGTGTTTGTCTGGCAATAGCTGGAACGGTAACGATGGCAGAAGTGAGGGGCCTATCCTCGCTGTAGCAACTGGAGCCAATTGCCTGTTCGCGAGTACGCTCTTCACTCAATAAAACAAGAAAGCCTAGCAAATTTGCTAGGCTTTCTGACGTAAAAATTAAGTAACATGCTGTCTTGACTAAAAACTCACTCTAAATGACTCCAGGCCCTTTATTGCCCTGTTGTTTAACTTCTTCAAGTTCTTCTGCTCTTGCCGCTTTTTCAGCTTCTTCCTGTTCTCTAAGATCTCCTGGCTCTTCAACGTACATCTCTGGCTCAATCGCGTAGTTGTTTGCTCGTCCTTCTCGGTCTACTGTATAGCCGCTCGTTGTATCAACATCACTCGCTTTTTGAGGAGGCTTCATCTCTTCCCTTTCCTGACGAGCAGCCGATTCAGCATCTGTCATATTGGGATCATAATTTGGGTCTTGCGTATTTTGAACATTCATCTTAGTTAACCTCAGCTTCTAATCAATAGAATTTCTGTAGCTTATCAACCAAAAAAGGTCGTACACATCTAACTTTTTTCCGATTTTGATAATCAAAAGACAGAGGCGGATTGAGGGGGGTGAGCGATCACGCTGAGGAGCTTTTCTCTGTCCCAAGGCTCAGATCGCTCTGCCGATTGTCTCTTTAGAAAGATTACGTAGCGATCGCACAATGGTAAATTTGTCCCAACCTCTTTAAATTAACAAACATAAAAAATGGATTTAATACGAATAATCTGTGCTATACTTTTACCTCCCCTAGGAGTATTTCTGCAAGTAGGTATCGGACCACAGTTCTGGATTAACATTCTCTTGACTCTGCTCGGGTATATTCCAGGCATCGTTCATGCCATTTGGATTATCGCCCGCCGATAAAGTCCCTAGTCTTGAGACGTTCTGCTTTTATGAGCGAATTGCTATCCACCGTTATAGATAGTCTACAAGAGTTAGTTGGCAGTGCTGTCAAGATCGTGCCAGCATTGCTCGCTGCTCTAATCTTAGTTTTCTTAACCCGCTACGCGGCTCAGTTTGCTCGAAACATCGCAACCAGAGTTGGCGATCGCACCATCAGCAGCCTGTCCCTGCGGGCCCTGCTCTCTAAAACGGTCTTTATTACTGTATGGGTTGTCGGCGTACTCATGGCGTGCGTAGTGGCTTTTCCGGGTCTCAGGCTCGGTGACGTGATTGCCACGCTTGGACTGGGGTCAGTGGCGATTGGTTTTGCATTTCAAGATATTTTCAAAAACTTCCTCGCGGGCATCTTGCTGCTGCTTCAAGAACCCTTTCGCATCAACGATCAGATTGTCGTTGGCGAATTTGAAGGAACAGTTGAACGAGTCGATATTCGCACCACCAAAATTCGGACCTACGGCGGAGAGCGAGTTCTGCTGCCCAATTCAACGGTGTTTACGAGTGCGGTGGTCGTCCGCACCGCGTTTAGCTCTCGCCGGACTGATTTAGCCGTTGGCGTAGACTACAATACCTCTTTGCCGAAAGCGGCGCAGCTTCTGCAACAAACGATCGCCGGAGTAGAAGGAGTTTTTGACGATCCAGCCCCAGAAATCGACTTGGTCAGCTTTAACGATAGCTCCATCGACTTCGTCGTTCGCTACTGGACGCGCCCGCAGCAAAAAGAAGTTCGTTACGTACAGACAAGAGCGATTATCGCTATTAAAAAAGTGTTCGACCAAGAAGATATCAATATTCCCTATCCAATCCGTACCGTGTACTACTATGACCAGCAAAAATTCGATGATTATCTGCCCGCCTCCGCTAACGGTGACGATACTCGTCGTTCAGTGACCCGTGACCAGTGATTGGGTATCGGGTTACTGCTTTTTCCCCTTTCCCCGTCCTGGAGGGATAGTTTTCCCTTGACCCTTTCCCCGTTGCAAAGCAACATACCTTTGATAGGCTATTAGCAACAAATCATTGAGGGCGACCGATGCTAACAGCAAACATTTTGCAGCCCGACCTCGTTTTAGGGGGGACTGTGACTAGCCTCACTCCAGATATCTTAGAGCAGCATCAGCTCCACGGCTTAGTGTTAGATGTTGATGAAACGCTGGTTCCGCTCAAGCAAAGTCACGTCACTCCCGAACTAACGCAGTGGGTCGAGCAGATTAGACAGGTCGCGTCGTTATGGCTGGTGAGCAACAACCTCAGCGAGAGTCGGATCGCGAATATCGCTCAGTCTTTAGATTTGCACTATATTGCAGGCGCTCGGAAACCTTCGCGGCGGAAGCTAAGACAGGCTCTACAGTCGATGCAGCTCCCCATCGCTCAGGTGGCTATGGTCGGCGATCGCCTGTTTACTGATGTGTTAGCCGGCAACCGACTGGGCATGTTTACGATCTTGGTGGAACCGATGGTCGATCCGGCGATCGCTACTGCCTCTTACCCCATTCGTAACTTTGAAGTGTGGCTATCTCAAATTTTAGGAGTTTCCCTAACTGCGCAACAAAACTATGTAGAATCTGATAAGTCGCAACATTCGTAAACATAAAAAAACTCTTAAAAAATGGGGTGAAGGCTAGAAAATCTGAGATTCTATATTTAGTTCAAATGGGGTCAGCCAATATAAAGACCCTAAACATAACAAGCTAGTTGATGAGGAGCGCTCAATTGCCAAATTTGGTTGTTCAGCACTCCTCAAAACTTTTTTGGCTATTTTAGGAAATGAATTTCCGCAGGCCAAACCATGCCGTCTCAAACCTTGGTAGTTAAGATTGGTACCTCTAGTCTGACCCAATCTGCCACGGGCCAGCTCGCTCTCTCGACGATTTCCGCCCTGGTTGAAACGCTGACCCAGATGCGATCGCTCGGTCATCGCGTGATTTTGGTGTCTTCCGGGGCCGTTGGTGTCGGTCGCGTCCGCTTAGGTCTAGCTGAACGCCCCCGGAAAATGGCTCTCAGACAAGCTGTTGCCGCCGTCGGCCAGGGCCGCTTGATCAGAATTTATGACGATTTATTTTCAAGTTTGCAGCAGCCGATTGCTCAAGTGCTGTTGACTCGGCGCGACCTGATGCAGCGTAGCAGCTACGTCAATGCTGACAATACCTTCAAGGCTCTGCTAGAGCTAGGCACAATTCCGATTGTCAACGAAAACGATACCGTAGCCATTGACGAACTCAAGTTTGGCGATAACGATACCCTCTCCGCTCTCGTCGCCAGCTTGGTTGAGGCAGATTGGCTGTTTCTGCTGACCGATGTAGATCGCCTCTACTCTGCTGATCCCCGTCTCGTTCCCGAAGCCAAACCCATTACTTTAGTAGAAATCGACCAATTTTCCCAGCTTCAGGTAGAAGCCGGAACTAGCGGGTCTACCTGGGGAACCGGAGGCATGGTGACTAAACTAGCCGCCGCTCGCATTGCCATCAGCGCCGGAGTCAAGACGGTCATTACCCAAGGAAAACAGCCGCAAAACATTCTCAGAATTTTGCAGGGAGAGCCAATCGGGACTCAGTTTGAACCCCAACCTCGTCCCAATAACGCCCGCAAGCGCTGGATTGCTTACGGTCTGATGCCGAGGGGCAAGCTCTCCCTCGATTCTGGAGCCGTGAGAGCAATTTGCGAGCAAGGCCGGTCTCTGCTAGCAGCGGGGATCGCCCATGTAGAGGGAACTTTCTCCGCTTCCGATGCGGTTCAACTATACGCCCCCGACAACCAAGAAATTGCTCGCGGAATTGTTAACTATAGCAGCTTAGAGATTGAACAAATTAAAGGACATCACTCCGAAGAAATCCCGGCTCTTCTCGGGTATGCTAGCGCTGAAACCGTTATTCACCGCGATAACTTAGTGATTAAAGACGAAAAACTTATGTGAAACTCAGTTCAGCAAAATTTCAAGTTTGATTTTCGCCGGTTTGTCAAGGTATGATTGTCCGGTGAGAGTGAAACAATTTTTGCCAAGGATAAGTAGATCTTCCTAATAAAAAGCAATCAAAGAAATACTCACCGCTGAGCGCCTACATCTAGCTCATGGTGTTATCATCAATTAGCAGAAAATATAGATAGTACGAGTAGGGCGATAATTATGGCACAGGCACCTGTATCTCCGGTGGTGCTAGTTATTTTAGATGGCTGGGGACATCGTGAAGCTACTGACGCAAATGCCATTGCAGCAGCTAATACACCAATTATGGATAGTCTCTGGTCTGTCTATCCCCGTACGCTGATTCGCACTTCGGGAAAAGATGTTGGGCTGCCGCAAGGCCAGATGGGAAACTCGGAAGTCGGGCATCTCAATTTGGGTGCTGGGAGAGTAGTTCCTCAAGAACTAGTGCGGATTTCGGATGCCGTAGAAGACGGCTCCCTGTTTGAGAATCCAGCGCTCGTGGAAATTTGCCAGGAGGTCAAAGCGAGAAAGGCTAAGCTCCACTTAATTGGACTCTGTTCTGAGGGCGGAGTTCACTCCCACCTTAACCACTTGACTGGGTTGTTAAACCTAGCCAAACTCCACGCGATTACTGATGTTTGTGTACACGCCATTACCGATGGGCGCGATACCAACACAAACGAAGGAGTCAGCGCTCTGCAAAAAATTCAAAATCACATGGAGCGCGTCGGCGTAGGGCGAATTGCTACCGTTAGCGGTCGCTACTACGCGATGGACCGCGATCGCCGCTGGGATCGGGTGAAAAAAGCTTACGATGTCATCACTCAAGACGGCACGGGAGACGGTCGTTCCGCCGTTGAAGTGCTCAAAGATTTTTATGCCCAAGACATCACCGATGAATTTATTCTCCCCACTCGCACGGCACCGGGAGCCATAGAACCGGGAGATGGAGTGGTCTTCTTTAACTTCCGTCCCGACCGAGCCAGACAGCTCTGTTACGCCCTACTTTCTCCCGACTTTAATGGTTTTGAGCGTCAACAGGTCCACCCCCTGTCGTTTGTGACCTTTACTCAATACGATCCTAAACTGCCCGTGGAGGTCGCGTTCAAGCCACAGAATCTTAGCAACATTTTAGGAGAGGTGATTGCTGAACACGGTCTACGTCAGTTCCGCACCGCCGAGACAGAAAAGTACCCCCACGTGACCTACTTCTTCAACGGTGGTTTAGAACAGCCCTTTTCCGGAGAAGATAGAGAGCTGATTCAAAGCCCAATGGTGCCTACTTACGATCTCGCCCCAGCGATGTCCGCCGTCGCTGTGACCGACACCGTCTGTGCCGCGATTGAAAAGGGCATTTATGCGTTTGTCGTCATTAACTACGCCAACACTGATATGGTGGGGCATACGGGCAACATTGAGGCCGCAACCACGGCGGCAGAAACGGTTGACCGCTGTTTAGGTCGATTGCTGGAGAGCGTCAATAAAATGGGGGGGACGGCGCTAATTACTGCCGATCATGGAAACGCAGAAACGATGCGCGACGAAGCTGGTAACGCCTGGACAGCACACACAACCAATCCAGTTCCCTTTATTTTGGTCGAAGGAGAAAAGCGAAAAATTCCCGGACACGGAACGGATGTTCAGCTTCGGGACGACGGACGGCTGGCTGATATTGCCCCCACTATTCTAGACATCCTTCAGCTTCCTCACCCCCCGGAGATGACCGGGCACTCTTTGATTAAGCCGGTTGGATTTGAAGTCAAAGCCAATCGAACTCCTGTGCGTCTGCCAATGTGATGGCTCTCTATTAATAGGCGGTGAGGAAAACAAGCTGTGGCGAGGAGCCAGAATTAAATTGGTTACTTTAACGGCACGGTAGCTCCTCCCAGAAGAATTTTCGCCGATGTTCGGGCACAGGTAGGTCAAAATGTTAATATCGCTGTAGTCAGCCTGATACTGTCTCTTGAACTGTCATCCATGAAAATCGATCAGCTTATTCAAATTATTTGGGTCGCTTCTGCCGTTTTGCTTATCGTGCTAGTGTTGCTGCACTCTCCCAAAGGAGACGGCATCGGCGGCATCGGTGGACAGGCTCAACTGTTTACCAGCACCAAAAGTGCTGAGAAAACCCTAAACCGCGTTACCTGGGCACTCAGCATTACCTTTATTAGCTTGACCATCGTTTTAAGTGCCGGCTGGTTGGGGTAAAAAACATCGGACAGCGCTAAGAAGCTGGTGGCGAAAGCGACGAATTGTCCTGATTGGAGTCGCGCTAGCTACCAGCATTATGGCTGTGGGGTGGCCGGCACCAGGAAGCGCCTACTATTCTGCTGGAGTCTCTATGGGCCTCAAGCAAGCTCAAACGACCTTGCCTACCTTGCAAAGTCATCCTTTACCCCCGTCTCTGGCTCAATGGCAGGCGACGGAAGAAAACTATTTTTCTGCGGTAGCATCTACTCCCGTTGGCTATCTGATCTGGTCGGAGTTTCCCGTTAAAGTTTACTTAGAGCGCCCCCCGCTGACCAATGCAGCAGCCAGCACCCAACGTTTTCAGCAGTGGGTAGACGCGGTCCAGTCGGCCATACAGGAATGGAATCGCTATTTCCCCTTGGTAGCAGTAGAGCAACCGGAAATAGCAGATATTGTGATTGAGCGATCGCACCCTCCTCGCAAAGTCACCGTCAGAGAAGATGGTCTCCTAAACATTCCTCGCGCTCGCTCGGCGCAAACTACCTATAGGTTTTATCTCCAGCAGTCTATTCTGTCTCATCGGATGTTGATTCAGATTCGTCCTGGACAAAGCCCTGCTGCTACCCAAGCAACCGCTCGTCACGAACTCGGACATGCCCTCGGAATTTGGGGACATAGCCCGTCGCCCAGCGATGCTCTCTACTTCTCTCAAGTCCGCGATTCTCCAGCAATTTCCCCTCGAGACATCAATACCCTCAAGAAAATCTACCAGCAGCCGACTCGACTCGGTTGGAAACTTAAGACTAAGTCGCTCCGCGACGGGGAAAAGGAGAAAGGGAAATCTGTCCCTCCGGGACGGGGAAGGGGATAAAGGAGCACCCTTTACAATTCCTTCCTTTCCCCCTTACCCCTTCCCCGTTGCGCAGCAGCTATTTTCCTATCGCGGAGCGACTGATGGGCTCTTTTCCCCGCGCCAATAGCGTGTTCCCTTTCTACCTGTAGCCAGAGACGGTCGTTTGGTCGCTCTTGTCATAATACAAAGCATCAATAGTTTAATTGAGACGACGAACTACTCTAATCGTCTTGTCAAAGTTTTAGTGAGAGCCATGAATCAAACAGAAGCCGTTGTCGCCCAGGTCAACGATTTACAGGACGGACAGATGCAGCTCGCCTCGGTAGGGGAAACAAAAGTCCTGTTAGCGAAAGTTGGAGGAAACTTTTACGCTGTTGGGGCATTCTGCACTCACTACCAAGCCCCCTTAACCAATGGAGCGCTCAGGGGCGATCGCGTGATCTGTCCTTGGCATAACGCCTGCTTCAATGTCGTCACAGGAGATCAGGAGAATCCGCCTGGGTTAGATTCGTTAGCTCGCTACGACGTACGGATCGATGGCGAAGATGTGATTGTACGTGTCCCCACCCAGACAACCGGACGACGTACGCTGCCGATGGCGCAACATAACCCAGACGCTGACGGACGCACCTTCGTTATTCTCGGTGCCGGGGCTGCCGGAACTCATGCCGCCGAAGCCCTGCGCCAAGAGGGATTTGAAGGGCGAGTGGTAATGGTGACGAAAGAAGATAAACTGCCCTACGACCGCACCTGGCTGAGCAAAGACTACTTTACTGGCAAGGTTGAGAAAGAAGATTTACCGCTGCGATCGCCAGAATTTTATCAGCGCCACGATATCGAAGTCCTGCTCAATCAGACGGTGTTGCGCGTGGAGGTAGCGAACAAAAAAATCTTCTTGAGCGATGGTGAACTGAGCTATGATGCTGTATTGGTCGCAACCGGCGGAAAAGTAAATCAGCTACCGATGGACGGCCAAGAGTTGCAAAATGTGTTTACTCTGCGCAGCTTTGCGGACACCGAGAAAATTCTGGCTGCTGCCCAGTCTGCCAAACAAGCTGTGGTAGTTGGCTCCAGCTTCATTGGCATGGAAACGGCAGCAGGTTTGACTAAGCATGGCGTCAAAGTTACGGTGGTTTCCCCTGAATCTGTGCCCTTTGAGCCAATCCTGGGAGCGGAAATCGGTAAGCTCTTTCAAGAAATTCACGAAGAGAACGGAGTCTCCTTTCAACTGGGAAGAAAAGCCAGTGGGTTCGTCGGAGAGCAGCATGTAGAAGCCGTCCTTCTTGACAACGACGAACGGCTCGAGGCCGATTTGGTGGTTGTGGGCATCGGGGTCAAGCCAGCCACAGAATTTTTGGAGGGCATCGAACTGCAAGAAGATCAAAGTATCAAGGTTGATAAATCTCTGTGCGCTGCCGATGGACTGTATGCTGCTGGAGACATTGCCACCTATCCTACGCATACTGGAGAACCAACTCGTATTGAACACTGGCGCGTGGCTGCTGCCCAAGGTCGTGTCGCCGCGGCGAATATGACTGGATTGACAGTAGAGTATCAAGACGTCCCGATCTTTTGGACAATGCAGTTCAAGTTTCCCCTTCGCTACGTCGGACACGCTGATGAGTGGGATGCAGTGATTGTTGATGGCAAGCTGGAAGAACGGCAGTTTATTGCCTACTACATTAAATCCGATCGGGTCGTTGCTGCGGCTAGCAGCAAGCGAGATACCGAAACCGCCGCCATTTACGAACTCATGCGTCTCCAGCAGATGCCGATACCAGCGGAATTGCGTCAGGGATCTGTAGATTTAGTAGCGCGCCTGCAAGCTTGACTAACGGGGGACAGGCGATCACCTGTCCAATCGAGAGAGGATTGAATCAATGAGCGCTCTGTTGGACTTGTCGCTGTACAATTCTTTCAGCAAGAGAGACAAAATTCTCCTCGTTCTCAGGAGAAGCTCCTACGGGTGAATCGTGCCATCGGGCATAATTGTCTTCTGAAGCTTCGCTTTGTTGAAGGTTGCTTCTTTAATATCAGCCTTCTGCAAGTTTGCTCCGCTAAGATCTGCTCGGCTCAGGTTGGCACCTCTGAGGTTTGCGCCTCTTAAATCAGTGCTTTGAAGACTCGCACCTTTAAGATTTGCTCCTCGTAAATTGGCCTCAATTAACTGAGCGCCTCTAAGATCTGCTTGACTTAGGTTAGACCATCTCAGATTAGTTAAATACAGATCAGCCTCCAACAAATCAGCCTCAAATAGATACGCTTTGCTGAGATATGCTGCTACTAAATTCGCTCGCTCTAGGTTAGTTTTATACAAAAAAGCTCCTAAAAGTTCCGCTTCATAAAGGTTAGCGTTCCTTAGATCCGCTTCACTAAGGTTCGCTTCGGTTAAATTAGCGGCACTCAAATTTGTGCGGTTGAGTTTTGCTCCTCTAAGATCGGCTTCTTTGAGATTGGCTTCTCTTAGAGTCGTAGCAATCAGGTTAGCGTTACTCAGATTCGCCCCTCTTAAGTTGGCCCGTTTTAGCTCAGCGCCAATGAGATTCGCAAAGCTCAAATCGGCTTCCACTAAATAAGCTCCCGTCAGATCTGCCGTACTGAGATCGGCATTTTGGAGATTCGCGTCAATCAGTTGAGCTTCTTTGAGGTTAGCACTATTAAGATGAGCGGCCACTAAACTAGTCTCGCACAGATCAGCTCTGCCTAGATCAGCCCCCGACAAATCTAGCTTTTCCCAACGACGCCCGCTTAGATTAGCGTCCCTTAAATCTGGTGTTTGAGGAGCGCTCTTTCTCCATTCCGTCCATCTGTCCTGATTTCTCAGCAAAGTGAGATGTTCTCGATTCGCCATTGGAAGTCTCCTATATCACTCAGCCACGACGCGACCAGTTACTCTTTTTTCCCAGCGGAAGATTCGCGCCCAGCGACACTTTCGATCGCCGTGAGAGCAGCAGCCGAGCCAGCAATAATATCGCGTTCTTCCCCGCCTAAATAAAGACGACCAAAGCTGCCGACAGCCTGCACCGTGAGGATGTTAATCAAAGCCGCTTTCTCGGCTTCGTTAGCAGCTAAAGCCGCATAGGCAGCCGGCTGAACTTCTAATACATAAAGAGATTCACCCGCCAAGAGCATCTGCCCGCGTCGGTTCCGGTTAATGAGCTGCGCCTGATACGGATCAATATTGCGGATAATCTGGCTAGAAATCACTCTCGGCTTGAGGCATTCGCGCTGATCGACTCCTAGCGCTGCTAAGATTGCCTTCCCCGCCGCTCGGGTTTCGCCCTGTCTGCTGGAATGAATTTCTAAGAGGCCGTAGAGCCTTTCAACAAACTGTACGCCTGGGCGCACCACCGCCGCTTTAAGAGCGACATCGGTAATGCGGTTAATTTCGATGCCAGGAGAAATTTCAATCCATAGAGAAGCATCGCCCGGAAGAGGCAAAAACCCGAGCGCCACCGTCCCAATGTACGACGCATGCTGAGGCTGTAAGCGATCTAGATATACGTAACTGCGCAGTTCTACGCCCAAAGTTTAAATCTCCGTCCAGTCAAAATGAGAGGTCCAACGCCTTTTGAGTTTACCGTTAATTGCTGACCTCTTACAAAGAGGCAAACCCTCGTCGATCAGGCTTTTGCACAGCAAAAAAAATAGCCAAGCGAGGACGTTTCTTTGATGAGCGATAGCGATACAGCAAGGCTGGAAATGTTGCCGCTCGCAAGGGCATAATCAAGCTGAAAAGCTGACTGTTCCCAGAAAAGAGCGCTAGGCAAAGGACAACAGGTAGCAGGAGTTTCTGCTTTCTTTGCCTGTCTATCCTGTCCTTCTCCTTAATTATGCACAGCGACTTACTCGAGTTCCGCAGTAAATTAGAAGTAGGAGCACTAGGTCTGGAGAGGAGAGATGGGAATCGCTACAGTTAACCCAGCAACAGGAAAAACTTTAAAAACCTTTAAGCCGCTCGCACAGGAGGAAGTTGAAGCGAAGCTTAGTCTAGCAGCGTCTAGCTTTGAACAATATCGATGTCTGCCGCTAACGCAGAGAAGCGAATGGCTGCATCAAGCGGCAGATATTCTAGAGCGAGATGCAGTAAAATTTGGCAAAATCATCACCACAGAAATGGGAAAGCCGCTCAAAAGCGCGATCGCTGAAGTGCAAAAATGTGCGTGGGTGTGCCGCTACTATGCCGATAACGCTGCCGATTTTCTCGCTGATGTTCCGGCGGTAACGGATGCCAGTCTGAGTTTCGTTCGCTACCAGCCGTTGGGACTCATCCTCGCCGTGATGCCCTGGAATTTTCCGTTTTGGCAGGTATTTCGCTTTGCAGCTCCTGCTTTAATGGCGGGTAACGTCGGCCTGCTTAAACACGCTTCTAACGTTCCTCAGTGTGCCTTGGCGATCGCCGCTATTTTCCAAGAGGCAGGCTTCCCGGAAGGCGTATTTCAAACCTTGTTAATCGGTGCAGACCAAGTAGCAGCGATTATTCAAGATGAGCGAGTTAAAGCCGCCACGCTCACCGGCAGCGAACCTGCTGGAGCCAGTTTAGCCGCCGCTGCCGGAAAACATATAAAAAAAACGGTGCTGGAATTGGGAGGCAGCGATCCGTTTGTGGTTTTAGAAAGTGCAGATTTAGAAGCGGCTGTAGCCACGGCAGTCACGGCAAGAATGCAAAACAACGGACAGTCCTGCATTGCAGCCAAGCGCTTTATCGTTGTGGCAGCAGTGGCCGATGAGTTTGAACGTCGCTTGCTGGCCAAATACAAAGAACTAAAAGTGGGCGAGCCAATGGATGAGCACACCGATATTGGTCCGCTCGCCACGCCCTCAATTCTTGAAGAGTTGGATGGCCAGGTCCACAAAACGGTGACGATGGGAGCCAAAGTGCTCATCGGCGGCATCAGGAGCGATCGCCCGGGTAACTTTTATCCGCCCACGATTCTCACGGAGATTCCGGCTGGCTCTCCGGCTGAGAGCGAAGAATTTTTCGGCCCCGTAGCGCTTTTGTTTCGAGTGGCCAACCTGGATGACGCCATTGCGCTGGCCAATCAATCTGTCTTTGGATTGGGGGCTAGTGGCTGGACAAACAATGAGCACGAACGCGATCGCCTCATCAACGAACTCGAAGCCGGAGCCGTCTTCATCAATGAACTCGTTAAATCCGACCCCCGCTTACCCTTCGGCGGCATCAAGCGTTCTGGATATGGTCGAGAATTGGGCATCTACGGCATTCATGAGTTTGTTAACATCAAAACGATTTGGGTGAAATAGGTTGGCAGTGAAGCACTTGCCCCCTCGATTTTTCTTGGAGGCTGTTTGCTCTTTTTTAACTAATATTCATTATCGACATCAAAAATACTGTGTCTCAACAGATCAACAGTGCTCCTCTTGACGTGCCTTGCTTACTGTTTGACTCAACGGCTCTCTGGTAACGGATAAAGAGTTACCTGCTCTAAAAACGCTTTGAGATGACGAGCAGCTTCCTCAACGCTGACTTTAGACATTGAGTTGGGTTGAGAAATAAAAATTGAAATTTGTCAAGCCTATCTCATTGAGCTTACCCGGTAAGTATCATTCTAAACAATTGCTATTTTGAATTAGCCCTCTTCCGCTACCCCCTTAAACCATTTCTCTAAAGCTGGTAGAGCTTTGAACCACGCCTTATTGGTCTGATAGGATTGACGGTAACCTAATCGGCTGACAGACTATGGCAATTACAACTGGGCGGCTGACCCTTGACGACTACCTCATACCATTTACCGAAAGTAGTGAGATAGTTCTCCTAGCTAACAAAGAGTTGGCTCTTAAAAGGGAAAGGCTTGCTGTGTTTACCTTTCCCCCTGACCTTTTCCCCAACGGAATTAAGCGATTAGGGCGAGACTGGGCGACAAAACAGATGGTTATCGGCATCCAATCCCCACGAGGCGATCGCTGGGATACTGTTCGCATTCCAGACGTGGTTGTTTTACCCCTTGATCAGTGGCGCGAGCTTCAAAATCGGGAGGCGGTTATTCGCCTTGGTGAGCCACCACCACTGCTTATCGTAGAAGTTGTAAGCGAATCAACCAGAGGAGTTGACTATCGAGCTAAGCGAGCTGAGTATAGTGTTCTTGACATTCCTGAGTACTGGATTATCGATTCGCTTTCTGAGCAGGTCACTCTCCTCACGCTGACTGAAGGATGGTACGATGCTCAGGAGTTTACAGGAAGTGACGTTGTGCGATCACCGACGTTTCCTGACCTTGCTCAATCTGTAGAAGAAATCCTGAAGGGGGAGTTGTGAGGGCTAGCGTAGCTCCCGTTCGCGCAGTCTTGCACTGTCAAAGCCTGTTTGTCATCTGATAGAAGCGGTGGTGAATCAGCACTGTAGTCAATTAAATAAAGCTCGGTTGTACTGTTACTATAGCTAACTTTAAAATGCGATCGCCTTGTGAAGATTCTGCTTGATTACAACTTAATTTCTACTTCTAAAAAAGCTCGTTCTATTGCCTGGGCTAAATTTAGTTTCTGTTGTTGAGCGTATAGATCAGCCGCACTACGATATGCTAGCAATATCTCGCGAAAGTTTTCAATCTTTCCATTTGAAGTTTTGATATTGAGAAGAACCCAACCTAAGTTATGTTGTGCCTGCGCGTAGTGCGACTTTAATTGAACAGCCTTTTCTAAACAAAGACGTGCTTGAGTCCAATATCCACTTCTTCCCCATAAAGTACCCAAGCGAAATAGAACAAGAGGATTTGGGGAGAATTTTTGAGCGTGTTCTTCATAAGCTTGGATGGCTCCTTGAGGGTTATTTAAGCGTTCTTGAGTCACGCCTCGATTAATTAATAGCCAGCTTGGAACTTGTGCTTGAGAATTTGCTTGTTCAAAACTAGTTTGGGCATCAGACCATAATCCTTGTTTAGCCTGCTTCCAGCCTTTAAATCCCCAACCCCAAGCACTATTTGGTAGTTGGGTAATAAATTCTTCAATCCGTCTGTCTACATCCCTGGCTTGCTTGGTAACAACCGCTTTATCTAGGGCAATAATGAGAAGCGGATAAATCCATTGCTGTAGCGCTTGAGAATTTCTAGACTGAGCCGCTTTTGACTTAAAGACTGCTTGAGTAGCTGCCCGAATAGCGGGTTTCCATTGCTGTTGATTGGCTGCTATCCAGGCTTGGATTCCTAAAGCAAAAGTGCAACGGCTGTCTATTTGAAGCGATTTCGCTACCGCCACCTCAGCCTGTTGCCAATTGCCGGATTTTCCGAGTGCCCAAGCTAAATTTGTCTGTATCCAAGCTTCCTGGGAAGAAAGACTCGCTGCTTGCTGTAGCTGACTAACGGCAACTAACCACTGGGCTTGGCGGCAGCTAATCAGCCCCAACACTCCATAGCTTCTGCCGTCGTTGGGTTTGAGCTGAATCGCTTTTTGAGCCGCCGCTTCTGCTTGAGATTCATCGAGGTGAATTTGCACTAATGCTAGTTCGACGGCGGCTTCACCATTACTGGGTTCATAAGAGAGACATTTCTCGTAAGCTTGAACGGCTTCCGCTAGCCGAAGCTGCTTAGCTAGCTCTTGGGCGCGTTTTTGGATTGGAGAAATTAACTTTCCTTCGAGAGCGTTAATTAATTCATCAGCAGATTGAAACCGATCCTCGACCCGCATTTGGAGTCCGGTTAAGACAACCTTTTCAATTAGCTCAGATAGATCGGAGCGTAATTGTCTTGGAGGAATTAGGGAGTCTGAATGGACTCTGACAACGGGATCGGCAGGCAGTTCTCCGGTTAATACTTCATACATCGACGCGCACAGAGCATAAATATCGGTTGCTGCCCAGCGCTTACTTTTGTAGCTGTATTGTTCAAGAGGAGCATACCCTTTTGTCAAAGTGACGCTCAATTCGCGGGTTTGACCAGCAATAAATTCTTTCGTCGCCCCAAAATCAATCAATACAGCTCGGTCTTGACCGTCGATAATAATATTTTCTGGTTTGAGATCTCGATGTAAAAAGTTATTTCCATGAACAACTTTGAGAGCTTCTGCCACTTGAATAAAGTAACGTTTGACTCGCTCTTCGGAAACTCTCCCTTCTCTTTTAAAAATGCTATATAAAGTTTCGCCAGCGACAAATTCCATGACGATGTAAGCGGTATCGTTTTCGTCAAACCAGTCGTAGACTTTGACGATGTGGGGATGTCTGCATTGGTGTAGATAAGAAGCTTCCAGCTTAAACTTAGTGAGCTGTTGCTGTCGTTCCTTGGGGGCGATCGCATGAGGCCAGGTAACGCTAGTTCCCTGCCTCACTGCTTTTTCTGGCCACAGTTCTTTGAGGGCAACTGTTCCTGCATTGGTCAAATCAGTTCCTTGATAGGTAATGCCGAACCCACCGTCGCCAATGACTTTTTCAATGCGATAGTGTCCTTGCTTGAGGAGCGTTCCTGTTGGCAAATGGTACGTTGAACTACTGAGTTCCAAAGGAGTGCCGCAGCTAATACAGGATTGGCTGTTGTCAGAATTAGCAGTGAGGCAACTAGGGCAATCGAGTGTCATTTTCTAATAAGTTTCAAAGCGAAAACGAACTTTACCAAAAGCAATTTCATCTTCTGTGTTCAATTTTTGAGGAAGAGTAATTCTCTCAAAACGTGATTGACCAACACACTTAACAAAAATGCCGTTAGCTGAGCCTGAATCGGCAATTTTCCACTCTCCTGATTCTCTGTAAATTTTGCCGTGTTGACGCGATACAGTTTGAGAACCAGAAAAGTGATTTAAATCAATATCGACTGAAGCGCCCGGTTCGGCTCGTCCAATAACGTGCTGCGTGTTTTCTAAGATGAATTCTGGACAAGAGCTAACGGATGGAACGGGAATAAGTTTAGCAATCTGCTCTCCTCCCGTCAGTGCTTTCAGCAGTTCGTCTGCTGTCTGAAAACGCTCTTGGACGCGCATACTCATACCAGTCCAGATAACTTGTTCTAGGAGGGGATCGATATGAGGAGCGAGATGGCGAGGAGGAATGAGGGCTTCTGAGGCAAACCTTTCTGTAGCGGGTGCTGGTAGCTTGCCAGTGAGCGCTTCGTACATGGAGGCACACAGCGCGTAGATGTCTGTAGCAGGCCAGCGCTTGCTTTCATAACTGTATTGTTCCAGAGGAGCATAGCCAGGAGTGAGCGTGACGCTCATTTTGCGAGTTTGACCAGCAATAAATTCCTTAGTTGAGCCAAAATCGATCAATATAGCTCTATCTTGACCGTCGATAATAATATTTTCTGGTTTAATATCACGATGAAGTAGATTAACCTGGTGAATGGCTTTGAGCGCTTCAGCCAGTTGAATAAAGTAGCGCTTAACCTGCTGATTCGGCAAAGGACTCGCTTTAATCAATTGGGAAAGTGGCTGACCAGTAATGAGCGCCATGACAACGTAGGCGGTGTTGTTGGCTTCAAAGCAGTCGTAAACCCGAACGATACTGGGGTGATGGCATCGGGAAATGTAGGTCGCTTCGGTAGCTATCTGTTTTAGCTGTAGCTGGCGGTTGTGGGGCGTTACTGTTGGGGGCCAAACAATCGTGGTTCCTTGGCGAATAGCTTTTTCGGGCCAGCTTTCTTTAACGGCAACGGGGCGAGAGTGAACTACATCAATAGCTTTGTAAGTAATGCCAAAGCCGCCTTCACCCAGGACTTTTTCAACCTGATATTTCTGTTGTAGAAAGCTACCGGACGGCAACAGGTAGCTGTGCTGATTCGCGTTTAAAGCTACACCACAAGCAATACAGATAGCTGCGTTAACTTGATTCTCTGCCATACAGGTAGGACATTGAATAGACATTTTATCCCAATTAGAAAAAGGAATGAGAGACTTGCTGAGTTGGGAAAGAGGGAAAAGGGTAAGGGGGAAAGGGAAGTAAGCAGGTCTTTTTCTTTGAACCTCCAACTCTTTGTTAGTTTGGGGAATGATCTGACTACTTTCGGCAAATGGTATTAGTTAGCCTTAATCCGGCACTGTAAAGCGAGAAGAGTAGCATTATCAGCCGCTCCTCGCTTAAGGACTAGCTCAATCGTCCTATCTACAGAGGATTGCAGATATTGTGGACACGTAAAAATTTCTGCGAGTTCTTCCGGTGAAACGAGATCCCAAACGCCATCCGAACACAGAAGCAACAGATCCTCATCTTCTAGGATCATCGATCGGGTTCCAGCGGTACGGCTGAGATCCTGAACGTAGCCACTGCTTAACTGTTGTTTTGAACCAAGAGATTTAATCAGCACACTCCGCTCTGGATGGTTTAAGCTTTCTTCATCGGTAATTTGACCGCTCGCTACCAACATGGCAACTAGGGTATGATCTTCACTTAACTGGCGGATTTCTCCCTTGCGTACTAGGTAGATGCGGCTGTCTCCGACATGGGCGATCGCTAATTGATTGGCACTTGCCATGACCACGCTCAAAGTCGTTCCGCCGTCGCGCACCGCTGTGGCGGTCGCCTGATTTGCTTGCTCAAAGAGCGATATTAGCCAGTCTGCTCGTTGTTCCGACTTCAAACCTGGAGGAATTGGTTCACTCAGAACCGTTTGAATCGCTAGTTTACTCGCCACTTCTCCTTGAGACATGCCCCCCATACCATCAGCGACAGCGGCTAATAGATACGTATCGGTATTGCTGAGCTGCTGTTGGACACCGTAGCTATCTTCGTTTTGCAGGCGATCGGTTGATAGTCCGACAGTAGAACGACTAGCGATGTTCCAACGAACTTCAGGAGTGCGAAACGAGTTCCGGGAACTGACTAAAAGGGTAAGTAACTGAGCAAGGGAAAAGCGTTCTTCGCAGATAGGAGAGAGGCTAATTTTCAGGAGTTGATGGACGTGAGGAATGGGCTGAATTTCGATATTTAGTGGCTGATCTGACGGTGGGGGCTGCTGATGAATCGCTTGGTAGAGTAGCGCTCCAACGGTATAGGTACTCATGGTTTCATCGAAAGGATAACCAGAAGCGAGTTCGGGAGCGCAATAATCGCCTATCAGTCCTAAGCTTGGCTTTTCTCCCACAGGGTAAGCAGTGGTGAGATCGAAAAACTTTAGGGGTGTCCCAATTTGAATCAGTTGAGGCAGCAAATTGGCAAAGCACCACCCTCGCTGAAAGACATAGGAAAAGCCTTGACAAATTTGTACAGCCAAAGATAAGCACTTTTCTGGGGAATTATCCCCTGTTAGCCAAGTTTCCAAAGTGGAACCCTCTGGAAAATCCGTTAAGAGAATTAGCTTTTGCTGAGATTCTGGACCAATTTCTTTTTCTGGATAGTATTCTTCTTCTAAATACTCTGATGTTGGTTCAATTTGTTCAGGAGGTTCTATCTGTTGTTCGCTAGACGTTTCGGCAGCCAACGATATATCTGGGCTGTTTTCATCGACATCTTCAGCGATCGCCTCAAGCTGCTCTCCCTGCTCCTTTTCTATCCATTCCGTTTCTTGGTTAGTGATTTGACAGGAAAGCTTGAGCGCCACAGACTCTTCAACAGTATGAGCCAGCAAGGGGGCAACCATGCCGTAATCGCCCAGCACTTCCCTAAGCTGTAGTTCCCGACTCAAGCCACCGTCGATAGCCCCAACTCGCAGCAAGCCTAATTGCTCAGTGTTAAAATTGTCGTCTGAATTAATTTTTACTTTAAAGGAGTGAACATCTTCCGAGAGTAAGCCCAGGTATGCCAATACTTCTACTCGATAGTTTTTAAGGTAGAAGCAGTGGTTTTCCTGAATGACTAACTCTTGATTGGGTAAGGCTAAAATCATGGAAAAAGCTATCTGAGTAAGGGCTTAGGCACTTTGGAAGAGAAAGCGAACTTTAGCGATCGCCACTTCATCTCCCGAATGAATCGTTTCTGGGGTAGTAATTCTGGCTCCAAAACGGCTTTGACTGACAGGTTTAATAAACACGCCATTCGTAGAGCCAAGGTCTTTAATTTTCCACGCTCCTGCTTCTTGATAGATCTCAGCATGGTTGCGTGAGATGGTTTCGCTCCCTGGAAATTCTTCTAGATCGATATCGACGGGTCCGGTATCTGGATCGAAGATGCCCACAATGGCATAACTATCTAGACAAAATTCAGCAATGGGAGCGTTTGGCTGCTTGGCGACTAACTTAGCAGGTACAGCAGAAGTTTGGGGAATTGTTGGCTCAGGAACGGGGTTTGAAGTTAGCGGAGGCGGGGACTGTGGCTCCAAAGAAGGTGCTTCTGGCACTGGTGAGGATTCAATCGGAGCGGATGCTGATGCGGTTGGTGATAGTTCTGCGCCGCAAGCATCGCAGAATTCCGAACCATCGGGGTTTTGATCGTAACCACAGCTTGTACAAAGGATTGACATAGTTTTGACTTCCTTCAATAGACAATAAAGTATGTTGAGTAATCAAGCTAAGAGCTAATTTTACGTACCTGAAAGCGCTCGTATTTCTGCTTCTGAAGGCAGGTCGTCGTTAATATCGCTGCCCATTTTGACCGTTTTGCCTTTGGAACCCATTTTGACGGTTTTACGAGTTCCGGCTGAAATTTTGCGAGTGAGGCGTAGCTCGTCAATTCCTTCATTGAGAGATTCTTCCATCGCTTTATTCCCAATCTTGACCGTAAGGCGACGAGCAGTTTCCATTAGTTTTTCTGCTTCTTGAGGATTCTGTTCTGCTACCTGTGTAGCGTTGTTCACAAGCTGAGAAATGTTGCGCTGCTGAACGTACCCCATCACCTCTTGGTCTACTTGAGCAGCACCATTTTGTCCGGCAACAAACTGCACCACTACGTTTTGAGGAGGAAGTTCGCCGCGTCGGTTTTGTCCGGGAACATCGTAGGTTAAGCCAAGCTGGGCAACGCGTACGCGAGAGGTGACGCGACTGTCTACGTTGAATTCTAAGATAAACACCGTTTCATCATTGCCAACAGCAGTACCAATAGGATAGGGTTGAGTCGTCAATGGAAATTCGGCTTGGTCGGGATAGACGCGAGTAACGCGCTCTAGCTCAACTCCTTTCACGGACTTAACGCTGAGGGCGAGGTTGTTAATTACTTCTTGCTGAGCTTGACTAAATTCGCCAAACAGGGTTCGAGGCAGATCGTTGATAGAAACTTGCGTCCCCGTTGCCTGTCCGGGAACGACATGAAAGAGATGACCGCCAGTGGTATCGCTAAGATGAATGAGTAAATCTTCGTTATATTCCCCAACGCCAAGGGCGGTCATGGGAATCCCAGCGCTGGCAAACTGCTGAGCGAGATCTCGACACTCAAAATCATCAAAGGTTTCGCCATCGGTAAAAATGAGAGCGCGGCGACTGGTCATAGTTTGGTTGGAGAGTAAATCCATCGCTTGATTAAGACCTAGCCCTAGGCGAGTCCCGCCAGAAAAGTCATGGAGATTATCAATTGCCTTTTGGAGCTGATTGATTTCGGTTGCTGGTGTGAGTCCAATGAGAGTAGAAGCTTGGTCGTCGAATTGAATCAGAGCAATGCGATCTGTTTGCTCTAGTTTTCCTGACCAAATTAGCTCTTGCAGGGATTTAATGACCAGAGCAATTTTTGTTTCTCCGCCAGTGACTGCCATGTAATTTTGACCGTCTACCTGAAAGGTTTGTCCGGTTGGCTGTGAGTCTCCGGTGACGACTTCATACATCGAGCCGCTTGTATCGATTAGAAAAGCGAAGGTTGTCGGTGGGCGAGTATTGGCAATCTCTCTTGTCGGTCGCAGCTTCAGCATAATAAACAATTTCTGAGCGGCGGTATCGGCAGGCAGAAATTCACGATGGGAGGTAAGAGTAACGTTTAGCATGTTGATATCAGTAGTGGAGTCTGCGTTTTGATGGCAATTTGACGAGGCATCGTGTGGGTTTGTAGCTGTGTCTGTTGCTTGGGGAAGATCTTGATGAGCTTGTTCTGTAAAGCGCAGGCGGAGCAATTCTTGCTTTTGGGTTTCGACGAGATCGGCTTGTGGAGCGGAGATAGCATGGAGAAGACGAGAAATGCTGTCTAAGGCGCGGTAGGTGTCATCGGTTGAGAAGTTACCGCTGTGCGCCCACTGGTTGCGAGCCGTGCGTAGTTCGCTCACTAAACTGCGTTCTGCGTAGCCTAAGCTTTGTTTGAAGACGTTATGCCATTTATTGCAGATTAAGATCAGCAAAGCTGAAATATCTTCTTTAAGAATTTGAGCAGTACTGCGTCGCAGGGTGCGGTCTTCCGGTACGCTAGCCGCCGCAGCGTCTAGCCAGTTGTCTTGATAAGCAGAACGCATTTCTTGTTCCACAAAGGGATATAAGCCTTCTCTGAGAAGGTCTAAGGCTCTACCCACTCGTTCTTGGTTTGTCATTGCCATGCGGGAAGACTGAAATCTGTAGCCTTACTGTTTATATTTCCCACTAAAGCAGCAAGAAGTAGCATAAAATCTAAAAAAAATCTGTTCTGGTTCCGAATAGTAGAATTTACGTGAGAACTGATACGATCTTTTTTCGTCTGTTTCAATCTTTCCCGGAAATTTTCTTTGAACTGCTCGATGCTCCGGTACAGCCATAGGCTTATCAGTTTGCCTCGGTAGAAGTAAAACAACTAGCTTTCAGAATCGATGGCGTGTTCCTTCCGGCTGCTGATGACCCCGAACAACCAATCTACTTTACCGAAGTGCAGTTTCAGCCGGATGCTCAGTTTTACTCGCGCTTTTTTAGCGAAATCTTTCTCTATCTTGCTCAAACCGATTTAACCAATAACTGGCGAGGGGCCATTATTTTTCCCAGTCGTCGTGTTGAGATTGGTAATTCTGAGCGCTACAGTGAGTTGCTTGCTTCTACACGAGTGACCAGGATTTATCTGGATGAGCTAGGAGCGAGTGCGGATGAGTCCGTTGGCATGGCAACAGTTCAGTTAATAGTGACTGAAGAAGAAACGGCTATAGAACGGGGCAGGTCTTTAATCGATAGAATTAGAAGTGAAAGCGAAGATGAGCAGCAAGCTAGAGAACTTTTAGAGTTAATCAAGACCATCCTAATTTACAAGCTACCCGAAACCAGCCGGAGGAAGATAGAAGCCATGTTTAGTTTGAGTGATTTGAAGCAAACTAAGGTTTATCAAGAAGCATTAGAGGAAGGGAGACAAGCAGGCAAAGAAGAAGGGAGACAAGCAGGCAAAGAAGAAGGCAAGCTGGAAGGCAAATTAGAATCTGTACCATTGCTGCTGTCTTTAGGCGCAACGGTAGAACAAATAGCCGAGGCGCTGAATCTGGATGTAGAACGAGTGCGACAGGTAGCGCAGCAGCAAAGTGAGTAGCGTTGTGAGATTGTTAAATGCGATCGCCTGATACTACCCAAAGACTAAGGGTGGTAATGCGCCACCTTGCGGTTCAATGCCTGTTAAGTCAGGCTTAACTGGTTCGGGGAGCTGCTGATTGCCATCCTCTTTAAGTTGTTTAATATTGGCTTCAATCAGCAGAGGTAAGTCTAAAGTGACTGTGGTGGTGCGATAGCCTTCACCAATATCTTCCAGCCAAGCTGTTATTAAGCGGTTGAGATTCGCTTCGCTAATCTGGCAAGCACTTTGACTTTGCAAGGATTGCTGGACTTTCTGCCGAATTTCTGGGGTAAATATCTGTTTTGGTTGATTCTCCTGACTGGTAGATAAATTGAAAGCATAACTGTAGCGCTCTTCGGTATCTTTCAGTTGTAGGAACAGGGTGTAAGTAGCCATAATTAACAGCTAGGTTGTTTTGACTTCAATGGCAATAGTTCCCAATTTGCGTCGATCTCCGCTCACCAATTCATGAACAAGCTTCTTCATGCCTTTTGCTTTGTAGTTGGCGCATTCTACAACTTCAGAACTAGGGAAAACTTACTTCTGCCCAAATGCGAGTCTTTTCTACATCAGAGTTTGTATCGACAAAAGCTTCTATTCGATTAATCTCTACCTGCTGACCTGTTTTAAGAGGATTACTTGCTTTTTCAGCTAGTTTAAAATTGGGAGGTTGTGGCACGTTACGACGCAAGTTTACACCTGTTTTGAGGGTTACTACTTCTCCTGGTACAGGAACAATAGATGGAGTAATTGACACAGGCTGACTTTTTGTAGGGATTAATGGTTCATTATAAGAAAAAGTACCAGACGTATTATTAACAGCACCTATCCATATCCAACCGATAGCTTCAGACTGAGTTACTGCGGTAGAACGATTTAAACTCGTTTTTTCTGGCTGAGGAGAATAAGAATTATTAGAATTAGTATTATGTTGAGCTGCCTGAGATGGTAAATAGTTTGACTCAGCAGTAGGCAAGGGCTGAGTATTATTCAAACTCATTTCTATGTCGAAAGTTGTAGAAGCTTTTATAGCAGAAATTTGTATTATATAGCTACCTGTTTGTGGCAGAATACTGCTTTGTAAAGCTTTGCTTTCTGGAGTGTAAATTAAAACACAAATATCTTTGTTAACTTGATTATCAAGTTTTTGTCTTTTCTGAGCTTTAAAAGCATACGCTATCGGTTTACTTTTATGCGCTATTCCAGATTCTTGAGTTGGCTGCTCGTTTAGTTCAATCATTTTTACATTTCTGCTGCTTAAGCTAAAATTTTGCTTTTCAGGGCACTTTTCTTTCTCGGTTGATAAATCTCGTTCTGTAGAGTTAGTCCTTTCGTGCTTTAGATTAGAACAGCTAACGCAAACGAGTATCAAAGAAACAAGATAACAAATCTTTAGTTTAAACATTTATTGTATTACGTTTTAGTATTTTGAAAGCAAGCACTAAATGTTTTTATTAATTAACCAACTGTCTCTCTCTTTACTCCATACTAGATAAATACGACTTTTATAATCTTCAAACACTGTATTGTTGTTCATGACATACCATAATTCAGCATTGACTACAGCAGTAGTGTGAGATTGAGCAATCAACGTTACTTTTCCTATTTTTATTTCTTTGACACTGTTCCACCACTCTTTATATTTAGAATAAGATGGTAGTTTTCTTTGAAATTTGAAAGAAAGTTTTTCCCAAGTTGGTTTATAATCGCGGTCATTAAGTTTTTTGTAATACTCTACAATAAATTCATCTGCCGCTGGACGTTCTTCTATTTCTTTGTAATTTGTTAGACTAGTTGTTGAGGGAACTTGTTCAGAGAAAGATGGAGCTTGAGCATCTTCTATAGCTAAACTAAGTTTAAAAGTAGTAGAGCCACGAGGAACAGAAACTTGAATTATGTATTTACCATTTTCTGGTAATTCCACGCTGTCAAGCATTTCATTTCTTTGGTTATAAATCCATATACAAAGCTCGTTTTCTGTGTTGCAAGAAAGCTTTTGCTTTTCTTTGCCTTCAAAAATATATCCTAGATCTTTCCCAGATATTATTTGAGCAGATATGGTAGTACTCTGACTATCAACATTGACTTCTTCTACCTGTGCCGGACTAAGTTCTCCTGGTTTGTCTGAACACTCATCCTTTGCTGTTGCAGGATCTATAATCGTTGCTTGTGTAGTATTTGAAAATTTTGAACAACCAATACATTGTAAAACAATAATTCCAAGGAAAAATACTTGTGGGGATTGTACCAGTAGTTTAAATTTGGTAAATAACGACAAAGCACTTAAAACGTTTTCTTTAAGCAGTTGAACCGTCATTTTGTTTTTAGATTTTGCTATTTTTATGAAGGCAAATCTCATTTTTTATAGTTTTCAGTAAATTGAGAAACAGTAGTTGTGTTGCTTTTATAGTTCGGAGATTGTTTTTGTTTAACCAGTGCTCAATGCAACAAGGTTTAGCGACAATTACATCGAGATGTTTTAATTTGTCAAGTATTTTTTAAGTAAACTTTAGTTGGCTTCGCTAACTTTCTTGATATACAATAAAGCTGAATAAGAAGAGGATTTAAAAGCTTTGTTTTAAGGCTTAAAAGCTTCTATCCTCTTCCTCTCATTGTTTTTTACAGTTACCGAAGCTTGAAGATTATCTTAATGATATTAGTCTATTGAGGATCGCCACAGACATAATCAGATCTGACCCAACCCTGAGAACCGTTATGATAGACATTCCACCAGTAAAAACCGTCACTCGCATATCTCCCGCTACTCAGCGCTACCGTATGACCGTTAGGTATTTCCTTGATCTTGCCAAAGTTTGTTCCCGGACCCATACGCAAAGAAAGACGACCATTGCCAGAACGGGTACAAACTTGTGCGTAAGTTCCTTGGTTTGAGGAATGATTAATGTAGTCTGTTACCCCTAGTCCAGGGCCGACCTGAGCCTTGACAGGAAGTGCAGCAGCTAGTAAGAAAGCGCTAGTAACAATAGTTCTGAACATGATATTAATCTCCTGAGTGAGTGAATGTGAGCTTTAAATGTTGACTTCGAGGTACTGAGGTTGATAGGTGCGAATGAAAGAGAGAACGTGGTCGAGATCTTGCCGATTCGTCAATGCAATGCAGCCAGATGTCCCATCTTTACCGTTAGACATATCGAAGGACGGGTCATAATGAATGCCCAAAGCAGAGCGCCCGGTCTGAAACTGAGGATAGATGGGCAAAAAGCGATCGCCCACTTCTGGATGCGTTCCCGGAACCGTTGAACTAGCAACGGTATAGCGTCCGTTAGGCAGTGGAGCTTCCGTTCCGGCAACATGACGATTGTTGTCTTGAGTATGACTACGACCAGTAACGCTTTCAAAAGCAGCAGCTCTTTGTCCGTTAGCGTATAAAGAAATCAGATAAAGCGGATTCCCTTGAGCGTTAGTATTTCCCGTCTTCGTGAGAGTTATGTAGCTACCTTGGTTGGATAGCTGCGAATTGCTCTGAGCCATACGATGTTGGTCGAGTGGCTGTTTTTCAATCGTCTCTGCAATTGAGGACGGGGAAATTGCTCTCAGGTCTTGCCGCTTCTGTGCGCTTAATTCGTCCGGTAAAAGCTGCTTAGTATTGACAGATTCAGCCTCAGATGGAGGTAGTAGATGTTCCTGATCAGCATTAGCTGTACAAGCAACAACTGCGATTAGACTGGCAGTTGCCAGGGTTATTTTGAGCAACATAAATTTGGCTAGAATCTTATAACTGCCGCTGTGCTTTACAAGCAATAGCAACATTGATTAATCACAGAATATCTAGCCAAATATGAATAAACATCGGTATTAATAAGCAGAATATGCCCTAAAATCCTCAAAAATGCGGGATTTTACGGCTTAATCCTAAACAATATCGGCAGTATAGTTGAGAAACTACTCAAGACGGAGCGGGAATAGCAACTCCGCAAAAATTCAAGCTAAGCACCGTAGTAAGCAAAACCTCCAGAAATTAGTTATTTCTGACTATGAAAGTTTTCTACATGGATACAGAGTCTTTAAAAGGGACGAGCTAAAAGCGTTACTAATATCAGTTTTATTCGTAGTATTTTTTCTATAAAGTTGCTTCTCGCCTTTATGCAGAAGGTTTTTTGATGAGTTTTCACGATACCAATGCCCGAAAATGACCAACTATCAATCTGTTAAATACTTAATCTTCTTCACTGCTAGTAGACAACCAGATTAATTTTGACAAGCATTAAATTGGGGGAGAAGATGAAAGAAACTTGATGTGTATAACTAAATCCCATGCCAGACAAGTATAGTGTCAGCCTCACTGATGAGGAGCGCTCACAACTACTA
>JBHJGN010000029.1:0-232337 GCA_050331735.1 Cyanophyceae cyanobacterium
GAAGCTATGCGTCTCCCCGATGAACCAGAAGCACCGTTTGAAATTAATCTCGTGCCGATGATCGATGTCATCTTCTCGATCCTCGCCTTCTTTATCATCTCAACGCTGTTTTTAACCCGTTCGGAAGGGTTGCCCGTCAATTTACCTTCTGCCCAAACTGCCCAAGTCGAGCCCAGTGCCCCCATCAACGTCACGATTGAGCCAGATGGCAATCTGTTTCTCAATCGTCAACCCACTGAACTTGATAAATTACAAGGATCGGTAAGGAATTTAATAGAACCAAACGCCGAGACTTTGGTGATTATCAACGCAGATGAAAAGGTCGAACACGGACAAGTCGTGAGCGTCATGGATCGCTTGCGCCAGGTAGAAGGAGCAAAACTGGCGATTGGCACAGCCACGCCTTCGGCGAACGCTGCCAACAAAGAGTAGATCCAGCTAATTCTCAGCCAAATTATTTGGGAGGGAAACGCCCATAGATATCAATGTGCTCAAGTCGCGTATCTTGTGATGACAATGACAAACGACAGATTACTGTGACTTCTCAACTAAGATTCAACTCAAAGACAAAAACGCATCTCTGCTTAGCTGGTTTGGCGTTTAGTGGAATATTGCTAGGGCTGTGTGTTGTGGCAAGTATCGCTTGGGGGGCGGCAGATATCTCTTTCTCTGAAGCTTATCAGTCGTTAATTGCCTTTGACGGTTCGCCCAACCACCTGATTATTCGCACGGTGCGACTGCCGCGATCGCTCCTGGCAATCATCGTCGGTGCTGCTATCTCGATGGCAGGAGCAATTATGCAGGGCATTACCCGAAATCCTCTGGCCGATCCGGGGATTCTCGGTATTAATGCAGGAGCAGTGCTGGCGGTGGTAGGGACAATCTTTTTGTTCGGTGCCTCATCGCCCAGTTTTTATGTTTGGTGTGCCTTCGCGGGGGCAGGGATAACTGCACTTAGCGTCTATTTCTTAGCCTCTTTGGGTCGTAGCGGCACTACTCCCCTTAATCTTACGATCGCGGGGGCGGCAGTGAGTGCCTTTCTTACGTCTCTCACCACTGCCGTACTGATTGTTAGTCAGCGCACCCTCGAAGAAATTCGTTTCTGGTTAGCGGGTTCGCTGGCGGGGGCAGATCTGAGTCTAGTCCGGCAAATTCTGCCCTATGTGTGCGTAGGTGCAATCTTGACATTAATGATTTCTCGACAGATTACAATCTTGAGTCTCGGAGAAGAGGTGGCTACAGGCTTAGGGCAAAACACTGTTTGGGTAAAAATGGCGGCGGCTGTTTGCGTGTTGCTTCTAGCGGGTAGTGCAGTAGCGGTAGCAGGTGCCATTGGCTTTATCGGTTTAGTCGTTCCTCATATCGTGCGGCTGTTAGTGGGAGTTGATTATCGCTGGATTCTGCCCTATAGCGCCGTGTTTGGGGCAATCTTGCTGCTGGGATCGGATATTGCTGCCAGATTGATACTTCAACCCCAAGAGATCCCGGTTGGCATTATGACAGCTTTAGTCGGCGCGCCTTTCTTCCTTTATCTAGCCAAAACTAAGGTGAAGAAATGAAGACAAGTAGGATTATTTTCCGCTCCAAAATTCTGCCCATCTCCTTCCGCCTTCATCAGCGCGTTCCGATTGTTTTACTTGTTTTAGTTGCGATCACTCTGACGGCGATGGTGATTAATACGTCAGTTGGGGAATATCCAATACCACCCCTCGCCGTTATTCAAACGGTACTGGGAATTGACCAAAATCCTGATTATGCTTTTGTCGTTAACACGTTACGAGTGCCCAGAACTCTTACCGCTTGTTTGGTAGGCATCGCTTTAGCCATCTCCGGCACAATTCTGCAAGGCATCACCCGTAACCCCCTTGCCGATCCCGGCATCATTGGCATTAACGCTGGGGCGAGTTTAGCAGCAGTGAGTCTGATTGTCTTGTTTGCGAATGTACCAGCACAGATGTTGCCGCTAGCTGCCTTTGGCGGTGCTTTAGTCGCTTCCGGGTTAATCTACTCCTTAGCTTGGGATCGGGGGACTCATCCGGTGCGACTCATTTTAATTGGTGTTGGCATTGCGGCGGTAGCAAGCGCGCTGACTAATTTGATGATAACGTTTGGGGATATCTACGATGTTAGTCGCGCTTTGGTTTGGCTAGCAGGTAGTGTTTACGGACGCAGTTGGGAACAGGTGCGATCGCTATTGCCTTGGTTAATCGTGTTTGTCCCCCTATCGTTGGCGAATGCTCCCCAGCTAAATGCTTTAGCCTTGGGAGAAGAAACAGCAAAAGGGTTGGGAAGTCGAGTGGAATGGCAGCGCAGTTTGCTCCTATTAATTAGTGCTGCTTTATCTGGTGCGGCGGTAGCCACCGCCGGAACGATTAGTTTCGTCGGGTTAATTGCTCCTCATATAGCGCGTCAACTAGTTGGAAATATTCACGAAGGATTAATACCTGTCGCGGCAATCATGGGAGCCGTCATTGTCGTTGTTGCCGATTTGTTGGGCAGAACACTACTCGCTCCCATCGAGCTTCCCTGCGGAATTATTACGGCGATCGTCGGTGCGCCTTATTTTGTTTACTTGTTAATTAAAAATCGTCGTCAATGAAATCAGGTTCCTCCCACTACCAATTATCAACCCGCGACCTTACTCTAGGGTACGATCGCACTCCAGTGATTAAAAGTATTGACCTAACGATTCCGCAAGGAAAAATTACGGCATTAGTTGGGGCTAACGGCTGCGGCAAATCGACTCTCCTGCGGGGGCTGGCGAGGCTGCTGAAACCCATTGGCGGCAGCGTCTATTTAGATTCCACCGACTTATTTAAACTCTCGACAAAAGCGGTAGCAAAGAAGTTAGGCATTCTCTCTCAATCGCCCGTTGCCCCGGAAGGATTGACGGTTAAAGATTTGGTTGCCTGCGGGCGATACCCTTATCAAAAATGGCTACAGCAATGGTCAAAAGAAGATGAACGGTATGTGGAATTGGCGTTAGAAATTACGCGAATGAAGGAGTTAGGCGAGCGGGAATTAGATACCCTGTCTGGCGGACAAAGACAACGGGCTTGGATCGCAATGGCGCTGGCGCAAGATACGGAGATTTTGCTGTTAGATGAACCCACAACTTTTTTAGATTTAGCCCATCAGATTGAGGTGCTAGATTTGCTGTGGGAATTGAACCAAACCCAGGGAAGAACGTTGGTAATGGTGCTGCACGATCTGAACCAAGCTTGTCGCTATGCCGATTATTTAGTGGCGGTAAGCCAAGGGAATATTCATGCTCAGGGTAAGCCGGAAGCCGTGATGACTGAAACGATGATTTTAGAGGTGTTTGGGTTGGAATGTAAGATTGTGAGCGATCCGGTGGCAGGCACTCCCCTGTGCGTACCAATTAGCCGCAAGGGAAGATTAGCCTCAACTTAGGGGCGATCGCCTCCTCCCTACAGCCCATCAGACCTGCACAGGCTGTACAAGCGCAGCTTTCTAGCTCAGTTATTTGATATTATTCTCAATAAGTTATTGGTGAGTGATTGATAATGGCGATCGAATTGACAGGTCAGACACTACATGAACTCTCTCTTGAACAGGGGGGCGTAGAATATACCCGCGAACACTTTATCAGCCGCGTCGATTTACCTCGACAAATTGGCACCGGAAGCGATCGCTCGATTCAACTTCGTCCGGGATTGGAACTGGCACTCTCAGATCGGAATCACCACCAACTAACGATTGTAGAAGAAACCCACGATCCGAGTTTTCCCATCTCTGCTAAGTTTTACTTATCTGGTGGGGTACGAACTGTCACTCCCAACGTCGCCGGAATTGCTGACGATTATGAAGAAGTGGCTTCTCAGAATTATTTGTTTTTCCTCCCCGATATTCTAGAATTTGAGCATTTTCCAGCACAGCAACCGATTCAGTCAATCAGAATTTACCTGCAACCGGATTTGCTGCAATCGCAGACAGAATTTGACTTACCCACTCCCCTCCAACAGCTAGGTGAGGGAACTAAGCAACGCTTCCATCAACCCCTTGGTAAAACTACGCCACAAATGCAGCAAGTTTTACACCAGATTCTCACTTGTCCGTTTCAAGGCGCGATTCAACGCCTGTATTGGGAGGGAAAAGCTTGGGAATTATTAGCCTTACAGCTAGCACAATGGACACAGATGTCTGAGTCGAAGGGGCGATCACTCTGCTTGCGTCCTCAAGATATCGATCGCCTGTATCAAGCCAGAGCATTTCTCCTCGAAAATCTAGCCGATCCGCCTTCAATAATCGAGCTAGCGCACCACGTCGGACTTAATAGCGACAAACTTAAGCGTGGCTTCCGACAGCTATTTGACAACACGGTATTTGGTTATATACACGAACAACGAATGCAGCAGGCACAAACTTTTTTACTAAACGAAATGACAATTGTAGGAGTGGCTACCACTGTTGGTTATGCGAGTGCCACCTCCTTTAGTACGGCTTTTAAGCGACGGTTTGGCATTTCTCCCAAACGCTATCAAATCACTCGCCGAGTTCCCTAGCCATTTTTGTGACAAAAAATTCCTAGGGAAGAGGAAATACTTCCGCATTAAGAGAAAAACTTAATCTAAGTTTGGTATTCTAATTTTCACTCAGTTGAGAAATATTCTTAATTGCTAAATTTGATGGTGTAAAGACTATGGCAAGGAAGCTGCTATTTTTAGCGATCGCGAGATTAATACCAGTCGTTGGGAGTGCGATCGCTACAGGAGTATTAACACAGCCAACTTGGGCGAATCCAAGCTTAGAAACGGAGCAGAGAAATATTTTTACGGCTTCCAGTACCTCTGTCCAAGAGTTATTGGCTCAACAGAATGGAATTACCCGCGTTGCGGGAGTGGAACTAAATCGAACCGATGAGCGGTTAGAGGTAATTTTAACCACCACCGCCGGAGAAAGATTAGTGCCTTTAATTGTGCCGGAAGAGAATACGTTAGTGATTGACATCCTCGATGCCACCCTCGTACCAACGAGAGAGTTTAGAGAAACCAATCCTTTACCAGGAATTACAGAAATTAGGGTTGTTCAAGTAGATGAGAGTAGCATTCGCGTAACCATTACCGGAGAAGAACAAGCACCGACGGTCCAAGTCATTCCCTCACCGGAAAATTTAGTCTTGGGCGTGACTCCTGAAGACAATACCATTGAAGCTCAACCCGATGAGGAAATTGAAATTATCGCCACCGTTGAGGAAGACGATTACTTCGTTCCCAATGCGACTACGGGAACGCGAACCGATATTCCCAGACTAAACATTCCCCAATCGATTCAGGTCGTTCCCCAAGAGGTACTAGAAGACCAACAGGTAATTCGTCTTGATGAAGCCCTGCGGAATGTGAGTGGCGTTACTTTTGGCGGGACAGATTTAGGCAGAGGACTTGAATTTAGCATTCGCGGCTTCGATGAAGCCCCCATTCTTCGTAACGGTTTCCGGCAATTTGGTGCGGACGTAGTGACAGAAACGGCTAACTTAGAGCAAGTGGAAGTCTTAAAGGGTCCAGCATCAGTTTTGTATGGAGAGAGCGAACCTGGGGGGTTAATTAACCTCGTCACCAAAAAACCGACATCCCAACCCTTTTATGAAATTCAGACTCAGTTTGGTAATCGCCGTTTAATCAGTCCTCGCTTAGACATTTCTGGTCCACTGACTGAAGATGGTCGTTTGCTTTATCGACTCAACGCCCTCTATCGCACTAGTGACCCTATCCAAGATGTTGACACCGATATAGAGCGGTTTTTTATTTCTCCTGTGGTGACTTGGAACATTGGCGATCGCACTGACGTAAATTTTGAAGTAGAATATCTCCACGAAGAACGACCGCCCAGTTTTGGCATTCCGGCGATCGGTGACGAAATTGCTGATATTCCCTTCGAGCGCATCACCAACGAACCCGACGATATTAGCGAAGAAGAATTTATCAGCGCAGGCTACGACTTAGAGCATCGCTTTAACGACAATTGGAGACTGCGTAACGCTTTTCGCTATACCCAACAAAATGCCCTGGTAGAAGTGGCTTTTCCGCTCGATATCGACGAAGAAGGTACTGTGTTTCGTGCCTGGGCAGCTCAACCTCAAGAAGGAGAAAGTTATTCTTTACAAACCAGCGCCGTTGGTGAGTTTGCGACAGGAGCAATTGACCATCAGCTTTTGGTGGGGGTCGATTTGAATTTAACCGAGGATAATTACAACGCTCGAACCCGACTGGATTTTGATAATGTCTTAGAACTGAATCTTTTTGACCCAGTATACGGAACTGCCCCTAGACCAGATTTTGATGAATTACCTTTTCTTGAAGATAGAGAAACAGAAACGCGGCGACTGGGGGTTTTTCTTCAAGATCTCGTTTCCTTTTCCGACCGTTTCTTTCTCTTAGCCGGACTGCGTTATGACACGGTAGAGCAAATCGTCACTGATAATCTTGAGCAGACAGAAATCACTCAAAATAACGATGCTCTCACTCCCCGCGTGGGCGTTGTGTACCAACCGAGCGAGAGGGTTTCTCTGTATGGGAGTTACTCCCAGTCGTTCGCGCCTAATCCAGAGACTAGCGATGGCGAACCTTTAGAACCCGAAGAAGGTGAAGGGTTTGAAGTGGGAGTCAAATCGGAGCTACTAGAAGACAAGCTGTTTGCCACCTTGGCTTATTTCAACATTACTAAGCAAAATGTCGCTAGTGAAGATCCTGACGATCCTTTCTCTTTCATCGCAACCGGAGAACAGGAAAGCCAAGGGATCGAGCTGGATATCGTTGGAGAAATTTTGCCCGGTTGGAGGATTATTGCTGCCTATGCCTACATTGATGCTGAAGTGACAGAGGATAACGTAATCGAGGTTGGCAACCGCCTGAACAACGCTCCCGAACACAGTGCTAGCCTATGGACGACCTATGAACTTCAACAAGGCAATCTGCAAGGACTCGGTTTTGGTATCGGTTTTAACTTTGTTGACGAACAGCAAGGGGATCTAGAGAACACCTTTGAGTTAGATAGTTTCTTTCTGACCAATGCGGCGATCTTTTACGAGCGTGGCAACTGGCGTGCCGCCGTTAATTTTAGAAATATATTCAATGTGGACTATATAGACGGCGCGTCTACAGTCAGAGTCAGAGGCAACGATCGCGGTGAACCTTTTACCGTTTTGGGTTCGATTTCGGTTGAATTTTGAATGAGTTTTGTCGCGTCTCTAAGAAGTAATAGGTAAATACAATGAAAAATCACCATTGTAAAACTATAAATTGTTGGTATTGGAGCATCAGAAAATTAAGCCGAGGATTGGGACTAGGAATACTGACGGTTTTAATTGTTGCCTGTAGCCCTAGCGAGCACACTAATTCTGAAGTATCATCCTCAACAAATTGCCAAACCCTACAACACGATGCCGGGAAAACCGAAATCTGCAATCGCCCCCAGAGAATTGTGGCAATTGGTCCGAATATGTTAGAAATCTTGCTAGCACTCGATGTTGAACCAGTAGGGTACGCCGATTATTTTTCCTTACCTTCTCGCCAGTTCGATCGACCTAGCCAACAAATTCCTTTTTTAGGGGAGAGAGTCACAAACCAGCCGATAAACTTAGGGTCTGCCGACGCTCCTTCCCCGGAAAAGATTGCCCAGCTTCAACCCGATTTAATTCTAGGAGACATTTATGCCAACCAAGATCAATACGATCTGCTCTCTCAAATTGCACCGACACTACTGTTTACCTATGCGGTAGATGAGCAATGGCAGAAGCAAATGCGCTCCATTGCTCAGGCTCTCGGAAAATCTGAGCAAGCCGAACAAGTTATTGCCCAACACTTACAAAGAATTGCTCAGGCAAAAACAGCCCTACAGCCGATTGCTAGTCAATATCCCAGGGTACTGCTGTTAGGGTCGCAACGCTTAGACCAAGGCATCGAGATCGACCCCTATAACCATGACAGTTACTGTAGCGCACTGATGGCAGACTTAGGGTTTCAACTTGTCTTTCCTCCTAATTCTGAAGGGAAAGAGGGACAAGGGGGCAACGTTTCTCTAGAACTTTTACCCCAACTCCCGGCTGATCTCATTGTTATCGAAGCCTATAGTACTGACTTTAGCCATTCAGGAGATGTTGTCAATCAACAAATCGCCTCTGTTAAGCAGCAGTGGAACAGCAACGAAATCGCTCAATCTCTACGGGCCAGTCAAAGCGATCGCGTCTATTTTACTAGTGCCTATCTTTGCCGAGCCATGCCAGGACCGATTGGAGCCGAGATTTTTCTCAATCAACTTCAGCAACAGTTACTCTGAGAAAACAATAAGAGCGAATTGATAAGCAATCGAGTGTATTAATGTCGAAGTTGCGGCAATTGATAGCCAATGATCCCGACAGATAACATTGCGATGCCTAACGGCGGGCTACGCCTACGCGCAGATGACATACAACAGTGCCATACCTGCACCCGCACTGTTACCAAAAGGAGCAAACAGGGAACTCAATATGGTATCTGACTGCATCGCTGGTTCAAACAGGTGATCGCTCAAGGGTCCGGCTATTAGAGTGGCGAGCGCGCTGACTAATTCTAAGACTAAAGAATTAGCCGCAAACACTCGTCCTTGAAGTTCTGGGGGAGTTGCTTCCATCCATAACGCCGTTTCCGAACTACCAAGCAAGGGAAAGTTGAGGGAAGAACAAAATTGAGCGGGTAGCCAGACGGGAAGGCTTTGACCCAATCCGAATACTATTTTAGCAACGCCAGCTCCCATAAACCCTGCCAGCATCCCATCGCTCCGTCTTTTTGGTCCGCCCCAAGCCGTTAAAACGACAGCACCAGTGACTCCTCCAATCCCGGCTGCGAAGAGGATCGCGCTTAAAGCCTGAGAATTGTTCTCTGAGCGAGCTAAAATCATCGGCTCGTCGATCGCCCCTCCTAAATCGTGGGCAAACCAAAACAAAGCTGTCGTTAGCAGCAAAGTACGTAAGCGAGAACGTTGCCAAATATAGCGAATACCGAAAGTAATTTCTCCCCACCAAATATTAAATTTGCCTAATGTTCCTTGCCTCCTAGTCTCTCCATCAAGATTAGGAATATGAATCCAAACTAAAGTAGCGATCGCTACTCCAAAAGTCGCCAAATCTATCGGTAAAATCCCCCCTAAACCAATCATCGGATAAAGCACACCAGCTATAGCTGGGGCAATTATGTTAGAGCCATAGTGAACGGCAGAATTTATGCTGTTAGCACGGGTGTAGTTTTGAGGAGATACAAGCAAAGTAATGGAAGTGGAATAGGCAAGTTGTTGAATTTGACCGAAACCACCATTAATCGCTGCGGCTAAATACAGATGCCAGATCGCGAGGCGTCCTAATAGATGAAGAATCAGGATCGCTAAAGTCGAACTAGCAGCGATTACGCTCCGCGTAGCCTTCGGATCGCATCTCCTAACATCATTAAATGTTTGCGGTTGGCGCGGTCTACAATGATACCCGCGAACAAAGAAATAAAGATACGAGGTAGTAAAGAAAAGAAACCGACTAAAGCTAAAGCCGTTGCCGAACCCGTTAGTTCCCATGCCCAGAGAGTCAGGGCAAACTCACTCATGTAGCTGCCGATAGTAGAGATTAGTTGACCGAACCAAATGAGGACGAATTTACGCACTGTGTTTTAAGTAGCAAATACAGCGCTTTGCAGGTTTATGAGGGACAATAACAGCAGTGGGTAAACCAGTTACGCAAATGCTGAGGATTTATGAGATACATCGCTATTTTGATGAGCAAATCAACTTTTTTAGCGGTCTTGGGAGAAAACTGTCTCAGAAAAGCCTTGAGTTGTGACCACCAATGTTCAATTGGATTAAATTCTGGCGAGTAGGGAGACAGGTATACAATTCTCGCTCCTACTGCTTCAATCAAAGGTGCAATAGCTCGTACTTTATGTGCCGGCAAATTATCCATGACCACTACTGCGCCTTCCCAGAGTTGAGGCACCAGACACTTAGAGACATAAACTTTAAAGGCAGCAGCATCCATTGAATCATCAAGTGTCATGACAGCTAACACTCTAGAAACCGTAACTGCACCGATTACACTGACCTTAGAACCTCGATAAAAGGGTTTGTAATCATAAGCTCTTTCTCCAGGCTTAGCACGGGCATGGCTTCTGGTCAATCCCAGTAGAATACCCATTTCATCAAGAAATACTAAATCTTTTAGCTCTACTTCTTTGACTTGTTCCCAATACTTGGCTCTCAGGAGTTGAACTCTTTCACTTTGGGCTTGGCTGGAGCGGAGCGTTTTTTTTTGAGAGGCAATCTTAGTCGCTGGAATGTCCGACACATAGTACTTTGACTTACCCACAATCCTGTCTCGTTAAAAAGTAGCTCACAATATTCTGCTAAGGTTGCATCATTCTGTTTCTCAAAGATTTCCATCAACTTAGCTTTATGTTTCATCACTGGACTTACCATCGAACCTCCTTGCTTTCGCGGACGGATGTGTCCTTGTCTTCGCTTCTGAGTCACTAATCTTTGAACAAAGTTTTTGCTGACTCCAAAACGCTGTGCAACTTTTCTGATCGAGCTATCACCTTTTTCTACGGCATCAATTATCTTTTCTCGCAAATCTAAGGAATAAGGCTTCATCTGGCAACTTATTTTTACAATACTAGAGATTGTCCCCTATTTAGCTGCAAACTGCTGTAGGTTGCTGTTGAGGGAAATAAACTAATACAGACTGTTCGCTCGGATCGATTAACCATCCTAACTGGGTGCCGCGATCTAAACAATGAAGGATATTTTTAGTGACTCTAGTTTGACTCTGTTCGGGAGATAAAATTTCAACTGTCCAGTCTGGTGTTATCAAAAAAGTGTCTGCTATTTCGCCATTATTGTCACGGGGTATTCGACTCAATTGAAAGATAGTGATGTCTGGTACAGTTGAACGACCTCCAAAGGTGCATCTCAACTCTGGAAAAGCTCTAGCGATTTTCTGTGGCTTAAGCGAGCTATTAAGCGCAGTAATTAATTCTCCCTGTAGAGTACTATGCTTTCCTTTCGGCATTGGTTTTTGAATAATCTGCCCGTTGATATATTCGCTGGCAGGTTTAGTTTCTGGTAGTGCCAAAAACTCTTCTAGGGTGATTGGTTTAGAGGGAGTAATGACCATAGGATGTGCCGTTGAATAACAACGTTGCCTCGTTTATATTTTACTGCGATCGCCCACTGCCTAGCGGTAGCTCTGCCGTTGAATATCCCGCAGCCGCGCTTCAGGGCGCTTAAACCGATCCATCTGCGCTTCAAAAAACTTCCGATTCGCCATCAGATGCCGTGGGTTGGAGTCAGCTAACGGATACAAAAGCGCCTGCCTCAGCGCCTGAATCACCGCCGAAGTGACGTTATACATCGAGCGCTGGAAGGTAATTCCTAACTGAATCAGGGCATCGTCTTCGCCCCGACAGTGCTGGCGATAGTAGTCTTGTAGATAGTCGGGGAGGAAATGAGACATATCATCCATTAGCAGAGTCGGCGGAATCCCCGCAGTGCCAACTGGAAAAACATCGGCATAGAGGATGCCGTAGTGAAAATCTTTTTGCTCGTCCGGCACTTGCTTAGCCTGAGCATTGTAAGATTTCGTGCCGCGAAACGGGGCGGTGCGATAAAACACGGCTTCTACGTAGGGTAAAGCGGCTTCGTAGAGCCACATAAACCCTCGGGACTTAGAAATAATTTCGTAGCATTCGCCCTTAATATAAACGTGGTGATAGATGGGGCGACCCGCCACGGCAAAGATGCCGTTAACAAGGAAATTCATCGCGTCGGGGACTCCTTTGAATCCGCCTTCATCGTAAATATCCGACATCTCAAAAAATACGGGAGCCATCACTTCCCAAAACAGTCCCAAATTTGAATAGTAGGACAACTGCCGCACCTGTTCGAGGAACATATCGGGGAAAAGCTGGTATAGTCCCAGCATGGCCGGATTGCCCTTAAAGTAAGCGCGAATGGCCCGGTCCGCATTGACTCGATATTCTTCGCTGTCGAGGTAGGCATCAAATCTGCCTAAGCCCATGTCCCGACCGTGCCAGAACATCGCTCGCATACAGGCTTCAGCAAATTCCATGTTGATGCGATCGTGCCACAGATGATGAAACAGCTTTGGCATCTTAACGGTTTTGCCCTTCGCCATAAACGCCAGCAGTTCTGGATGAGCCGTGGCTTTCCCTCGCCAGATGCGGAGGTCAGCATCGTCACCTGCGTAGTGATTCTGTAAGTCTAGATATTCTTGAGGGAGAAAGTATTTAAAGAAGGGAACCGGATTGAGAAAGACTCGTTCAGCAATGTAGAGCAGATCTCGCCAATAGAAATCCATCGGCACCGCATAGGCTTTGTAAATGCCGATAATTTGCATTAAATTTTCCGGGGTATCTGGCAGCATTGAGCCACCCGCTTCGAGGCGATGAATAATCTCGGCAAACTCGTGGGTGGAAGGGGGAATTTTGGAGACAGATTTATTAGGTGCTTGTACCATTGGTTGCTTTAACGGATATGAACAGATATTAATGAATCAGGCTGTTGAACAAGGCGATCGCTCGCCTGGGCGGCTAAAAAGTTGGTAGTCGGTTCAATCCAGCGCAGGAGCCAGTTTGGCTGCACTCCTAAAAACAGGATGGTGGCAGTCAGCACGAGCGCTGGAATTTTTTCGGACCACACTACTCGGGGGTAGTAGGATAACTGGTTGTCTAGTTTGCCAAAACAGGTGCGGTTGAGCAGAATCACAAAGTAAACGGCGGTTAAGCCGGAGGCAGTAATGCACAGCAGCGTCGGAATTGGAAAGGTGGAAAAGCTGCCTTGAAAGATGATAAATTCAGCCGCGAACCCGACCAAACCTGGAATTCCAGCACTTGCCATCCCGCCTAAAATCAGCAGGCCGCTGACCAGCGGCAAACCCCGCACCGGGTTCATCAGTCCGTTGAGTACGTTAAGGTCGCGAGTGCCCACTTTACGCTCGACGATGCCAACGAGATAGAACAGCAGAGCCAAAATCAGTCCGTGACTGATCATTTGGGCAACGGAGCCGAGGATGCTTACGTCCGTTCCTGCCGCCGCCGCGACGAGAATATAGCCCATATGACCGATCGAGCTATAGGCCACCATTCGTTTAATATCTTTTTGGGCGATCGCGCTGAGGGCCCCGTAGAGGACGCTCACGGTGCCAATAATGGCAAGACCAGGGGCAACCCGTTCCCAGGCTTGGGGGAAAAGCTGGAAGCCAAAGCGGATTAATCCGTAGGTTCCTAGCTTGGCCAAAATACCGCCGAGCAAAATCGTCACCGCTGGAGACGCTTCTACATAGGCATCAGGCAGCCAGGTGTGCAGCGGCACGAGGGGAACTTTGATGCCAAAGCCCACCAGCAGCACCGTGAGCAGCACTAGCTGAGTTCGCAACGAGAAGCCTTGAGTTTTAATCGTTTCATAATCGAAGCTAGTGGCTCCGCTTAACCACGCCATGCCCAAGAAGGCGGCGAGCACCAGTAGCCCGGAAACAGCCGTATAGAGCAGAAACTTAATGGAGGCGTAGCCCCGTTTTTCTCCTCCCCAAATGCCAATGAGCAGGTAAAAAGGAATCAGTTCGAGTTCGTAGAAGAGGAAAAACAGCAGCAAATTCTCCGCCATTAAGGCTCCAGAAATACCAGCATTGACGAGCAGAATAAGCGAGTAGTAAAGTCGCGAACGCTCAACGGTTTCACCGATGCTGTAGAGAGCCACAATTGTCAATAAGCTATTTAAAGCAACAAGCGGCAGCGATAAGCCATCAACGCCCAAGCTATAGCTCAGGCCAATTGGTTCGGCCCAGGCCAGATATTCTTGAAATTGAAATCCTGACTGACTGAGATCGAAGCGAGATAGTAGGAAGAGTGACCAGCCAAACGTGATCGCCGCAAACAGAGCCGTCAGCAGACGGAGACGATTGGAGTTTGGCTTCCCCGGTCCAAAACCAATAATAATTGCTCCGAGAACCGGTAGCCACAGTAAAAAACTTAGCATCAGTTGTTCAAGTTCGGTTTACGTTTCAGCATGAATGACATTACGGAGAAATCGCCGGAAGTTGCGCAAGCAGGGGCCAGCAGAGCAAAATTCCAAAGAGAGCCGTTCCCAGGAGAATCGATAAAACATAGAACTGTGTCTGGCCGGAAACGTTGTACTTTAAGGTCTGACCGCTAAAAACGGTCGCAATGCCCACTAAATTCACGAATCCATCTACGATGTAACGGTCGAACCAGTAGATGATCTGAGAGACTAAACCGACCGCGAAAACGATGGTGATTCGGTAAAGCTTGGCCGTATAAAGATCGTAAGCGAAAAAGTCCTGCAAAAACTGAGGACCAAACCGAATCGGTTTAGGGATGTTGGGATTGAGGTAGAGAAAGGCTGCTAAGCTGCTTCCGGCTAGAGTAGACCCCACTAAGGCGATCGCTAGAGTCGAACGAACGCTACTCCAGTCGGGCAGCAAGTCCCACTGCTTAAGCAGCAGGGGCATGTGCAGAGCGAATCCTAGCACCACCATCATCGGTAACACTAAGGCCCATAATCCTTCGGGAGAACGAACGGTCATTTGTTTCGGCTTGCCGCCAAAAATGAGGCTAAATTCGCGGGTGGTGCTGAGGGCGGTGAAACCGTTCACGATGAGAACGACCCCAACTAACCAGGGATGACTCAGCCACAAATAATCTGCCAACTGAAGTAAGACCCAAAAGCCTCCCAGAGGGGGAAACGCCACTAAAGCCGCCGCCCCCACTAAATAGCAGATGCCAGACACCGGACGACGGGACAACAGTCCGCCATACTGAGTGAGATCTTGACTAATGTTGTTGAGAACAACACCGCCAATGCTCATCACCAACAGCGCCATGGCGATCGCATAGGTCAACAGCAGCGTCAGGGCTACTTGGCTTTGCTGCGTACCAACGGCGATAAACACCAGCCCCATGTAGGCACTGACCGAGTAGGAGAGCGAGCGTTTAATATCGATTTGGGCAACGGCGATTGCCGAGGCTCCTAGGGCGGTGATAGCCCCAATCCACACTATAACCGTCAGAGCAGCCGGAGAAAGCGCAAACACGGGCTGTAGCTTAATCAACACCCAAGCCCCCGTCGAAACGATCACCGTGTTGCGGAGAATGGTGGCCGGCATCGGCCCCTCCATCGCTTCATCGAGCCACAGATGCAGGGGAAACTGAGCGCATTTGCCCAGCGGTCCCGCAATCAGCGCCAAACAAACTAGCGTAATGGCTGTCGGATTAACGGTGGCCTCGGCTGCCCACTGCGCTAACTCCCGATAGTTCCAGGTTCCCGCCAGCGGCAGCAGAGTGACCACCCCCATCAACAGCATTAAGTCGCCAACCCGCTTAGTCAAAAACGCATCTCTAGCGCCAGTCACCACTAGAGACTGATTGAACCATAAACCAATCAGTAAGTAAGTTCCGAGAGTGAGAATTTCTAGAACGACATAGCTAAAAAATAGAGAATTGCACAGCGCCAGGGTACACATTCCCCCTTCAAAAAGCGCCAGCAGCGAGTAAAAACGCGCCCAGCCCCAATCCATTTCCATGTAGCCAATGGCGTAAACCTGGGCCGCTAAATTCAAGCCAGTAATTAAGATGAGCGCCCCCACCGTGACGGCAGATACTTCAAAATCTAAGGAGATGGTTAAACTGGCAGCGTGTAGCCAGTTTATTGATAAGTACTGAGGAGGCTGATTCCAGATCTCCGCTAGGGCCAGTAAGCTATGCACAAACGCTAAGAACGTCATGATGGTATTGACGTATCCTGCGGGTCGAGGTCCGGTGTGGCGAATCACTCCTGGAGACCAGGGCAGGGCTAAAAGCGCTCCAAATAGAGCATAGCAAGGTACTAACCAGACGGTTTCGCTAAACATCTGATTCATAATTGCATGTGAGTCATCAAGGGATTAAAATTTCAGGAGCAGGCGATCCTTAATGATTGATCAGCTAACCGTCAGCGCGAGGGCAGCTTCGGCAGTTAGCTATTAGGGCGTTTCAAACGGTTATTTAGTTCAACGCTTGCATTAATATTTGTTCTCCTTCTTATTAAAAACGGAAGCTGTGCGTAATTTTCAAGTGTTAAACTTTTTTAATCATAGATCTCTTGCTATAAGTAAGCAAATATCATGTGTTTATGTCTATGATTAGGCTGAACGGGTAAGACCCAGGAGCCAGCTTCATCGTTAGCTCCTGGACAAGCAGTAAAGTCCCTCCTGGTCGAGTGCTTGGCTGTTGATTCCAGAGGCATCATCGTGGGCAAAACGTTTGTAGAAAAATTCTAGAGCGTAGTGACGCAGGTTGTAAAAGCGGGCGTCTTTGCTCGGTTGAGTGCGATCACCATCGAGCAGCAGGAGCTGCGGATGCAGGACCAAGGCACAGGCGATTTGATGAGTTGGGGAAAGGGGAAATCGATGCGCTGACAGCTAAATGTTCTTAATCTGCAAGCTGTTGAGATAGGCTTCTGGATTTTCGGGGTCAAACTCAACTCCATCAAAAAAGGTTTCTACTCCCCGCGACGTGCTATCAGGAATATCTGAAAAACCAGCTTCCTGGGCCGCTTCTCTCCATAAGTCCTCTCGATTGACGGCATCGATAATGCGGTTTGCATCGGTTAGAGTGTCTTCTGGCAAAAAGCCCCAACGGACGCTTTCGGTGATAAACCAGAGATCGTGACTTTTGTAGGGATAGGAAACATTGCCGAGACCGTCTGTCCAGTAGAGAGGGCCCATGTTTTTGTCGTTGATCTCCGGCTTGCCATCCCCCATTTTGTAGTTGCCTTTGTAAGGCGGATCGAGAACCGCTGCCGGAATATTAAAGTACTTGCGCCCTGAAACAAGTTGAACGAGTTCTTCGCGATTAGCATCTTGGTCGCACCACTGCTGCGCTTCCATGAGTCCTTTCAGCAAGGCTTTAGTGGCTTTCGGATTGGCATCCACCCAGTCAGCCCGGATCGCTAAATACTCTTCGGGGTGGAACTTCCACACCTCGGCAGTGAGGGCGGCGATCGAACCAATTTCGTCGGCCACAATCTGGTAGGGCCAAGGATCGCCAGTGCTGAATACGTCCATCGTACCGATTCTCATTCCCTGCACCGTTTCCGCTGGGGGCACTGCCAACAGATCGATATCGGTATCAGGATTAACTCCTCCTGCCGCAAACCAGTAGCGAATCCAAAAGTCTTGGTTTACATGCGGAAAGGTATGGGCGGCCTTAAATTTCCGGCCTTCATTAGCCTGGAATCCTTTAATATAGTCAGCAGCATTGGCAATATCTAAACCGAGTCCCCTGCCAGCATGAGTCCCGGCGATCGCAATTCCGTTTCCGTGAGTGTTTAACTGGGCCAGAACATACATCGGAATTTTTTGTCTGTTGGTAATCATCCCCTCGCTAATCAGGTGAGGCATCGGCATTTGCCACTGTCCCCCATCGATGCCGCCACCTTCCGAACCGATGGTGACGTTATCTCGCGCGGCTGCCCAGCTTGCTTGTTGAGAAAGTTCTACATCCGTCATGCCGTACTTGGCAAAGAAGCCCTTTTCTTGAGCAACCACCATCGCCGCAGACTCCACAATCGGAATATAGCCCAGCTTCACTGCTGTAGTCTCTGGCATTTGTTCGGGGCTAATTTCGATGGTTTCTACCTCGGCGTTATCGCCACCGCCAGCCTGATCCGGTGGGTTGCCCATGCAGCCTTTGAGCAACACTGCACTGGCAGCAGATACTCCAGCAGTCAATAAAAACTGTCTGCGGGAAAAATGACTCATAAAAACCTCCTGGCAGCTCCGTCAAAGGTATTTGGGCGGCTACTGATATGAAATAGATGTCTGATTACTAGAAAGAAATTTGGCTCTGAATCAAGGTTTAAACTGTGCTAGTCATCTCTTGAGCTATCAAAAAGTCCTCGACCATTCTTCTATAGGCTTATTTCTATTCAAAACTAAAGTCTATTTGTTTTTATCTATAAGTAAACTCTATCACTGGATGCTTATAGGAGTGCCCTTTTAATCATCAATATTCCTAATGTCTGACTCTCGTACCACTTATCAAAAACAGAACCGATCGAGAGAAAGGCTGTTGTGTTCGTCCCTTCAGAGATTGCTGGTATTGATCTTGTGCACGACGCTCTAATAGCTGCCACCACACCAATGCTTAACCTCTGCTACTCGCAAATAGTCGGGCTGTCCTTGAAAAGGCAACTGCTCCTAACCAGCGAGTGTTTCCTGGCCGATTGCTTATCCAACCACCATTCGTAGATATAAGCAGAATTTTGCTTTTTCCGGACTACTTATAGATTTTTTTTATGGTTCGATTAAGCAATTGACATTTTACAAATTCAGTGCTTTAAGCAATTCTTAAAAGTAGAAATACAGCAGCATTTGAAGTGGAGGAATCCTCAATGGTTGTTAACGCTGAGCCAAACGTCATCCCCTCAATGGGCAATCGATTAACCCTGCAAACAGCAGCCATCAGCAGGAATACAACCGCGATCCGCTGTCTCGACTGGGACCGCGATCGCTTTGACATCGAGTTTGGGTTGCGTAACGGCACGACCTATAATTCGTTTCTGATTCGAGGTGACAAAACGGCCCTAATTGATACGTCCCATCGCAAGTTTGAGTCCCTGTACTTAGAAGAACTGAAGCACCTAATTGACCTAACAACCCTCGATTACCTAATCATCAGCCATACAGAACCAGATCACAGTGGGTTAGTCAAAGAAGTTTTAAACTTAGCCCCCCAGGTAACGGTCATTGGCGCCAAAGTCGCCGTTCAGTTTCTCGAAAACATGGTGCATCAGCCGTTTGTATCCCAGATAGTCAAGAACGGCGATCGCCTGGATTTAGGTCACGGACACCAGTTGGAATTTGTTTCTGCCCCGAATCTACACTGGCCCGACACCATTTTTACCTACGATGCCAAAACTCAGATTCTCTATACGTGCGATGCCTTTGGGATGCACTACTGCGACGACCATCTCTTTGATGAAGATCCAGAACTGCTTGAAGCAGACTTTAAATATTACTACGATTGCCTGATGGGGCCGAATGCCCGTTCTGTTCTTGCCGCCATTAAACGCATGGCCAAGCTAGAAATTGGCATGATCGCTACTGGTCATGGTCCACTGCTGCACCATCACCGCTCCAACTGGGTCGATTGCTATCGAGAATGGAGTCAGGCACAGGCAAAAACCGATACCTTGGTCGCCCTATTTTACAGTGAAGATTACGGCTGGAGCGACAATCTAGCCAGAGCGATCGCCCAGGGTATTGCTAAAACCGGAGTCGAGGTGGAACTCGTTGACTGGGACAGTGCCGAGCCTCACGACGTTCGCGAACTGGTTAAAGAAGCGTCCGGGCTAGTTTTAGGAATGCCGCCACAGTCGGATCAAAATGCCCAAATCATCCTCAGTACTGTTTTAGCCGCCGCTCACCCCAAGCAATCGGTGGGACTGTTTGAGACTGGAGGCGCAGAAGACGAACCCATTTATCCGTTGCGGAACAAGTTTCAAGAAATTGGCTTGACCGAAGCTTTTCCCCCGGTATTGGTTAAAGAACCACCGACCCCCACAACCGAACAACTGTGCGACGAAGCCGGGACAGACTTAGGGCAGTGGTTAACCCGCGATCGCAGCATCAAACAAATGAAATCTCTTGATAGCGCCCTCGATCGTGCGCTGGGACGACTGAGTAACGGTCTCTATCTTATTACCGCCCAGAAAGGAGAAATCTCCAGCGCCATGCTGGCTTCCTGGGTGACGCAGGCGAGTTTAGAACCCCTCGGCGTTGCCATTGCCGTTGCCAAAGACAGAGCGATCGCGTCTTTACTTCAGGTAGGCGATCGCTTTGTGCTTAACGTTTTAGAAGAGGGCAATTACCAAGCGCTGATGAAACACTTTCTCAAGCGTTTTCCTCCCGGTAGCGATCGCTTTACTGGCATCAAAACCTATCGCGCTAGCAATGGCTCTCCCATTCTTGCCGATGCCCTTGCCTATACCGAATGCGAAGTAGTAAGCCGTCTAGAGTGTAGCGACCACTGGATTGTTTACAGCACGGTGCAAAGCGGACGAGTTTCCAAACTGGATGCGCTGACTGCCGTTCACCATCGCAAGGTAGGCAATCATTATTAGTCTGTATTAATCACTGGCGTTGCTGGATCGGGAATGAGCGGGGTGAAGTTAGTCGTTGGTCGTCAACGGTCCCAAACTAACTTTGTCTCTGTCCCTACGATTAACAGCAATACCCGATTACTCATAACCCATAACTAACAACTTCTGTAGTGGAGACATGATTTTATGTACGATGTCAATTCGCCTCAACGACGGTACAGCTTCCTAAATATCGGTTGGATTGTGCAGGCTTTAGAACTGGTGCAGGACTTAATTGTTATTTGTCTGTGTATTGGTTTGTTTAGCTTCATGGTGCTTCAGATCCGGGAAATGATTCTTTCGTTGCTGCCCCCAATTCAGTTTCATGCCGTAACAGCAGATATTCTGTCTTTGCTGATTTGGGTTGAGTTATTTCGCCTGCTGATTATTTATCTCAAAGAACAGCGAGTCTCGATTGGAGTGGCGGTTGAAGTATCAATTGTGTCGGTGCTGCGCGAAATGATTGTGCGCGGGGTGCTGGAAACATCCTGGGGACAAGTGCTAGCCGCCTGTGCTTTTCTCCTAGTTCTTGGTCTTTTAATGGTGATCCGAGTTTGGCTACCGTCTACCTTTGATGGGATTGACCCCGAACACCAGGTCTCTAAGCGGCATAAAAATCGGTTGGCTCAGGACGTTAACCAGACAAACGGGAATCACAATACACCCCGCCCTTCTCTTACTGAACTTACTCACTAATCGCTATGACTCTTACGACTACTCATCCTCGTGACGTTCAAGTTGCCGAGATTGACAAAGATACAACAATTTTGCGATCGCGGACTTGGGAGCGACTCAAGTTTGAAGCCGAATATGCCCGTCAGCGGGGAACCACCGCTAATTCCTATCTCATTCGTGGCGAACGAACCGCTTTGATCGATCCGCCTGGACGGTCGTTTACCGAGACGTTTCTGCCAAAATTGCAGCAGCATCTCTCCTTAGAACAGCTAGAGTACATTATTTTGGGGCACGTCAATCCTAACCGCATGGCAACTCTAGAAGTCTTGATAGCCCAAGCTCCCCAAGCTACGTTAATCTGCTCTAAACCTGGGGCAAATGTGCTGCTAGCCGCCTTCCCCCAGTGGGCATCTAGTATTCAGTCGGTTCGTTCAGGAGACACCCTCGATTTAGGAGGAGGACACGAGCTACAGTTTGTCACGGTTCCGACTCCCCGTTGGGCTGATGGCCTGTGTACCTACGACCCCACAACTCGAATTCTCTACACCGATAAGTTCTTTGGCGTTCACGTCTGTGACGATGCTTTATTTGATGAAGACTGGAAGCAGCTCGATGGCGATCGCCGTTACTATTTCGACTGTCTGCACGCGATGCAGACTAAGCAAGTTACTACCGCCCTCGATAAATTAGAGCCGTTAGCCGCCCAGTGCTATGCTCCCGGTCACGGTCCAGTGGTGCGCTACAGCCGCAGCCGCTTAATGTATGATTACCGCCAGTGGTGTCAGCACCAAAAACAGTTGACAGTTGCGCTACTATATGCATCTGCCTATGGCAATACCGCAACCCTTGCCGGGGCGATCGCTCAAGGACTGATTCAACACGACATTGCGGTGGAGTCGATCAACTGCGAACTAGCCGACCCGGCGGAAATCACCGCAACTCTTGAAGCTTGCGATGGCTTTATCATTGGCTCTCCAACCCTAGGAGGACACGCTCCTGTGCAGATTCAAACCGCGTTAGGCATTGTTCTATCGACCGCTGCCAAAACAAAGCTAGCTGGGGTATTTGGTTCCTATGGCTGGAGTGGCGAAGCCGTTGACCTCATTGAAAACAAGCTGCGGGATGCCAACTACCGTTTGGGCATGGAAACGCTGCGAGTCCGGTTTAGCCCCACCGAGGAGACCTTGCAGGAAGCGCAAATAGTCGGGGCTAAGTTCGCCCAGGCGTTGAAAAAGCAGAAGAAACTGCGGAGTCCGGCTCAGGTGTTGACAGAGGCGCAGATTGACCGCACTGCCCAAGCCGTCGGGCGCATTGCTGGGTCTGTGTGTGTGCTGACCACTCGTCACGGCGACTCCCACCAGGGGATTCTCACGTCCTGGGTTAGCCAAGCCACCTTTAATCCTCCGGGTTTGATGATTGCGCTAACTGAGGAGCAGATCGATTGGGGCGCGGTAGGAGATCCTTGTGTTCTCAATATCCTCAAAGAAGGACGCTTCCTGCGACGGCATTTTTCCGAGCGAGCGGTTCCCGGTGCGAATCCTTTTACCTCCCTCGATACCCGCGAAGCCACCAATGGATGCTTAATTTTGAGCGACGCACTCGCGTACCTCGAATGCACTGTTGATAACCGGATGCAGTGTGGCGATCGCCCTCAAGGCGGTGCCGGAGGCAATTGCTGGTTAATCTATGCGGTTATTAATCAAGGAGAAATTCTGGCAGAAGATGGCATCACGGCGATTCAACACCGGAAATCCGGGAGTCATTATTAGCTTGCTAAAGACAGCACCCAAAACGCCTTCCGGGTGAACGTTTTGTCAAGAGAAGGCAGCGGTTTTTCCCTCCTGCCCTCCGAGGCAGAAGCCTCGGTCAAGGATTGCAGCGTAAGCATTGGGCGGGGTCGGCTGCCTCTTGCCCTTCTGGAAACAACGTTTCGCGGCTCAAACCACATTTTTGGCATCGGCGGGTAACGGCTAGAGTTAAATCGGTGGGAAACCCGCACCAGGCACAGGGTAATCCAGCTTGGCGTTCAACGGTCACAAATCCCGGACAGTTGCACTGAGGACAGCCCTGGCTCACTTTGTCAACCAGGTCGTGAGTGGCTTGAGCGATGACGTTCATCCGCGTCGGATTGTACATTGCTCGCATATCGGTTTCCAGGTGTGCCTGTCCAAACCTTTTCAGTAACTCGGTGACTACTTCCGTTAGTTGAGCTTCTTGTGTAATCCCTTTAACAATGCGAGAGGATTGCCTTGGCTGTGCGTCTGTCATAACCACTAACCCATGACTGGGAAAGCCAACTTTTTGAGCAAAGGTGAGGGCGGCTTTTAGGCTGGTTACTTGCTGATGGCTATAGTTGGTGTTGGTCGAAACCGCTTGACCCACAATTTCCAGGTTATGAGTGCGATCGCTCAATAAGACTATTTCACAGTCGCAGGCAACGAAGGGAAGCGAGGGATGAGGTCCGAAACTCCCCTCGCTGGCAAAGGCAAGGGATAATCCAGTTAGTGTCATGGCTGAGTCCGCTTTGAGTCTGGCAGTATGGCGTTGCTCTCCAGGACGCCTAATATCCCGAGTGAAGGTGCCAAACTCGTCGGTATTGATTCCTTGGGGCACGACAATTTGTACTCCGAGATTAGATTCCACAATGGGAGTAATGACCCGTTCCTTTTGGTGCATAGTTGCTAATACACCTGTTCTGTCATCGAACATCTGAGATGGTGAATTACTCATTATTGTCAAGGCTAACCCCAGCCCACTACAGCAGATGAGCGGGCAAGCATCAATTTGCTCTTTGTAAATTCCAAAGGTATTTTCCTTGCTTTTATAACAATATTCTATTGCTAGCAGAAAGAATCTGCATACACTTTAATATAAAATCGTCAATCAATTTTCCTGCTTTCTCTTCTGTTATTTTGTGATGAAAGCGCACCTTGGCAAAGCTCAAATACTACCAGACATAGAAACAACTTGCTTGATAAAAGACTATCTTAAACGTGGGAAGCAAAACTTTAATTTTGTGTACGCTACAGAACAAACTTTACAGGAGCCAGTCAGTAAACTGGGGGGGCTAGGCAGACTTCTGGGTATTTTTTCCCAAGGCAAGTGTTCTCTGCATGTCGCCACAATTATCAGTGGGTAAGCTGAGAGCCTATCGCTCAAGCAAGAGTTTTTAGCATCAGCTAGAATCTTCACATGAACAGCTCGTAACTCGCTCGAGCTGTTTCTCAAGATCGCAAAAGTAAGTAGTAAAATACAGTTCCGCCCTTCAAATGTTGGAAATTGGCACTTTAATTCAGGTTATTTATCCTCAGTACGCAGCAGGAATTCAGGGAAAGCTACTGGCTAGGGAGCAAGCAGGACGCTGGATAGTGAGTTTAGACTGCGCCGACGAGCGAGAACCACTGTTGCTGTCGTTGGAAGAATCAGATTTTATTAGAGTTAACGCTCCTCAATAGAGCTAGCCGCGATTCGCGAACGCGACTGATAGGTGCAGCATTATCTAAGCGCGATCGCCCAAGAAGCTCGCTGAAGAAGGGCTATGGCCTTCACACTATCGGCCAAGTGGTGGTTGAATACTGTAAATTGTGTCTGATGTGCAACGACTAATTGCGGCTTCGCTATACCAAGGTTAAATAAAGGTTAATATACGATTAATTTAAAATAAGGCTAAAAAAATTATGCTTTTGTCTTCTTCAGCTCAAGAGAAACGAAACTTTCTTTACCCAAAAAGCCGCTATCACGGTCAAGTAAAGCCAGAAAACTTGGTGTTCAACGCCAATCTACAGGAATTCGCTCAGCAGGTCAGCTATGTCTGCAATCTATCTACTAGCGGCAAGCTGACAAGTCAAGAAGCCTATTCACAGATTCAGTCCCTCTGGAAACAGCTAAAACAGTCTAAAAAGCAGCTTGGTATGCCTTCCATAGACAAGGAATGAGGGTCAATCGCTCAAGCTCAACTGAGCGCGAGTTGAAACTGATATCAAATTCGGGTTTAAAAATTCACTTATATCCTGTTGATGCGTGTGAATGACGATGGCCGTTATCGTTCTGCTGGGCGGCGATCGCCGTGTAAAAAGAAGGCGATTTTGTGAGCGGCAGCTTCTAAAATAGGAGGCTCATGCACTAGGGCAAAGCGAACGTATCCTTCCCCTGCTTTTCCAAAGCCAGCTCCAGGAGAAGCGGCCACTCCTGTTGCGGCGACTAGCTCCGTACAAAACTGTACCGAGTTGTTTTGCCAGGGAGGCGGGAGCTTGGCCCAAACATACATGGTGGCGGGGGGAGTGGCTACCTGCCAGCCAACGCGGTGCAGAGCTTCCACAAAAGCATCCCTTCTTTGTTTAAAAATCGCGGCGTTCTTCTGCACCAATTCGGGAGGACTTTGCAGCGCGGCGATCGCCCCATTCAAAATCCCTCGATACTGGTTAAAATCAATGACCGCTTTAACCTGCCGCAGCGCCCCAATTAGTTCGGCATTTCCAATAGCGAAGCCAATCCGAAACCCGCCCATATTGTAGGATTTGGAAAAGGTAAAAAACTCAATAGCCAGCTCTTTACCCGTATCTGCCTGAAAAACCGATGGAGGCACTGTGCCGTCAAAAACGATATCGACGTAGGGAAAATCGTGAACCAGCACCAGGTCGTGCTGGCGACAAAACGCCACAGCTTCAGCAAAGAAAGACAGCGGGGCGATCGCCGTTGTCGGATTATGGGGATAGCTCAACACCATCATCCGCGCCTGCGCCAGCACAACAGCGGGAATTGCCTCAAACTTGGGTAAAAACTGATTTTCGGCAAGCAGCGGCATCGGATAAATCTGTCCGCCGGCTAAATAAACCCCCCCGGCATGAGACGGATATCCGGGATCTTGCAGCAGAGCAACATCTCCAGGATTGAGTAGCGCCAGAGGTAAATGGGCGGTTCCTTCCTGACAGCCGATGAGCTGTAGCACTTCCGTTTGGGTATCCACCGCCACCCCAAATTTTTCCCGATACCAGTGAGCCGCTGCTTCCCTAAACGCCTGAGTTCCGTGATGAAGCAGATACCCGTGTGTACTCGGGTCGCGCAAAGATTTTTCAATTGCCGCTAATATCGGTTCAGACACTTCTAAATCCGAGGAGCCTAGCGACACATCAATAATCTCTTGGCCTGCATCTCGCGCTTGAGCTTTGGCGCGATCCATATCGGCAAACACATTAGTTTGCAAGAACTGTAGGCGGTTAGCAAACTGCATCTTTTATTCGTTGACCGTCATTTCTTTGTATCCTAACGCGGAAGATCAGTGAGCCGTGACCAGCGATCGGTGACCGATTTATGCAACTCATCTAAGCTTATTCATTGCTCGTTGTTGACTAGTTTAAGTAGCCATCGAGAATGGCCTGTAGCTGCTGCTTGCCGATCGCTCCTTCGTGAGATTTAATCAAATCGTTGTTTTTATAAAGTCTTAAAGCCGGAACTCCCTCTACGCTACATTTAGCAACAGCATCAGGATTGGGATCGACTTCTAGCTTAACCACCTTCAGGCGATCACCGTAGGTTTCTGCGGCCCAATTAATTGAGGGCGATACGAGGCGGCATGGGCCACACCAATCGGCCCAAAAATAAACCAGCACAGGCTTTTGGGAATTAAATACCTGACTTTCAAAGTCAGCATCAGTGACTTCGACAACACTGCTCACAAATTGCTCTCCCTTAAATTAACTTCGATTAAACGATTAGTTCTAGTTACCAGTTACCAGTTGTTGACTGGCTACTGGTCACTGCTTACTACTCACTGATTAAGCTGCGAGCGCAGCGCTTCTAGCTCAGCATCTACTTCTGATGAGGAGTCCTGCTGTTGGGATGGTGGCAGAGACTGCTGCTGCGGGGAAGCGCCGGATAGCTGAGCTTTCATAGCGCTTAATTCATCTTCCACGTCACTGCCAGCTTCTAGCTGCGCGAACTGCTGTTCAATCCCGGAACCGGCTAGTTCTCCGGCTGCCTCAGAAACCGCTTCCATTTCCATCACTTTGGCTTCCATGCGTTCAAAAGCGGCAGTAGCGGAGCTAGTGTTGATGCCGCTCAAGGTATCCTGGAGCTGCTGATTGGCTTTAGCGGCGTTCGCTCGCGCCCGGAGCATATCTTTCTTGGTTTTGGCCTCCGAAATTTTGCTTTCTAGGGCAATCAGGTTGCGTTTGAGAGTATCTACCTGGGCTGCCTGCTGATCGAGCTGTTGCTTGAGCACTCCGGCTGTGTCCGCAAAAGATTTCTTGCGCGTCAGCGCTTCGCGGGCCAAATTTTCATCTCCTTTCGACAGCGCGAGTTGCGCTCGCTGCTGCCATTTATTGGCTTCGGACTGATTGTTGTTATACTGTTGCTCTGTCCGCTTTTGGGCGGCGATCGCCTTGGCCACAGCCTGACGGAGCTGTACCAGGTCTTGCTGCATGTCAATCACTGTTTGCTCCAGCACTTTGTCTGGATCTTCGGCTTTGCTAACTAGGTCATTGACGTTGGCTCGAACAACTCTGCTAATGCGGTCGAATAGTCCCATAACGCTATTTATCCTCAGGGGAAGTGTACAAAGGCAGCAGGCTCAAAAACGCTAGCCCACATCATCAATATTAGTGCCACTATTGTCTAAATATTTTCTAGTTTAAACTACTCTACAGTAAGTACTGCTAGCGATGTAGGCTTTCATCTCTTGTAGAAACGACGATTTCACTGTCGTTGTGTTCATTCTTGTTGGGAATTTGATAACGATTCAGCATCGGAAAGTTTTCCCGACATTTGATTCATGGGGAAATCGGGATTTGGCGTGTTTTCGAGAGCCGCAAATTTTTCCTCTAGATCGTCAGTGCCTACCGCAGCGGCTTCTGATTGAGCTTCTAACGTCAACACTTTTTCTTCCATCCGCTCAAAGGCGCTCACCGCACTCCCAGAATCTACGGAACCATTGAGCTCACGCATTTTTTGGGAAACGGCAGCCGAACGCGCTCTGGCAATAAACAGGTCTTTTTTATTTCTAGCGGCGGCAATTTTATCCTCTAAGGCTCTCATTTCTTGCTTGAGCCTGTGCACAACGCTCCTGTGCTGTTCAATCTGCTCTGCCAGCGTCCGGGAGGAGTTTTGATACGATTGCCCTCGAGTGAGAGCCTCTCTGGCTAAAGATTCCTCTCCTTTTTCTAAGGCTAGCTGCGCTCGCTGTCGCCATTGCTGAGCAATGGCGTTGTTTTGCGCCACCTGGCGCTCGGTGCGCTTTTGGGTGGCGATCGCAATCGCGACCGCCTGCCGCATTTCAATGAGATTTTGCTGCATCTCTAGAACAGTTTGTTCCAAGACGGCTTCTGGATCTTCCCCTCGTTCGCTCAGCTCTCTAATCTGGGCGCGAATTAATCGCCAAGTCCGCTCCAGCAAGCTCATTGCGTTTCCTTACCTTTGATGCCACCAAGATCGATCGTATCTTAGAGACACGCCAGAAATGTAAAAAATTATGAATCAGCGCGATAAACGGCAGCAGCAATGCCCGCCTGTTTGAGCGTTTTAACTAACTGGTGCGCCTCTTCCGGCTGGGAAAAAGCGCCAAGCTGAATCCGGACTCCTTCAGCAAATCGAGCGAGTGAGGCAGTGGGAATTTTTGCCTGCGCGGCTTCTAAAGAAAACTCGTCAGTATAGGGAGCCAATACGTAATAGTAATTTGATTTAACTTCGGCAATCGGAGCATCAGGCGGCTGAGTTTGTTTGAGAATCGGAGCCGGAGCTGACGATTCTGGAGATGAAACACTCTGCTGAGGACGCAGGGAAGGAGGCAGCAGGGCGCTCGTTAGGTCAGAATAGGGCGACTCCAGCTCGGGTTGAGGGGCTGATTCTCCAGGAGCGGCAGGAACCGGCGGAACCGGCACAGGAACCGATGGGCGAGGAGCGATCGCTTCATTCGCTAGCTTACTGGCATCATCAACGACTGGTGTCTCAGGTTTGGAGCCATTGGTATCAGCGGACGAGGATTCTTGATTAGAGCGCTTAGCCAAGTTTGCGGTTCTCAACCGTGCTGGAGCAAACCGGGCAACTACCAACAGAGCACTAGCAGCACCGATTAATAACAGGGCACTGATGCCGAGAAGAGCCAGTCGATTTCTGCTGTTCTGCTGCGGAGTTGAAGCGAGTTGACCTGTATCGGCAGCGGTCGGCTCGTCATCGGCAATGGCGGGGCTTGGAGACGGCAAGCGATTGGCCTCCTTAACATCCGGTTCCAGCGCTTGGGTCATCTTTCCTTCCTGAGTTTGGCTTTCCTCAACAGTCGGCGGCAAACTCATTGTCTCCTCGCTACTCTGGGCTTCTATTAAACGCTTTGGCAACACAACTGCCTGCGTCATCCGAGGAACATTGGTTGTTAAAGCGGTAGCAGGTAGTGCGGCTTCCTCTTTTGCTATCTCCGGTAGCGAGGAGAACTCGGTAGATGGGGAAGCTGGCAAGGAGAGGAGTTGATGCTGCTGACTCTGGTAGCGAGCAATTTCCTCATCTTGCCGCAGGTTCAAGCTGCTGAGCGCAGCCTTTAAAAGTGGATGAGGCAGTACGGGTTCTGATGTTGAGGGCTTATCCATAACGGCTCACACAATGGGAATCGAGTGACTTTATTGGAAAGAGAGCCGAGAATTGAACGGGATTGCGGAAAAGAGCTTGTGCTCATGTCGCTGCCCGCAGTGTTGATGGTCAATTCTCTTGACTGTGAAAGAGGGACTCGGCACTTGGTTCGCTGCCAGTGTATTACAGATTTTAGGAAACGAGTACTAATTTACGTCAGGAAGTATTCCGACAGGGATTTGTTAGTCACAGTTAGCCGAAAGATTAACAACTGCTTTAATTGAAGAAGGAAAGTAGAAAGAACCAGCATTTTGCTCGATTTCCGACTCCTGACTCTAATTACCTCTTGTTACTGAAGTGTCTTTTGATTCTCTTGACCATGTTTTAGAGGCGATCGCCTTGCCCAACTCACAGCAGCACTGCCTGCTTGAAGCTTGGCATACCGTTGTTAAACCACAGGTGGCTCGGCACACTCGCCCGCTCTACGTTCAGCGTCAGGTCTTGTGGGTGGCCACTGCTAGCTCGGTCTGGGCGCAGACGCTCTCACTCCAGCGCTATTCCCTCCTCAAAAAACTCAACGCTCAGCTTGATGAACTCCTGGTAGAAATTCGTTTTTCTCCGGCCCAGTGGCATCAATCGAGTCCTGCATCTCCAGATACTGCCTCCCGAGAGCACCCAAGCCACCTCGAGCGCGAAATTCGTGACTTGCTGCCGCAGTTGCCAGCAGGAGACAATCCTCATGCGGCCTTTCAACGATGGGCTACGACAGTTCAAGCGCGATCGCACAGTTTACCCGGCTGTCCTCAGTGCCAGTGTCCAACTCCACCAGGAGAACTTCAGCGCTGGGGAATGTGTATTCATTGCTTGGCTAAGCAGTAGGCAGAAAAAACACTTAAACTTTCGCCCCACTGCCCACTTCACCCTGTTTTATCTAATTCCACCTAGCTATTTAATACCATTTACCGAAAGTAGTCAGATAGTTCCCAAACCAACCAACAATTGGAGGTTCAAGGGCAAAGAGCTGCGGTGCTTCCCTTTCCCCCAACTCATCAAGTCTCCTATTACTTTTTCTAATTGGTATAAGTCACCCTCCTCTCTGGGTTCAACTCCTATGGGTAACTAGTAAAAAACACGGAAGTTACTATCCATCAAAAGATGGATGACTGATAAACAGCGGTAAATACTGAGACTAAAGTTTAGCTTTTGAAAAATGTTTGTCCTTAAAGGATAATGGCACCAAAGTCACTATTTCTCTAGATCAATCTGCATTTTTGTTGATCCCTACTGAACTATCCCGGCTTTCTTGTAGCTCAGATTACAATTTTTCCCTGTTTTAAAAGCTGTGTATCTGTTTATTACTTAATAATAAAGAAAAAATTAAAAACCCTTACTGGTTGGGGATCGCTTAATCCCCTGCTGAATAATGCCTGGAAGGGGGTATTGAGGCATTCTTAAAGCGGTCAAAATAAAGAAGACCCGACAAAATCATTGAGCGAAAAGCTTTAAATGAGTAGTCCGATGAATTCAGAGATTTATCTCACTCCTGCCTGCACCTCTGCCTGTCGGTATTGCCGTTTCTACAGGCCAGAAGGACGAAGAGGCGGTACTTGTCAACGCTTGGGCGTTCCTGTACAGGCAAACTGGAAAGCCTGTTCTCTAGGCTCTCCGCCTTTTACAGCAGAAGATCAGTTTGAAATCCCTCAGCTTCCTCGGATAGCAAACGGTCTTTCGGTCAAAGCAACGATTCCCGAAGCCCGGGAAGTTGAGCCGGCTGTTCCTCAAGTCCAGCTAGTGTAAACACAATTAGTATCTTTCTATTTCGATCTTCTGAAGAGCGCATTTTAAAATCATTTTTAATCAAAGTTGCCCCTTTGCTTAGCAGAGGGGCGTTTTTAATCGAGTTGTTGCTCTCGTGAAATGTAGCTCAATTTCCTTTCATGACCTCTATATCTACGGTAGCCAAGGGTAGTCGCGGAAGTTTGGCGATCGCTTCTCTAGAAAAGCCTGTTTTCCTTCTGCCCCTTCTTCAGTCATGTAGTACAGCAGAGTCGCGTTTCCCGCAAGCTCTTGTAAACCAGCTTGCCCATCGCAATCGGCGTTAAAAGCAGCCTTCAGACAGCGAATCGCAATCGGACTCTTTTGCAAAATTTCTTGCGCCCAGGCAATCCCTTCTGCTTCAAGCTGTGCCACTGGAACCACGCAGTTAATCAGTCCCATCGCTAACGCTTCCTCAGCCGAATACTGACGACAAAGAAACCAAATTTCTCTGGCTTTTTTTTGCCCAACGATACGAGCTAAATAGCTAGCACCGAAGCCGCCGTCGAAACTGCCCACTTTCGGCCCCGTTTGCCCAAAAATAGCGTTATCAGCCGCGATTGTTAGATCGCAAATCAGATGGAGCACGTGACCACCACCAATAGCGTATCCAGCCACCAAAGCAATCACCACTTTGGGAAGAGAACGAATCAGGCGCTGTAAGTCGAGCACGTTCAGGCGCGGTACGCCGTCTTTTCCGACGTAACCAGCTTTTCCTCGTACGCTTTGATCGCCGCCAGAGCAAAAGGCATACTTGCCATCGGTATGAGGACCAGCACCGGTTAACAGAACCACCCCAATTTTGCTGTCTTCGCGGGCATCACAGAAAGCATCGTAGAGTTCAAACACCGTTTGAGGACGAAAGGCATTTCGCTTGTGAGGTCGATTGATGGTAATTTTAGCAATGCCATCAATCTTGTGATAAAGAATATCTTCGTAGGTTTTAACAACTTGCCATTCAGCTTGCATCGGTTGGAGCTACTTCTCTAAATTTGGGCGCTGGCTGGAGAGCCTTCGGAACTCTATCTTATCGGTTACAAGCCAACGAAAACAAAATCGCCGTTACTACGTGTCCCGGCCTACGACGACCGCTGGTCAATCTCAGAGATTGCTCAAACGGCAAAAGAGGTTTATCAGTACCAGTAAAGTGATTTTAGTGATCTTTTGCTGCTGATCACAAAAGCATAACGAGCGGCTAATCTCTGGCGATAACTGGTTAACAAACAAAATTACGTCTTCTTATAACAATCTGTTTGACAATCTGCCTCTAGACAGAATAGCCTTGATTCAAATTCAGGCTATCTTAGTTGATGGAGGTCGGGGATCAACCGAAAACAAAGTAAAAAAGACAACATATCCAAAAATATTTTTGGAATAGTCATTCTTTATAAAATCAGTCTTTTAAAAAGCTTAAAAAAATGGAGATGAAGCTTCAAATAAGTACCACTGAAAAGGTACGCTGCCCTAATTGTGGAAGTCACGCGGAACGTCGTACCCTGTCCGATCGGCAAATAATGCAGACCGTTTGCCCTAGCTGTGACTATCTGATGGTTTGCTCCCAAGCTGGAAATGTCGTTGAAGCCTATGCTCCCGGAATTGCCGCTCGTTGCTAAGTTCGCGAAGCTCTAAGCTGTCCGCAAGCGGCATCTGCTTCTAACCCTCGTGAATAGCGTATACTCACGGCAATTTGTTCGCGCCTTAGCAAGTTTACAAACGTTTCCATGCGGTTCTTGCTGGGGCGCCTGTAGTCAACTTCCTGAATTGGATTGTAGGGAATTAAATTAACGTGGCTTTGAAAACCCCGGAGATGTTCTGCTAGTTCAAGGGCATTTTCAGGCTGATCGTTAACGTTAGCTAAGAGAATATACTCAAACGTGACTCGCCTGCCGGTAACCGCGACGTACTCCCGACAGTCATTTAAAAGGGCTTTGAGAGGATAGTGCTGTGCGCTTGGAACCAACTGCTCTCGCTGCGGCTGATTAGAAGCATGAAGACTGACGGCGAGAGTTGCCTGGAGGCGATACTGAGCAAGAGCACGAATCCTACCAGGAAGACCAACGGTAGAAATCGTTATTGAGCGCTGTCCGATGCCCACATCACGATTAATCGACTTAACAGCAGCAACAACTTCTTCCACATTGAGCAACGGTTCTCCCATGCCCATAAAAACTACATTGCTGACTCGCTGAGCAAACTCTTCCTGCACGGTCAGAATTTGGTCGACAATCTCGTGACGCTTGAGATTGCGAATGAATCCTCCTTTTCCCGTCGCACAAAAATTACATGCCATTGGACAGCCAACTTGAGAAGACACGCAAACGGTTAAGCGTTTGCCTGTGGGAATACCAACCGCTTCCACCGTCAACCCATCGGCAAGACGCAGTAAATACTTGCGAGTGCCATCGGGGGCGACACTGCGATACTCAATAGTAGAGCGCCCCACGGGGTAGTCGATTAAGTCTTCACGCCATTGCTTGGGAAAAACAGAAATTGAAGAGAGGGAGCGCGCCCCTTTTTGATAAAGCCACTGATGAAGCTGCTTGCCCCGATAGGCTGGCTGTCCCTGCTGCTGCACCCACGCTGTCAACTCTGCTAAAGATTGACCGAGTAAGGCTGGACTTGCCTCCTTAACCTGAATCGCCATAGACTTATGCTGGTAATGTCGCTATTTTCCATTGTGGCGCGGTGGTAACGCGACTGGGTTAAAAAAAGCGATCACCTCCTCTGGTTATGCAGAAAAAGCGATCGCACCCTTCGGTTAAACTCGAGCGCGATGATTAGAATCAGCGCCTGCTAGCCTTCCCCGGCAAGAATTGAGAGAAGCATTGTTCCTCGGCTTGCCCGCTACTCTGTCGACGATTGTTCAAAATCGAGAGAGGCCGAATTTAAGCAGTAGCGGAGTCCAGTCGGGCGGGGTCCATCGTTAAAGACGTGGCCGAGATGCGCCTCGCAGTTGGCACATAAAATCTCCGTCCGGCGCATAAATAGGCTGTTGTCTTCTGCATACTCAACCCGGTCTTTCTCAATAGGAGCCCAAAAGCTGGGCCAACCTGTCCCAGAATCATACTTAGTATCAGAATTGAAGAGCTCGTTGCCACAGCACACGCACTTGTAGATTCCTGCTTCTTTGCTGTCGTGGTATTTACCGGTAAAGGCTCTTTCCGTTCCTTTTTGACGAGTCACTTTGTACTGTTCTGGAGTAAGCTGCTCTTGCCACTCTTGGTCGGTTTTCTTTACTTTAGCTGTCATTCCTTGGTTCCTCTTCAACGTTACCCGTGTTGAAACTGAAAAATTGCTTTGTTTACCCTCCAATTTTAGAAGCGATCACCGAGTCCCGAAAAGTGAGGATTCCCCAACACCGCCTACTCTAACTCCTCAAACAGCAGCTCTTCGAGGATTTGCTCGACCTGCTGTTCGTCCGGCGACAGCAGTTCCAGTTTGCCTGATTCGTTACTGCGAGCTACGAAAATTAAGGGAGCTAGAGGCGTATACAGCGCATACTTTTGTTCTTGATGATAAAAACTAGCAAGGTACTGAAGCTCTTCGGTATCGAGCTGAGCGTCACCTTCGTCTAGCTCAAGGGTGAGAATATGCTCATCTTCGAGGGGCGGAAGTTCACCGCTGGCGGTCAGAGTGAATGCCGTGGGCTTGAGAGTTAACTCTTGTTCTGCTAGCACGGCTTTAGCATCTGGAAAAATTCGCTGGATTTCGTCTCGGTCTTCTATCATAATCGTTTCCGACTTCTCTTCCTCATCCTCCCAAGCGAGAATGACGACTGGCGAATCGATCGGCAGCAGCAAGAGGTAAGTAGCATCGTCGGTGTCGAGAGAATTTTCGATATAGCAGTCTAGCGAGCGCCCTTCATCATCAAAAAGCGTCACGATTTCTGAATCATATTCATACTCTTCGGAGAATGGAGATGAGGACATAACAACTAAACAGGCTGCTTGCGCTCCAGCGATAAAACTAGATGAGCGACTCCCGCGGGTCGATTAGGATCGCTGATCAACAGGATATCACGGTGACTGACGCTCTTTTAAAAATCTATGAGTTTGTCGAGCTTGTTGAACCAGTCATGCTGCTGTAAGGAGTCAAACCCCTGTACGTCGGTTAGATTGTAGTGCAGTGGGGTCAGGGTAATGTAGTTCTCGCGGATGGCTTGAACATCTGTGGGAATATCAGCCGGCAAATAGCGATGCTCGGGTTGCTCAATTTCCTCAACCACCTCCCCGGCTAGCCAATAGTAGCTTTTGCCCCGGGGGTCCAGTCGTTTTTCAAACGTCTCGATGTAGCGGCGCAGTCCCTGGCGCGTCCAGATAGCCCCTGCAATTTCTGTCGATTTCACAGGCGGAACGTTGATGTTTAGCAGCGTTGCCTCTGGGAGCGGCTGTTGCGAGAGTTGATTGAGTAGAGAGCGGGCAAAATCGGCTGCCGCTTGAAACTCCTGGGAGGTAAAGCTCGCTAGACTAATAGCAATACTGGGAATCCCTTCAATGATGCCTTCCATGGCGGCGGAAACGGTTCCCGAGTAAAGAATATCGGTTCCCAAATTAGAACCGTGATTAATCCCAGATAGCACAAAATCGGGCGGGCGGTCGAGAACGGCACTCAGGGCAAATTTAACGCAGTCTGCCGGAGTTCCAGAACAGGACCACGCCGTTACTGCTGGTAAAAAAGTGGCTTCCACAATTTCGGCGCGAATGGGGTGATGCAGCGTTAAACCGTGTCCGGTCGCGGAGCGTTCCCGGTCTGGGCAAACGACGGTGACATCGTATCCTGCCTGGGCGAGAGTGTTAGCTAAAGTGCGCACTCCCAAAGAAAAAATGCCGTCGTCGTTGCTGATAAGCAGCTTCAGCGCGGTGTCAGTCATTCGTCTTGATGTTTATCAATGAGCCTGTCATCCTATTTTCCAATACCAGCACCGATATTTCGATAAACTGATATCAGCTTTACTATTGATCCCCCTGACGCATCGGTATGACCACCCCTTCCCCAAACCCCATTGAGATAGAGCTAGAGTCCCTTCAGCACCAGGCAGCAAAGGCGATCGCTCTTGCTACTACCCTCGAACAGCTAGAGCAGCTCCGCGTGAGCTATCTCGGCAAAAAGGGGCAGCTCTCTCAAATTTTAAGAGGAATGGGTAAACTAGGGCCGGAAGAACGACCGCGAGTGGGGGCGCTTGCTAATCAGGTTAAAGAGAAGCTACAGGCCCTCCTAGAGTCTCAGCGCCAAGACCTACAGGCCGCGCAAATTCAGGCTCAGCTCCAGGCAGAAACCCTCGATGTGACGATGCCCGGAGTGCGTCGTCCTCTCGGTCGCGTTCATCCTCTCACCAGCACCATAGACCGCATTTTAGGAATTTTTATTGGTCTTGGCTACACCGATTCAGAAGGCCCCCAAATCGAAACCGATTACTATAACTTTGAGGCTCTCAATACTCCTGCCGACCATCCAGCCCGGGATATGCAGGATACGCTGTATTTGTCAGGCGGCAGGCTGCTGCGGACTCAAACTTCCTCGGTGCAGATCCGCTATATGGAAACCCACGAACCACCAATTCGCATTGTGTCCCCCGGTCGAGTTTATCGCCGCGATACCGTCGATGCCACTCACTCCGCCGTCTTTCACCAGGTAGAGCTGTTGGCCGTTGATCGCGGACTGACCTTCACCGATCTTAAGGGCACAATTAAGGAGTTTTTGCGCCAGATGTTTGGGGAAGATTTGCAGATCCGCTTTCGGGCCAGCTATTTTCCGTTCACCGAACCGTCCGCAGAAGTAGACGTTCAGTGGCAGGGAAAGTGGCTAGAAGTCATGGGATGCGGCATGGTAGACCCCAACGTGCTTAAAGCCGTTGGCTACGACCCAGAAATCTACACAGGCTTTGCGGCTGGACTAGGAGTAGAACGGTTTGCCATGGTTTTACACCAAATTGACGATATTCGCCGTTTCTACAGCAGCGACTTACGCTTCCTGCGGCAGTTTTAAATGACCACGTTCAGCAACTCGTTAACAATGGCCTTCGATCCAGATAAACGAAAACTCCTGTCAGCTCTCTGTCATGGTTCAATATTTTTCAGTTCTCTGATTGTAGCGGTCGGAATTCCCCTCGCGATTCTGTTTGTTTCGGAAGATCCCGTCGTCAAAGAAAACGCGAAAGAAGCTCTCAACTTTCACTTTAACGTGTGGCTATACGGCCTCATCTTCGGCTTGCTGACCTTCGTACTTATTGGGATTCCTCTGTTGGGCCTCCTGTTTCTAGTTAGCTTCATTATGCCCATTATCGCCACCGTGCAGACCATTAACAATCCCAGTCGGTCTTATCGCTATCCGCTGATCTTTCGCCTGCTTTAAGGAATCGATTTTACAAAGAATTGATTGTCTCCGCCTCGCTGCTGGTTCGAGCGATCGCTACTCTTTGCAAAATAGTCATCGGCTGCTGCTCTTTCAGCGTCTGAAGCTGTTCCTCGCGCACCAACAGATTCCCCGCAAAGCCAAGGGCATTGACAGAAATCCCGGCAAATTCATCTTGGGTGCGGGGAACCAGCAGCATCCAGTCTCTCGTTGCCAATAAGTTATAGGGGAAGTGCTGATTTTGGGTTTGAGGAGTGATGCCAACGGCGTTGAGCAAAGTGTAATAGCAATCTAAGGTAGCGTCCGCCGCCTGGAAGGGCTGTTTCTGAAAATCGAGAGGGAGAACAGCATGGACAAAAGGCAAGCGAGTGGTTCTGCTCCCGTTGTTGACAGCAGCGGCGATCGTTGGCTCGATGGGTAGCCTCGCTCCTTCTGTGGCTAACGGAAGCGGAACGAGCTGTAAATGTTTGTGTCGCTGACTCGCTCCCGCTCGTTTTCCGGCATTATAAAATACTAGCCCATCAATTTCAGCAAGAGCGGCCCACATTGCTGTAAAATCCTGCTGAGTCAGCCAGCTTTCTTGCGCTTCAAATTCGCGGGTCACGAGCAGCAGATGATCGGCAAGCGCGTTGTATTTGTTTAACAAACAGAGGTGCGTATCAGAAATATCAGCAACAAATAAATTCTCATCGTAAGGAAGAAACGGATTGAAGTTAGCGGCTGTCTTTTGGGGCTTCCCTTGCTCTTTTTTTTGCAGAACGTCGGCAGACAGCACCCGCACAATAAAATCGATCCCGTTCTGTTCAATCATCTCATAGCGGGTTGCTAAAGGCTGGAGAGCTTGAGCAGCGATTGCCTGTTTAGTTTGCTCTCGCACCTTCGCCCACAGCGTACCAGGTTTGAGCCTGAGCGTTTCCTGAGAATCCGACGATGAGCGCATAACCGTACTAGTGTCAATTGTCCTTGGACCTGTGCACCTAGATTACTGGAGAGCGGAGCCAGTTGACAACTGCCGGGTTAAAAGAGCTGATGCACAAATAGCGCTGAGTGTAGCTAGAATCGGGAGCTAGAGGAGTGAGGAGCATAGAGCAAACGACTCGGCGATCAAGCTAACAAGGTACTTCCAGTGATAACTGGCTGAGTTAACTGAATCCGGATAGGAGTAGTTTGTCTTTGATTGATTCTCTGACATGCTAAAAGTAGCAAAGTCAGCACAGCCGCTGTAGACAATCGACGAAGAAACATGGTCTGTCCTCCGAAAAGTTACTGGTCTCCAAGATGGCAAAAAAATTGCTGTCCGTAATCTCCTTGAGTCCACCTTTTCAACTGTCACAACGATATTGCTTCATTCAAGCGACCCAAGTTGTCAAATTTTCATGATATTTGTCGGAGAGCAGCCATCTAGCTATGATCTGTCAGTAACTAGTAGCTAGCGATCAGCGACCAACCAACAATGTTTAATCAGCGAGCAGCGAGCAGTGATTAACTGTCACGGCTCAATTATTGGTTTAGCTAATGACTAGCGTACCGCCCATCGATCAAAAAACGTGAAACTCTATCAGCAAATTCCCATTCAGGAGTGCGGCGAGCCGCTCTTGCCAATTCCCTTAGAGCAATTTGCCATTGTTACCCCCCATCCCTATCAGCAGGCGGGAGCAGACTATGGAGGGCGATCCCCCTACTATTTGCGTCAAGGGGTTCTAGCCGCTTTAGTTAACGCTCAATTACACCTTCAGCAGCACTATCCTGGTTGGCAAATTCAAATTTTTGATGCCTATCGTCCGGTTGAAGTGCAGCAGTACATGGTAAATTACACTTTCGCTGCGGTGGTGGCAGCACAGGGCCTTACTCAAGAACAACTCTCTACAAAACAGCAGCAACAAATTTGGCAACAGGTTTACCAAATTTGGGCAGTTCCTAGCTTCGATCCGGCGACGCCTCCGCCTCACAGTACCGGTGGCGCTGTTGATGTTACTCTGGTAGACGAACACGGACAAACAGTTGACATGGGGTCAGAAATTGATGAACTCTCAGCGCGATCGCATCCAGACTATTATGCGATCGCTCCACAACCAGCAGCCCAGCAGTACCAGGCTCGACGGCAGCTTCTTGATGACGTAATGAGCAGCGGTGGTTTTTGCCGTCATCCGGGCGAGTGGTGGCATTTTTCGATGGGCGATCAGATGTGGGCCTGGCAGCAGAATCAGCGCACTCCGGCAAAACTTGTGACTGCTCGCTATGGTATTATGACTCCAGAAAAATGCTAAGATAGCGAGACTGAGCTGACAAAGAAGTCGTTTAAGACACTAGCAGTTGGTTTTCCTCCGATAGCTTTTAGATTTAGTTAATATTTGACGATTCTGGACCAATAGGTTATTCTTGCTCAAGGTCAATTAAATTATCAATCAACGTGGCGACCTCAAGCCATAGTCTGCTTAAGAAGACACCAGGGAGTGCACTTAAGCAGTCTTCAAACAAGCGGAGATCGTGTGTCTCTTTTTCGGTATTAGCGTGGTCCTGCCAAGGAACGTTCAGCGCTCCTGACAGAATTGCCGCCTAGTCCCCATCATAAATATTGATGCTGCTCTTAAAGGAGCGGCTTTTTTTGCGCTCATGGCTCCGACCATGACCAACTAGCAGCGAATACATAATCTTCTTTCGACGATGACTAAGTGAAGCTCGGAACTGGTTCAGCGTCCTTGGACTATTTTTTCAGGTTCAACATCCGCTGTCACTGCTCTAAAAGCTTCTCACCGCTTAATCTCAACTTTTACAACAGCTTGCTCAGTTCGGGCAAGTTTTTTTTTGACCGAATACTAACAGGAGATCAATCATGAAACTCAGCCAAATCACTCTCTCAGTTACTGTTGCCTCAGTTGCTAGCTTTGCCATTCTAGAAGCGCCAGCTCAAGCAGCCTCTTTTAAAATAATGCCTCTAGGCGATTCGATCACTCGCGGCTTTCCCAAGGCTGATGATGTTGAAGGGTATCGAGGAGAGCTATTCTCCTTGTTGAACGATCATGAAGACTATAAAGATGTAGAGATAGACTTCGTCGGACGGTTAACCAACGGCTCTAGTGAGATGGACAAAGATCACGAAGGGTGGGCAGGTTTTACCATTGATGAACTAACAAATGTTCCGGAAATTAAGGAAACTACACCGGAGTACAAAAAAGATGCCTATCCACTGTATCAGTCGATTAGCGAAGCCTTGAAAGAGAATTCTCCTGACTTAGTTCTTTTGATGGCGGGGACTAACGATCTCCTCGTGGGCGACTCTGCGGCCAAAGCTGCGGGAGAACTAGGGACACTGATCGACAGCATCAAAAACGAAGCCAGTGTGATCGTTTCTTCGATTGTTCCTTTTGACACCACGGGTCCAATCGTCTCAGAAGCCGAAGCCGATCGCTCTAGGGAATTTAACGCTCTGCTCCCAAGTTTAGTGGCCGGAAAAGGAGAGAATGTCTTCTTTGCAGATGCCGGTGCTCAGGTTTCCTCCTTGTACGAAGACGGCTTCCACCCAGCATTATCTGGCTACGAAACGCTCGCTCAAGGTTGGTTTGATGGCATTGTAGAATCAAAAGTCATAGACGAATTCATTGCGGCAAACCAACCTGTAGTGGATGACCCTGTAGTAGTAGATAATCCTACAGTAGAGGATCAGACAGAAGATGTAACCGATGGCAATACAGGGGAAAAGACTGAAGAAGACGGTGAACAAACCACAGGAGATACAGGGTCTGTAGGAGGAGAAGTTCCTCCAGTAGGAACCGATGGTCCAAACCCTGGCTCAGATGTCACTGTTCCCGAGCCGACATCTCTGATTGGCCTACTAGCCTTTGGAGTATTGGGCGCTGGCGCCACCCGGAAACGCAAGCAGAAACTGTCTCAAGAATCTGCTAGCGCTTAATCCCTAGAACGCATTTATTGTCAGTGGAGACTGCCTGTAACGAGGAACGAGTCTCCGCTGGCTTTGACTAGCCCACATTCAGGCGATCGCCCGTTTTCACATCAAACCAGTGCAGATGTCGTTCCTCAACGGTAAGAGCGATAGTATCTCCCGGCCAGCGCTGCTCAGCAGTTAGTAAGGCTCGCACCGTCACATCAGAGCCGTTAACTCGGACGCTGACTAACTTTTCTTTCCCTAACTCTTCGACTAAATAAACTTTCCCGGCGATGATTGATGACTCTTGGCTGAGGTGAAGATCTTCAGGACGAATGCCTAACACAATGCTAGTCGGCACTGAGGGTAGCTTCGGCAAAGGAATTTTGTACTGACCCAGAATGGCCGTTCGATTTTGACAGGGAAGTTCGAGTAAATTCATCTGCGGACTGCCCACAAAACTGGCCACAAACCGATTGGCTGGATGGGTATAGATCCGATGGGGCGGATCAAGCTGCTGAATTAACCCCTGAGCTAACACGGCTACTTGACTCGATAAAGTCATCGCTTCGGTTTGGTCATGAGTCACGTAGACAACGGGTTTGTTTTGTTCTTTAAACAACTGCTTAAGTTCTGAACGCACCTGTTCGCGCAGCAGCGCATCTAAGTTACTCAGTGGCTCATCTAATAAAAACACCTCCGGATCTCGCACCAAGGCTCTTGCCAAGGCAACGCGCTGTCTTTGTCCGCCTGAGAGCTTTCCTGGCTTGCGCTCTAGTAATTGTTCCAACCCCAACTTACTAGAAACTTCACGGACTCTGCGCCCAATCTCGGGGGACGGAATCTTGTGGAGTTTCAACGCGGCGCTGATATTGTCTGCCACGCTCATATGCGGATACAGGGCGTAGCTTTGAAACACCATCGCAATATTGCGATCGCCAGGAGACACGCCGTTCATTCTTTGACCGCCGATGAAGACGTTGCCTTGTGTTGGTGCTTCCAATCCGGCAATCAAACGTAGCAAAGTCGACTTACCGCACCCAGAAGGACCGAGAAGCGTTAGAAATTCTCCATCTTCAATATCAATGCTGATGTCCCTCACAGGAATCACTTTAGCACTATATTTTTTTTGCAGGTTTTGGAGTTCGAGCTTAGCCATTGTTGAAAAAACCGTGATGAGATTTCGCCGCTGATTTGAAAGAAATTTACAAAAGTCGCTAGACTGAGTAGCAATTAGATAAATATTTTCAGATCTTACCTATGAATGGACAAGGGACCGCCGCTGCGATGATGACAAGTTCGCCAACGGTAGCGCCGCAGCGGTCAAGCAAGGCCGTCCACACGCCTTATCCTAACTATAAAGTGATCGTTCTCAATGACGACGTAAATACGTTTAAGCACGTTGCTGAGTGCTTGATGAAATATATTCCCGGGATGACGAGCGATCGTGCTTGGAGCCTCACCGAACAGGTTCATTTTGAGGGACAGGCTACCGTTTGGGTAGGGCCTCAAGAACAAGCAGAGTTATATCACCAACAATTAAGCCGCGCTGGTCTGACGATGGCTCCTCTGGAGGCCGCTTAATGAGTCAGTCGGATGGTAGATTAGTGTGGAATCATTCCACCCATATTCCTGGCTTGATTCCGGTTTTAGAAAAGTTGATTACCTATCCAGGTATCCAAACGGTGACTCCTGGCGCACTGAGCCGCTCTAGAGGCCATTGTCCTCAGCTCAAGCTGCGAATTTCGGTGCCAATTCGAGGTGGATACAAAGTAATTGCCCGCCACGGAAAAACGGTTCAGGAAGTGTTTGTGATTACGAGTTTGAGTCAAGAAGAGTTAAACAAGACAATTAGAATGTGTTTTTAGACTCGAATACACGGTCTCTGAGTTTAGGTAGTTATTGTCAACTTTTGTTCAAACGCCTCCGCTAATCAGGTTAATCATTCTCATCGCTATCTGTAGCGTTCTTCTGCTGTTGTCGGAGCCAGTATTGGCTGAAACGTCACTGACAAAGCCAGTTTTAAGCGAAGAAATTCTGCAAGAGCGCATCGAATCACCCATCCAGAGTGAAGGATTATCGACGGTAGATCTCCGCAATTTTGCCGTTGACCTGACTAGCAAAAATGCCACCTTTCGTGATCGCTTTTACCAGCTATTGCAGACGAAGAGCAATCGTTCCAAGCAGCCCATCGGCATTGATTTAAGCAATTGCGTCATTCAAGGAAATCTGGCTGCCAGGGAGCTAGGTTTACAAACCCCTCTGAACCAAGCTGCCCTGTCCTCTCTGCTAAACCCGACAGAACGAGAACAGCTTAAACAAGACGAGCGCTTTCTGTTTAGTGATATTCAGCCAGTCCCCATCGTGACTGTTGTTCGCGGAGCGATTAAGCTGAACAACGCCCGTATTTTGGGAACTGTCGATTTTTCAGACACCTTTTTTTTACAGCGATTAGAAGCCGCAGCAGCGATTTTTGAGCAAGTTAATAGTAGCCAGACGCGCTTTGGGAGAGCGGCAGACTTTGGTGCAGCGACCTTTCATCAAGACGCTGATTTTAGTCGCAGTACTTTTTTAGGCAAATCGAGGTTTAGTCACAGTCAGTTCCAAGGAGTGGCCGATTTTTCTGGCAGCACATTTGGGGATGCCTCTAACTGGAGTGGAGCAAGATTTGCTCAATTAGCTCAGTTCATCAGTGTTTTATGGCTCGAACAAGCAGATTTTAGCCAGGTGAATTGGGGAAACCGCGTGTTGTTTTCTCAAAGTCACTTCAGGAATTTGTCGCTAGCAAACAGTACCTTTGAGCAAGCTGGCGCTTTTCGGGGAGTCGCTTTTCAGGAGTCTGTAGAGTTTCAGGATGTTAAGCTACTCGATCAGATCGACTTTAGCAACGCCATTTTTGCCAAGGGAGTGCGGCTCAATGTCGCTGGTTTGGCGTTTGACTCGGAAAGAGCTAAGGTGCTTGGCGATACGGGAACCATTGGTCAGAAAATTACTTTACCAACATTGCTCGGGAATGAGGCCGTATTACGCAATCTTGTCCGCAACTTTCGCACTCTAGAGCAGATTCCCGATGCTAATCAAATTGAATATACAGCTCAAAAACTGCGGCAACAGCAGCTAAGTGCTCGCATCACCCATCCCCTATTAACCTTGAAATTTCGTCAGGTTAAAGATATCTTACTCTGGCTCGGGTTAAGTATGCTGCTGCTGTTGAGCAACTACGGCACGAGCTTTGGTTTAGCATTTGGAGTGGGGATCGTGGCGATCGCCTATTTCGGCTTTCTGTTCTGGTTGATTGACCGTTATCGCCGCCGCTTGCCAACGCCGATTGTGCCTCACCGGACTGAAACGGTTTGCATGACGGGAAGCTGTGCGTTCCTTACGTTGATTGGCGTTGCTGAACTTTACGGCTATTCCGAGCGTCCTTGGCTCTCTCTGGCCTGCTTGGGGGTCTTTTTGCTGCCTCCCCTGGGGTTAGTGGTGCGTCTTTACCAGCAAGGTCGCTACCACAAGCTATTAGAAACCACTTATTTTGTTGAAGACGGCAGCATGCGACAGTTGCGCCTACTGATTGTCCGACTCCCCATCATGCCCCGGTTTCCTTTTTTCCGCGATCGCTATGAACCGATCTTATGGAATAGTCGCTGGAACTGGCTGAACTACTACGATCTCAGCCTCAACAATTTTATTAAATTAGGATTCAACGATATCCGCGTCAGAGATCAGCATCTGCCAGGAATTGTTTCAATTCTAGTCTGGTATCAATGGAGTTTAGGGCTTCTCTACGTGGCGCTGCTGCTGTGGACGCTTTCTCGCACCATTCCCGGTCTCAATTTGCTGATTTATTTAAAGTAGTCCTGTGAAGCAGGTGATCGAGAAGGGCGATAAAGCAAGAAAAATCAGGACGGTGCAGTGACTTGAAAGCTTTTCAGCGTCAAGGAGGTTACTTTTGACGGCTGCTAAAGAATAAACATTAAAAAAAAGGACACTCTTGTTGAGAGAGCTGACTTCTTTGAGTTCGGCAAAACTAGTCGTTTACTGCAACCGTGACAGTGACCGTATCGGCAGCACCCAGCACGACGTTACTATCCCCGGCTGCGATCGCATCTAGAGTCGCTTTGACACTTTCCCCGGCGCTTTCCCGACCATCCAGCACGGCAACATCAATAGCAGCGGCTACCTCTCCAGCCGGAACGCTAATCGTTTGCAGATCGGTAAATTATTAAGAGATTATACATACGCAAATGTACGTACTTGAGTGCTGCACTGCGGATACGGATGGTAGACCGAGCACAATTTATCTTTATCGATATCAATAGAAGCTTCTAACTAACACTTCTTCAATGTTTGATGATAAGAGCGAGAACCTCAACAGAAACTGTTGATTGCTTGGTCTACCTCTTAGAGAGGCTGTCAGTCACTTCTTGTCCTGTCAGATTAGCGACTAGTTTTATGAAGCTGCTAGCTTAGTAAGGTTACTAACTCATCAGCTTCGTGTTAGACCAACATTAGAGTAGAGTGAGCTTTACCAACACAAGCACTGACAGATAGTTTTCTCACCTCAACGCCTTCTATTGTTGACGCTACTGCGCGTTTTCTGTAAAGATAATATCTCAGTCATTGAAACGACATTGTGACTATCTTTATGACTGTTAGACAAAAGGAAAGTAGTAGCATTCTTCTTGTATTTGTCGCCTTAAATCAAGTATCATGCATCAAGTTGACTTTTTTTGAAGTATTTTAACAGTAAAAAATATAATAGTTCAGACAGCCACTCTAAAAAACAAAAGCTGGCGATCAATGTAAAATACCGTTTTCTCGGTATTTTTTCATAAACAAAATTAGAAAGTCTACTAGAAAGCTACGTTTCCAAATCTCAAAAATCCGTATTTTTCCTGAGTTACCAAAATTCAAAACCAGGTTTTAATTAAAGAGTTTTTAAGCTGATTGCGATCGCTTGCTTAACGTACAACGTCATAGATTTAATTAATAATGGCAGACACCAACTCATCATCTTCGTCCCCAAAATCTATCCGACTAGAAACAGAAAGTTTTAACCTCAGTGAAAATTACGTCGCTAAATCCTCCCAGGGATATATTGAGCTTCTTGGTAGTAACGGAACTCAAGGAAGTGCGTCTGTTCCTCTATCGGTCGCCGGAACCTACAAATTGGTTGTCGGTTACTACGACGAGAACGATGGAGAATCATCCGTTGAGGTTGGTCTTAACGGTCAGACCATTGATGCTTGGGTGCTTGATGACATTACCCAGGGCGATCCGGAAAAGGCTCCTTACGACCGCGCCAGCCCTGAAACTTTCCTCAAGCGCACTTTGGCACAAGAAGTCACAATTCAGTCAGGAGATATTCTGTCAATCGATGCGGTGCGAGGGGATGGAGAACGGGCGAGAATTGACTACGTTGATTTAATTCCTGTTGAGGAACAGCCACCCACACAAGATGAGCCAACTTCTCCACCAACACTAACCGCTAATAAAACGCTACGACTAGAAGCAGAAGATTATCAGGCCTACAAAGATACCACGTCTGGCAACGAGGGTGGAGCGTACCGCAAGGACGACGTAGATATCGAGAAAACAAGTGATGCTGGTGGTGGCTATAACGTCGGCTGGATTGCTCAAGGAGAATGGCTTGACTATACCATAGACGTTCAGCAAGCGGGAGACTACGATTTGACCGCGCGAGTAGCGGCCAAAGGGTCTGAACAAAAATCGTTCAGCGTTAATGGGCAAGCGGTAGACTTCTCGGCTACCGGAGGCTGGCAGGACTGGCAAACAATTGATGCAGGGACACTCTCTCTGTCTGCGGGAACCAACAAGATCCGAGTATCGGCACTATCAGAGCGGTTCAATGTAAACTACTTTGAATTGGTAGCTGCTGACTCCTCCCCAGAACCAGAACCGCCGACACCAAAGACCGCAGTAGAAATAGACGGTGAGCTGCGAACATGGCACGATATCTCTCTGACCTTTGACGGTCCCAGTGCCAGCGAAACCGATTCCTTCAACCCCTTTCTGAACTATCGTTTGGACGTTACCTTCACCAATGGCAGTTCAACCTACGTTGTCCCTGGCTACTTTGCTGCCGATGGTGAGGCCGCGGAAACCTCGGCGACTGCGGGCAATCAATGGCGCGTTCATTTTAGTCCACCAAAAGCTGGAACCTGGAACTACGAAGTCAATTTTCAAAAAGGGAATAATGTAGCGATCGCCGACAATCTTAATGCTGGTTCATCAGTAGCCGGACTGGATGGCTTAACGGGCTCTTTTAAGGTGGCCTCTACCAACAAAGCGGGTCGGGATTTCCGCGGAAAAGGACGGCTAGAAGATGTCGGAGAACACTATCTGCGTCATGCCGGAACCAAAGAATACTTTCTGAAAGGGGGAGCTGGAAGTCCAGAAAATTTCCTAGGCTATTGGGAATTTGACGGCACTAAAGACAATGGCGGGAAAGGAAACGATCTGCAAAATGGTCTGCACCGCTACTCCCCTCACGTCAAAGATTGGCGTTCTGGCGATCCTGTGTGGCAAGGTGATCAGGGCAAAGGCATTATTGGAGCGCTCAACTACCTGGCTTCTGAAGAAATGAATTCTGTCTATTTTCTCTCCTTTAATACCGAAGGGGGCGATGGGCAAGAAGTCTATCCTTGGACGACCGCTGATACCAACACGCGCTACGACGTCAGCAAACTGGAGCAGTGGGAAATTGTCTTTGACCATATGGACCAGTCGGGAATTATGCTCCATCTTCTTACTCAGGAGCAGGAGAACGATCAGGCTCTCGATGGTGGCAATTTAGGCAGTGAGCGGAAGCTTTATTACCGAGAGTTAGTTGCCCGTTTTGGCCATCATTTAGGTCTGACCTGGAACTTGGGAGAAGAGAATACGAACACCAATTCTCAGCGTCGAGCGTTTGCTGACTATCTGCGGGATATCGACCCTTACGATTCTGCCATCGTTGTCCATACTTATCCAGGTCAAAAAGAAACCGTTTACTCTCCGCTTCTCGGCAACAAAGATCTTAATGGTGCTTCATTGCAGAGCAAGCCTGCGGCAGTTCATGCTGATGTCCTTGAGTGGCGGGAGAGATCTGCTGCTTCTGGTCAACCGTGGATTGTAACTGTTGATGAAATTGGTCCGGCTAATCGCGGGGCGCTTCCTGATGCTAATTCTAATCACGACGACATCCGCGATTCTGCCCTGTGGGGAGGTTTAATGGCAGGAGGAGCCGGAATAGAGTGGTATTTCGGCTATGACTACCCCAACAACGATCTCGATGCCGAAGACTGGCGCAGTCGCGACAATCTGTGGGATCAAACCCGCCATGCCCTCAACTTTTTCCAAGAGTATCTGCCGTTTTGGGATATGGAAAGTTTGGACAGCATTACCTCCGATTCAGATGATTATGTTTTCGGGAAAACAGGAGAAATTTATGCCGTCTATTTGCCGGATGGAGGTTCGACAGCGATTGATTTACCTCAGGGAAGCTATGACGTGCAGTGGTACAATCCCCGTAGTGGCGGCAGTCTTGTTAACGGCTCGATCGCGAGCGTCAGCGGTGGAGAAAACGTTCTACTAGGGAATGCTCCCAACAGTCAAAACCAAGACTGGGTTGTTTTGGTAACCAACGACTCTTTTTCACTCTAAAGCTGTTGGAGCAAGCGTTACTCAGCTTGGCCCTAACTGTATCTCTTGATACTTACCTGGCGATACAGTAGCGTTTCAATAAATTGTTGAGCAAGAGAGTAGACCCAAGCAAAAATAATGCTTGGGTCTCATCGCATAACGAGGTTAAGTTTGGGTCGTATCGCTAAGGCAGCGAGATAGATACTTTGCCTCGGTCCGCTTGACTTTCTATACCGAGATAAACGCCTTAATTCCTTGAGTAAAGTCTTTCCTTGATGATTTGAGCCAATTTGCTTTACTGACATACTGCTATAGTAGTATGTCAGCACGATAGGACACTTTCCCGCTGTTGGGCTTTGATCATCAAAACCCTAGCTTTGAAATGTATCATAACCCACGAGCGTAATGCTATGGTAAACAACACTGCCCTTCCAAGCAGGTTTGCATAATAAATGTAATTCGTTCTCAGTAGAACATTGATTAGTTATTTCAGGGAAGCTGTTGAATCTAGTTGAGGCCCGAAGCTTAATCTCCCAAAACTCGGTTTGCCTAAAATAAAGGTAATCAGATACAGATTAATAGTAAGTTTTTGCTGTATGAGCTGGTTAGGTAAATGAATTTGAATGTTAGCGATAAAACATCAAAGCACAAAATACAGAAATTTCTTTGAAAACAGAAGGACATTACCTATTTATCTTGTCAGTATTGCTGATTAAAGCTACTCTTTTACATGATTTCTTTGTCGCTCTAAAAACTCACCTGTGGTTTTGACGTCAAGCATTTAAAGAGGTAAATCATGAAGACTCGATTACTGACAACTATCGCGTTCCTAACTACTGTCGTGGGTTTCCAGTCAGCACAAGCGGCTGAACTTTCCCTCACACCCTCTACCTGGGGGACTTTGACTGACGGCGGCAGTGAAGAGATTGACGGCGTAGTAGATTTTATTTCTGTAGAGGATGAGGTCATTGCTGGCTACAGCAGCACCGCACCGGAAGAATTTCAGGGAAATTTAGAATTTGGAGTCATCGAGTTTACTGTACAATCAATGACCTTCATCGAAAGCGCCTTTTTAAACCTGTTGAATTATGATGATAGCGGATCTTCAGAATCGCTACCGTTTCAACTTTATGGTTACATTGGAGACGGTCAGATTACGGCATCAGATTTCTTGGCAGGAAATCTGCTGGCGGACTTCACTCTTGACTTTACAGGAAACCCGGAGAGTGTTGCCATTGATGTCACAGATTACGTTAGTCAAGTTGTGGCAGCAGGAAATGAAGTTGTCGGATTCAATATTAGACCAGACGGAAATCCGCAAGAAAACAACACCGCCTACTTTTTTAGTTCTCCTGCAGCCGGACCGGGTTCCTCTACTTTAGATATTGAAGCTCAGCCAATTCCAGAACCGCTAACGATTCTTGGCACAGGGACAGCTTTAGCCCTGGGAGCCGCGTTCAAGCGGAAATTGGCTCAGAAACAAACCACATCGCGATCGAAGTGATCGGAGCTGAACTCTAAAACTGGGCGCGGAACTTTTCGACGACTCTGCTTAACCCAACAGAATTAGACGCTTTGAATAAAATGCGATCGCCCGCCTGCACCAGGCTGCTCAAATAGTACGTCAACTCATCGTGGGTCGTGAAGCACTGAGTGGCTACCCCGGCAGCTCCCTGAGCAATGGCTTCTGTGGCTGGTTCGTCGATCAACACCAGTAATTGCTCAATGCCGAGCTGCCCAACGGTAGCTCCGACCTGCTGATGGAGCGGAACAGCATAGTCTCCCAGCTCCTTCATAGTTCCTAACACGGCAATCCGTCGCGTTCCAGGCGTTTCCTTAAGTAAGTGTAGAGCAGCCAACATCGATTCTAAGCCCGCGTTGTAGGTCTCATCTAAAATGAGAATATCGTTGGGCAACTGGTAGCGTCGGGCTCGTCCCTTGGGTAAATTGACCGTGAGCCCGTTCTGTAGCGCCGTGAGGTCAAACCCGAGGGCGCTAGCTACCGCAACTGCCGCTAGAGTGTTGAGAGCATTGTGTCGTCCAGGCAGCGGAAGCGGCAGCTTCAGATCTCCCACTCTTAAAGTATCGGCAGCGATTAATTCTCCTCGTACCTCTCCGTGCTCTAATCCATAGGTAATAGTGCGTCCTTGCCACACTGCCGCTGCGGTATCTATTAATCGCCGATCCTCCGCATTGAGGATAGCCACTCCTGAGGGCGACATACGGGCTAACAGTTCGCATTTGGCGGCGGCAATTGCTGCCCTGGAACCAAGTCTACCGATGTGCGCCGTTCCCACGTTGGTAATCACGCCAATGGTGGGACGGGCAATTTGAGTGAGCAGAGCAATTTCTCCGCGAGCACGCATCGCCATTTCAATCACAGCATAGTCGTGTTGAGGCTCAAGCTCTAGCAAGGTTTTGGGGACACCAATTTCGTTGTTGTAGTTAGCCTCGGTTTTAAGCACCTGTCCATCAAGGGATAACACAGCAGCAATTAACTCTTTAGTCGTCGTTTTACCCACCGATCCCGTCACGGCGATGACCGGAATTTCCCGGCGGTCTCGCCACCAGCGAGCGATTTTCTGATAGGCTGCCAGAGTATCTTCTACCTGAAACTGAGGAGCCGGGACCGTTCCCAAACGCTCCACAATGAAAGCGATCGCTCCTCGCTCAAGAGCCGTTTCAATGAAATTATGACCATCAAACTGCTCTCCTCTAAGAGCGACAAAGATCTCGTTGCGATTGAGAGTCCGAGTGTCTGTACTGAGCCCTGCTGCTGTTTGGGTTAAGTTTGTAGATGGCGATGGTGAGACCTGGAGAATCGCGCCAATGTCGGCTAGGGTAAATTGAGGCATAGCCAATAGAGATGGGTAAAAGGTTAATGGAGAAACTGTATCAAGACAGCCAGCATTTAGAAAAGTCGTTGCTTCTGGCGAGGGTTGACGGTGTTGAATTGCCGATTAATCATACTACCAATGCAATCGTTACATTTCTAAGGGCTTGCGAGGAGAAATTTTGAGAAATAATCGGTAAGCTCTGAAATAACGAGTCGTCATGGTGGCGCAGGTAACCGATGTAAATAATCCCCGAGAAAAACGTGAGTGAGGAAGTAAAAGCGGGAAACGCCGCTGTTTCCAGTAGTTTAAACCAAGCCAAGATGGTGGCGCAGCAGCAAAACTGGGGTTTGTTAACTCAGTGTTTACAGCAGCTACCGCTAGCAAAGCCTGCCGTTGACTCCTGTGAGAATAACATCCAGCAAGCGATTGCTCTTAGTCTACAGGTATTAACTTACGGAGATTTTCAGCAACGCTGGGAAATTGCTAAACTGCTGCCAAAGTTGGGTAAGCAAGCCATCGCTCCTCTGGTTGCTGTGCTTGAAAACGAAGCAGCCGAACTAGAACTACGCTGGTTTGCAATCCGGGTTTTGAGCCAGTTTGATGAACCCGAGGTGGTCATAGCGATAACAGAGCTGCTGCAGAAATCTGAGGATGAAGAACTAGCGTTAGCGGCAGCACAAGCCTTAGCTCAAATCGGCCCTGCTGCTGTTGACGGCCTCACCAGCTTGCTGCAATCAGCAGACACTCGTTTCCTGGCGATTCGCGCTCTATCGTGTATTCGTCGACCAGCGGTAATCGCGCCGCTGCTGTCGGTGGTTAACGACTCTTCTCCTCAAATTCGCCAAATAGCGGTGGAGGCTCTAGGAAGCTTTCATGACGGGCAGATTCCACCCGTCCTGGTTGAGGCGTTGTCCGATGTCTCTGCCGCTGTACGCCAAGAAGCCGCGAGTGCTTTAGGTATGCGACCTGAGCTGAGGCAACAGTTCAGCCTAGTGGAGCGCCTTACCTCTCTCCTCTACGACCTCAATTTAGAGGTTTGCCGACAAGCGGCGCTCGCGTTAGGTCGGTTAGGCACGGCTGACGCAGCGGCAGCTCTATTTGCGGTCCTTCGTTCTTCAGCTCCAGCTAAATTAAAACGAGAGGTTGTTCGTGCCTTGGGCTGGATGGAATCGTCTGAGGCCCTAGAGTATCTCCACCAAGGACTGAGCGGTAGTGAGGACGTAGTTTGCCAGGAAATTATTGCTGTCCTCGGGCGGCAGCGAAATGCACTCAAACCGCAAGCTACTAAAATATTGAGTGATTTCTGGGTCTCGCAGCGCGGGAATCACTCGCGCCCAATTAAACAGGCTTTAGCAATGTCCCTCGGAGAGCTAGGCCAACCGGAAGCGCGGGATGCTTTACAAGCCTTGGCTCAAGACTCAGAACAGACGATCCGACTGCATGCTCTCGCCGCTCTCAAGAAGATGGCTAACAATTACGCCAACGAGCGACTTTGACCAGCGCTTTCCTGCAAGGCCTGCTCCACTCGACTCTGCTCAAGTTCTCGACCGATGAATACGAGACGAGTTTGACGTATCTCCTGGGGGAGCCAAGGGCGGTCGTAGAACGAGTCAAAGCGACTGCCGACGCCTTGCAATACCAGACGCATGGGCTTGTTCGGAACATCGACAAACCCCTTGATGCGATAAATTTCCTGCTGCTGCACCAGCTTTTGGAGTTTTTGGATTAACTCTTGAGGGGGGCTGGCGGGCAAGACTAACTGAACGGCTGTAATGTTCTCGTCATGCTCGTGGGTTTCTGAGTCGTGGTGGGAAGCCCGACTGCCTAAGTGTTCCTCTACTGCCGCGTTGAAACCGAGAAGAATATCTGGAGCGATCGCTCCTCGATCAGCCGGAACCATTTTAACTCCTGCTGGCAGTTGCTGCTGTAACCATTCTTTGACGGGCTCAAGACTGTGAGGCTTTAACAGATCGGTTTTCGTGAGAATGACCAGATCGGCGCAGGAAAGCTGATCGGCAAATAACTCTTCTAGGGGAGTTTCATGCTCTAAATTAGGGTCAGACAGTCGTTGGGCCTGCAAGGCTCCTCGATCACTCACTAACGCTCCCTCTGAGAGAGCCTGAGCGTCTATAACCGTAACGACTCCATCAACGGTAGCGCCGTTGCGAATTTCAGGCCAGCGAAACGCCTGGAGCAATGGCTTGGGCAGCGCTAGGCCGGAAGTTTCTACCAGCAAGCAGTCTAGGCGATCGCGTCGTTTGAGCAGTTCCTGCATGGTGGGATAGAATTCTTCCTGCACGGTACAGCACAAACAGCCGTTTGTCAGCTCAACGATGTTACTTTCCTCTTCATCACAGAGGCGACAGGAGCGCAATAGTTCTCCATCGATGCCAACTTCTCCAAACTCGTTGACAAGGACAGCAATGCGTTTTCCGGCGTTGTGTTGCAAAAGATGGCGCACCAAAGTTGTTTTACCGGCTCCGAGAAAGCCAGTAATCACGGTGACAGGAATTTTATGCATAGATCGATTAATTAAGGAGGGTCAGGTGTATTCGCGCTCAAATCTCCACCGGAACCTGAGTCCGGCGGCTTTGAGACAGCTCACTGAAGAGAACGAGCGTCGGTAGCTCGTCCTTGTTTGGGTTGGCTGCTATTGAAACGAAGAAATGAACAGCGCTTTAGTAGAGTTTCAAAGACTAGAAGCGTCGATGTCGCTCAAGGCACAATGTCTGCCAGCGGCTTCGTCTTGTGAGCGGCAATACTTTCGGGATCATCCGTACCTCGCAGATGAAAGAGTGAGACAACAGCACTCGGCAGGCATTCTGACTCAGAAACTCAATGGCGTTTCATTACAGTTGCGGGACAGCGTTGGACTTGCACCAATCTTTCCCTCTTACCTCTAAGGACTGCTCATCCTTAGAACCGAGTAATTTCACTGTACCATGACATCAAGAGAGCGATCGACAAGCGATCGCCAAACGGCTCTTCTTCTCGACGCCTACAGGCTCAAGCAACCGTGAGGAAACAACGCCCATCTAGACCCCAAGTCAAAAATGTTGGTCACGCTCAATGGTTTCAGAGATTTCTCAACGCCCTCAGAAATGATCCCTATTACTGGCTGTTGGTCATCTCCTGGCGACGATTTCTCTTCCTCATTAGTCTGCTGTATCTGGGAGTTAATCTGCTCTTTGCTTTAGCTTACTTGTTAACGGGAAGCGGGATTGCCAACGCGCAGCCCGGCTCGTTTGCAGATGCCTTTTTCTTTAGCGTCCAAACGATTTTTACCGTCGGTTACGGCAGTATGTATCCCCAAACTGTTGTCGCTCAATTTTTAATGATGGTGGAGCTGATGATTGGGGTGTTACTGGGGGCGATGGCTACCGGTCTGATGTTTGCCCGTTTCTCATTACCGACAGCCCGCGTGATTTTTAGTCGCGTCGCCGTTGTTTGTCCTTTTGACGGCATTCCAACCCTGATGTTTCGCACGGCAAATCGGCGGGAAAACCAAATTTTAGAGGCGAATGTCCGTGTCAATCTGTTGCGCAACGAAGTGAGCCGAGAAGGTCATCAGCTACGACGATTCTACGATTTGCATCTGTTGCGCCATCAAACTCCAGCTTTTGGCTTTAGCTGGTTAATTATGCATCCTATCGTTGAATCTAGCCCTCTATATGGTCTCACTGCTCACGCGTTCGCAAAAACGAAGGCAGAAATTTGGATCACCGTCACCGGTCTCGATGAAACCTTTTCCCAGACGATTCATGCTCGTCATGCCTACAGCGCTAGAGACATTTTCTGGTCGATGCGTTTTGTCGATATTTTTCACGAAGCCCCAGATGGACAATACGTTCTCGACCTCAGTCATTTTCACGATATTGTTCCTCTAGAGCCTGATTCGGCCAGTTAGGCCAAAGAATCATCAGAGTCTAAAATGGTAAGATGAGAAGGGGAAGAAATTAAAAAATTCCTAGAAGCAATTTCTCTCAACCAATAAGCTTTGCTCAATTCTCAGCGAAAATTCATACTGATAGTTTATTAGTGGTCTTGATTAGCTAAAACTTAATCAAGTTAAGGAGGAATTTCGGTTTGATGGCAAGCGTTTGAAAGAATCAGCTCGCTAGAAAAGTTCATCAAACCTTCCTGTTAGGATTTTCTGAATCATGGGCACAATAGACAAGACGCTGTACTGAATCAAGCTCCACTTCAAGTTCTGTTTCGGAAGTCTATCTAATGGCAGAGTATAGATTGCTGAGCAGCCTCTACGCTGAAAACAATGACAGAGATCCTAACAGTGTTAATTTACGGGACAGCGCTCTCGCCTTGTTCTCCTCGTCTACCTAGTAATAATGTTCTTACCCAGCTCGAGTGTGCTTAAATAAGCGATAGCGGAACTTTAGCAGCAAATTTATCTTTTTCATTATTGTCTGTTACTCACTTTTTGCTTTTTAGCGAGCTAATATCAGAAAAGAAAATCTTAAAAAAGTATTAAACTGCTTAGAATAAGGTGTGTTGTTTGGAGGAAGAACGTGTTTGTACGACTAGCGCAACAGCATAGTCAATTTGTCAAAGATTTAGTAATGAGTCTTCAAGCTTTGGCAATTGTCCTAGAAAACCGAGGCTACTTAGCGTCTTGCTATACCTGCGGTAGCCAGATGAACAGCGCCTCGTTTATGGTTAGCTTAGGCGATAATCATCTCATTCGCTTTTTGGTTTCCGACTATGGCATTACCTGGACCGAGATGCGAGATGATCGCGAACTGATGAAGCTAGAAGGAGCCGAAGCAATTGGTCAATTACAAGACCTGGCTGACCTCATTAAATACAGTGCTGATCCTAACGTTTTGCCAGAGGCCGCTTCGGCTTCGAGGAAGTCAACTCCTGCAGAGACGCTTCGCGCTGAGCCGACCGCAGGAAGGCGCCTGCCGAAGGCTATCCGGAATGAGGCCCCGGCTGCGTCAAGCCTCAATTCAGACCGGGATAACAATTCCTTCCAGATTCAGTACAGCTCTCGATAATGCCTTGGTCTTGCTACTGCGAGTTTGGTCTATCTTCAATCGATGGGCTCAGCTTACTGGCCGCAGCTTTGAGTCTCTGACGGCTTCTCGCCCGACAGGGACTAGCACGAGCGGCCAAGAAATAATGCTCCTTTGCGGCTGTTCCTGTTTTTGGCCAGTAAAAATTAAGGAAATCGAAAATCACAAGAAGAGTCCCTCGAGCCCTGCTGAGATCCGCTTATGCAAACACTTTTCAACTAACCGCTTTATAGAAGGGCTGAATCGCACTCCTGCAAATTAGCCCTTCTATTCGCTTCCTCCATCGCTCAAAAAGCTTACTCGTCCTCAGCAAAAACAAACCGGCGTAATCCTCGGGGATCGGGTTCTGGACTCTCTTCGGCAAATTTGACGGCCTCCTCAATCTCTTGCTGAACCTGCTGCTCAATTGCCTGCAGGTCTTGACGATTGGCGAGGTTCTGCTCAGTTAAGAAAGCGGCAAGTTTGGTAATGGGATCGCGAGTTCCCCAAAACTGCTTTTCGTCTTGAGAGCGCAGTTCATCGGGATCGGCTAGAGAGTGGCCGCGAAAGCGGTAGGTCAGCGCTTCGATCAGCGTTGGACCCTCTCCAGCACGAGCGCGGGCGATCGCCGTTCGAGCGACATCTCGCACTGCTAAAACATCCATCCCGTCTACTTCGTGCCCCGGCATCCCAAAAGCACTGGCTTTCTTGTAAATCTCCGGCTGAGAGGTGGCTCGCTCGTGAGCCATCCCGATAGCCCATTTGTTGTTTTCAACTACGTAGATAATGGGCAGCTTCCAGAGAGCCGCCATATTAAGACACTCAAAAAACTGTCCATTGTTGGCGGCTCCATCTCCGAAAAAGCAAGCCGTCACTTGGTCTGCCGGTTCGCCGAGGGCCTCTCGGCGATATTTGGTTTGAAAAGCGGCTCCCGTCGCCACCGGGATGCCTTCTGCTACGAAAGCATAGCCACCGAGGAGCCGATGTTTGGCAGAAAAGAGGTGCATCGAGCCGCCACGCCCCTTACTGCATCCCGTTGCTTTTCCAAACAGCTCTGCCATCACCTCTTTAGCCGGAACGCCGCTGCTGAGAGCATGGACGTGATCGCGATAGGTACTACACACATAGTCTTCGTCTGGCCGTAAAGCCTTGATCACCCCGGTAGAGACGGCTTCCTGCCCATTATAAAGATGGACAAAACCAAACATCTTGCCTCGATAATACATCTCCGCACACTTGTCTTCGAACAATCGTCCTAGGATCATGTCTTGATAAAGACGCAATCCTTCTTCCGCAGAAATTTGTGTCGAAGCGGCATTAAATTCGGGTAAAGTGCGTTCAGAAACCATTGAGCTTGTAGAAAGTGAATAACAATATCAGAATCAAGAGTGAACAAGAGTCAGCTAAATCCATAAAATCAGATCGACAGATCGATCCGTAACAAGAGTTCCATCTCCAAACTATATTAATGATTAAAATGGCCTAGCCGGAGAAAATCTTTCCTGAATGAAGACTTTGAGCTAAAATTCAGCCTTATATAGGCTTGAGTTAAGCCGAGACCACAACAAGCGTTGGCCTTAGTTATCCCTCATGACCCTTTAGGGAGTCAGATCGTGCGTATTCCTCTTGATTACTACAGAATTTTGGGTGTGCCGATTCAGGCAACAGCGGAAAGTATAGAACAAGCTTATCACGACCGGACCCGTCAACTGCTTCATAACGAGTACAGTCAGCAGGCGATCGCTTCTCGGCACCAGCTACTTGAAGAAGCGTATGCCGTTTTGTCAGACTCTCAACGTCGGGCGGAGCACGACACTCAATTCTTTAGCAGCCCGGCGCCAATTTCTCCAGAATCAGCGGCGGAGGCGGTCTCTCCCCAACTCGAAATTCGCCCAGAGTGTTTTGTGGGAGCCTTAATGATTCTTCAGGAACTCGGAGAGTACGAGTTGGTTCTGCGCTTAGGACAATCCTTCTTAGAGAAGCTTGAGGAGAATTCGCCCCGGCAGGCAGTCAGCCCATCAGACGAGCGGTCGGAAGTTGTCTTAACTCTCGCTCTGGCCTGTATGCAGCTTGGGAAGGAAAGGTGGCAGCGCGAGGAGTACGAAGAAGCAGCGACAGCGGAGCGCATGGGGCAAGATTTGCTGAGGCGAGAGCAGCTATTTCCCAGCGTCCAAGAGGAAATTCAGGCCGACTTAGCGAAGCTGAGACCCTACCGAGTGATCGATTTATTAGCCCAAAATACCCAGCAGCGGCATCAGGGTTTGCGGCTGTTGACAGAGATGCTTGACGAGCGTCAGGGCATTGATGGTTCGGGACACGATGGTTCGGGGTTGAGTATTGATGATTTCCTGCGATTTATCCAGCAGTTACGCAAGCATTTAACTGTAGCCGAGCAACAGGAACTCTTTGAAGCCGAGTCCCAGCGTCCTTCAGCAGTCGCTGCCTATCTAGCAGTTTATGCTCTGATCGCCCGGGGCTTTGCTCAAAGCAAACCGGTCTTAATCGTGCGGGCCCAAGAAATCTTGAGAAACTTAAGCCAACGCCAGGATGTTTACTTAGAGCAGGCCGTTTGTGCGATGCTGCTCGGACAAACCGAAGAAGCTAATCTCGCTCTAGAAAAAAGCCAAGAAGAAGAGTCGCTTTACTTTATCCGCCAGCATTCTCAAGGCGCTCCAGATTTACTGCCGGGGCTATGTCAATACGGGGAGCGCTGGCTACAAACTCAAGTTTTTGCTCATTTTCGCGATTTGGCTAGCCAAAAAGCCTCCTTAAAAGACTACTTTGCTGATGAAAAAGTGCAAACCTACTTGGAAAAGCTGCCAGCCGAAGCTTGGCGGCCCGCGCAGAGAAAGTCTGAAGTTGCAGAACTGCTGGCAGTGTCTCACGCGGAAGCCTCTATCCCAGAAGAACAGCTAGCGATCGCCTCATCGCAAGCTTCTCGGCGAGAAGAATTTGGGGGAACGGCGGCTGGAACACTCACCGCCACAGTTCCCAGAACAGCGAGCGCCACGTTGCCCACCATTGAAGAAGCCAAAAGACTAGATTTAGGAACTCATCGCTCTTCTTCGGCCTCACCAGCTAAGAGCCGGACCTCCGCGAAACCGCGTCAAGCTTTTATAAACCAGATTAAGCATCTCGCTCAATCTAGAGGAAGGATCCGGCGGTTTTTCCACCCCAAGTATATCCTCGTATTAGGAGCCGTCGGCTTAGGGCTAGCAACCATCGGCGTCGTTTATGCGATTTTCAAGCCGAACGAGGCCACTGTAGAAGAGCTACAGGTCCAGCTCAATCGCTCGCCAATTGCGATCCCCCCCTTAGAGACCAGTCCGGCAGCGAGTCGTCCAGTTCCCTTAGATCGTCAATCGGCTCAGCAGGTGATTGAGAACTGGTTAGCGGCTAAATCCGCAGCCTTTGGACCCGCCTATCAAGTAGAGACAATTAGCGCTGTGTTAGCCGAACCCCTGCTGTCTCTCTGGCGCAACCGCGCCCGTTCTTTTCAGCAAAGCAACGCGTATCGAAAGTATCAGCATCGCGTCGAAGTTCGTTCTGTCGAGATTGATCCTCAAAATTCAGACCGGGCTACAGTAGAGGCAGTGGTTAGAGAAGCGGCTCAACATTTTCAAGGAGAGCAGCTCGTTGACAGTGAATCTTATGATGACAATCTTCAGGTACACTACGATTTGATTCGTCAAGAGGGTCAATGGTTGATTCAAAATATTCAGATACTCTAGCTGCTCTGATTCAGAAAAACAGGCTGGTAACCAATTAGTCTATCCTCGCTTTACTTTGCTATGGACTCGGGTTGAAACCGATATACTAGGAAAAGTTTTGATGGTATACACTTCTTCCTGCTCATGTTCAATTGGTTATGGCTATTGCGAGTTGTGCTGCTGGGCTTTACAGGAACGGTAGCGCTGGCCGCTGTTTCTTTCTCCACGGGCAGAGCTCCCTCCCCTCAAACTAGTAACCCCGCAGAAGTGACGGTTCCCTCTTCAAAAGCTAGAACTCAGCCACTCTCGCCCGAACCGCTGCCAATGGCTACGGTCCCGAGTCAAACTCAGGAAGAGCCGCCAGCGGAAGACGCATTCAACCTGCAAGCCAGCGTTCAACGTCATGCTTCTCTGTTTGCGACCCCCACCTCTTTAGGAATGCTCGCTATTGGTATAGCAGAAGGCAACTACCGCGTTTGGTCAGACCAGAGCACGATCTATGTTCAGCAAACTCCTGCCTACTTTGGGCATGTCGATCCTGGAAATTTATCCTGGGGAGCCGTCGTCAAGAACTACGGTCCCTGTAGCGATCAGGGACGCAGCGGAGGCAATATTGCTTTAGCCGAGCAATTCTGTTTGCAGCGCTCTCGTTCTCAGTTGGCGACACACCTTCAAGATCTTCAGGCGGTAGGAATTAATCCCGACCAAGATGTGGAAGCGGTGCTCAATACAGCCGATCTCTACAATCAAGCTAAACCAATTCATTCTCGCCAGTTTCCCAAAGCCCTAGCGATAGCCAGACAGGGCGGACTAAGCGGAGCAGAAGCATTGACCTGGGCTAGAACCGCCTCTTTCTATCTCAACGCTAACAACGAATTTGACTTGACGGCAGGCGACAATCATGCCAGCGGACTCATTGGCATTTGCGCCCGGGAACGACGACCGATTACCGAGTGGGAGTGTGTCTATGAAGATCAGCAGCGGCGAGTCGAGGCGATCGCTCACGTTCTGGAGCAATATCGGCTGCTGGCTCAGCAGAAGCAAAAAGCAGGCAGTAGCAGTAGCTAAGCGGGAACCAAAAGTAAAGAAAAATTACTTTCCTGCAACGCCTCACCATTGATTTTTAGAATCAAATTAAACTTAACGCCTGCTTCCATTTCAATCTCGTTCGTCATGAAAAAATTGCTGCTACTGCTCTTGTTTGTTTTCGGTGTAGGAGTGGCGCTTTGGAACTTCAGCCCTCCACCCGGAGAATTTGAGTCGATTGTCCTCGATTTTCGTGAAGAGCTCTCACCAGCAGAAATCGAGCAATCCCTAGCAGCGATCGCGACGCAGTATCATCACGAAGCAATTCTCAACAGTCCTTTTTCTAAGGGCGATCGCATTTATATTCTTCCGGGAGACCAGCATCAGCTCCAGGCACTCAAAAAAACGCCTCTGCTTCAAAAAACTGAAACCATCGAGCCGAACTACATCTATCACGCCTTGGAAGTTCCCAACGATCCAGGCTACAGCAAACAGTGGAACCTACGCAGCATCCAGGTAGAAACCGCCTGGGACGACACTAAAGGGGAGGGGGTGACGGTGGCCGTCATTGATACCGGAGTAACGCAAGTTCGGGATCTGCGTCAGACAAAATTTGTCGAAGGCTACGACTTCATTGCCAATCGCTCGGAAGTACACGATGATGTCGGACACGGGACTCACGTTGCTGGCACCATTGCCCAATCCACTAACAACAGCTACGGCGTTGCGGGCATTGCCTACGAGGCGAAAATTATGCCGATTAAAGTTTTAGGCGCTGGTGGAGGCGGAACGGTCGCCGACATTGCTGAAGGCATTCGCTTTGCTGTCGACCACGGCGCAGACGTGATTAACCTCAGCTTAGGAGGCTTTGGAGAGAGCCAGCTCATGGCAGAGGCGATTAACTACGCCTACGATAAGGGCAGCGTGATTGTGGGCGCAGCCGGCAACGCTAACCGCAATGCCGCCGCTTATCCGGCTCGCTATCCTCACGTGATCGGCGTTGCGGCCCTCGATGCGTCAGCGCAAAAAGCGTCCTATTCTAACTTTGGAGCCGGAGTCGATTTGGCCGCTCCTGGCGGGAGCGAACAGGGGCCAATTTTACAGAATACCGTCGATAGTGACGGAGAAGCCGTTTTTGCGGGTCACTGGGGAACCAGCATGGCTGCTCCTCACGTCGCGGGCGTTGCGGCTCTAGTCAAGGCGGCAGGGGTCACGGAACCGGAAGCCGTCTTAAAAGTACTGCGGCAGACCGCTCGTCAAGTGCCAGAAGATCCGCTCAATTACTACGGAGCCGGACAGCTAGATGCCGGGGCGGCGGTCGCGTTAGCCCGTCGCGGGCAGATTACCGTGCAGGACTTTTTCCGCTGGCTCCGCGATAGTGGCTATCTCAACCCTCGTTTTTGGATTGATGGCGGTGCCGTTGCCCTGTTCCCCAAAGTAGTCATGGTGGTTGGTTCTTATCTGTTGGCCTGGTTTTTACGCAATTATTTTCCCTTTCGCTGGAGCTGGTCCCTCGCTAGCGGACTGATGGCTGGCAGTGCGGGCCTGTTCTTTCTACGCGGCCTGTATATTTTCGATCTGCCTCAGTGGCCCTTCCGGGTTTTGGGTAGCTCTATTCCAGAGTTAGGAAATATTGTGCAGGGAAGCTCGGCGCTCAATCCGCTGTTTGCGAGTGCGTTCATTCCGTTTCTGCTGATAGTGCTCCTGCTAGGACATCCGGTCGGAAAGTGGTTTGCCATTGGGTCGGCGTTGGGCGTTGCGGCTTGTTTAGCCGTGAATGCTGTGTTATCTCCCCTGGTATGGGGACTTGGGACCGAAGGAGCCCGTTTGTTCCTAGGGATTAATGCCTTGCTGTGCTTGAGCTTAGCGTCCCTCGCCAGTCAAGGAGGGAGGCAAACCGCATGAGGATCACCGTGACGGGTAAAATCGAACGGAAAGGCATCGGTGCGGGGACATGGGCACTGGTAACGGAAGCAGGCGAAACCTACGAACTCACCAATGCTCCTCAACCATTGCGTCAGCCTCAAGCTAAGGTGAGAGTTGAAGGCAACATCCGCCAGGACGTGATGACGGTGGCTATGATTGGCCCTGTTCTTGAGGTGCGCTCTTACGAAGTCCTGCCATAGACCCAGGCAAGAAAAATTTAGCGGGTTCGCTCTAGACAGAACAAACTGACTGTATTTAGCAACAAAGGCGATCGCGCTACTGGATAGCTTTTAGATTGCCAATGTTTCTGGTATTTTGTTTCTGACGCTCTTTTAACCACAGCCAACCCTTGGAAAAAGACCGGAAAAATTACCAAGCAACTATCAAAACTCTCGCTCCTCGCATTGCTGATTTCCTCTCAATTAAGATCAAAAACATTGGATTATCTAATTAAGGAGTGTATGCTAGAGCACGAGTTGGTGTAAGGAGTTGAGTAGATGGAATTGCGTCAAAGTGCCTTAGATATACTCAAACAAACAAGTCGAACTTTTTATATTCCGATCAGCCGTCTCCCCTCAGACTTACTGGATGCGGTGGCCTCTGCCTACCTGTGTATGCGAGCACTCGATGAAATTGAAGATCATCCCACCTTAGATCGCTCTATCAAAGCCGAACTCCTGCGAACGATTAGCCTAAACCTTCAGGCCACCGCAGATAGCTCCGATGGCGATTTACCGGGATTCTTAGCATCAGGAGAGCCGCTAGAGCGCGATCAACTAGCTCAAGTCACCCTGCGCCTAGAAGAATGGGTTCATCTTGCCCCGTATACAATTGCGCCGCGCATCTGGGATGCAACGGCGGCGATGGCCGATCGCATGGCTTACTGGGCTGAGACGAACTGGAATATTTCTACCCAAAGCGATTTAGATCGCTATACGTTCAGCGTTGCTGGAGCCGTTGGTTTGTTGCTTTCGGATCTGTGGGCTTGGTATGATGGCACCCTTACAAATCGCACTCATGCCGTTGGTTTTGGCCGCGGGTTGCAGGCCGTTAATATTCTTCGGAACCATCAAGAAGACCGCTCTCGGGGCGTTGATTTCTTTCCCGACGGCTGGTCTACAGACACGATGCATCGTTATGCTCGTCAAAACTTAGCCTTGGCAGATTCCTATACTCAAGCTCTGCCATCCGGTCCTGCCCGCAGTTTTTGCCAAATTCCTCTAGCTTTAGCTCACGCCACCCTAGATGTTCTCGCTCTTGGCAAAGATAAGCTCAGCCGTCGGGACGTAATTGCTCTAGTCGAACAAGTATCGCGGTAGGGAAACTAACAGTCAAAAGCAGTCTGTATTCGTACAGACTGCTTTCTAAAGTTGACAAATTGACAAGAATGGCAAGGGGGATGCCAGCACTACATCATGCCGCCCATGCCGCCCATGCCGCCCATGCCCATACCGCCCATGCCGCCCATGCCGCCCATGCCGCCCATATCGGGAGGCATCGGCGCTTCTTTCTCGGGTTTCTCAACCACAAGAGCTTCGGTCGTCAAGACCATGCTAGCGATAGAGGCAGCATTTTGCAGAGCAGAACGCACGACCTTGGCCGGATCGATGATCCCCGCCGCAATCATGTCCTCTAGTTCTCCGGTGAGGGCGTTATAGCCAACGTTAAATTCAGCATCCCGCACTCTTTCCACAATTACGGCTCCTTCAACACCAGCATTATTAGCAAGCTGACGCAGAGGAGCTTCGAGAGCCTTGGCCACAATATCAGCCGCGACTTTTTCTTCCTCGTTGCTGAGGGTATCTTTGAACTCGGTAACTTTAGCAGCGAGGTGAATTAAGGTCGTACCGCCGCCAGGAACAATGCCTTCATCTACCGCTGCTTTAGTAGCATTGAGAGCATCTTCAATCCGCAGCTTGCGGTCTTTCAGTTCCGTTTCGGTAGCGGCCCCCACTTTAATGACGGCAACGCCACCAGCTAATTTGGCGATCCGCTCCTGTATTTTTTCCGCATCATACTCGGAATCGGTTTCTTCCAGTTCCCGCCGCAGTTGAGCGACGCGCTTCTGAACGTCAGCGCTATTTTCTCCACCAGCAACAATGGTGGTATTATCCTTTTCAATAGTGACTTTGCGGGCCGAGCCGAGCATGTCAACCGTTACCGTCTCTAGGCTCAGACCGACCTCTTCAGAGATAACCCGGCCATCGGTGAGCACTGCGATGTCCTGAAGCATCTGCTTACGGCGATCGCCGAATCCGGGAGCCTTAATAGCAGCGACATTGAGCACTCCTCTCGCTTTATTGACGACAAGTGTAGCCAGCGCTTCCCCTTCAACATCTTCGGCAATGATCAGCAACGGCTTTCCTTCGCGAGCCACGTTTTCTAATACCGGTACGAGATCCTGAATGCTGCTAATCTTTTTATCGGTAATCAGAATAGCCGGATTTTCAAAATCCGTAATCTGCCGCTCGGGATCGGTGACAAAGTAGGGAGAAACGTAGCCACGGTCGATCTGCATGCCCTCAACGACATCCAGTTCCGTCGCCAGAGATTTCGACTCTTCAACGGTAATCACGCCGTCTTTAGTGACTTTATCCATCGCCTGGGCGATCATCTGACCGACTTCTTCATCATTGCCAGATGAGACCGTTGCCACTTGAGCGATCGCCGCTCCTTCGATGGGTTTAGCAATGGACCCCACTTCATCGACAAGGTAAGTAATTGTCTTTTCGATCCCCCGCCGGACCGCCATCGGATTAGCTCCGGCAGTAACGTTCTTGAGCCCTTCAGAGATCATGGCCTGCGCGATGATGGTGGCCGTCGTGGTCCCGTCACCGGCAATGTCTTTAGTTTTGGAGGCGACTTCCTGAATCAGCTTAGCCCCAGTATTTTCTAATGGATCTTCAATGTCAATTTCCTTGGCCACCGTAATGCCGTCATTAACAATTTGCGGTGCGCCAAATTTCTTCTCAAGAAGAACGTTACGCCCTTTAGGGCCTAACGTAACGCGGACAGCATTAGCAAGGGTATTGACTCCCCGCTCTAAAGCCCGCCGAGAATCTTCTTTGAACGAAACAATTTTTGCCATAGATATTCTTCAGTTCCGTTGTCGCTTCATTAGCAAATTTAGCACTCTTATCTCGAGAGTGCTAACTAGATGCTAAAGGTTAATTACCGTACCGTCAGATGCGGATTTCCGAACCAAAGCGCCGCAGGCGCGGGGAAAGAGCAAGGGGAAGGCAGCGATCGCTGTGGGAAAAGGGTAAGGGGGAAAGGAAGTAATTAGTACTTTTGTTCCTTAACCCTATGTTCTTTGCCCGTCGCGGAGCGACAAATTTCCCGTTCCCCTTTCCCCGTTCCGCAGGAACAGTTTTCCCCTTCCCCGTCCCACCGGGACATCCCCTAGGCCATCACCATCCCGCCATCAACGTTAAACACCTGGCCTGTGATGTAGGCAGCAGCGGGAGCACCCGCCAAGAAACTAATCATGCCAGCGACTTCTTCGGGTTTTCCGTAGCGTCCGAGAGGAATAAATTTGAGGATCTCGTCTGATTTTAAGTTGCTGGTCATGTCGGTTTCGATAAAGCCTGGGGCCACGGCGTTCACGGTTACGCCTCGACTGGCCAGTTCTTTCGCCACCGTTTTTGTAAAGCCAATGACGCCTGCCTTGGCAGCGCTGTAGTTGGCCTGTCCGGGGTTGCCCATTTGCCCCGCCACCGAAGTAATATTGATAATTCTGCCGCTGCGCTGCTTGAGCATGATTTTGCTGACGGCTCTCGTACAGAGGAAAACCCCGGTGAGGTTTAGATCGATCACGGCCTGCCAGTCATCCGGCTTCATGCGAATCAGAAGAGTATCGCGGGTAATACCGGCATTATTGGCTAAAATATCAATCTGCCCCCACTTGTCTAGGGTTTGCTGCACCAAACAGTCTACTTCATCGGCCCGGGAAACATCTGCCTGAAGAGCGATCGCTTCTCCTCCCGCCTCCGTAATGGCCGCTACCACCTGCTCCGCTGCCTCCTCAGAGCGAGCATAGTTGACAGCGACTTTAGCTCCTTGAGTCGCTAATTCTAAAGCGACAGCACGACCGATCCCCCGTGAAGCTCCGGTAATCAGGGCGACGCGATCGCGCAGATTTTGCCAATTTTCTGGTAAGCGTTCCATCAATAGTTTTAAAATTCGTTACTGTACAGGTTCCAAGAAATTTGCACTAAGATCAAGCTAGACACAGTTGATTTTCCCACGGCTTCAAGAGTGGCGGGAGTTGGGGACAAGGGAGGAGCGGCTTCATCTCCCCTCAAGCTGTGCAATGCTTACTGAAGCTTTTAATGATAAGTAAGGTTGACAAGTGAATTCTTCTTGGTCTGCTTGCTCATTCCCAACAGCTCATGACTAATTTTTATGGCAGTTAAAAAAAGATTTTCTAGTTTTTCTGACCTTCTCAACGACTCTGATTCACCTGTACTTGTCGATTTTTATGCGACCTGGTGCGGTCCGTGTCAAATGATGGCTCCCATCTTAGAGCAGGTCAAGGCTCATTTTGGAAGCCAGTTAAAAGTAGTTAAAGTAGATACAGACAAATACCCAGCTTTGGCCTCCCAGTATCAAATTCAGGCTCTACCGACTCTAGTGCTTTTCAAAAATGGTCAGCCAGTAGAGCGAATTGAAGGCTTATTGCAGGCTCCTCAGTTAATTCAGCACCTGCAAGGAATGCTGTAGGGAATTGGGGCAGGAGGTCGCACTCGTCCTACCAGTGGTGCTGAGCGTGATAGGATGAATGAGACTGTGCTGCCTGCCAGGATGGTAATGGCTAGGTAATGCCGGCACGGCGGAGAAGTCCGAGAAGAATGCATGGGCGCTCTCACACGCTACCAACATCCGCTGCTGGGCGATTGGGGCAGTGGCAATGCCCAATTGCCTGCCTTTGCTAGCCCTCGCTTTCCGTTATCAACATGAGAAATCAGCATGACACATCTGAAATTGTTTGACTCTCAGTTCACGCAACAACAGGATTTGGTCCAGGAGTCACCAACAAACAGAGTCTCAACCGAACTCACCCTTGATATTGTTAACCAACAGCTAGCTCAGGCCACAGCCCCCCAAATTGTCGAGTGGGCGGTAGAAAACTTTGGAGATGAGTTAGTCATGACGACTAGCTTTGGGATTCAATCGGCGCTGATGCTGCACATGGTCACTCAGGTCGTCCCTGATATTCCCGTTATCTGGATTGATACCGGCTATTTACCAGCAGAAACCTATCAGTTTGCTGAGTCTCTCACCCAACGGCTCACCCTCAATCTCAAAGTCTATCAGTCTCCCCTCAGCCCAGCTCGCATGGAGGCTCTGTACGGCAAGCTTTGGGCCCAGGACAACGTCGAGGCCCTAAACCTCTACGATCAAATTCGTAAAGTAGAACCGATGCAGCGCGCCCTCCGCGAACTCAAGGCAACCGGATGGTTGGCTGGTCTGCGAAGAAATCAGACAGACCATCGCAAAACGTTGCCCTATGTCAGCCAGCAGGGAGAGCAGTACAAAATTTGCCCCATTCTGACCTGGAACGCCAAAGACATTTACGAATATCTCACGGCTCACGACTTGCCCTATCATCCCTATTTTGACCAAGGCTTTGTCTCAGTCGGAGACTGGCACTCTAGCCGTCCCCTTACCGCCGCAGACGAAAACGAACGCGATACTCGCTTTCGCGGCATCAAGCAGGAATGTGGCATTCATCTTCCCTTAACACCTGAAGAAGCTCAGAGCCTAGATTCGAGTACGCTGTAGCGACCGGCGACCAGTGCCAGGAGCGCTATTGTGGTCACTGGTCACTGCCTTTTTGGGGGGCTACCTGAATCTCAATCGTGGCGGTTACTTCAGAATGGAGCTTGACTTCGGCTTGATAGAATCCGGTTTCGCTGATATCCGGGAGGGTTATTCCGCGTCGGTCTACATCCTGGTTGGCATTTTCTTTAATGGCCTCGGCTACTTCTTGAGCAGTCACGGTACCGAAAATTGCTTTTCCTTCTCCTACCTGCTTGTGGATGACAAAGCGACCAATGGTTTCTAGCGCTGTCTTGCGAGATTCGGCTTGCTGCTTTTCGGCTAACAGTTGTTGTCGCTCTTTTTCCCGTCTTTGTTCTACTTGCTTCAGAATTCCTGGAGTGGCAATCACCGCCACTCCCTGGGGAATTAAGTAGTTCCGAGCATAGCCTGGGGCAACTTCTACCAAGTCACCATTGCGACCTAGTTTACTAACGTCTCGATTCAGTACAACCTGTAAGCGCTTTGCCATAACTTAGTTCATTCCTCTCTAGATTGTTGGTTTACAAAAGCGAAATTTGCCCAGTCTTAAATTATAAATAATATTTCGGCAGTTGACCTAGAGCAGTCAGCAACGAAACTTGCCTCCATCGGGTTTGAAGAACGACTCCATAAAACCAGTTAAGCTTATCTTTCCCAAGTGCACTTGGAACCAGAGCTGACCGCACTTTGAGTAAGCTCAACTTTACGTTAGCCCATTGCTGGGGCTAAAACTGATCTTTTTTCCCCCGCAGGCGGCCAAACACTCTCACCGGATCGGTGCCGTTCATGGCAGACTGAATAGTGGCTGTATCCCAGCGGAGAAAAGGATTGGTGTCCTTTTCTAAACCCAACCAAGAGGGAACAGTAGGCTGCTCCTGAGTGCGAGCGGCTTTAACCTCCTCGTATCGAGTTTGTAGCTTGGAGTTTGTCGGCTCAACGCTCAGAGCAAACTGAAGGTTTTTCAAGGTGTACTCATGGGCGCACCAAACGCGCGTTGAGTTGGGGAGCTGCCGTAGTTTAGTCAAGGAGTCGACCATTTGAGCCGGAGTGCCTTCAAAGAGACGACCGCAGCCGCCAGCAAATAGAGTATCGCCACAAAATAGTTCCCCCCAATCGTCTTTACCTACCGGAGGGAAGTAATAGGCAATATGAGCGCGAGTATGTCCGGGCACGAAATACACCACGCCCTCGCGCTCGCCAAACTCGACGCGATCTCCCTCTCTCAAAAAGTGGGTTTGTCCAGGAATTCTGCCTCGGTCTTCTGCCCCTCCATAGACAGAAAGTTGGGGAAAGCGTTTCAGGAGTTGCCGATTGCCGCCAACGTGGTCTGAGTGGTGATGGGTGTTAAAAATCGTGACGAGCTGAGCCCCCAACTTGTCTAAGCCCTGAAGCACTGGCTCAGGCTGAGCCGGATCGACAACAGCCGCCGTTCCAGATTCTGGGGCATAGAGTAAAAAAATGTAGTTGTCAGTGAGGGCCGGGAGTCGAATGACCTGCATGATTTTGATTGTTGTGACTATTGATTATTTTATCTCCAGAGGAAATGGCCTTTAGGTGTAGCAAAATGCGGAGGGAAATGCCAAACTAGAAGCGACCAAAATCCCAGTTCGGCTGCAATCAGCTCGAGCAACTCCCTGGATCACAGCGCAGCGGGAAGCGCTGTGGCTAAAAGGGTAATAACCGCCATCCGCAGCCAGAGCCTCCCTGAGAGTCAATTAGGCTGTAACGAGATCAAACAGCGCGAGAAAAAGATTGAACCTACCTGAGCATCGACGGCTAAAAATTTCCCTAATCGTGAGCGACCTGTCCGGCAAAGGTTCTGGTCGATGGGGCGGAGCCGTCCGTCCCTTTCTGCTGGCGCAAGCCCTGGAAAAACTGGGGCTCGAGGTGGAAATGTTGGGAGTTGCCTTTGATGACGATACTCCCGTATCAACCACAATTCCTACGATTTCTTTTCCCTGTCAGTACCATTCTGGTTTTTTGCGAGCGGCTCGCCACCTGATTCAAAGTATTAGTGGCGAAATTGTCTATGCCGTCAAGCCCAAAATGACCAGCTTTGGGGTTTCTTTAGTCAAAAAGCTGCTCAGCCAGCGCTCGCTAATTCTCGACATCGACGACTGGGAAATGAGTTGGCACGGCGGTGATCGCTGGCAGTATCGCCCTAGCTTGGCAGACCTAGCTAGAGATACGCTCAAACCCGATGGAGCTTTACGGTTTCCCGATCATCCCCTGTACTTAAAATGGCTCGAAAATCTCGTTCCCTACGCCGATGCTGTCACCACTCATTCTCAGTTTCTTCAAAAGCGCTTTGGCGGAGTCTATGTTCCTAACGGCAAAGACACGGAGCTGTTTTCTCCACAGCGCTACGATCCCCAAGTCAGCCGCGCTCAGTACGGACTGGCTGATTACCGCGTTCTCATGTTTCCGGGAGCGCCACGACCTTACAAAGGTTTAGAAGACGTTCTGCTAGCTCTGGAGCAGCTCAATCAGCCAGACTTAAGACTGGTAATTGTCGGTGGCAGTCCCTACGACGACTACGACGCTCACCTCGCTCAACGATGGGGCCAATGGATTGTTCAGCTTCCCAAACAGCCGGTGCAGTCGATGCCAGCCGTGGTGTCTGCGGCTCACATTGTGGTGGTGCCGCAGCGAGATGTCCCGGCAGCGATCGCTCAATTCCCGCTGAAGCTGACGGACGGGATGGCCATGGCTAAACCGGTTTTAGCCACGCGCATCGGCGACATTCCTGATATATTGGCTGACACAGGGTATTTGGTCGAGCCAGAATCTCCTGGTCAGATCGCCGAGCAGATTCAGCAGATCTTTAAGCATCTCGATGAAGCCAATGACAAAGGTGAACGAGCCAGACAACGCTGTATTGAACACTACAGTATCGAGAGAATGGCAAACATTCTTTCTGAGGTCGTTTTTTCCCGCACATAAAGATTGATTTTCAGCTCGCACTCGTATGTCCTCCAACCAACTCCTTCTCAAATACGCTGCCAAGTATCCTTGGTTGATTCTGCTGACAATTGTTCTCGGAACGGCTGGAGCTCTGTTTAACGGAGTCGGAACGGTGTTAATTGTGCCGATTCTGCTCGAATTTTTAGGGGAAGAGGCACTCAATCCAGAAAGAATGCCAGCGCTCCTGCAACAGCTACTATCTCTGTTTGATAGTTTTTCGGGTGATGCTCGGTTACTGGCCATGCTTGGAGCGGTCATATTACTCATTATTTTTAAGAACTTAACGACCTACTTTAGTAGTCTTTCGGGAGGATATTTATCTCGGGCTTTAGTCAATGAAATTCGCTTAGAAGGGCTGCAAATGCTTTTGGATGTCGATATCGATTTTTACTCAAAAAGTAAGATCGGAGACATTGTTAATCGACTGGGAGGGGAAACGAGTAAAGCGGCATCGGCCATTCGTTTGGGCGTAGAAACAATTAACACTGCCATCACAATTCTGACGTTTCTGGGGCTGCTGCTATTTTTGTCTTGGCAAATTACCCTCATTACTACTTTTCTGTTGCTAGTGGTTGCTTTTCTCAATCGTTACTTTATTAGAAAAGCACGATTATACGGAAGGATTGTCCGTGATAAATCGCGAGATTATTCCAATCAGCTCCTCGAAATCCTCACGGGAATTCGCTTAATTAAATCCGTTGGGTATGAAGACAAAGAATATCAAGAAATTCGACAGCTCGTGATCGAGCGGGAGATGGCTCAATTTCAGGCCCAGATTGTTAGCGCCATGGTGTCTCCCGTCAACGAGATCGCCGGAATCTTGATTGTGCTTTCGATTGCCATCCTAGGTCGCTACTTGTTTTACGAGCAGCTCCAGGCACTAACAACCGCGCTGCTGACCTATTTGCTGGCGCTGTTTAGACTGATGCCCTATATCGGGAAGCTCAATCAAGCGCGCAGTCAATTTGCCAATGCGGCCCCTAGCGTTGAGGTGGTGGAAGAGTTCCTGCGGCGAGAGGATAAACCGTTGATGGTAAAAAATAGTGCTCTGTACAAACCGCTCCAGGAGTGTATTGAATTTAGGAACGTCAGTTTTGCCTATCCGGGGCATCAAGGTCTGGTACTGAAAGACCTGAACGTGCTCATCCCAAAAGGTAAATCTATTGCTCTTGTAGGGGCTTCTGGTGCAGGAAAATCGACGGTGGCAGATTTACTGCCCAGGTTTTATGACCCGACGAACGGTCAAATTACTTTTGATGGTCGGGATGTACGAGAATTTGGCATCAATTCCCTGCGAAGAGCGATGGGCATTGTTAGTCAGGATACTTTTTTGTTCAACAACTCAGTGCGCTACAACATTGCCTACGGGATGGACGAAGTCGGTGAAAGTGAAATTATCGAAGCGGCGAAGCGAGCCAACGCCTATGAATTTATTGTGCAGCTCCCTCAAGGCTTTGATACGGAAATTGGCGATCGCGGCGTGATGCTGTCTGGAGGGCAGCGACAGCGACTGGCGATCGCCCGCGCCCTGCTGCGCAATCCGGATGTGTTAATCTTAGATGAAGCCACCAGTGCCCTCGATACTGTATCCGAGCGCCTCGTCCAGCAAGCCATCGACGAACTCTGCCGCGATCGCACTACTCTCGTGATTGCCCACCGACTCTCGACCGTTCAGAACGCTCATCAAATTGTTGTGTTAGATCGAGGACACATTGTCGAAGTCGGCAACCATCAGGAACTGCTCGCTCGCGGAGGCTATTATTCTCGTCTCTATTCCATGCAGTTTGCCAACTCAGCCAAGCCAGAAGAGAGCGTTGATGATGCTCAGCTCAAAAGCTTCTACAAATCTCAAATGCATCTTTCCTATAACGCTCGTACCAGCCTGAGTTCTATGCTGGGGTCTTTACGCCTAGTCGCCGACGGGTTAGTAGATACTTCAGAAGAACGGCTAGAGTTACTTGAGGAATCTTATATCAGCGCAGTTCGTCTGCTCAACTCCATCGAGCGCTTTGAAAAAAACACTCATCATTTTTTCCTCGACTGTAAATAAGCTTGCTTTCTGGCTCAGGCTCACCGCTGCGGGAACCCATGCCCCCATCTAAACAGTCGCCGGAGTATTGGCAGATAATTCCTCTTTACTGGGCAGTTCTAAACAGTACCCCGCACCATAAACCGTTTTGATGTAGCGAGGGCGGCGCGGGTCGGGTTCTAGCTTCGTTCTTAAGTGTCGAACGTGAACCCGAATGGTTTCGATATCATCATCCGGATCGTATCCCCAAACCTCTTTGAGAATCTCGCTGGGGGATACGGTTTGTCCGTGTCGCTGCAATAAGCAATGCAGTAGCTCAAATTCAAGGTGTGTTAGCTTAACGGTGTTTTCAAACCAAATCGCCTCAAACCGTTCTGGAATAAGAGTCAAAGGACCATAATTAAGAATTTCTGTATGTTTAGCTGCTTGAGGGATACGTTCGGTTCGTCGCAGTAAAGCCCTCACTCTCGCTAGCATTTCTTCAACTTCAAACGGCTTGGTTAAATAGTCGTCTGCCCCAGCGTTGAAGCCTTCTACTTTGTCCTGAGTTTGTCCTAAAGCCGTCAGCATCAGTACGGGAATATCCGCTGTGCGCTCATCCCGACGGAGACGTTGACAAACAGTAAAACCATCTACGTGAGGCAGCATTAAGTCTAGCATGACCAGGTCGGGCTGTATCTGTACGGCGAGTGCCTGTCCCTTAATGCCGTCTTCAGCTTGACTTACGTCGTATCCAGCCATCTCCAAGTTGATAGAGAGGAGTTCTGAAATTGCGGGGTCGTCGTCGATTACCAAGATTCGGGGCATTTATAGAAATGTAATAGCTTTTCAGGTTTACAAAAATTAATTAAATTTAAGCTGATATAAATACTCTGTAACGATTATAAACATGAATCTTTAAATTATTCTAGAGCACCCAGTTACCGCCCGTAGTCGGATTGCACCTTAGCCTGACTTAGAGACCTAGTGCTAGAAGCAGCAATCTTCTGAGGGTTGAGCCTGCGGCAGCACTGCCTCCCGTTCCCTCCAGGAGACTGTGAGAAGAGCGCTGTCGGGTGACTAGACCGCGCTAAGAGCCTCAGCCCGAGGTCAGTATCCCCGAACAGGACGGTATCATCAGTACCTAGCAAATTACCAAGGTCTTACCGTCAGATCTTAATGAGCTTAAAAAGTCTTAATGCCAATTCTCATTAAATTCGTTTAATCTAAGCGTTTAGGCAGTTGTTACACTGGCTACAACTTTTGATATAGCAATTAACGATAAAGACAGGAATTTTAGCATGAGTGTAGACTTGGCAACGATGTTGCGCGAAGGAACCAAAAAATCTCACACAATGGCAGAAAACGTCGGTTTCGTCCGGTGCTTCTTAAAAGGAGTGGTGGAAAAAAACTCCTATCGGAAGTTAGTGGCTAACTTTTACTTCGTCTATTCAGCCATGGAAGAGGAGATGGAGCGGCTGCGCGACCATCCAGTAGTGTCCAAAATTTACTTTCCCCAGCTCCACCGCCAGCATAGCCTCGAACAGGATTTGCAGTTTTACTATGGGACCAACTGGCAGCAAGAGATTTCCCTATCTCCCGCAGGAAAAGCCTACGTGGAGAGAATTAGAGAGGTGGCTAATTCTCACCCAGAACTGCTAGTAGCCCACTCCTACACTCGCTATTTAGGCGATCTATCAGGAGGACAAATTCTCAAAAATATTGCTCAAAAGGCGATGGGTCTGAGCGATGGCCGGGGAACGGCTTTTTACGAGTTTGCCACGATTACTGATGAGAAGGCGTTTAAGGAGCAGTATCGTCAAGCTCTCAACGAAATGCCCATTGATCGGGAAACGGCGCAGCGGATCGTGGATGAAGCTAATGATGCGTTTGCCCTGAATATGAAGCTATTCCAGGAGCTAGAAGGCAACCTCATCAAAGCTATCGGGCAAATGCTCTTTAATACTCTGACTCGCCGTCGCCGTCGCGGCAGTACTGAACTGGCAACAGCCGAATAGACAATTTAGCGCCCTTTCAATTTCGACAATCCTGAAAGCTGGGTTGCGGTTACCAACCAAATCGCTATCTAGTTCTCAGGATTGTTCGCTATTTGTCGGCGGCTTGGAGCAAGTGCAAAAACAGCCCAGGGGAGATCCATCTGCTCTTTGAGCCAGCTCAATGTCACTATTCTGATTAACATGAAGGGAGATTGAGAACAACCACGACTAAAAACCCATGAGTCCAGACCTTTTAGAAAAAACGACGGCGATTAGTTCAGCAGTCGAGTCTTCCTTTGATGCCGATCGCTTTGATGCGAACGTGATGAGCACCTACAAACGCTTTCCCATTGCGATTGAACGAGGACAGGGATGCCGACTGTGGGATACCCAAGGACGCGAGTATCTCGATTTTGTCGCCGGAATTGCCACCTGTACCCTCGGTCACGCACCTCCAGCTTTAATTGAAGCCGTCACCGACCAAATTAATAAACTTCATCACGTTTCCAATCTCTATTACGTTCCCGAACAGGGACAGCTCGCTCAGTGGATTGTCGCTCATTCCTGTGCCGATCGCGTCTTTTTCTGTAACTCTGGGGCAGAAGCCAACGAAGCCGCCATCAAACTGATTCGCAAGTATGCCCATACGGTTCTCGATATCGACTCCCCTGTGATTTTAACCGCTCAGGCCAGTTTCCACGGGCGGACTCTGGCCACCATTACCGCGACCGGTCAGCCCAAATATCACCAGGGGTTTGAGCCATTGGTGTCTGGGTTTGAGTACGTGCCCTACAACGATATTACGGCGATCGAGGATGCCATTACCGATATTGACGAAGGCGATCGCCGCGTTGCCGCTATTATGCTCGAACCGCTTCAGGGAGAGGGCGGCGTCCGTCCCGGCGAACTCGAGTATTTCTTGCGTTTGCGGAAAATTTGCGATGAAACTGGCATTTTACTGGCCTTTGACGAAGTGCAGGCAGGAGTCGGTCGGACTGGCAAGTTTTGGGGCTACGAAAATTTAGGAGTAGAACCCGACATTTTCACCAGCGCCAAAGGATTAGCGGGCGGTATTCCCATTGGGGCAATGGCGTGTAAACAGTTTTGCGATGTGTTTGAGCCCGGTAATCATGCTAGTACCTTCGGCGGTAACCCCCTAGCCTGTCGGGCGGCGTTAGCCGTGTGTCAGACCCTAGAACGGGAGAATATTCTTCAGAATGTACAGGCGCGCGGCGAACAGCTCCGCACTCGGTTGAGAGCGATACAGTCCCGGTATCCGCAGTTGTTTACAGAAGTACGCGGTTGGGGGCTGATCAACGGCATGCAAATCAGCGAAGAGACCGAGTTAACCTCGATTAAAATTGTTGAAGCAGCCATGACAACAGGTTTACTGATTGCTCCTGCTGGTCCAAAAGTATTGCGCTTTGTTCCGCCCCTGATTGTGACCTCAGAAGAAGTCGATCGAGCCGCCGAGATTCTGGTAAGGGTAATTGAAGCGGTTGCGCCGTAGGTGCAGGGAATAGGGTAAGGGATAAGGAGGAAAGGAAGTAATTAGTACTTTTGTTCCTTAACCCTGTGTTCGTTGCCCGTCGCGGAGCGACAAATTTCCCTTTCCCCGTCCCAAAGGGACATTTCCCCTTTAGTAAAATTGGGTTAATTCCTCTATCGATTTGGTATGACGAGTACCTCTAACCCCAAAACAAATACTGCCCATACGCGTCCAGCGAGTACCACCGAACATATTCTGACTCTCGCCGACGAGACGCTGCGCTATACGGCCACCGCCGAGTGGCAAACTCTGTTTGACAAGGAAAAACCGATTGCCGAACTGTTTCATATTGCCTATCTTGCAGACGAGGTAGATTATTCCCTGCGCCCCATTACCTTTATTTTTAATGGGGGACCGGGGGCAGCTTCGGCGTATCTGCACATGGGGGCCCTGGGACCAAAACGGGTTTATTTCAACGCAGACGGCAGCTTACCCAAGCCTCCAGTCAAAATTTTAGACAATCAGGAAAGCTGGCTGTGCTTTTCGGATTTAGTCTTTGTCGATCCGATTGGCACTGGTTTTAGTCGGGTGCTGCCCCAAGACCAAGAAGAAGATGCAGCTAAAGAGCAGGAAAAGACAGAAGACAAATTCAAAGAAACCCAGTTCTGGGAAGTCGAGCGCGATCTTAAGTCCTTGGGCGAGTTTATGCAGGGGTTTTTGTCTCGCAAAAAGCGCTGGCTGTCTCCTATTTTTATTGCGGGAGAAAGTTACGGAGGCTTTCGGGTCGCCAAATTGGCTCGCAAGCTTCAGCAAGATTTTGGCATCGGTCTTTCAGGAGCGATCTTAATCTCGCCAGCCCTTGAATTTAGTATTTTAGAAGGGGGAGACTACAACCTATCTTATTGGGCCACTCTCATCCCGTCCTTTGCTGCTGCCGCCGCCTATCATCAACGCGCCAGATGGACCAGCGAACCGGGAGATATTGACGCTCATATCCGCGCTGCTGAAAAATTTACGCGACAGACCTATATTCCCCTGCTAGCAATGGGAGATACGGCACCAGAAGACGAACGACAAGCCGTCTACCAAACGCTAGCTGACTTGATTGGTTTACCCGTCAGTTTGATTGAAAAGCACGGCGGTCGAGTGGACCGAGACGTTTTTGCTCGCGAACTTCTTCGCAAGGACAAAAAAATTGTTGGTTTATACGATGCAGCCATTACCGCCATCGACCCCTTTCCAAATCGCTCAACCTATGCAGGGAGTGACCCCACTTTAGATGGCCTACAGCGATTATTTACTGGAGGAATCAATCACCATCTGCGCGACACGCTTAAGGTTGAGACTGATTTAAGCTATCATCTGCTCAATTTTGACATTTTTAAGGAATGGAAGTTTGAGCTCAAAACCGATTTCAAGCAGGGGTATATTGGCGCGGTAGACGATTTGCGCGTTGGAATGACGCTAAATCCATACATGAAAGTATTAATTACTCACGGCATTTTTGATTTAGTCACAACTTACTTTGCTTCCAGCCATTTAGCGGCGCTGATGAAGCTGGCGACCGAGGTGCGCCCAAACTTATTTCTCATGAATTACCGTGGTGGACATATGTTCTACACCTGGGACGAATCTCGCCGCCAGTGGTTTGAGCAGATGCAGGCTTTTTATCAATTAGCACTAGGTTAGAGGACACGTGGAAAGCACTCCTAGGCGCGGGGAAAGGGCAAAGTTGCTCCGCAACGGGAAAAGGGGAAGGGGGAAAGGGCAAAGGGGGGGAATGAATTAGCTTGTTCTTTAACCCCATGTTCTGTTTCCGTTGCAAGCGCGACAGTTTTTCCTGTCTTGGTGCGCTACCCCGTTCCGTAGGAACGATTTCCCCTTTCCCCGTCCCACACCGGACTTCTCCTCATGAAATAGCAACTGGCACTTCTGTACGACGTTCTAAATTTAAAGTGAGATTTTCATCGCTGCGATGAGCTTCCCATCTTCCAGAATCAAAGTCTAGCTGCCAGTGGCCTTGCATGTAGTCTTCACTTTCTGCAATCGTGCCACTGTAGCGAACTGAATGGCGCAACCCCCCTAAGTACTGCTTAGTAAAAGTCACTCGTCTGCCAATTACCTCGCCGACTAAGGAAGCTTCTCCCAAATACCCATCATCAAGAACTCTTCCGCTGAGAGTATTGCCTCCTTGAACGAGGGTAAATTCAAAACGGGTTGGCAACTCTCGCTGCCAGTAAGTTCCAAGCCATGTTCCGCTGAGATCTGCCATGAACCAATCGAGCCTGTCTCTTTAATAGATTGTACAGAGATTTTGAATAGCAATTTCAGTTCCTGTGCTTTCACAACTGGGTAAGCGCCTCTTCCCAAAACAGCATACGGTGTTTGAAGTTACAGATTTTCCTCGGCGTACTTGTTATAACGAGTTTGTGTACACTTGGCTGTTAAGTTTAAGCCGTAGACCAGCTTGTTTAAATTCACCCCCTCAACCATGGAACACACCTCAATCCAGCTTACAGAGCAGCAAATTTCTCAGTTTCGACACGATGGGTTTTTAATCTTAGAAAATCTGATTCCCCAAGAACTGGTTACTCGCTTGGTTGAACGCATTGAGCCTTTGTTTTCTGGAGACTTTGAAACGGGAATCTATCCCGATGAGTGGCACTGGCGTCCCGGGCTAAGTTTACCCGATGCGACTCGACAGATGTGCAACGTTTGGAAATGTGACTTAACCGTTGCTAGCGTGGTTCTTTCAGCGGAAATTGGTCGCTTGGTGGCAACTCTGTCGGGCTGGCAAGGGGCACGGATTGGACAGGACTGCCTATGGATGAAAACTTTAGGGAGCAAAGAAGTAGCCCTACATCAAGACGCAACCTATATTAGCTATCTCACGCCGCCTGAAATGACCACCTGCTGGATTCCCTTGGATGATACTATTGCTGGGGCAGGAACCCTTGAGTACGCCAAAGGTTCGCATAGGTGGCCCCTTCAAAAAGAAGCCGGAGAGTTTCATGCTCCCGCATCTTCTTATCGATTGTCGATGGAACGAGCCGCCGCTCAAGCCGGAGTCGATTGGCCTGAAATTGTGTACGTGGAAATTCCTGCCGGAGGCTGTGTGATCCATCATGGCAACGTGTGGCATGGTTCGGGAAAGAACACTCATCCTGAAAAAGTGCGCCGTAGCTTGAGCATTCATCTGCTTTCTTCAGAAACCCAATTTGCTTCTACAGGAGTTGGCTACATCTATGGACGCTACAAACGAGTGGGAGATACGACGATGGATGAAAGTTTCTTCCCAATTTTGTGGACTCAGGACGGGTGCCGAACTCAGTTTCTAGAAAACTACTGCCAAGATGCTTTATCAGCAGCACCTCGTCTGGAATTAATTAGCTAATCAAAATAGCAAATTTTATAGCGATGTGGTTTCGTATTCATGGTTGAGTTTGTTGATTATTGATAGTTCATTGTTTTTTGAAATCTCAAGTTGATTTCCTGAGCAATTCAGAGAAGAAAGAGGTGGTAAAAATGTTTTTACCATTGAGAAGTCTTTACCGTTTATTGCCAAAAAACTCAATCGAACCAAATTTTATCTCTATTAAGCTAACGGCAAAGCATTAACTTCAAGTCGAATTACACAAAGCTGTAATTTAAAAAAGCATTAGAGCGGCTGTTGAAACAATAATTTGCTGTCTAACTATATCTTTTGGCGATCAACAACGAGAGCTCGGTTTCCTACTTTCATTCAACTTTAGAAGTAGGCATTACTGCAACCGAAACTCCTTCTGATTTGGGTATAGTTTGTAGTGATAGTTACAAAACTTTTAATAAAAATACTGCAATCTGTTTACATTCAACGGTCTTACTGTCAGGCCAACTAAAAGTAATTTAAAACGAACATTCACAAAATAAAATCGATGGATCCTGAAGTTCAAGAATTCTTAGGAACATTTGTTTCAGAGTCCTACTATTACTGGGCTTCTGTATTTATGCTGTTGATTCATGCTGGCTTCCTCGCCTACGAAGGGGGGGCCTCCCGCACCAAAAACGTGCTAGCAACAATGGTTAAAAACCTGCTCACTCTCTCTAGTGTGGGACTAACGTTTTTCTTCTTCGGGTGGTGGGTGTACAACGGCTTCCCACTCTTTCCAGTAGCGGGAGGAATTATTGGTCCCTGGACGAACCCAGATACCAGTGAGTTAGTCGCCGAGTTAAAAGGACTGGCGGATGCTTCTTATCCCTGGTCTGAAGCGATGGGCCCTAATACAGCAGACAACTTAACCGGGGTATTCTTCTTTGCCTTTGCCCTGTTTTCGATGACCACGGCCTCCATTCTCTCTGGGGCGGTGATTGAGCGGATTAAGGTAGGAGCCTATATCATTCTCTCCGTCGTTCTAGGCTCATTTACCTGGGTGGTAGCCGCCGCTTGGGGATGGCACTATGCAGGCTGGTATTTTACGGCCCTGGGCTATCACGATTTTGGCTGTTCGGCGGTGCTTCACGCCGTTTCTGGTTTTTTTGCTCTCGGGGTGCTGATCAATTTAGGAGCGCGGATTGGCAAGTATGACGAACAGGGAAGACCTAGACCAATCCTTCCCCACAACTTACCGCTCACCATGCTTGGCTTAATGCTGATCTTTGTGGGCTTCTACGCCTTTTTGGCCGCCTGCGTGATCTTCGTTCCGGGACAAACGGTGGAGACGACGATCTACGGAACACCAATGACGCTGGCTTCTATTGGGGTGAATACAACTCTAGCTCTAGCCTCTGGCATTATTGGAGCCTATATTGGTTCTAAAGCAGACCCGTTTTTTACCATTTCTGGAGGACTGGCAGGGATTATTACCGTTGGGGCAGGGCTTGACCTGTATCATCCAGCGCTCATTATTGTGCTGGCGTTTGCTGGTGCTTGGGTGATGCCGAAAGTGGCGATCGCTCTTGAAAAATCAGGCATTGATGATGCCGTTGGGGCTTTTGCTGTACACGGTTTCTGCGGCTTAATCGGAGCCATTTTGCCCGGATTCTTTGCCTACGGCTACCCGCAAGCTGAGGGTGTTCCGGTGATTAACCCCATCGGTCAGATCGTGCCTGCGCTCATCTGCGCTGTTATTTTGGGCTTTATTCCCGGATACGTCACCAGCTTTGTGCTCAAGAAAATGGGGTTACTGAGGGTTTCTCGCGCCGAAGAACTAGAAGGTCTCGATCTAGCCGATCTTGGTGTAGAAGGCTATCCAGAGTACAGCATGACCTGGCAAACAGAAGCCATCGAACCGCCCCATGCTGCTGCCCCAGTAGGAGGTGCGATGAGTCAACAGCCCGGTACAGCCGGAATAGAATAGGGAGGAACTATGAGCAGTCCGTTTTCAACACCACAAGAGTTTTTAGAAGTGGAAGGCCCTCTATATACCTTCGCCAATAGCCCGATTTGGATCGCTGTGTTCCTGATTTTGAGCGTGCTGATCTTTCTATGGTTTATCGTGGCTTCTTACGGAACCAAAAGCGGTGAAGGGCGCGGTCCGAATCCGACCGTTATGAGTATTTTGCTGATTACCAGTGTGGTATCCCTAGCAGAATCAATTTATACAGCAAGCGTTGAGCGAGTTCGGGAAGAAGCAAGAAGGGCTCCTACAGCCAGGACTTATTCCAGCAGTCGTCCTAAAAAAACTGCCGCTATTCAAAGAGCTTTACAGCTCCCTGCTACTTTACTTGGGATTAGCTTCGTCACGGGGGCAACCCAACGACGCAAGCGTTCTCGTCGAATCAAGCGACGACCTTAACGTTAGTTGACATACCGCTAATAGAATCGGGCTTCCTTCTTCATCAAGAGAGATTGTTTCAGTCTCTCTTGAAACTGTTTTAGAGGGTAGTCTATTTTTTAAACTATTTGTAGATGATTCAAAGCTAGACTTATACCAATTAGAAAAAGTAATAGGAGACTTGATGAGTTGGGGGAAAGGGAAGCACAGCAGCTCTTTGCCCTTGAACCTCCAATTGTTGGTTAGTTTGGGAACTATCTGACTACTTTCGGTAAATGGTATTAACTTATGGAAACATATTCGTAGGCAATTAGATACGATGTCCCTAGCACATCATTTTCTAACGATGGCTTACAATAATGCTTGGGCAAATTATCGCTTGTTGTCAACGTGTTGCGGTCTTAGTCAAGCTGAGTTTGTGGCCACAAGAACCAGTTTTTTTTCCTCAATCAAAGCAACGTTAAATCATTTACTAACTGTGAATTGGTTTTATATTGATGCTTTAGAGCGCAGCATAGAGAGAGAACCACTCAACGATGAAACCTGGAGGTTCTTCGAGCACGAACCATTTAATACCTGTGCCGAACTACAGCGCGAACAACGACAAACGGATGAACGCTTGATTGAGTTTTGTCGGTCAATAACAGAAGCGTGTCTGACTCAACCAGTAAGAATTCCTCGACCAGATTTTGTTCAAACAGAACAGATGTCACGCCTTCTATCACACCTCTTTCAACATCAGATCCATCATCGAGGACAAGTCCATGAAATGCTTGCCGAACAGTCCAGCCTCCTCAACTCGATGAGTTCTTTTGTGTGGATGAGGCAAAGTTACGAGAGAGCGATTTTCGGGAGCTTAGTTTTTCCGAGCAAGAAATTTGGGAGCGTTGATACATACCGTTAGCAAGGCTCGAAATTTACTAACCAAAGAGATCAGTAAGAAAACATTGCCACTAGAACTTTAGCAACTTGTCTCGATTCATTGTCATCTAGGGTTCCTAGACGTTTAATCAACCTAGTTTTGTCGATACTTCTAAGATGGTCAAGGGCAACCTCGCCTTTGCGTTGCTCAAATTGACCCCCTACCCTTATTGAATATTTTTTCGGGTTGAAGTCAGTGGTGTGATGATTGCTGTTGCACTAGGTTCATTCATCTCATTGGGAGAGACAATAATACACGGTCTCGTTTTTTTCATTTCCGAACTTTGTGTTGGATCGAGCGTAACAATCCAAACCTCAAATCTTTTTGGATAGGCTACCACGTCCAGTCTTCATTATCTGCACCGTTCATCATCAACTCGTAATCGGGATCGAGCTTGTCATCTCCTTCAGCATGCATTTTCTCAAAAGCCTCCTTCCACCCTTCTCGAGGATTTTCTGAGATCGGGTCGAGTAGGTACTGACCTTGTTCATTAACTAAAACGGCAAATTGCTGATTGGCTAAAGCAGAATTAAGCGTTACTCTCCCTCGGTCATCTGCTTTGGTTTTTCCTTTAATAACTTTAAAATCTGCCATTTTCTTGACCTAGCTTACTTCCCTGAGTTTATCCCATCGATGGGTAGATGGGTAAAAGGCTTGGTGTTTTGGGAACTTCTTTGATCTACAGATAACAGGGAGCTTTTGGGCGAGATTATGTTGAAAAGCAATTGCTTCAACGCTTTATTTGCATATAGAAAATATTTTTGCAACCTTAACTACAAAAAGTCAAAAGAAAAAACTAGCCTAAGAAAAAGATTGGTTAAATTCTAGAGAGTTCTTCAATGTGCGATCGCGCCCTGCGCTTTCTTGGGTCCATTAAACTCGCTGTTCTCCTCCTTGCCGTTATTACTAGTATCTTCATCTAGGCCACTTTCTCTCAAGCTCAGGAAGCAGATTTCAGTAAGGCAGTAGCACCAAATAGAAAATGGGTGAGTCCTCATTTGTTATTCGGAAGTCGGACGTTCAATTGTTTTTCTCCCGACTAAATTTGGCAAGAACTATACTGTAGTAGCTAGAACAGCCATTAAAGATTAACTATCAAAACCATGAATCGCCGCGAATTTTTAGGGTGGATCAGCGTTGGCATGTTAGCCAGTTCTTTACCTGTCGTGCTTGCTGCCTGCAACTCCAATACTCCAGAAGCTGACACAGAAGCCGCCACGACAGCCGAAATTGATACCTCTGTCCGCGAAGATGGTTTTCAGGCTGTCGGGACAGTCGAGGAATTAGAGACTGACGGGAGCGTTATCGACAAAATGGCTGATGTCTTGGTTGTCCGCACCTCAGAAGACGAGCTGGTGGCGGTGAATCCACTGTGCACTCACCAAGGCTGTACCGTTGATTGGGAAACGGATGCAGCCGCTTTTGTCTGCCCTTGTCATGGCTCTAAATTTGGTCCAACAGGAGAGGTATTGTCCGGTCCGGCCCAAAAACCTTTATCCAGCTACGAGGCTAAAATTGAGGATAATTTAGTGCTGGCAAAGGTTAGCTAGCACTCTGCCTAAGCTACTTTCCCTTCTGTCTCTTCGCTAAGCTAGTCTGTCTGTTATCTCTTTAATGTAGAGTACACAGCTCGATTGAGAATAAGGAGTATGGAAGGTTCCTGCGGGAAGCTGAAGCCACGTTCCGGCTTGATGCCGACCGTTCTCATCAGCATACTCCCCTGCTAAAACAAATATCTCTCTGGTTGCTTCCAGCCTCAGCGACTCGGTAAAACCTCGGTGCCAGCGCTCCAGCCGCACTTGTTCTGAAAATCCTGGCTGAGCATAAAGCCGTTTAACGTCCCGACCGGGAGAAGAAGTCCAAGGCAGCTCGCGCGTGTTGAGACTGAGTTGCTGAAGCTTGGGGCCGCCATACTGTCGCAGCTTCACAAACAGCGTACAGCCATCAGGGGAAAAAGGAGCATGGGAAAAGCCTTCTGGATTGAGGAGATAAAAACCCGCCGGATAAGTCCCAAATTCATCGGCAAAGGTTCCCTCCAGCACAAAAATTTCCTCGCCTTCTGGATGGGGGTGACAAGCAAACACAGAACCAGGAGCGAAGCGGACTACGGAAGTGACCCGTCCAGACTCGACCTCGCCGCTGAGTTCGAGACGCTTGCGCCACACCCCAGGACTCGGACTCGGCTGCCACTCCATTGTTTGAGTATCGACAACTTTTATGTCAAAAACTTGGTTCATTGCTACTCAGTCCATCAACACTACCTAAATTATGACCGCTACTGCTAATCAACAGAAGTCAGGAGCTAGGTGTCATTGGATAGCAAACGGTAAAGATTTGTGTCGAGATTGACAAATCATGGTAGCCTTTGAAAGGCTAATCGTGCATCACTAAGTAATGAGTATCAAGCGTCGCGAGCTTTTACTGCTCAGTAGCCTAAGCGTCGGTATCGCAGTTATTGGTAAAATGCTTCACGCCCAAGCCAAAGCTCAGGATGAAGTGTCCTATACGACTTCTACTCCAGAAAAAAAACAAATTGATACTCAGCAGCAGACACTGCTACTGCGCTTCGTCTCCTTAGCCGATGTCGGCACAGGCGATCGCAAACAGTATGCCGTGGCAGAAGCGATGAAGCACTACTACCAGCAGCATCCGTTTCCAGCGGTGCTGCTGGCCGGGGACAATATTTACAGAAACGGCACCATCAAAAAAATTGCGCGGGCGTTCGAGCAGCCCTATAGCTATCTACGTCAGCAGGGAGTCAAGTTCTTTGCCTGCCTAGGCAATCACGACATTCGCATTGCCAACGGCAACCATCAGGTGCAGTATCCCGAATTTAATATGAGCGGTCGCTACTATACGTTTCGGCGCGGTCCTGTGCAATTTTTTGCCCTCGACACCAATCGTAATGCGGCATGGCAGCATCAGCTAACCTGGCTAGAGCAAGAGTTGAACCGCAGCAAGGCTCCGTGGAAAGTGGTGTTTGGTCATCATCCTCTTTATTCATCCGGGCGATACCGATTCAGTAGACGACTCGCTCCCAAGCTGAAGCCTCTCTTTGAGAACTACGGCGTTCAGCTTTACATTAACGGACACGAACACCACTACGAACGAACTCACTCAATTTCCGGCACCACCTACGTCACCTGTGGCTCTGGGGCCAGAACTCGCTCGGTAGGGCGTTCATCCTGGACAGCCCATGCTGCCTCGCGGCTCAGCTTTGCGGCTTTTGACGTGTATAGCGATCGCCTGGTTATTCAAGGAGTTGATGCCAATGGCACGGTTTTCGACCGCGCCGCGATTGGATTGCAGGGATGAGCGCTCATCACGACATTACGAGGCCCAAATTACCTATCTGATGACACGTCTTGATGGATCGACATTCCTGGGTTAACTGCTTTAAATCAGAAAGCAGGTGGCTAAATACAAAGCGGATATCGAGAGCTGCATAAGCATCACAGGAATGCCATATTTAAGAAATGTCCTAAACGAAATCCGCTGTCCGTGCTGTTCAGAAATTCCGGCAGCAACAATGTTAGAAGAAGCCCCCACTAAAGTTCCATTTCCCCCTAAAGTGGCTCCCAGCATCATCGCATAGAACAGGGGCAATACTTCTAGCGGAAATTGCCCATTGAAATCTGAACTTAAAACTGCTGAACTAACAAATCCGACATTGACTAGGTACTGTTTGAGGAGCGGAACCATCGCTACCACTAGGGGGATATTGGGGATCAGGCTAGACAGAAATCCTACGGTAAATAATAACAAGAGCGAGCCTAAAGCAACGTTTTGACCGACGATTGTTGCCATGATGCTAGACAACGCATTAACAACTCCTGTCTTTTCTAATCCGCCAATGAGGACAAAGGTGGACATAAAAAATAACAGCGTACTCCAGTCTACGTCGCGCAAAATATTATTAACTGAATCAATTTGGCTATGATGAGCGAGCCATAAGGCGAGGGTTGCCCCTAATAAAGCAACCGCTGCTGGCGGGATGGGGATAGGCAGAGATTCTCCAATCACAAAAAATACGAGCACAAAAGCCATGATCACTCCTCCAAGCGCTAACACTCGGGGATGATTAACTTTTGGGTCGGGTAACTGTTCTAAATGCTCAAATTTTCGGTGCCAAATCTTGGGAAACAGGAAAGGGATCAGGATCACTACTGTACCAACGGCGAGCGCTCCTCCTAAACTCAACCGCATCAGGTAATCTGTAAAGCTAATATTAATCGCATCCCCAACAATGAAAGTGGCTGGATCTCCAACCAAGGTCAGTAGTCCAGAACTGTTAGCCACAAAAACGAGCAGGATGAGTAAGGGAACGAAATCTACGCCAATATCTTCAGCAATCGGCGGAATTAGCGGTGCTAACAACATCACTGTCGTAGCGTTTGGCAACACGGCACAAATCGGAGTAGTGATGCCAACAATTCCTAGCAATAGCCGTTTTCCTTGGCCTCTCGCTAGTAAAACTATTTGCGCTGCCAGGTAGTCGAAAATTTTGGTGGGTTCAAAAGCCCTCACTAATACCATGACTCCAAAAAATAGCGCCAACGTTGAATGACTTTGACTAATATACTGAACGGCCTCTGTTAGGGTCAATATGTGAGTAAAAACTAAAATCAAGGCTCCTAGGAGAGCTACAACCGTAAAATGCAGCAGATCGGAAGCAACAAACCAAATTACGCCTGCAAACGTCGAAGCGGCAATAAACGCCTGTAGATTATCCATAATACTCAGAAATGTTACGTCAAGAGTAAAAGCTAATCACAAGCTTTGTTGTGATTGATTTTTACGAACCAATCAGCCTAATCCAGGGCGATTGTTGTCAAAGAAATCACCTTATGAGGTTAATGGGTGAAAGAAACATGAATCTTGAACTTACTCGACAAGAATCTGAAAATCTAGAGTAAGCCAATGTTTTTAAAGTTATAGAAACATAGGTAGTGCCTTAGTCTTTAATAGCAGGTACGAAATGTAGAGCAGTACCAGCGAAAACCGTAAGAATCAAGACACGACTATTTAGGTATCGATTCTTCAGTCTTCCCTCAATGCCGACGAGGTTAGCTGACGGGCTAGGGTTGAGAGATACCCCTCTCTAAAAATTTTTAGAGATATGCCCCAAAAAATGGTTCCCCCGCTCCTGTTTCATTAATCCAGACAAAACGCCTGCCCAATGAAACAGAGATTAGGCTGACTTACTCTATCCAGTTAGTACGAGATTATATCACATCAATTTTAAAATGATCTGTATCACCAAAAACTATTGACTTTTTCAATTCCTGATTGTTGTTGATATCAATGCTATTGGGCTTCTCGGAGATTGTCCAGGCGGGTAGAACAATGAGCAGGTTAGAGTCGGTGGAGCGCTTCTCAGACCGGAGAAAGCGATCGCTCTTTGAGTTTATCTTTACTAGTGGAAGTGGGTATTCTCATTTATACTTGAGATCCTCATCACATCGACTTCTTGACCCCAGTGCCTCAAACTCAGCTCAACCGTTCTTCCCCAAAATCTTTGGCGGTGATTGGCTGGCGAGAAACCGTTGCCCTCCCTGCTCTTGGTATTGCAGAAATTAAGGCCAAAATCGACACCGGGGCGCGCTCATCAGCTTTACACGCTTTCAATATTGAACCGTTTCAGCACGATAGCCAGGAAATGGTTCGCTTTCAGGTCCATCCTCAACAGCGCAATAGTCAGCAGACAGTGACGGCAGCAGCACCCCTGCTGGAGTATCGGCAGGTCAAGAATTCCGGAGGTCAGGCCCAGCTTCGACCCGTAATCCAAACCATAGTAGGATTGGGAGAGCAGCAGTGGACTATTGAGCTGACGCTCACAAATCGAGACGCGATGGGCTTCCGGATGCTGCTAGGTCGTCAGGCCGTGAGACGGCGATTTTTAGTAGATGCGGGTAGCTCCTTTCTGCACCGCCCTAGCCCAACTCACCGATACAGAGAACCATGAAAATTGCTATCCTATCGCAGGAACCGTCGCTCTACTCTACCCGACGACTCAGAGAAGCTGGCATTGAACAAGGACACGACGTGCGGGTGGTCAACTACCTCCGCTGCTACATGAATATTACGTCTCACAAGCCGATGGTGTTCTATGACGGCAAGCCGCTAGAAAATTTTGATGCCATCATTCCTCGCATTGGAGCATCTCGGACTTTCTACGGCACGGCGGTAGTGCGTCAGTTTGAGGTGATGGGCGTGTTCAGCACCAATGAATCCCAGGCGATTTCGCGCTCCCGCGATAAACTCCGCTGCCTACAAATTTTAGCTCGTGAAGGCATTGGATTGCCCGTTACTGGATTTGCCCACGCTACCGAGGATATCGATGGCTTAATTGAGTCAGTTGGCGGTGCGCCAGTGGTGATCAAGCTGTTGGAAGGCACTCAGGGGATTGGGGTGGTGCTGGCAGAAACCCAGAAAGCCGCCAAGTCGGTAATTGAAGCGTTTCGGGGATTGGATGCCAACATTTTGGTTCAGGAGTTTATTGAAGAAGCCGGAGGAGCCGATATTCGCTGTTTTGTGATTGGCGGCAAGATTATCGCCGCCATGAAGCGTCAAGGGGCGGAAGGAGAATTTCGCTCGAACCTGCATCGGGGGGGGACGGCGACGAAAATTAAGCTTACGCCAGAGGAGCGCAGTACCGCTGTCCGGGCTGCCAAGGCGATGGGATTAAGGGTTGCCGGAGTAGACATGCTGCGCTCTAACCACGGGCCTGTGATCATGGAGGTAAATTCTTCTCCGGGGTTAGAAGGCATCGAGAAGGCGACCGGCATGGATGTTGCTGGCATAATTATTGAGTACATCTCCAAAAATGCCGAATCCGGCAGAACCCGCGATCGCATTCCTTACTAGGAGCGAGAACCGTGGGAGACTCCTTAGACATTGCCGGAGAAGCGATCGCTCCCGGAGAACGCCGACATATCGAAATTCCGGTGGCTCGTTTGGCCACGCAAACCATGCTCTCTCTCCCGGTGATTGCCCTCAACGGCACCCAACCAGGACCGAGACTGTGGTTAAGCGCCGCCATTCACGGCGATGAAATTAACGGAGTGGAAATTATTCGCCAGGTGTTGGCCCAGATTGAACCGCAACAGCTTCGGGGAACTCTCATTGCCGTCCCAATTGTGAATGTATTCGGCTTCATCGAACAATCGCGATACCTTCCAGACCGCAGAGACTTAAATCGCGCTTTCCCCGGTTCGGCAACCGGGTCTTTGGCCTCCCGGCTCGCTCATTTATTTATGCAGGAAATCGTCAGCCGCAGTACCCACGGCATCGATCTCCACACTGCCGCCGTTCCCCGCACCAACTTGCCTCACATTCGCGCCAATCTGCAAGATGCCGAAACCTATCGCTGTGCTAAAGCGTTTGGTGCCCCGCTAATGATTCACGCCACGACCCGCGATGGTTCTTTGCGGCAAGCCGCCGCAAATAAAGGCATTCCGACATTACTTTATGAAGCCGGAGAAGCGTTGCGGTTTGATGACGCAGCGATTCGAGCCGGAGTCGCGGGAGTGCGGCAAGTGATGGGGACTTTAGCCATGTATAAAGCTCCTGATTCTACCCCAACAGATTCAGTAGAAGTTCGTCAGAGCAAATGGGTGCGAGCCCCCCGGAGCGGCATCTTTCGCCTAGAAGTCGCACTAGGAGAGCGAGTGGAGAAGAAGCAGCAGTTAGGCGTGATTGCCGATGTCTTTGGCGAAACCAATGTTCAGGTGCGGTCCTCAATGAACGGCATTGTCATCGGTCATACTCAAAACCCGCTGGTCAATCAGGGGGACGGGATCGTTCACGTTGCCATTGTTGAGTAACTTGTGCAATGGAATAGGAATGGAAAGGCGATCGCCCTTTATTACTCTCGCCATGACCTCATTTCTCAATCCTGGGTATATCGGCCACTAGACACGGGTATCAGTTCTTGGATTGGATAGCCTAGATATCCTATCAGGTAACCAAGGAAATGACTTTATTTTTGCTGGTGGAGGCGACGATCGCTTATTTGGCAACAGCGGCAACGATTTTCTCTTTGGCGGTAGCGGTAGGGACAATTTGGTGGGAAATCAAGGCAGAGATTTTCTCAAGGGCGGTCAGGAGCGAGATTTTCTGCGGGGAGGCGGGGGCAAAGATTTCCGAGTCGGTGATGAAGGAAGCGAGATTTTTATCTTACAGCCCGGAAAAGGAACTGATATTATTGCTGATTTTGAAAATGGCGTAGATTTGCTAGAACTCATTCCTAATCCAGTCTTTGCTGATATTACTGCTAATCTGGAAAATGGCATATATTTGCCAGGACCACTTCCCAGTTTGGACTTTGATGAAATCCAAATTTCACAAGTAGGAGAAGATACGGCCATTGGAAACGGGAACCAAGTATTCACCTTGCTGAGGGGCATTGATGCTAATACTATCGGAGCTGACGACTTCACGATAGTCGAAATTGTGGTATGACAACAAGAGTGGTAATCGCAAGGCGGCTTTTGCTAGAATCCGAGGCGAAAATCGACGATACCTTTGATGAGCGCTAACCCGTTTAGCTTGAAAATTTCTCAGCTACGAACTTTGGTAGAAGTCGCAGAGCAGGGGAACTTTAGTGAGGCAGCGTTGCAGCTTGGAGTTTCTCAGTCCGCCGTTAGCCATGCGATCGCTACTTTAGAAGAAGAGTTGGGCGTCCTGTTATTTAACCGCGGTCGTCAAGGAGCTTCTCCCACCCCTATTGGTGAGCGCATGATTGTGCAAGCACGTCAGGTTCTTGCTTTACTCGTTGACATGGTTCAAGAAGCCAATCGAGAAAAAGGGTTGGAGGGAGGACAGGTCCGCATCGCCACATTTCGCAGCGTGGCCACTCGCATCCTGCCTTCAGTCATTTCTCGGTTTCGCAGTAACTTTCCTCTAATTACGGTATCTGTGACCGAGGCGGACGAGCTCTTTGAAATAGAACAGTTACTGCGTGCTGGCCATGCCGATATTGGCTTTACCCATCTACCCTGTTCAGCAGACTTTGAATCCTTTGAAATTCTCAGAGACGAATACATTGTCTTGCTGCCTCCTGCTTTTCAATCAAGCCAGGAGCAACTAAGCTGGGAAGAGCTAGCAGCTTATCCTCTGATTATCTCCTCAGAAGATAGCTGCTCTATCAGCATTCGGAATTATTTAAAGTCTGCGAAGGTTCCCGTAGATATTGCCTATAGAATTCGACAAGACTCCACCATTGTCAGTATGGCCATGCAGGGTTTAGGAGCCGCAATCTTGCCACGGCTCGCTGCCGAACCAATTCCTGCTGACCTGAAAGTGCGTCATTTGCCGACTTCGTTGGAAAGACTCATCGGCGTGGTGATGTTTAAAAATGCCCTTCACACTCCGGCTGTATTTGCCTTTCTAGAGGCTGTAAGAAATGCAGGACAGTTTGGAGTAGCTCGTGCTGCTAAAACTGAGAAAAATCAGTAGTCTGCGAACATAGAGACAGCGAATCAAGCTCCGAATGAGCTACTGCACAAGCTTTGAGGGGTGTTACCCTCGCTCCTGACCCCCGAATCTTACTATGTTTGTAGCATCAAATACGCTACAAAAGATGCAAATTGCCTACTCTAGCAACGGCAAGACAACGAGCCCTCAGCTCAACAGTTGCTGAGCACTAACCTTGATTACCCCATTTGTGAAGCTCTAAAAATTATGCCTACCGTGCGCCCTTCAACTCTTTCAGCGGTGAAGCATCTCGTTTTCATTGATTCCTCCGTAGACAATTATCATCAATTGCTGGCCGGAATTTACCCTTATGCTGAAGCATTCGTCCTGCATCCCTCCGAGGATGGAGTGCAGCAAATTACTCAAGCTTTAAGCACCCGTCAGCATCTTGACAGTATTCATCTTGTCTCCCACGGATGTCCTGGTTCCTTGCGTCTTGGCAACGCTGAGCTCAGTCTCGATACTCTCGTGCAGTATGGCCCTCAACTCCAGCAGTGGCGGCAGGCTTTAAGTAAAACAGCGAATCTTCTTATCTATGGCTGTGAGGTTGGCGCTACCGAGCGAGGAGCGGCGTTTCTCTACTGTCTCAAAGCCCTCGTCGGAGCTGAGGTTGCCGCTTCTAAGCAGCGAACGGGGAGTGCAGCTTTAGGAGGGAATTGGCAGCTAGAGGAGAGCACAGGAGCCGTAGAAGCGGCTCTAGCCTTTACGCCAGAAACGATGGCCGCCTATGACTCCATTTTGTCGGTAATTGCAGAGAGTTTCGACGGCAGCGATTTTCCTCCTCGCGGCTGGGAGCGGTTTCCGGGAGAAAACGAACTCGGACCCAACGCTGGCTGGACTTTAGGTGTGGACAACGGCTTTGGAGGTCGCTCGGTGGCGTTTGTTCCCCCAGAAGATGTGGAGGGAGGAGTGGCCCAAGATTGGCTTGTTACGCCGTTGCTCAGACCGAGTGCTGAGAACAGTACGCTGAGCTTTGATGCCAGACAGGTATTTCCAGATGACTTAGGCAGTAACTATGCGGTGCAGGTGTCTACCGCCGGACAAACGGACCCTGATGATTTTGAGACTGTTTTAGAGTTTACCGAAGCTGGCATTCCCTTTGATGAGTACCAAACCTATGCGGTAGACTTCAGCGACTACGTTGGGGAAGATATTTACGTAGCGTTCGTCTTGGAAAACGACAACGGTGACTTCTTTGCCATTGACGATGTTGAGGGGTTGCCCTTTACTCCTGACATTTTAATTAGCCAATCGGGCGATCGCGTCGGTCTGAGTCGCGGCGGCACGAACGAAACGATTCAAGTGGCGCTCACCACCCAGCCCAGCAGCGATGTACTAATTGACTTTAGCACCGATAGTCGCGAAGTCGCTTCGATTGAATCGGCCCTGTTTACCCCGGAAAACTGGGAGCAGCCGCAGGTAGTGGAGCTCGATCTGGCTGAATTGGGCAGTACCGGAGAGCCAGAGACCCCCTTCTCCCTCGCCGTTTCGACGACCACTGAAGATCCCGACTACGCCACCATTGACGTTGACAACATTACCGGCACGATTGTCGATAGCGGCATTCCGTTCTTCCCTAGCTACCGCACCGTAGAAGAGACCTTTGCTGACCTCTCTGCCCTCGCAGAAGCGAACCCGGACATTGCTAGCTGGGTAGACATCGGCGATAGCTACGATAAAGTCACGTCCGGCAGTCCTGAAGGCTACGATATTTACGCCCTGGAGCTAACCAACCCCAGCACCGGCAGCGAGGACAAACCGACTTTCTACGTTGAAGGAGCGATTCACGCCCGCGAATACACCACCGCCGAACTTGTGACCCGCTTCGCCGAAGATCTTGTAGCTGGCTATGGCACTGATGCCGATGCCACCTGGCTCCTCGATGAATTCAAAATTGCTGTCGTTCCCATCGTCAACCCGGACGGACGCAAGTTTGCTGAACAGGGCTATCTCTGGCGCAAAAACACCAATCCCGAACCTAATTTAGCCGGAGAAACGGCTCCTTTTCCCGATTATGGTGTCGATCTCAACCGCAACTTTGATTCCCAGTGGGGAGAAGTTCCCGGAGGATCTAGCGGGGAACCAGGAGATGCCACCTATCGGGGAACCTCCGCCTTTTCTGAGCCGGAAACTCAAGCCGTCCGCGACTATGTACTCTCGCTATTCCCCGACCAAAAAGGGTCTGATGAGCTAGCAGATGCCGTTCCCGACGATGCGACTGGGATTTTTATTGATGTTCATAGTTTTGGGCAACTCATTCTGTATCCCTTTGGCTGGACCTCTGAACCAGCCCCGGATCGAAAAGCGCTCGAAACCCTGGGGCGCAAGTTTGGCTACTTCACCGGGGTAGATGGTGAAGCCTACGACGTCTCTCAGGCCATTGGCCTCTACCCCACCGACGGCACGACCGACGACTGGGCCTATGAAACCCTCGGAGTCGCCGGGTACACGTTTGAGCTAGGAACGCAATTTTTCGAGGAGAGCGACTACTTCGAGGAGGTGATTGTCCCCGAAGCCACTCCTGCCCTGTTCTATGCTGCCAAAGCTGCCTACCGCCCTTATCAGCAGCCGTTTGGTCCAGATACCGTTGAACTCAGCGTTGATTTAGAGCAGGTGGTTGCGGGAACGACAGTGGAGCTGAGCGCTACCGCTGACGATACGCGCTACGACGACGGGGCCACTGACGAGCTGGATTCTCCGCCCGAGCCAATTCAAGACATTGCTGCGGCTCGCTACAGTATTGACGTGCTGCCTTGGGAAGCAGAGGAACTCACCGCTCTCACCGCTGCCGATGGTGCTTTTGATAGTGCGGTAGAAGGGCTCACTGGTACTCTCGATACCAGCGCTCTAGCTCCCGGTCGCTATACCGTGTTTGTGCAGAGTGAAGATGCCAACGCTAACTTCGGAGTTGCCAGTGCCGTCTTTGTCGAGGTGGTCGAGTCTCCTCCCGATGCCGAGACGACGACGGGGAGCGATGACGCAGAAACGCTCACCGGACTAGATGGCAGCGAGGTAATCTACGCTCGCGGCGGCGACGATACGGTAGCGGGCGGCCAGGGCGATGACCTGCTGTTCGGCAACGCCGGGGATGACGTCCTCCGAGGCGATCGCAATGACCGCTCTCCTGGCGGACCCGACGGCGGCGACGATACGCTCTACGGCGGCGCGGGCGATGACCGCTTGGGCGGCAAGGGCGGCGACGACGAGCTGATTGGCGGAGCTGGCAACGACGATCTCTGGGGCGATGCGGGCGATGACCTGTTGCGGGGCGGTTTAGGTGACGACACCCTCACAGGCGACGATTTTTCCGGCGGGGAGGGCAGCGACGTGTTTGTTCTGGCGGCGGGAGAAGGCACAGACACCATCGCCGATTTCGAGGTCGGCATTGACCTCATCGGCTTAGCAGAATTGAGCTTTGCCGATCTCACCCTTGGCGAGAGCGACGGCAGTACGTCTATTAACCTCGGAGATGAGCTGTTGGCGGTTTTGGATGCCGTCAGCGACCCGCTCACGGAGGCCGATTTTACGCCGATAGTTTAATCAGGGATCGGTGACCAGTAACCAGCAAAAATTTTACTCTAGTTGATAGATGCTGTTTAACTGGTCACTTAAACCGCTGTGGGAGAAGCTTGATGCTCTAAGGAAGACTCAGCAGCATTGGTAGCTAGATAAGCAGCGAGTTGAGCATTGATCTGGTCGCAGACAATCTGACGATACTCGAGGAAGTGTTCCGATAAACCGCAAACGATTAAGTAGTGTTTGCAGATGCGGGGGTTGTGCTGACTCAGTTTGTAGAGATGCCCCCAAAATTTCCAGCGGGTTTTACGCATCACTCCCTGTCGCCAGAATAAAATGGTGATCGCTCGCACGGTAATCCAGTCCAAAGGACGCTGGGGCAGGGGGTTTCTCGGAGCATCCATCATCAGAAAGTGACGGTAAGCGCGATCTAAAAAGCGGGCGGGATCGTAGAGTTGCCAAAATGCCTCGGTGTATTCCCGCGCAATTTCCGCGAGGGGTCGCGTCGGCACAAAATTCATTAGGGTGGTTTGGTTGATGTTGCCTTCTTGATTGAGGAGTCGTCCTTCTTTTTCGAGACGATGCCAGAGCGCCGTATGGGGCAGGGCTTGCAGCATACTGAACATCGGTAGCGGGATAGCGGTTTGCTCGACGAAGCGGACAATGCGATCGCCTGCACCGGGTTTTTCGCCGTCAAAGCCAATAATAAATCCAGCCATCACGCGCAAACCAACTTTAGTAATCGCTTCCACTGAGCCACTGAGAGAGTCGCGGGTATTTTGGAACTTCTTGGTAAACGACAAGCTCTCTTCATCTGGGGTTTCGATGCCTAAAAAGACTGCTGTAAAGTTGCACTCCACCATCAGCTCCATCAGTTCTGGATCTTTGGCTAAATCGATCGATGCTTCGGTGGTAAAGCTGAAGGGATAACTCTTGTCGTTCATCCAGCCTTTTAACTCCTTCAGCAGCAGCTTGACGTTGCGCTTGTTGCCAATAAAGTTGTCGTCCACCATAAACACGCTGCCCCGCCACCCTAAATCGTACAGACGCTCTAGTTCCTGGAGCAGTTGTTGAGGGGTTTTGGTGCGGGATTTGCGTCCGTAAAGCACAATAATGTCGCAGAATTCACACTGGAAAGGACAGCCCCGCGAAAACTGAACGGACATATTATCGTAGGCGTTCAGCTCTAACAAATCGTAGCGGGGAACGGGAGTTGTCGTCACATCTGGCTTCTCGGTGGAGCGAAAGGTTCCGGAGGCTTCGCCACGTTTTACTGCCTCTACAAACATTGGCAGAGTCATTTCCCCTTCATCGAGCACTAAATAATCGGCTCCAGCGGCGGCTACTTCCTCCGGTAAAGCAGTAGCATAGGGACCGCCCACCGCGACTCGTTTCGAGCGACGTTTCGCTTCCTGAACTTGAGCGAGCAAATCCGCTTTTTGGACAATCATCCCCGAAAGAATCACCATCTCTGCCCACTGCCACTCTTGTTCTGTAACCTCGCGGATATTGCGATCGACCAGCTTCAGTTCCCATGTCTGAGGCAAAATAGCGGCTACCGTTACCAAACCTAAAGGAGGCAGCAGCGCTTTACGACCGACTAAAGCCAAGGATTTTTCAAAGGACCAAAAGCTTTTTGGAAACAAAGGATATAAAAGTAAAGTTCGCATAAATAGCCATGCCTCACACACTCAAGCACTCGAATTCTCTCAAGCTTACAGCAATATCGAAGGTCATAATCTGAAGCACAACAAACGACCGCCGATTTGGGTTCGCGATGGCTCCCTCTAAATCGGTCACAATAGGAGGTAAGGTAACGCAGCTCATTTTATTTCAAATTGTCAACTCCTTTGCTTGAGCGATTAGCGATTCAATAGCTGAGCGACGGCAACGCCTGCCAGCAGCTTAGCTGCCAGTTGTGGCCTTCTACAGCAATAGCACCGAGGTAATTAGCAGCAGGGGATAACCGCTGTATAGACCAGCGAGCCGCCGCTTGAGAGTCACCGTTAATCCGCAGCAGACATGCAGGCTGCTGGGGAGACAGCGAAACTTCTACCTGCTCTAAACCCGCTAATCCTTCGCCTGTCGCTTTTAGGTAAGCTTCTTTACTTGTCCAGCCGCGATAGAAAGCCTGATGCTTTTCCTGGAGAGGAAGACGGCTGATGAATGCCGACTCTTCAGCACTAAAAAAGCGCTGAACAATTTTTTCCGCATCCGCTACAGGACGTAGATATTCAAGATCCACCCCAATGCGTCGCTCTAGAGAAAATCCATAGAGGGCCAGTCCTTGAGAGTGGGAGAGATTGAACTGAATCCGCGCTCTCCCCCAGCCTGAAGCGAGCATCGGCTTACCGCGAGGACCGTACTCAAACTCTAGCTGAGCCGGATCGGTCTTTAAGTACTGACCTAAAATGCTTCGGAGTAAACCGCGACCAACGATAAAGCGCTGGCTATGCTGACTGAAGTAGAATTGCTCTGCCCGTTGTTTTTCATCGGCAGACAGAATCGCCATGAAGGACTGAAGCTGTTCTATCCCAACATCAAGGTTAGCTCGCCACGCATGAACGGAGTCATTTGTCAATGATAAACGAGTCGGGGGAGACAACCACTGCATAGCGGGGGAGTGCCTTCGGCACGGGAAAAGGGGGAAGGGCAAGGGGAAAAGGGGGAAAATAGCTTGCGCTGCAGGAAAAGGGCAACGGTGGGCATAAACTAGTTTATTCCTTAATCCTGTGTCCTTTCCCCGTCCCAGAGGGACAGTTTTCCCTTTACCCTTTCCCCGTCCCAGAGGGACAATCTATATGTCGAGGCGCTGGTAAACTGTATCTAAATTTTTGAGATGGTGTTGAGGATCGAAGCAGGATGCGATTTCTTGCGGAGAGAGGTGCTGGTTAACCTGAGCATCTTGACTAATTAGAGCGTGGAAATTGCCGTCTGGAGTGTTCCAGGCCTGATGAGCGCAGGCTTGAACCACTTTATAAGCCTCTTCTCGACTCATGCCCTTCTCAACGAGAGTAAGCAGCACCCGCTGGCTGAAAATTACTCCGCCGTATACGTTCATATTCTGCTGCATGTTTTCTGGGTAAACCAGCAGATTTTTGACCAGATTGGCGCTCTCGCGGAGCATAAAGTGAGTCAGAATGCAGGTATCGGGGAGAATGACTCGCTCTACCGAACTGTGGGAGATATCCCGTTCGTGCCAGAGAGCAACGTTTTCTAGAGCGGCAACGGCATGTCCGCGCACGATTCTAGCCATGCCCGTCAGCCGTTCGGAACGAATCGGGTTGCGCTTATGGGGCATCGCCGAGGAGCCTTTTTGACCTTTGGCAAAGTATTCCTCAACTTCTAACACATCGGTGCGCTGGAGGTTGCGAATTTCTACGGCAAAGCGTTCAATCGAAGCAGCCAGGAGCGCGAGTTGACCGACAAATTCGGCGTGGCGATCGCGGGAGATGATCTGCGTTGAAGCCGTGTCTGGCTGAAGACCGAGTTTTTGACAGGCGATCGCCTCTACCTGTGAGTCAACATTGGCGTAAGTGCCAACGGCCCCAGAAATTTTCCCAACGGCAATCTCTGTTTTAAGACGCAGCAGGCGATCGCGGTGGCGTAACGTCTCTGCCAGCCACCCGGCCAGCTTAAAGCCAAAGGTAATCGGTTCGGCGTGAATGCCGTGAGAACGCCCCACCATTACCGTGTGGCGGTGCTGCTGTGCCTGAGCGCGAATGGCCTGAACTAATTGTTCTAGATAGTCCAGAATCAACTCTAAACTAGCAACCAGTTGCAGGGCTAAGGCCGTATCGAGTACATCTGAACTGGTTAACCCCAGGTGAATGTATCTGCCAGCCTCCCCGACATACTCATTAACGTTTGTCAAGAAAGCAATCACGTCGTGACGCACTTCTGCCTCAATTTCCAAGACTCTTTGCGGATTGAACTGGGCTTTCGCTTTAATTTCTGCCACAGCCTCAGCCGGAATGTAGCCGAGTTCTGCCTGGGCCTCACAGACGGCAATTTCTACCTGTAGCCACGTCTCTAACTTATAGGCATCTGTCCAAAGTGCGCCCATCTCGGGCAGAGTATAGCGTTCTATCAAAGTCTGTGTCGCTCAATACAACCGTCATATTGTACAACTCATTTCTCTAGTATCCCACGTGAGAAAACAGAAGTTTGAAGGGGAAATGACTTGAAGACGGAGCCAAGGATTCAAAGGCTCCCTTTCCCCCTTACCCTTTCTCCAGTCTACCTGGTAGACGCCATTACGACTCTCTGGAAACGGCTTACCTGGAGGCTTTACTCCCCGAAATGATCCACTTGGGATGGCGGATCGGATAGCCCAAAGTAGTTGAGCGCGACTACCAGACCCACAGAGACAACTCCTCCGATACATAAACCGACGGCAATCAGCGTGAACATCATGCGCTTCAAGTTCTTCCGAGCCTGCTTGTTCTCGTGAGGTTGTCCTGGGGGGGAGGAATCGTTGGGATCGAAATGGGGAGGAGGTTGATTGTTAACCATGATGATCTCTGGTGAAAAGCGGATTGTTGATTGATGATTGAAGACTCTGCGTTAAGGAGAGCAAAGCGAATCCCCGCCGCTATCAACTGATACTTCGTGCTGCTGCTAGCAAATGTTGATGCACTGTTTGAGAGGAAGCAACGAGTAAACCGGGAAGGCTATAGTCTTGACAGGTATGGAGCGGCGGCGGCGGAGAACCGTCGAGAGTGGTGACGATGCAGCCTGCTTCTCTGGCGATAAAGGCAAGAGCTGCCCCATCGATAAATTTTCCGGCTCTAATGGCAGTTCCGGCTATTTTACTGCTCAGAATTCCGTTCATGTTGGGAATCTGCCCGTCAGCAGAATAGTCAGTGGCAACATCAATCACCTGATAATGCTTTTTTAGTTTTGGAGCCAGCGAACCCATTCCCCATCCTAGCAGGATGGTTGATGGCGGCTGCTCTATCTGTAGACGAGTACAGGCTGCTAAGTCAGCGTCCATTGCGCCTTTAAAAGCCCCTTGTCCGCGCAGCGCGTAAGAGTACTCATTCAAACCTGGCGAGAGCGCGATCGCCGCTTCAAAGTCATCTCGATTTAAGACAGCAAGGATAATCTGGTAGTTGGAGTGTCCGTCGAGGTAAAACCGAGTCCCGTCAATAGGGTCGAGGGTGACTAAATAATCTCCTTCTGCCCCGAGGTCGATCGACCGGAAATATTTAGTGTTGCGGGACTGCTCGTATTCTTCGCCGTAAAAGCGAACCTTGGGAAACGTTCCCAACAGAACAACTTCCACCAGGTTTTGAATGGCCAGATCGGCATCCGTTAAAGCCGTTGCAAAGAAGTTGTCCTCTGCTTTAGCCGGGAGCGCAGAAATTTTTGACTGTAGTTGCTGGGCATAGGCAGCAGCGACTTTGAGATAGGGCAGCAGAGTTTCTAAGATTTGGCGGGGAGTCGGAATTGACATAGAAAGCGATCGCGCTAGTGAGCAAAGACTTCAACGATTGTGGAATTCAAGTCCCTATTATTCTACAAACCTGCCCTTTCTCAGCACACACTGGGCGATAATCTTTTCGGTTTTCCCTCTTCTCCGTCTAGGCATGACGAGAGCGAGCGATTCTTAAGCTGAGGAAAATGACGGGGACAATGCCCGCTAGGATGATTGCCAAAGCTGGCGCTGAGGCTTCAACGAGTCTTTCATCAGAAGCGTACTGATAAACGCGCACCGCCAGAGTATCAAAGTTAAAAGGGCGAATGACAAGCGTTGCTGGTAGCTCTTTCATCACGTCTACAAACACCAGCATGGCTCCTGTCAAAATTCCTCCTCTCATCATCGGTGTATGAATCTTGAGTAGGGTGGCGCTCGGAGTATGACCGAGGCTGCGGGAAGCATCATCTAAACTCGGCTTAATTTTGCTGAGGCTGGTTTCAACGGCTCCGAACGCAACGGCGAGGAAGCGAACGAGGTAGGCAAATACCAAAGCTGTAATCGTCCCGCTGAGCAGTAAACCGGTAGAAATCCCAAAGGTAGCTTTCATCCAGCTATCAAGCGCATTGTCAAAACGACCAACGGGAATCAGTACGCCGACGGCAATCACAGAACCCGGAATGGCGTAGCCCATCGAGGCAATGCGAACCGCACTGAGCATCCCTAGGTTGGGACGCAACCGCTCTCCATAGGCCAACACTAGAGAAATAACGATGGCCATAATCGCCGTAGTCGTTGCCAAGATCAAGCTATGGCTGGCAAGATTCCAGAAACTACTGTCGAGGGTTTCCGCAGCATGCTCAATCGTCATCTGAAGCAAAAACAGAGTCGGGATGGCAAAGCCGAGAGCAACGGGCAATAAACAGGCGCTCCATGCACCAGCCGCTCGCAGGGCTTTGAGTTCGTATTTCGGCAAGAGCTGGTCGTGTCTTTGATGATAGCGAGCTTGGCAACGAGACCAGCGCTCTACCACAATGAGACCGAGGATAAACAGCATCAGCACCGCCGCTAGCTGAGCCGCCGCGACTCGCTCTCCTAACCCAAGCCAGGTTCGATAGATGCCCGTTGTAAAGGTAGTGACTCCAAAATACTGAACAGTCCCAAAATCGTTGAGGGTTTCCATCAGCGCCAGCGCCAACCCCGCCATAATTGTTGGTCGCGCCATCGGCAGCGCCACCGTAAAGAAGCTGCGCCAGGGACCACAGCCTAAAGAGCGACTCACTTCTAAAGTACAAACCGACTGTTCTAGAAAGGCAACCCGCGCGAGCAGATACACGTAGGGATACAGCACCAGAATCAACATTAAAATAGCGCCCCCTAGAGAACGCACATCTGGAAACCAGTAATCTCTGACGCTACTCCAGCCAAATAGCTCCCGCAGCCTCATCTGTACAGGACCGTAGTAGTCGAGGAGATCGGTATAGGTGTAGGCGAGGAGGTATGCCGGTGATGCCAGAGGCAGCAATAGCAACCACTCAAACAGACGACCGCCGGGGAAACGGCACAGCGTTACGAGCCACGCTGTGCCGACCCCAATAACCAATACGCCACCGCCAACTCCTAGCATGAGCCATAAAGAATTCACAATATAGTTAGGCAGCACCGTGGTAGCTAAGTGTCTCCAAATCTTGCCAGAGTCAGCAAAAATACTGCTGAGCACAAACAAAATCGGCGTAGAGACTAAAGTAGCGATCGCCACAGCCACTATTGTCCACAGATCGATGCGGGGACCGTAGAGCGCTCTCTTTTGGGTTAGTTTGATAAAAGCAGAAAACACTGATAAATATTCGCAATAACTTTTCTACTTTACTGGATTTTGGCCGGCGATTACTTTCAACCGCATCTTCACACCAATGCTGTTGCAAAACGTAGTCATAACGAGTATGATTTAGAAAGAAACAATTTGCATTTTCAATAACTAACTATGGTTGCTATTCGAGAAATTCCCGTTGCCCAGATTCGCCGTCCCCTGCCTCGACAAACCGACTCTCGCAAAGTAGAAGTGCTTATGGAGTCGATTGCGCAAGAAGGATTACGCGAACCCATCGACGTCTTAGAAGTAGACGGACAATATTACGGCTTTTCTGGATGCCATCGTTATGAAGCTCATCAGCGTCTCGGCAAAGAAACGATTAAATGTCGGGTTCGTCGTGCTCCTCGTGCAGTTCTTCAAAAGCATCTCGCCTAAACATCCGTTTCGGGATTTAGAAAATTAGGGATTTCCATCACCAAAAGTCATCGGGTTTCCTGTTGCTAACTGCGATAGAATAGCAACATTCCTTAAAGACGATTAATCAAAGTCGCGGGTATAGTTCAGTGGTAGAACGTCACCTTCCCAAGGTGAATGCCGTCGGTTCGAGTCCGATTACCCGCTTGCTTCTCTGACGCTGAGGTTTAGCGGTCACGACTTAAAGAGCGCAGAGGTAAACAGATTTCAAAGCTTGTTCCTCCTGCTCCACTCGTCACCGTAATTTTGCCGCCGTGAGCCTGAACGATTTGTTGGGCGATCGCCAGCCCTAAACCGAAACCGCCTGCTCGAGAGCGGACTGTATCGACTCGGTAGAAGCGCTCAAAAATGTGGGGAAGATCTGAGGCAGGAATTCCAATCCCAGTATCCTCCACTGTCACCAAGATTCGCCGAGGTTTAACCGTCAGGGCCAAAGTGATCGCGCCCCCATCAGGCGTATACTTAATCGCATTATCGAGGAGGTTCCGAAGCGCCTGCTGGAGCAAATCGCGATCGCTGTAAATTTCTAGCGCTGCTGTTGACACCTCTACCCTGAACTTCAACCCTTTTCGTCTGGCTAGAGTTTCGTATTCGGCCTTTAAAGAGGTTAACAACTCGACGAGATCAGTTTTAGTAAAGTCTTGATCGTTTAATCTTCCTTCGTGCCGAGCTAAAAAGAGCAAGTTAGCAATCAGGGCACTCATCGATTTACTCTGAGTCACGATGTTTGCCAGCCGCTGACGGATTTGCTGAGTGTCATCGGCGGGGGCAAGCAAACCGACCTGGGCATTACTGAGAATAGCAGCAACGGGGGCGCGGAGTTCGTGAGAAGCATCGGCTGTAAAACGCTGGAGCTGTTCGTAGGAGCGTCTAGCAGGCTGCATCGCCAAGCCACCGAGAACCCAGCCGACGCTCCCGGTTAAACCGAGAGTAATCGGGATACCGAAGGAAAGAAACAAACGCGATCGCGCGAGGGTTTCTTGCAGCGATTCCAGAGACACTGCCACCTGTAAATAACCAACGAAAGATTGCTCTGATGTCAGTGGCAGGGTTAACTGACGCAAATTTTGATAGTGAGGCTTACCCTGATTAAGGTTATCTCGGAGAGATTGCCATCCGGGTGTCACGGTAGTCTGTTGGTGAGAACAACGACCAATAAACTGGAGGAGGCGTTTTTGAGAGTCATACCAGCGCAGACAAATTATCTGTGACTGCATAATATTTTCGTCTTGCAAAGCAACATTCTCCGTGTCAATTTGCCACCCCTTCTCTTGTGGCCGATAGTTTGTCATGGAGGCGATCCTTCTTGCTTGAGCATAAATACGAGCGTCAAATTCTCGGATTTGTTCCTGTGCCTGACGGTGATAAACCGTACCAGCAAACAACACTAAAATGCTTCCCATCGACAGGGTAAACAAATAGGCTAAGCGACGGCGAGAGCGGTCAAACATATAGATTAATAGTCTCTCTGGGACGGGAAAAGGGAAAACTGCCCCTCCGGGACGGGGAAGGGGGCAAGGGGCAATTTCTCTGTGAATCCGGTGCGGGACGGGGAAAGAACACAGGAGCGAGGAATAGGCTGAATCTCCCCCCTTTTCCCGTTGCGCAGCAACTTCCCCTCTTTCCCAAGCTTAATCCTTTATCCCTGCTAGCTATTTGTGATTGCATAGATTGTCATTTTAATGTCATATTTGTTCGCCACAATCAGTATAAAAATGAGTTGATGATCTACAGTATGTCCAAGATTTCTTTCAGAACAATTCTGACTACTTTAATCGGTACGAGTATTGCGAGTACCATTATGGCTTTACCCGTGCGAGCAGAAGAGAGTCGAGTCAACAAACCCCTGAGCGCCGAACTGACCTTAGGCCAAAATAGCGACTTTTTTAGCGATCGCCCAAACAATGGCGAACTCTCAGACGAGGTTAAAACAATTGTCGGTGTGACCGGCTTGGCAATCGGAACTGGCGTTATTGGTTGGCATCTCACCCGCGCCTACAAGCCTTCTTTCGTAAATGCCGTTCCGGCAGTCAACCGCAATCAGGCATCTCTCCTCGACCGCGTCAGTCCTCATCTGCGCCGAGACCTCTTAAGGCTCGTTCATAATCCTCAGACAGCGAATCGTCTACTATCGGGGACTTTAATCAGCCATCCAGATCGTTCTCCTAACTGGGTAGCCGAAAAGGTAATTTATGATTTAAGGCGCGATCGCACATAGCACCATCAAAGAGTTTAGCGACCAGGTGAATAGACCGCGAGAGCAATAATCACTGCCCGGAAAATGTTCGCGAATTTTAAGCACAATTACACCTAAAGTTGCGGTGAAAACCAATAGCTAATTTTAAAAGGTAAGCATGACACTAGAACGCAAACTTGAACTCGGATTAGCGACTATCCGCCTTACTACCGCCGCTTTCTTTTTAGTGTGGTCGATTGAAAAGATAGTAGCACCAGAACTGACTCAGCGGGTCTTTGAAGGGTTTTATTTCTCCCAAATATCCAACACCGTATCTTACTTGCTTGGCAGCATTCAGACGGCCATCATTCTTGTTTTCCTAGCAGGTATTTGGAAAACTCTTTCCTATGGAGCAATTTTGGGAATGCACACAGTTTCGGTCGTTTCAACCTACGAAAGGCTGTTAAATCCCTACGAACTCCCCAATCATCTTTTCTGGGCTGGCATCCCTACTTTGGGAGCGGTTATTGCTCTCTTTCTCTTGAGAGATAGCGATACTTTCCTAACCTTGAGCACGAATAATCGTCCTCGTCGACCGTAGACATTTCTTGCTATCTGCTGTGCAGCTTCTAACCATTAGCAGTAAAGAGCTTACCCAAAGTAACAACGACTGCCCGTCAAGTTTCATTCTTGAGCCTCTAAACGATAGCCCATCCCGTAAACTGTTTCTAACCAATCTTTGGCTCCAACGGCCTCTAAACGCTGCCTCAGCCTTCTCACTAGAGTCGTAACCGCATTACTTTCCGGTTCACTTCCCCAACTCCACAGCGCTTGTTCAATTTGATCGCGGGACAGCACCTGCTGAGGGTGACGCAGCAGATACTCCATAAGCTGGAATTCCCTGACTGAGAGTTGAATTTTCTGGTCGCCCCGTTCTAAGCTCAGGCTGGTTAAATCTAATTGTAAATCTGCTAGGGATAGGGTATCTCCTTTCCAAAGAGGCGATCGCCTTCCCAACGCCCTCACTCTTGCCAATAGCTCTAAAACATCTACTGGTTTAACGATGTAGTCATCCGCCCCCGCATCTAAGCCATCAACTTTATCAACGGTAGTGTCTTTAGCGGTTAGGATCAACACAGGAGCAGCGTTGCCTAAATGACGATGCTGACGGCAAAGCTCTACACCACTAACTTTCGGTAACATCCAGTCCAAAATTAAGAGATCGTATTCTTTTTCCTGAATCAACCAGAGTGCCGTTTCGCCATCTTCTACCGCATCAACGATGTGACCTACCTGAGATAAGGCGGCTTGTAAAGGCTCTAATTGTGCCAGATCGTCTTCTACCAAAAGAATGAGCATCTCAACTACATCTATTTTTTTACAGTGTAAACAATTCAATGCGTCGGATTAAACGGTGGCAATTTTTGCGTACTTTGGGATTAGAATTTTGGCTGCCTTTACCCTTACTAGGATTCGCTTTTTGGGGCAGTAGTGGGTTATTGACTAACCGGAGTTTGATTTTTTCTAAACGTTCTGTTGAACCTTTCGAGATCGTGCCTGTTACAGCTCAGTCATCTCCTCGAACGCTCTATATCAAAGTGATCGTAGACCGCAATCGCAATCTTTCTCAAGTCAGAGTTAAACAAGCTACGCAGATTTATCAGAGGCAGGAATTTGAATTAGCGACCACAGAATTAGAGCAAATAGAGACAGTCATTAGTCAAAGACTTGGTTTATCTCCTGAAAAAGTGAGACGACTATCGCGTTATCAAATCGAAAACTAAAGCTAGTTTACTTTATACAACTGTCACTTTTTTGTCATATTCGTTTTGCACAATTAATCATGAAAACTCAAATTATTGAGAGGTAAATCATGAAGCTAAAATTAGCCGCCCTTGCGGTTGGATTTCTTACCTTAGTTGCGGCTGCTCCTCTAGCAGCTCAGGGTTGTGAGGGAGGAAACCGAGAGAATAATCCTGAAACTAATTTACCCGGACAAACACAAACGAGTGTTACTGCCGAAGGAACTACTTTTGCTTAATAGCATAGTAAAGCCGCTCTAAAATCAGATACACCATAACAATAATTTGGGAAGAATATTGCTTAGTATTCTTTCCATTTTTTTTGTTAGATGCGAAAAGCAATAAATCTTCCATAAAAAGTAATTAAAAAAAACAATAGTCTTTTGGAATTTATTGTTTGAAAATAACTGTTTTCTAACTGGTCACACGACCTTCACTAGAAAATTCTAGAGACGAAAGGTGTAGATTAATAGGATATCCTTTTAATTTTTAGCCGCCTTGTGGCCGCAGTAGGATTTACCTGTACTAATTCAAGAAACGCGTCACCAACCGATAGCGCTAATAAATTAATTGTACAGTCAATTGGCGAAACAGTAGCTTTGTAGCAGATTTTAAGGAGGACGCTTGTCAGCAAACAAGAGTCAACGGTCGATGAATTATGAGGATAGCGGTCGATAATTCGCTCAGACGTTTTACTATTTTTAAATAGACCAACGTTTTTTTAGAATGAATGAGCAATATCGCTACAAAGAATCACCAGCGGTTAAACGCATTTTAGATGCCAACCTGGATCGGGCGCGGGAAGGGCTACGAATTATCGAAGAATGGTGTCGGTTTGGCTTAAACGATGCTCCGATGGCGGCGCAGTGCAAACAAATGCGCCAGGAGCTAGCAAGCTGGCATCGCTTAGAATTTCGCATGGCGCGAGACACTCCAGGCGATCCGGGAACTGCCCTGACCCATCCCCAAGAAGAACAAAGAGGCAGCATCGAGCAGCTATTGCAGGCTAATTTTTGTCGGGTAGAAGAGGCGCTACGAGTACTAGAAGAATACGGCAAGCTAGAGAGCTCCCGAATGGGAATGGCTTGTAAGCAGATGCGCTACCAGATGTATGTCTTAGAGGGGCAAGTTCTGCACAATCGTCACCGTCAACTTCAAGACGCGCAGCTCTATCTTGTCACCTCCCCATCGGACCAGCTCATGACGGTGGTAGAAGGGGCTTTACAGGGAGGACTGTCTTTGGTGCAGTACCGAGACAAAACGGCTGATGATGAGGTTAGGTTCGAGCAGGCGCAGGCTCTTTGTCAGTTATGTCATCGCTACGGTGCTTTATTTATCGTCAACGATCGCCTCGATGTCGCGCTGGCAGTCAACGCCGATGGCGTACATTTAGGACAGCAAGACCTACCGATTGCAGCAGCCAAGCAGCTTCTGGGACCGAGGTGCATTGTCGGTCGTTCAACAACGAACCCCGAGGAAATGGAGCGAGCGATCGCGGGCGGAGCCGACTATATTGGCGTTGGTCCCGTGTACGAAACGCCCACAAAAGTCGGTAAACCAGCAGCCGGGTTAGAGTACGTTCACTACGCCGCCAACCATGCCTCGGTTCCCTGGTTCGCCATTGGCGGCATTGATGCTGACAACATCAATGAGGTACTAGCAGCCGGAGCACAACGCATCGCCGTCGTTCGCGCTATTATGCAATCAGACCAACCCACTCTCGTTTCTCAGTATTTGATTGCTCAACTGAGGCAGCAGCGGCAGTAGGTCATTCAAAATTCACCATAAGACTAAGGGCATTCATGGAAGCTGACCTTCGCTGTGCAAATTTTGAATTTTTAACTTTGAATTTTTATCATGACTAGTCATACGTCTATCTCTATCGAGGTTAATGGCGAACCCCAGACCTGCTCTCCAGAGATGGTGCTGCCCGATCTTCTTCGGCAGCTTGACTTAGATCCCCGTTTGGTGGCGGTCGAATATAATGGTGAGATTCTCCATCGGCAGTATTGGTCTCAGACTCGTCTTCAGGCGGGCGATCGCCTAGAAGTTGTTACTATCGTTGGTGGCGGTTAGCGGCGGTGCGAAAGTTCGGTTGTCCGATCGGCAACCCGTTCCCCCGTTCCACAAGGCTTAGGATAAATTAAGAAATATAAATCTCAGATCTATCTAAAGAGAGCATATATGCTTAAAGATCTATAGAGAAAGAGATGTCGGGCTTTCCTAGATTCGATAGTGTGTATCTGAGCGTGGTTACTAATGAAGAGTTTTCAGATGCGTAATAACTTGTTTTCTAAAATCAAACCTTTTCTCAAATCTACTCTGGCTTTGGGGCTAGTCCTCGTCCTCGTTTTCGGTAGCGCCGGTAGCGCCCTGGCTGCGCGAAGTGGCGGACGCATTGGCGGCGGTTCTTTTCGCGCCCCGAGCCGGAGTCTACCTCCTTCCGGCGGTGGCTATCGTGCTCCTGGAGGCGGCTATGGCTACCCTGGCGGCGGCTTTGGCTTTCCGTTCCTCTTACCCTTCTTCGGCTTCGGCGGCTTTGGCGGTTTGTTTTCGATCCTGATCTTTATCGCTTTAGCAAACTTCATCGTTAGAAGTTTTCGCAGTGCTGGAGTTGGTGGAGATGGTGGCTACGGCAGCTACAGTAACCCCAAAGTCTCAGTGGCTCAGGTGCAGGTTGGCCTGCTTGCCAATGCCCGGAGTTTGCAGAAAGAGCTAGATGAGTTAGCTCGGACAGCAGATACCGGTTCTGCTTCTGGTCGAGCTCTAGTACTACAAGAAGCAACGCTGGCGCTGCTGCGTCACCCGGAGTATTGGGTTTACGGTTCGACAACGGCTCAGCAAGCTGCCCTCGATGCAGCCGAGGCCAAGTTCAATCAGCTTTCGCTGGCAGAACGCAGCAAGTTCACTGAGGAAACCCTCTCGAACGTTGACAGTCAGCTTAGACAAGCCCAGTCTGACAGCAGCCAGCTTGTTAAGCAGGAGGAATCGAGCGAGTATATTGTGGTCACTGTAGTTGTTGGTGTTGAAGGGAAGTTAGAGCTACCGCAGATTAACGGTTCTGACGACCTTAATCAGGCGCTGCGGCAGATTGGCGGCATTTCGAGCGATCGCCTGCTAGCGGTTGAAGTGCTCTGGACTCCGCAAGCAACCGGAGATACCCTCACAACCGACGATATTCTGGCTAATTATCCCAATCTTAAGCTGGTATAGCCTCATTCTGATTTAGTCAAATAAGCCGTGGAGTCAGTTCCACGGCTTATTTGTTTATAGCCTATACAGGAAGAAATTAAGCAAGGACAAAACGTGAACTTTGAGCAAGAAAACGTTGAAGCACAAGGCATTCGTATTTCTGTCAAAGCCGATGGAGCTGAGATTGGACGAGCTTACCTATATCTAATGCGTAATGATTGGCACGAGCAACCGTTCGCGTTGCTAGAGGATGTCTTTGTCAATCAGTCCTACCGAGGTCAAGGAATCGGTTCAAAACTTGTTAAACAGGCAATCGAGCTTGCCAAGGAAGCAGATTGTTATAAGCTTATTGCCACGAGTCGCACCTCTAGACCGCAAGTTCACAAACTGTACCAACGGTTAGGATTTATTCAACATGGAATAGAATTTCGTCTTGACTTCTCGGGGTAAATACATCAAGCAACTTTACTAAAATGTGAACAGTAGAACTGTATAGTATTTTAAGCATAGATTATGAAAATTAAAGCTGTTGTTTGGCAGGAGGACGGTGTTTGGTGCGGTTCTGTCCCCGCTCTCCCCGGATGCCACACTTGGGGAGATAGCTACGAATACCTGCTAGAAATGCTGCAAGATGCCATTCAAGGCTGGTTAGAAGTTGCTAATGAACGAGAAGAGCTTGAACCAGAAAAGCGGTTAATTGAGCTATCTCTATGAAAGCTATTTCCGGCAAACTGCTTTGCAAGATTGTCGAGCACAATGGTTGGAAGCTAAAGCGAATTACTGGTAATCATCGCATTTATGTCAAAGAAGGCGTTGATGCTATTCTCTCTATCCCCGTTCACAGTCATCGAGATTTGCCAAAAGGAACTTTGAAAAGCATTATGAAGGATGCTGAACTGACTGAAGACGATTTAGGGTGATAGCGAGTGTATGGCGTAAACGGTTCGATAAATTAGTAGAGCGGACGTAGAAGAATTTGTGTGCCTTGTTTCAGTACAATTTGTCGCTGCTCACTTTTGCCGTTAGGCATCAATCGTGGACATGGAAATCCGATTTTTAAACTGGCAGGATGTCGCCGCTTACCGCGTTCTGCGCCTTCAAGCATTGAAAGAGTCACCGACGGCTTTTGGTTCCAGTTACGAGCAGGAAGCTTGTCTTCCTTTAACGGATTTTGCTACCAGGCTTCGCCCTCACGATGACCCTGCTAGCGGCATTTTCGGTGCTTTCAGCAACAGCAATCAACCTATTGGAATGCTCGGCTTTTCCCGCGAGAGCCGTCCGAAGCGCGCTCACGTCGGTTCTCTCTGGAGTATGTATGTTTTACCCGAGTTTCGTCGTCGAGGCGTTGGAGCAGCGTTGCTCGATCAGGCATTATCCCATGCCCGTCACCTTGGTGGTCTGCGGCAGATTGTCCTCACGGTCACTGCCAACAATTTAGCAGCCTGCTCCCTTTACAGATCGCGCGGTTTCGAGCGTTTCGGCTTGGAGCTAGATGCTCTATTTATTGACGGCACATATTTCGATGAGGAGCATCTCGCCTTACACTTTAACCGCGACATCTAACAATCGTACGGCAGCGGGCAGTAGCAAAATGTTGGTGTAATGCCAAGATTACTCGTTGCCTGCTGAACTTCGGCATTAGTCATCAATAACCAATCGCTTCTCGAATATGAAAAATATAGGATGATAATGAAAACTGGCTAGCGACAATGACAACTTCGGTAAAAAAACAAGATTACTCTCATGAAACTCGATCGCACCACCAGCAATCCTAATCGTATGAACGGACAGCCGTGCATCTGAAGCTGAGGATGCAGAAATCATCCAGAGAGCCAGAGAAGAGAGGTGTGCTGTTGCTACACTCGATGCAGATTTTCATACATTGCTGGCGCTTAATGAAGCAAGTTCTCCCTCAGTTATTCGCATCCGAATTGAAAGATTACGTGCCCAAGCATTGACAGACCTGTTGCTGATGGTAATTGGTGAGTGCGAGGAGGAGATAGAACAAGGTTCAGCGATTACGGTCGAGCCAAGCCGTATTCGCATTCGTCATTTGCTGAGGCAGCTTTTGAAAACGAGTATCAAGACCAAATTATTTATCCACTCTCCAAGTAAATTTCCCAAGGATGAGCAAAGTTAGCGAGCATTTCCGGGGTTAAGCGAAAGCCCTCTGGGTCATCATCGATTAAATCGGTGGTTTGAGAACGGTACTGAGCGATCGCCTGCTGTTTTAACCGGCAGACGCTCCCAATGTCCAAGCGCCAAGCTCTTACCGAAGCCATATCCCTCCGCTGTTGCGGATCCCAATCCCAGATCGGATACTCAAGCAGGCGCGGCGAGAGAGAAAGGGTATCAATGGCTGCCTGCAATAGCTGCCAGGTAGCGCGATGATCGCGGTGCGGATCGTGTCGCCAAGGAAGAAACACGATCGTCGGCGCAAGACGAAAGAGGTAGGACTGACACCGCGATAGGGCCTCGCTAAATTGGGCGTTGGCAGCGGTGGGCACAGCGCCGTCGGGAAGCCGGAGAAACGTCACGGCCTCTGCTGCTACCCCCAGTACGGTCATGGCTGCCAGGGTTTCCTGCTCGCGGACTGCTCGCAGCACCGCCGCTGGGAATCGACGCGAGTTGGGGTGAGATTGGATACCGTCGCTGACGACTAGAACCTTGACAGGGTGAGCAAGGTGCTGGAGGAGGGCGATCGCTCCCCCGCAGCCGAGGGTTTCGTCGTCGGGGTGAGGAGCAACAACTAAGGTGGAGGTGGTGTTGTGTTCTAGTAACGCCTCGATGCCCAAAAGCGGCAGCAGGGAAGGGTTGGCTAGAGGAGAGCCGCTCATTGCGCCCATAGCTCCCGAGAAAGAGCCGTTTCTTGCAGAACATACCGTCCGACATTGGCCACTGCCGCATCGTAAGCTGGCTGGCGCAGGTAGAGAGTCAAGTCGCGGATCAGACGCTCCATTGGGTGAGGAGGCAGTAAGCCCAGTGTTCCAATCGAGCGTTCGCTGAGCTGAATCACATCGAGGCAAATTTGCTCAATCGCCGTTCTCACCATGTTGGCGTAGGCGACAAGCTTAGGGGCAGGATCGTTATTCTGAGGAGTCCCGCCGAAGATAGAAGCATAGCTATCAATGCGTTGAGCGGCTCCCTGGAGCCACAGACATCCTGATTCAATGGCGATCGCCATTTTGCCGAGGCGTTCCTGTTGGTGGGGATGCTCGGTTCTGCCTCGCTTTTGCAGATACTGGCGCGTCGCATCTAGCAGCGCCTCTGCGCCACCAAGCTGAACGGCGGCAAAGCGAACCACGCCGCCTGTCAGCCAAGGCTGACGGAAATAGTCCCCTGGTTGACCAATGAGCGCATCGGCTCCAATTTCGACCCCGGTAAAATCGACTTTGTAGCTGACCGTGGCTCGCATGCCAGACGGTTGCCACCACTGCGGATCGACCTCAGTTTCGACCTGCTCCATCGGGACAATACACATCTGCCAACTACCATCTGGTAGCGCCCCACTTGCAAACGGACGCTCGACGTATCCGCAACCCGAAGCAAAGGTTTTGCTGCCCTGCAATCGGTAGCCACCGTTCTTTAACGGAATTAGTTTAACGCCGTCGTCAGCTTCAGCATTCCAGACTCCAAAGATTTTCTGCTGACGAGCATCGGCGGCGTAGCGCTCAATTTGTTCAGCGGTGCCGAAGGTTTGAATCAACTGCAGCGCATTGACGTGTCCTTCGTACACTCGACCGACAGCGAGGTTGCCCCGTCCGAGCTCTTTGAGGAGCAGCAGGAGCAATCGGGTATGGCCCGTTTCAAACCCCAGTCCCAGTCCTCCTAGCTGGCTACTCAGCGGTGCTGTCAGCAAACCCGCCTCAGCCATCAGAGTAAATTCCTCAGCGGGAAAACTTCCCTGCTGGTCTAGAGTAGCGGCATTGGCAGCAGCGAAATTGGCGACCGCTTTGGTTCGCTCTAATAGCTCTGCTCTCGGAGTATCCCCTGAAGACGAAGCGATTTCCTTCATCCGTGGCTGTCCGCTCGTAGCGGCCCCATTGATCGTAATAATTTTCCTTTTCCCCAATCGCTACCTCATTCTTCACTGATTTTGTCGTAACGTTAAGAGTCTCTGCCTCTACCGGAAGATAAATCCTCGGCAAGGGTCAAAGGCTCAGAGCTAATCACCGCTAGCTCAGCGCTAGCTCTCTCATTCCTTAGCATTCGCTCCTCGGGTAGAGGCATTAATGTTAACTAATTCAATAAAGTGTCATAATAAGCAACAATGCTTAATATTGTTCTGCTTCCGCGTTGCTACTTTTAAAACCGCCACAAGTTCGCAAACTGATGTATGGAATCGACCATTAAGCTGCCAACGACTGATTCGTTAGACCCTGCTTCCTACAGCCTCAAAGCGCTGGACCGCTCCAATTTCTTTCTGGCAGACATTGGCAACGTGTTTGCTCCGTATTTATTTGTTTACCTGAAGTCAAACGGCTGGAGTGCTACCCAAATCGGATTAATCACTGCCGCCACCGATATTACTGGCATGATGGCTCAAGTGCCGGTGGGCGCTCTGATCGATGCTCTACCGCGCAAGCGAGCGCTGATTGCCTGTGCCCTTGCGGCGATCGGCCTCAGCTATTTGGTGATGAGTCACCATACCAGTTTACCGATTGTCATGGGCGCTCAAGCGGCCATTGGAGCCGCCGTTGTCGTTATTGCTCCAGTCAAAGCGGCTATTTCTTTAGGCATCACGGGCTATGAAGGATTAGAAAAGCGATTGAGCCGCAACGAAGCGTTTAACCATAGCGGCAGTGTCGCCGCGGCGATCGCCGCGGCGTTCCTCGCTCACTTCTGCGGACTGCAATGGACTTTTTACTTTCTGGTACTGCTGTGTGGGGCGTCAATTTTCTCGATTTTTCAGATTCGCGAGCACGATATCAACCATCAGCAGGCACGGACTGCTGCTGTCGAATCAGGAGAAAGCCTGTGGACGATTTTAAGCGATCGCCGATTATTAATTCTCGCTCTGTGCGTCTCTTTTTTTCACTTTGGCAATGCTGCGCTGCTGCCTTTAATGAGCCAGCAGTTGAGCAGTCATGCCCATGCTGGTCTGTACGTTTCCTGCTGCGCTGTTGTGGCTTTACTAACGATGATTCCGATTTCTCACTGGGCAGGAGAGGCTTCTAACCGCTGGGGAAGAAAGCCATTGTTGCTAGCGGCTTTTGGGGCAGTCGTACTGCGGGCTATCCTGTACGTGTTTATCGAGCAACCAACCGCGATTGTCTGTCTCCAGTTACTCAGCGGCATTGCTTCTGGTCTGTTTGGGGTCGTGTTTCTGCTTATGGTTGTTGATTTAACCAAAGGCAAGGGCTGCTACGGACTGGTGCAAGGAGCCATCAGCATCTGTATTGGGATCGGTTCAGCCTTGAGTAATTTAGTGGCGAGTTGGCTTGTGGAGGTAACGGATTACTCGACCGGATATTTTTTTCTAGCCGCAGTGACGGCGTTTGGATTTGTCCTATTTTGGAGTGCCATGCCAGAAACTTATCCTTCTATTAGTCAATTGGACAACCAATACAGTCCCCTGGCCATGACCGTTGACTCAGAAGCAGTGCCAGTCCGTCCGCTTAGAGCAATATGAATCGAGGTTGGGTTAGACTCATCATGAGTTGCGGATTTTTACTAAAGTCCTTCGCCAGACGGAAAAGCGCGATCGCTGAGTACTAGGGTAAATTGACTATCGGCAATTCTCCAGGATGCACGGTAGCTCAACAGAAAAACGCGCTGACTGTGTGGCTATTTCAATTAGTTTGGTATGATGTATAGTCTCTTCGGCTTCGCCGCCGTTCAGGCAAGAGGCACAAAGGAATTAACGGAATGGCACCACTACTATTTGTTGTTTGGACCAAAGCAGAAGCTCTCTTCAAAAATTTGGGAACTCTCGCCTTACTGCTGCTGGCTTTCCCCTTAAACTTATTCATTGTTTTGTTAGCTTGGCTGCGGAATTTAGTCCGCCGTCCTCCTCAGTCTGCCCAAAACCCAAAAACAATTATGCTCACGGGCGGCAAAATGACCAAAGCGCTACAGTTGGCTCGCTCGTTTCATGCGGCTGGTCATCGAGTGGTCTTGGTTGAAACTCATAAATACTGGCTAGTAGGACATCGTTACTCTAACGCGGTGGCGCGTTTCTACACTGTTCCAGCACCGCAGAAAGACCTAGAAGGATATACCCAGGGGTTGCTAGACATTGCCAAACGGGAAAACGTTGATGTTTATATTCCGGTGTGTAGTCCGGTAGCAAGTTATTACGATTCCCTGGCTAAAGTGGCGCTGTCGGGTTGCTGCGAGGTGTTTCACTTCGACCCGGATGTGACTAGGATGCTTGACGACAAATTTGCCTTTGCCGAAAACGCTCGTTCTATCGGCTTATCCGTACCAAAGTCCTTTCGCATTGACGATCCCAAGCAGGTGTTAGACTTTGATTTCTCCAACGAAAAGCGTCCCTACATCCTCAAAAGCATACCCTACGACTCGGTACGCCGCCTCGATTTAACCAAGCTTCCCTGTGCCACTTCCCAAGAAACCGAGGCGTTTGTAAAGAGTTTGCCCATCAGTCCAGAGAAGCCCTGGATCATGCAGGAATTTATTCCCGGGACAGAATACTGTACCCACAGCACCATTCGCAACGGCGAGTTACGGCTGCACTGCTGCTGCGAATCCTCGGCGTTTCAGGTTAATTATGAAAACGTTGACAAGCCGGAGATTTTAGAGTGGGTGAGTCGTTTCGCTCAAGCAAATCATCTCACTGGACAAGCCAGCTTTGACTTTATTCAAGCAGAAGACGGCACGGTATATGCCATCGAATGCAATCCTCGAACCCATTCTGCTATCACCATGTTTTATAACCATCCCGGGGTAGCCGAGGCGTATTTAGGCCAAGAACCGCTGCCAGAACCTTTGCAGCCGCTACCCGACAGCAAGCCGACTTACTGGCTATATCATGAAGTGTGGCGACTCAACGAGGTTCGCTCCTTACAGCAGCTCGGACAGTGGTTTAGCAATCTCACGCGCGGCAAAGACGCTATTTTTGCCGCCTCCGATCCGCTGCCCTTTTTAATGGTGCATCACTGGCAAATTCCGCTGCTGCTGCTGAAAAACTTGAGCAAGCTCAAAGGCTGGATCAGAATTGACTTTAACATCGGCAAGCTGGTAGAAATTGGTGGCGATTAATGGCGATTTTAGAGACAGTCGTTCCCTGGGGGCGATCGCTCGACGAATATCGGCGGATGTTTAATCTCAACCCGGCTGAGTTCGGCACGATTCTTGACTGCGGCGGCGGACCCGCAAGTTTTAATGCCGAAATGCATCAGCGAGGCGAGCGTGTTGTCTCTTGCGATCCGATTTACCAGTTTAGCCGCCGCGAAATTGCTCAGCGCATCGAAGAAACCTATGCCGTTGTTTTAGAGGCAGTTCGGGCCAATCAAGACCGTTTTGTGTGGAACGTCATTTCCTCTCCTGAAGAACTAGGTCGAGTGAGAATGGCCAGCATGAAGCAGTTTTTAGCGGATTTTCCGCAAGGAGTTAAACAAGGACGCTACGTCACTGAAGCACTGCCCCAGCTCTCGTTTAGCAATCACCAGTTCGATCTGGCCCTCTGTTCGCACCTGTTGTTTACCTATTCAGAGCAGCTTTCGCTGGAGTTTCATATTGCCTCCATTCTAGAAATGTGCCGCGTAGCGACAGAGGTGCGCGTGTTTCCGTTGCTGACTCACTTTAGCGGAGAGCGATCGCCTCATCTTCAGCCCGTTATCAATACCTTGAGGGCAAAAGGTTATCGAGTCGAGATTCAACCAGTCTCCTACGAATTTCAGCGTCACGGCAATCAACTCCTGCGGGTTTTACCCAATACCAATTCCATGTAATCTGTGTAAGAGTCCCTGCGGGACGGGAAAAGGGAAAGCGCCGCAGGCGCAGGGAAAAGGGGAAATAGTTCCTCCGGAACGGGGAAAGAACACAGAAGCTAAGAACAAACTTAATCAGCATCCCCTTCCCCTTTCCCCCTTCCCCTTTTCCCATTGCGGAGCAACTTTCCCCCTTCCCCTTTTCCCCAACTAAAAATTCCAGTTATCACTACAAAAGTAAAAGAGTAATGACCACTGCACCCATCCAGGACAATTTAAAAGAAGCAAAAAGTCAGCTATTCGATATGATGTTGGCGTTTGTGAAAAGTCAGTGTCTTTACACTGGCTGTCGCTTAGGAATCTTCGATCTTCTCGAAGAAGAGGGAGAGTTGAGTATTGAAGCCTTAGCCCAAAAAACCCAGACAGAACCGGAAAGACTTTATTTTCCCATTCGCGCCTTAGCACACCTGGGAGTGCTGCAAGAGAAGCCAGGACGGGTGTTTGCTCCGACTGACACCTCCTCTCTTCTCGTTACTAACAAGGAACCCTCGATGGCGCATTTAATTATGCACCTCATTGAACCAGCCCAGTGGGACTCTTGGAAAGTGCTGGAAGACTCCCTCCGCCAGGGCGTAGTTCCCTTTGAATTAGCCAACGGCAAGGGCGTGTACGAGTATTGCCAAGACAACGAGTGGAGTGGCGATACTTTTATTAAAGCGATGAGCTATTTAACCTCCCATACCGTCGATCCGCTACTGGACGTGCTGGATTTTAATCAGTTTGGCACGGTGATGGACGTTGGCGGCGGACAGGGAGGACTGATTGCCCGGATTGTGAAGCGGTTTGGCTGCAAAGGGATTCTATTTGATGTTCCTTACGTCGCTGAAACCGCCACCGACTACCTCAAAAAGCAGGGCGTTTCTACCAACGACGTTGAAATCAAGACGGGAGATGTATTTGAGTCGGTTCCCAAAGGAGCAGATGCTATCGTGATGAAGTATTTCCTCTCCGCCTGGAACGACGAAGATGCCGCGAAAATACTGCACAATTGTCGAGAAGCCCTACCTTCTCACGGCAGGCTTTTCCTGATGCAGGCGTTTGTTCCTGAAATTGACGAGCCAAAAGTAGCGCCAGATGGCATTATGCCGGGAATTTTTGCTGTTCAGATTAACGTTGCCGTTCCCGGTGGCGGCTGGCGCACCCGCAAGCACTTTCAGGAGTTGTTTGAACAGTGCGGCTTCAAGCTAGAGAATTCGGTCGATTCCGCTACGAATCTTTCGGCGATGGAATTTAGTTTGGCCTAAGTTCCTCCGGAACGGGGAAAGGGAAAATTGTCCCTCCGGGACGGGGAAAAAACACAGGGCTGAGGAACAAGCTAAATCATTACTCCTTTTCCCGCGCCTCTGGCGCTGCTTGTGCCGCATCTAGAAAGAGAAATAGTATAGGTATTGAAGTCCGTTAAACAAACTTGATTAGAAATGAGTAACGAACAGCAACCCAAAACCCTCGATGTTGATGGTCATCGTCCCATCGATGACAGCGAACTAAAGATTAAGAAAACGCTTGACGTTGATGGCGAGCGTCCCATCGAGTCTGCTAGCGAAGAAGTTCAAGACACCTTCGAGATAGAAGGTCAGCGTCCGGTTGTGTCTGATAAACTAGAGTCCGATCAGGCCCTTGAGGTCGATGGAGAGCGTCCTGTTAATCGTGGCGAGCTTGAGGTCAAAGCAGTCATGGATATAGATGGTAAGCGTCCGGTTGTCGCGAACGATTTTGAGGTGAAGAAAACGCTTAACGTTGATGGCGAACGTCCAATTACTTCTGAAAAAACCTTTGAAGAGGCTTCAGATTAATTACCAATAAAGGAGCAATAAATCTAATCCCCTTCCCCGTCCCGGAGGGACAGTTTCCCTCTCCTCTCCGTAACCCGATTCAACCTAACCCGGAGAAATCGGTAGATTCTCGGTTCGAGAGCAACAGTGTCACCCACTATACTAGCGAGAAGTTCGAGAGGAATAGCCTGTGTTAGCGAGGGTGTGGAGTGCGACAGTTGTCGGCATCAATGCAGTCAAGGTCGGCGTAGAAGTCGATGTCTCCGGCGGACTGCCGAGAACGGTGGTAGTCGGTTTACCCGATGCCGCTGTGCAGGAATCGAAAGAAAGAGTCAAAGCTGCCTTGAAGAACGCTGGCTTTGCCTTTCCAGTTCGTAAGATTGTAATTAACCTGGCTCCCGCCGACCTACGCAAAGAGGGACCAAGCTTTGATTTGCCCATTAGCATCGGCATTTTAGCTGCTTCTGAACAGGTCAACCCTCAGCTTCTCGGAGATACTCTCTTTTTTGGTGAAGTTTCTTTAGACGGTCAACTGCGGGCTGTGTCGGGAGTGTTACCCATTGCTGCCGCCGCCAAACAGTTGGGCATGGCTGGACTAGTCGTGCCAGCGGGGAACGCTCAAGAAGCCGCCGTTGTCAAGGGAGTATCGGTTTACGGATTTAACCACCTCTCAGAAGTGACGGCCTTTCTCAATCACCCGGAAAAGGTGGTTCCTGTTAAGGTGTCATTCCCAAAGCAAGAGTCGTTTTTTAGTGGTCCTGACTTGAAAGATGTCAAGGGACAATCCCATGCCCGTCGTGCCCTAGAAATTGCCGCGGCAGGAGGACACAACCTCATTTTTGTTGGGCCTCCAGGAAGCGGAAAAACCATGCTGGCTCGGCGACTGCCCAGTATTCTGCCCGCCTTAACCTTTGAGGAAGCCTTAGAAGTGTCGCAAATCCATTCTGTAGCGGGGTTACTCAAGGAGCGCGGCTCGCTGATTACAGATCGCCCCTTCCGCAGCCCTCACCATTCGGCTTCCGGTCCATCTTTAGTAGGAGGCGGTAGCTTTCCTCGTCCAGGAGAAATATCTTTGTCTCACCGAGGGATTTTGTTTTTGGATGAATTAACAGAGTTCAAGCGCACTGTCCTAGAATACCTGCGACAGCCTTTAGAAGATGGCTTTGTGTCGATTTCTCGCACTCGTCAATCGGTGGCTTTTCCAGCGCAATTCACCCTGATTGCCAGCACAAATCCCTGTCCCTGCGGCTATTTTGGCGACCCGATTCAAGCCTGTACCTGTTCTCCTCGGCAGCGGGAGCAATACTGGGCTAAGCTTTCTGGTCCATTAATGGACCGCATTGATTTACAGGTTGCCGTCAATCGCCTCAAGCCAGAGGAACTGACTCACCAGAATACGGGAGAAGAGTCACAAACCGTGCGAGAGCGCGTGATTGCAGCCCGCGATCGCGCTCGTCATCGCTTTCAAAAACTAACGGTACGCTGCAATGCCGAGATGCAGTCTGCCCAGCTACTCCGTTTCTGTCCCTTAGACGATGCCAGTCGCTCTCTTCTAGAGGGAGCCATTCGTAAACTAGGGCTGTCAGCAAGAGCATTTGACCGAATTTTAAAAGTCTCTCGTACCGTTGCCGATTTAGCCGGAGAGGAAAACATCGGAGCATCCCACGTTGCCGAAGCGATTCAGTATCGCACAATCGATCGGATGCAGTAGCGCCTGCGGCGCTTCCCCGTCGCGGAGCGACTATTCACTACTTGGAGGTGCTGGAGAGTAGTTGGGCGGTAGGGGGTTGCTCGAGCCTTGATTGGGAATGGGCACATTGGGCTGGAGTGGGTTGAAGCTTCCTCCCGGAATGGGAAGATAGGGATTGCTGTTGGGAATTGGCTCAGCCGTTGCTGACTCCGATTCAGGGAGAGTGGCTAGCGCAACGCGATCGCCGCCCACTTCCCGCAGCAAATCGAGCACCTCGATAACCTCGTTGTAGCTGGCGCTTCTGGAGGCGTTGAGCACCATCAAACCGCCCGGATTGAGCTGGTGATAGTTTCTAATGGCTTGCTGAAGCTGATTGCGAGTTACGGCCTGCTTTTCAACATACACTTGCCCCAAATCGTCTAAACTCACCACCAGTATCTCGCGCATCTGGGGAGTTCCTGTACTAGCTTGAGGCAGAGACAGACCGATCGCCTGCTGCCGCGAAAACCCAACGGCTGCCAGAATAAAAAAGGTCAGAATACAGAAAATCACGTCGATCAGCGGAATAATTTCGATGCGTACTTCCTGGGCGGTGGAAGTGTCCTGCCACAGCTTCAGCGGGCGAGCCGCTACGTGGTCCTGCCTGCGGTTGTGTTTACCTGACGCTTGTGCCATAGTGGATTTTGATAGTGCTTTTTAATATTAATTCTTTAACTATCCTACTCAACTGAACGGCGATCGCACTTTCAGTGCGGAGCGCCTCCCAGTTTACTTATCAATTCTTCTCGGCCTCTCAAATCTCGTCTCTATCGGGTAGTCTTCTTGCTCCATCCATCTTTGTCGGTAGATTACTTCTAGCTGACTGCCTGCTTTGCGAAAGACTCGCACTTGGTTGGACCAAAAAGCTTGAAAAAGACGATAGAATGCCAAGCTAACAATCGCCACAATCAGACCCACCGCCGTAGAAATGAGAGATTCACCAATTCCGAGAGTGACACCGGTTGTCGAAGCCGTTCCTAAGTCGCTGATTTGAATTGAGCGCAGAGAATTAATTAAGCCCAGAACGGTTCCTAGCAGCCCAAGCAGCGGAGAGAGAGCAATCACCGCTTCTAACACTTTATCCCCTCGCCTCATCAGCGCTAATTCATCATCAGCAGCGGCTTCTAGGGCCAGATGAAAGACTTCCGGTTCTGGCTCGCGCAGCCGCAAAGGGGCATAAAGATAGTTACCAATGGGTTGCTTTCTGTAGCCTTGAGCGATTTCTTCTGTTGCATCCCAGTTGCGAATTGCTGTTTCCATAATGCGGTTAAGAACCTGCTCTTCTTTGATAAGCACCCGCGACCAAAACCAAACCCGTTCAATGATTGTTCCTAAAGCTAATACTGATAGGAATAGCAGGGGCCAAATTGCTACGCCACCCTTTTCAAGAATTTCTGCTAGAGTCACTGTGTTCTATTACCTCCATTGCTTTTATTCCCATTGGGACCATAAGTATTTCTAACTTTCGTGCCATCCGTTACCGGGGCATTTTACTGATACTTGTCAAGCGCTCGCTCACTTTAGTAGATAATTGCCACAATAGTAACCTTGGCGATCGCCTTTAGGAACTCTACCAAGTTGAGGATTTATGAATACGAGAATAGCGCATCTTTTATACATCTCGTACAGTGAACGGCTCGAATATCAATCTGGAGCAAGCTTAAAGCAGTCAAAATAGTTTCCGGTGGAACTTTGGGTAACCTGAGCTAATTTAAGCCTGACTAAGGTGAGAGCCGCTCAGGATTGTGTTCCTGCTATTATTAATGATGCTGCCGCTTGCATCCAACTTCCCCTAACATTTTTAAATCCTGCCAGCACTTCTCAACGTTGCGGATGCCTACTCCGACTGCTACAGTCCCATAAGCCCAACAGAGGCCAGCCCTTTCAATCTAGACAAGCAAGCTATGAACTGGAGAGAGCGCTTTCATCAACTAGCAGGCAAGCAACGGTTTGTCGTCTGCCGATTGTTTATTCATCTAGCGGGAGAAGACGTAGCTCCCCTGCTGGGAGTTCTCAACCAGACAGCGCGGGAGGCCATTGCTGCCGAAGGAGAGCTACAGGTTTTAGGAGAGGGACTGGTTCAAATTTGCCAAAACCTGCTTCAGCTTAGCGAGTACTGGCAATCTGCCGCTAATGAAGGAGACGTTTTCTTCGACGAAGGGGAAGCTGGAGATGCGGTTACAGAACTGTTTACCGATTCGGCACAGAGATATCTCAGCGAACCAAACTTGAGTGATGAAGAGGAATCTCTCTCCCTTCCCGTCACTCGCAACATCGTTGTGATGATCGCTGTCGCTTACCAAGGAGAGGTGCCGGAATTAGAAACTGATTTGGCTCAAGTCGAGGCGCTCGCCGCTGGTTTACAAGCTTTAATTAATCTACATTATCAAGAAAAACTGCGGGCGATTCAGGTTCATTTCTCCCCAGCACAGTTGGGAGATGAACTAACTGATGAGCAGCTTTTGCTCAATTTTCCTGAATTAATTCCTTTATAAAGATAAACCTTTAACTATGATGATTCGTCGATTAACGGCTCTTCTAATTGCGATCGCTCTATGCTGGACTACCGTTGCCTGTAGTTCTCCACCCGCCCAAGCAAGCTTTAACAATAGTGTTGCTGTAGCCACGCAAACATCCTCAATTGAGGACGGCAAATATCCTATCCAGCAGGCTACCTACGATGATGCCACCGGGGAGTATCGGCTGATGCTGCTGAATACGCCTCCCGGAAACCCTTCAGCGTTTCGCTCCACCGAACTACAGATGGCGCGGCTCACCGAAGAACAGATTGCTTCTGGAGAAAAATCTTACCTAGAAGTTGATGGGAGTCAGACGGTGGCCTATCTGAGCGAAGATTTCAAGTTTGAGTATATCCACAACGTGACGGATACTCAAATTAATCCGCAAACTGGCGAACCGGAAACAATTATCGTTGAGCGGCGTTCCGGTTTTTGGACGCCTTTTGCTGGAGCGTTAGCCGGTCAAGCGTTGGGCAGTTTACTGTTTACTCCTCAGTATTACATGCCGCCTATCTATCAGCCAGGAGGAACTCTTAGCGGCTACGGTGGCTACGGTCGCTCCTACTCCCAGGCCGTTAACCGCTATCAGAGCCGCTATCAAGCACCGCCACCTGTCGTCAAAAATCGTCAAGCACTGAGAACCACTGGACGTTTGCGAAATCCTGCAACCAGCACTCGTAAGCCGATTAATAAAACAAGAGCGACAGGTTCTGGTTATGGTTCTAGTAACCTCCGTTCTTCTGGTAACCCGTCTAAATTTAGAAAGAGCCCTAGCAGCTTTGGCAGCCGTTACGGTAGCCGCCGCAAGAGTTTTAGCGGTAGTCGCAGGCGTTCCAGACGGCGCTAGCGTCTGAGTTGAGCAGAGTTTGAAAGGAGGAGCATCGCTGGTTGAGTATGCGGGTCAACAGGCGATCGCTCCTTTTCGCCTTCAGGCTTCCCAAGTTAACTTAATTGCGTGAGCATCACACTCTTTTCTTGCTGCGTCGAAAACAGCGCGTGGGTCTTTTACAGAACTAAGGCCAAACAGATGTAATCTTTTTTGTTTATTAGGATAGTAAGCTGAATAAGCTAGTAGTTGGTGAATTGCACTAGACCATTTTTTAGCGTGTTTAACCTCAATTAATTCTGTCTTTGTCAGCAGATCGATTCTTTTTCTATTGGGAAGTACAACTTCGCGCTGTCCTCCAACTTCCTGATGGAGTTTTTCTTGGTAGTAGTATTCTAAGCGTTTATCGCTTAAAAAGCCTACTTTTTCCAAAGCTTCGATTAACGACATTTTATGCTTGCAATCCGCTGATCTATTTCTTTGATTTTGTTGATGATATCTTCTTTACTCATGGAGTCAGCTTTTCTAAAAATAGAGCGAAAGCTACTGCGTACTCCTGAAATTCTGCGCCCTAAGCTTTTATTACTTTCTCCTAGTTGTTTTCGACGAGCTACTTCCTGTTCGTATCCTTTCTGAAGTTTTTTATATACTTCTGTTTCAAAAATTGCCTCTTTAGCAAGCTCCCGCAATTTTCCGATTTCTCGATTGAGATGCTCAATGTTACTTTTGTCAACGGTTGCGTTGCTCACAATCCATTCGTGCTGAGCTTTAAATGCTCGCCGAGTTGCCTGATATTTCACTGTGTTGAGAACTGCTTCTTTCCAGGAAAAAGGATAATCAGTGGCCTTAATTGCTGGCAGCAGCTCATCCTCATAGTTAGTAGTCCCATGACGTAACTGGTCGCAGGTTGCTGTCACGTATGGGGTCGGTTGGTTGAAACGAGTGTCGAGAATGCATACTTGCCCTTCATGCTCGAATGGAGGAAATATCTCAATTTTGTCTACCCAGTACCACATTTCAGCAGTCAGATTTTGCCCAGTTTTACAAGCAAAGCTCGGTTGATGCGCCATTTTTACTCCTAAACTTGAATATTGTGAGTTGATAAAGTTTGCCCCAGCCAAGCCTGCATGAGTTGCTGTTGTGGCGTTAAAGATAATGTGTCGGGAATATATTGACTAACAACATCTTTTAGTTCAAGAAGCTCTTGAAAAGGAAGCGAACTGTCCTCTCCTAATCCTTGACGGAGAGAATTATACTGCTCCACTCTCAATTCAATTTCTGCTTTAAAGCGCTCAAACTCTAGGGTTTCTTGATGAATTACTGCTATAATTTTCAAGCATTCTTGCCAAGCTTGCTTCGTTCTAAAGTTGAACCCTTGCCCCCTAATTTGAGGATAGTTTTGGCGAAGCTCTTGAACGGTTCTCAATCCCGTAATGGAATATACCCGAGCTTTCAAAGAAGCTAAAGTTTGCTTCTGAAGTACGTTTTTGACTTTCTGATGATGAGCAATTCTTCTTTGCAGTTGAGGACTAGATAAACCCTGTTGAAGGCAACGTTGATATTCATTTTCCAATACCGCCTTTTTAGCATTAAGCTTAATGCTGCTTATTCCCGCTTGCTTGTATGGTCTAAGGTAATTCTGTAGCTCGGCATACTTCATAATAGAGTAACTCTTGCTAAAAACTCAGACAATAAGAAAGCAATTCTTTGCTCTGGATCAATCTTTTAAATGGGATTGTTGAAATTTATTTCTAAGTAATAAAATTATGGCCTATTGATATAAAGATGTCCAATACAGTAAAAACCACGTCGAAAAGTGGCACAGGCCGAGCGCTGTTCTCAAATCCGAAGATTAGGCTAGAAATGCAGAGCTATTGCTAAAGCGCCATCTTTAGCAACTTGAATCATGGTTTCAGAAAAGTTCCGCTATCAGCTTCGGGAAGAACTCGCTCAGTGGCAGGCGGAAGGAATTGTCAGTCATAATATCTCCGAACAACTTGCCAACCGCTATGGGTTGAGCGAGCTAGATACAGCTAGCCGTGATCGCTTTGTAACGATTCTGCTCGGCTTAGGCAGCGTTCTCCTCGGTTTAGCCGCGATTACGTTCGTCGCGGCAAACTGGCAGCAGTGGACGCGAGAGATTAAAGTGTTTCTTCTGCTTAGCTTATTTATCAGCGTCAGCGCTGGTGGTTTTTACCTATGGCAGCATTCTACACGGCAGCGCCTCGGACAGGCGCTACTGCTGTTAGGCAGTTTGATTTTGGGAGCGAATCTAGGGCTGATGTCTCAGATGTTTCATCTGAGTGGAGCGGCTTATCAACTTTACCTGGTTTGGTCGCTGGGAGTGCTGGCGATGGCATATAGCCTCCGCATAACGCTGTTGGGAATACTGGCGCTTCTGCTAGCCTTTGTTGGCTACTGTCTTGGCATCCCAGATTTATTTACTTTAAGGATATCCCCCTTTGTCTTGGCGCTACAGCATATGTCGCTTCTTGCCAGTATGCTGTTTATTCCCCTCGCCTATTGGTGTCGTTCTCCCTGGCTGTTTGGACTCGGAAGTGCCTTGGTGACTGTTGCTTTAGAAGTGAGCACCGCAGGAGCGCTCGCCGTGGCGGAAACTCCCCAACTAGCTTGGAATTCTCTAATCGCGATTGTCTTGGCTATTCCACCTCTGCTGTTGTGGGCTTATCAAGATGCCCTTTGGGGGCTCCCCTGGGCTTATTTTGATACAGTTGCCTGCCGCTTAGCCCTCATTTATCTTGCCGTAGTATGCTTTAGCCTATCCTTCAACACAGTATGGCAAGAGGCTTGGACATCCACCGCTGATGCAACCCGATCAAACTACTGGCACTGGCTCATTACAATAGATATCCTCGTGCTGCTAGGGTTAACGGTGTTTGCCTGGTGGCGTTTGGGGTATCGAGTGGGAAAGCGAGGTTGGCGACTCGACGCTACCAGTACTGCGATCGCTGGCATGGTTGCTATAGCCACGGCTGTCGTTTGGTGGCAGATTAACATGGGGGCTTTAGGAGCGATCGCTACCTTTACGTTTAACCTGCTGCTTGCTGGGTTAGCCATTGGCTTAATCCGAGAATCTCTTGCTAGCGGCACTCGCTTAGGTTTTTGGGGCGGCATTTTTCTGCTGGTGCTACAGCTCCTATCTCGGATGCTGGAATATAACACTGGCTTACTGTTAAAGTCTATCGTGCTGTTTGGCTGTGGAGTGACTGTGATGGCGGCTGGACTCTGGTTCGAGCGGTACGTTCGCCACTTTGAAACAAAGCGATTGTCTTCTCGATTGAATCCCTGATTTCACCGGTAATGCACCAATGACTAAACCGAATCTCGCTCAGAGCAAATTTCTGATTTCTACACGGCCTCAGCCTCACCGTGCGCTCTCGAAGTGGCGGTTTTGGCTACCGCTGCTGCTGCAAGTGGGCTTAATTGCGGCGATTCCGGCTCAAGCTTTTCATATTCTCCTGTCCGGAAGAACGGTCGTGCTTCAGACTGTCCCTGTCGATCCCTATGACCTGTTGCGGGGGTATTCCCAAACCTTAAGATACGATGTTTCTCGTGTAGACGCTCTTAAACGGCTTCCCGGCTGGAACCAAGCAGTCCAGCAGCTTGGTTCAGGCAGCCAGCTTCCCTCAGGAAGCACTCTATTCGTCATTGTAGAATCTCCTGCTGCCTCCCCGACAGACACCACTGCTCCCCAAGCCTGGAAACCGGTTGGGGTCAGCCTGCAACGTCCCCATGAACTACCAAACAATCGCGTTGCTTTACAGGGAGTCGTCAATCGTCGCTGGATCGACTATGGTTTAGAAACCTACTATATGCCAGAAGACAGACGCGAGAAAATTAATACCGAGATATCCCAAACCCGAGAACAGGCATTTGTCGTAGAGGTTAAAGTAAACGGACGGGGAAAATCTGTGCCAGTGAGCCTGTGGGTGAGCGATCGCCACTACCGCTTCTAACCATTACGTCTGCCCATAGAAAAACGCCCGGGCGTCTTTCCGTGTTTCGACTCCAGGCGTTTTTCACTTTACTCCTCACCACCTGCCTCAAGTATAGAACATCATTTGTTTTTGTCAACCCCTAGCTCAACCGAGCGATCGCGGCTAAGCTCCAGTGCAGCAGCAGGGGAACAAATAAACAGCCGTCAATCCAAATACTATAAATTCGACGGGGTGTTTCTGTTGTAACCGCCCAGATATAGCTCAACGTTATTCCTGTCGCGAGCACCATTTCTGGATAGTAGACGATTTGCCCGGTTGTCCATCCCCAAGTCATGACCAGCAGCATTAAACCATTCATCGCCGTTAAGACAACTCTCGTCCCCCGCACTCCAACCAGCAGCGGTAGCGTGGTTACCCCTTTGTGGCGGTCGGATTCTACATCTCGAATATCAAAGGTATGGGAATTGGTCACGATGAACACAAACAGAAATAGCGTGGTTAGTGCGGCAACGCGGTCGAACTCTGCCCCAGCATAGGCAAGAGGCAAAGCGACCACAGCATAGGTAATTACGCTCCCAACGATCCAGGCTTTAGAACCCGGAATATCCTTCAGCCGATACCAGCGCAGTCCTTGACGATGCCAGGGAAATAGTGGGATACCGTATAGTAACGGCACAATTCCGGCACAGCTAACGAGGCGTACTCGTGCCGGAGCAAAGTACAACAGCGCGGCTGTTGCTCCCCCGGCTGCCAAGAGTAAAATAATGATTCCTGGCTGGCGAAAGTAAGACTGAATCTGCTCTTCTGGTATTTTTTGGACATAGGAATCAAAAACTCGATCTAAGTTATAGGGAATCAGCGCCATCACAAACAGCAGCGCGATTGGCTGCCAATCTGGGGCTAGATCCATCACTTCTTGGGCAAACATTCCCAGAGAAGCAATTCCCGCTGCTACCCAGATACTGGGATAAATCAATAACTCTAGAAGGCGGCTGTAGAGCCATTGGGGAATGTAAGTTTGACCAAGCTGGTTGGAGGTCATAGTGAATCTGATTGAAGCCGAAGTAATTGAGTGAGTCTACATTTTAAAGAAATGTAAAGAACAATGCCTCTAACCATCGAATAGGCTCGTTCTTTCTCTGGTGAGACGATTGCTTAAAAGTGATAGAGAGCAAGCTATTTCACCTTAAAATACATCACTTAAAATCTGAAACTTTGCTACTGGTAGATTCAGCCGAGTACGTCTTACAATCGACGAGTATCTTGAAAAAAAGGGTAAATGACTGGGATTCGCATCGGTAACGGCTACGACATTCATCGGTTGGTTGCAGGAAGACCGCTCATTCTAGGAGGAGTCGATATTCCTCATCATCTCGGTTTAGACGGACACAGTGACGCGGATGTTTTAACTCATGCTATTATGGATGCCCTACTGGGAGCACTCAGCCTCGGAGATATTGGTCATTACTTTCCCCCGAGCGATCCGCAATGGGCAGGAGCAGACAGCTTACGATTATTAGAGCAAGTCTATGAACTGATTCGGTCGCAAGGATGGCAGGTGGGTAATATTGATGCAGTCATCATTGCCGAACGCCCCAAGTTAAAGCCCCATCTTAAAGCCATGTGCGATCGCCTTACTCAAACTTTGGCCCTAGAGCTAAACCAAATTAGTGTAAAAGCCACAACCAATGAAACCCTTGGACCTGTGGGACGGGAAGAGGGAATTGCCGTTTATGCTGTTGCTTTGCTACATCGGTAAAGGTTGAGTGAAAATCAGATCGAACTTGTGACTTGAGCGAATTACCAATTAACAGGTTTTAATCTTTAATAGGGTAATTTAACAAAGATGAATCAATACCAATAGCAAAAACATGGAAGCTCTCAATTTTCCAGCAGCTAAACAGACCGATGAAGCCCAAAGAATTCAGGAAGTAGCCATCGTTATTGCCGCCAAAAAATTATCTCCAACACTCGTCAGCGAAGATTTTCTGAAATTTGGCAGCATTGTTCCCCACGACTGGGAAGTTAATAAACAGCCAGTTTTAGCTCCTAACTTTTCTCAGATTAGCTTTGATAATGGCATTAGCGTGATTGCCCAACCCGGGGCAATTACGTTTTTGCAAACCATTATTGCTAACGACCAGAGACTAGCCATTCCTGAAATCGCTCGCCGGTACGTGCAAAAACTACCCGGTGCCGAATACCAAACCTGTGAGATCAATCCGAAGATTCTGGTTCCTTTTCTCAATCAACCCAGCGCTGCCGGAACTTATATTACTGAAACACTGCTTGCTCCTGGGCCTTGGCAGAAAATTAGCGAAGGAAGTCTACCAACGGGCATCGATTTAACCTATCAACTGGCGCGATGTCAGTTTAAACTGAGCGTCAATTCAGCCAGATTACAGTCGCAAAAATCGACAATCACTGCTTTATTGTTCTCTGGCTCTTTTAACTATATTATTAACAACGATCCCCAGGAACGTTTGCTTCATTTAGAAAAATTGATTGAGAACGGCAGCAACGATTGGAATACCTTTAGAGACATGATTGACCAAAAGTTTTTATGGGGAGGAGAAGCCGATAAAAGTATTATTCCCAACCCGCTGTTTACACAATGAACAGAGGGCAGTGACCAGTGGCCAATGAGTCAGTCAAATAACTGATACTCAGCACGATGAATTGGTAACTGGGAATTGATATCACGGGTATCTGCTAGCACGAATGACGACCGATGAGCACTGCTTTTCAAACGTTAAAGGGTCAGCCGCCCATCGTAATTGCTCATCGTGGTGCCAGTGGAGAACGCCCCGAGCATACCCTTGAAGCTTATCAACGGGCGATCGCCTCCGGTGCTGATTTTATTGAACCGGATCTCGTTGTCACTAAAGACGGAGTATTGGTAGCTCGTCATGAAAATGCCCTGGCGACGATTAACTCTCAGACAAAACAAGTAGTAGAAGCGACGACCGATGTGGCCGTTCGACCGGAATTTGCTGAACGGTTAACCACTAAAATTGTTGATGGTCGAGCCGTGACAGGATGGTTCGCTGAAGATTTTACGTTAGCAGAACTGAAAACTCTCAACGCTAGAGAGCGTTTGCCGCAGCTACGCGGAACTGAGTTTGATGGCCAGGGGCTCAAAATTCCCACCTTGCCAGAAATTATTCAGCTCATCAAACAGACTGAATCCGAAACTGGAGTCAAAGTAGGCATCTACCCCGAAACGAAACATCCAACCTATTTTGCTCAGGAAGGAACGTTCCTCGATGGAACCCCGATTCGTTGCTCGCTCGGACAGCAGCTTATCGATACACTTTTAGCAGAAAATTTCCGCGCTCCCTGTCGGGTGTTCATTCAGTCTTTTGAGGTTAGCAACCTTCAGGAACTAGCTCAAACTATCATGCCAGCAGCCGGAGTCTGCTTTCCCTTGGTACAGCTTATTGCTGAAGCAGGTAGTCCCTACGATTTCGTTGTCAACGGTGATGGACGCAGCTATGCGGAGCTTTGCACTCTTTCCGGACTCGCTTACATTGCTACCTATGCGAGCGCCATTGGACCTTCTAAGCGATTAGTCATTCCCGAACAGCACCACCAGTTGTTAGCGCCAACAACGCTGATTGAGGATGCCCATGCCGCCGGATTGCTGGTACACGTTTACACTCTTCGCCACGAGTCGATTTTTTTGGCAGCAGACTATCACGGTTCTCCAGAAGCCGAGTACGAGCAGTTGATTCACCTCGGCGTGGACGGCTACTTTACTGACTTTCCCGCTATGGGGCAGCAAATGCGATCGCAATTTTCAGCCGACGCACTTCAACAGCACGAGCTGAGATAATAAACTGTAGCTAGATACCAAAGAACACGATGAAACTTAACTACATCTATACTCGGCTAAACGTCTGTGACTACCAAGCCTGCAAAAAATTCTACCGGGATGTTTTGGGGTTTGAAGTGGCGTTTGCTGACGACGATGATGAATACACCGAATTTAATACCGGAAACACGCGCCTTTCCATTTTTGATCGCCAAAAGCTGAGAGAGTTTGTCGGTCCTGACGAACCGATGAGCTACGAACGCAGCTATGCTGGCGTTGCTTTGAGCTTTCAAGTTCATAACCTCGATGAAGCTGTCGCGGAACTTAAACATCAAGGCGTGACGATTATTAGTCCTCCCTGGAACTTTCCGGATAGAGGCTTTTTGTCTGCCTGTTTTCGCGATCCTGACGGCAACTTGATTGAGCTACAGCAGCTTCTCACCTAGTGGAATCAAGAGTGAAACGGTTTGGCTAACAAGTTATTTTAAAGACCAATTGGTGTAAAAATTTTTGTTGATGCTGACTTTATACTACGCTCGCCCGTCTCTCTACTCTCGTCCGGTATGGATAGCTCTCTTGGAAAAACAGCTTCCTGTTGAGCTTATTCCTGTCAAGATGGACGGTTCCCAGTACGAGGCAGAATTCACCCAGATTAGTCCGTTTAGCCACATTCCCGTTTTGATAGATGACGGCTTGCGGGTGATTGAATCTTCTGCGATTCTCGACTATTTAGAAGCCAAATACCCTCACCCATCACTGATGCCTGCTGATGCAGAGACCATTGCCAAAGTTCGGATGGTGCAGTCGGTGGCGATGAGCGAACTGTTACCTGCCGTTGCTGGACTAATAATTTATGCGCGTAAGCCCCAAGAGTTAGAGTACTGCACACAGAGAACGCATGTTGTTTTAACGTTCTTTGAGGAATTATTGGAAAATTCTTTTTTTGGTGGAGAGAATTTATCTTTAGCTGATATTGTCGCTGGAACGTTAGTGCCGATGTTGCCTAAGCTAGATGTTTCTTTAGCTAACTACTTTAAGGTTAATGATTGGACGCAGCGATTACTTTCAAGAGAGTCCTGGCAACAGATTCAGCTTAGCGTAGAAGAATGGAATTCCTTTGAACGTCATCTGGGCACTTTTGTCAAAGTGTGGCAAAAACGTCGTCGTCAATTCTTGCAAGCGAGGACATAAAGCGATGTTAGTTGTTCATTTGCTGTTTAAGCTATTCGACCTCTTTTTCTAGCTTTATCAGTCTCTCTAACAGGTTGAGGCGATCGCTATCCGCCGTCAACTGATATTCATAAAACTGATTAAACTTCTCGCTTTGCTCCACTCTTTGCTTGGCAGTTTCTTCAACCAAAATAGCAATGTCTTCTCGGCCCTGTCGAGCCAATTCTTTGAGGTTTTCTATCTGCCGACCGTTTTCTTGAATCTGCTGACTGTTGGCCTTGACTGAATCTTGTAAGCGGGCAATATTATCGGAAGTTTTTTAGCTGCGTTTCCTGTATTTGCCGTTGTAGGGCCAGCATCTGCTCAATTGTGGCTCTAATCTCTTCTAGTGTCATCTAGTTTTTCGGTCGCCTACTGAGACTGGATATCATTCAGCATAGCGCAAGCCTAACGAGCCAAATGCCGAGCATCTTTTCAAGCCAGAGAAACTATACTTAATAGGCGTAATCTGTCTGTCGCTCGCAGCCTCGATCCTCTCTTTTTTTACAGAAAGAGTGTCGAGATCGGGCTAAGGTTGAAGGCAACCCTTTACACACACGCATTGGCAAGAACTATGACCAACCGAAATTTTGGCGTAATTGGTTTAGCAGTCATGGGGGAAAACCTGGCTCTTAATGTGGAAAGCCGTGGTTTTCCAATTTCTGTCTATAACCGTACCGGCGCTAAAACCGAGACTTTTATGGCGGAACGGGCAAACGGCAAGGACATCAAACCCGCCTATTCCGTCGAAGAATTTGTGCAGACCCTCGAACGTCCTCGGCAAATTCTGGTGATGGTGAAGGCAGGCAAACCGGTTGACGCGGTTATTCAGCAGCTTAAACCACTGCTCGATGAGGGAGATTTGCTCATCGACGGCGGTAATTCCCTGTATGACGACACCGAACGACGCACCGAAGAGTTAGAAGCCGCGGGACTTGGCTACATGGGGATGGGAGTCAGCGGCGGTGAAGAAGGAGCGCTCAATGGTCCTAGCCTGATGCCTGGAGGTACAGAAGATGCTTACCAGAAAGTAGAGCCAATTTTGACAAAAATTGCGGCTCAGGTTGAGGACGGACCCTGCGTCACCTATATTGGACCTGGGGGGGCAGGGCACTACGTCAAGATGGTGCATAACGGCATTGAGTACGGCGATATGCAGCTTATTGCTGAAGCCTACGATTTGCTCAAAAACGCCCTCGGACTCAGCAACGAGCAGCTACACGAAGTATTTGCCGAATGGAATACGACCGAGGAGCTAGATTCGTTCCTCATTGAAATTACTGCCGACATCTTCAAGTACAAAGAAAACGGCAGTGAGTATTTAATCGATAAAATTCTCGATTCAGCCGGACAAAAAGGCACGGGACGCTGGACGGTGGTTAATTCTCTGGAAATCGGCGTACCCATCCCCACTATCTACGCTGCCGTTAACGCCCGCGTAATGTCTTCTTTTAAGGATCAGCGCGTCGCTGCTGCTAAAGCTCTGGGGAACGAAACCAAGCGATACGATGGCGATGTTAAATCCTTTATCAATAAGATTCGGGATGCTCTCTACTGTTCTAAAATGTGCTCCTATGCCCAGGGCATGGCGCTGCTGCAAGCCGCTTCTCGGGAGTTTAACTACCACCTGAATTTATCGGAGACGGCACGGATTTGGAAAGGCGGCTGTATCATTCGGGCGCGATTTCTGGGTAAGATTCAGCAGGCTTTTATCGATAATCCTAATCTTGATAACCTCCTGCTAGCACCGGAATTTAAGCAAACCATTCTAGACCGCCAGCAGGCGTGGAGAGATGTATTATCGGTTGCTAACCAAATTGGCATTTCGGTACCCGCATTCAGTGCTTCTTTGGATTACTTTGATGCCTATCGACGTGATCGCCTGCCTCAAAACCTGACTCAGGCTCAGCGGGACTACTTCGGCGCACACACCTATGAGCGCATCGACAAGCCCAGAGATGAGTTTTTCCATACCGAATGGACGAAAACTGATGTTGAATCTACGCAAGTAGGCAGCACTGACTAAACGTTCGCCCCGTTAGCGTTCGCGTAGCGTGTCTGTAGGACTCAGCTCCTCTGAAAGAGACTTCGTCCGGGTGCTGCGTTTAGCTAGACTTTTGGGTGGGCGAAGCCCACCTAAATTGTTTGGCCTGACGGCGGAGCAATACGGGAGATATCTTCACAAATACAAGACATGCTCCGAAACGGGACTTTATTTGCAGATTTATTAACGCAACCGCAAGCTAATCAAACTCTATCTTCTCCTCTTTTAGTGGTGGGAGGCTCTACGGCTGCTTATTCAGCCACCTTAGCGGCTTTACAGGGAGGAGGCGCGGTTTGCTTAGTCCAGCCACAGCAGATCGTTGGCGGCCAGTTTACCGCTCAAGCACTGCCGGCCTCGGATGATGGTAAGCTGATAGCGAAAAGAAATGGTATCGGGGGAGAATCCTTTGCCATTTCCCGTTCTTACCGCCGCTTTCGCCAGCGTCAGCGAGAATTACAGCCCATCAATGGTAGAGTCGTTGCTAATCCTGGTGGCGGCTGGGTCAGCCATCTGTGCGTCACCCCTGCTGTCGCTGCCCAGGCTCTTCAAGAGCCACTGATAGACTATCTCAAGCAAGGAAAATTAATTATCATTACCCATGCTGAACCGATAGCGGTATTGACGAAGATTGAGGGACAGCGACGGTGCATTACGGGAGTGGAGTTTCAACGACGTGGAGATAAATTCACCGTTGATGCTCAGGTGGTCATTGAAGCCACCGATTTGGGCGATCTGCTGGAGTTGTCAGGAATAGAGTCGCGCGTTGGGCAAGAGTCTCGCCACGATACTGGGGAAGCCATTCTGCCCGATCGCGCTTTTCCTCTCTGTCAGCAAGCAATTACCTTTTGTGCGGTGGTCGAAAAAAAACCTGCCGAAGGAGTCACTATCGGTAAACCAAGCGAATACGATCGCCAGCCGTGGCTAAATATCCAGGATTTTACCAGCACCTTCTGGATGCACAAAGACCAGAACCCTCCCTGGAAAAGACAAGATTTTTTCGATGACTTCGGAATCTTTACCTATCGCCGCATCTATCGAAGTCATCAAAGCAATGCGGCTCAAGACGGCGATATCACCATCATTAATTGGGGAACGAGTCCTCGGGGGGATGGCGACAAGCCTCCGCGCGATGCTGCGGTGTGCTGCGGAAACGATTATTTGTGGGGTGTTCTAGTTGGCGTGAGTCGGGAGGAAAGACAGGAAAATATCAGGAGAGCACGCGATCGCACTCAAGCCTATCTTCACTGGCTGCAAACGAACGGCATCAACCTGAAACCTCGCGGCGATCTTACCGGGACAGCAAACGGCATTGCCCTGGAACCCTATATTCGAGAGGCGAGAAGAGGCGTTGCCTTAACCACCATTCGCCATGAAGATATCGCCCAAAAGTTTTTTCCTAGGGCAGCGAGGGCACGATGTTTCCCCGATAGCGTCGGTATCGGGCAGTATCACTACATTGATTTTCATCCTAATAATGCTCCTGGACACGTTGACCTGGGCGATGGCAAAGCCACGCTGCCCTTTACTCTTCCTCTTGGTGCTTTAATTCCGACTAATACAGACGGATTGATTTTGTCTGCCAAAAGTATCGGCACGACGCACATTACCAATGCGGCCTATCGCATGCATCCGGTAGAGTGGGCCATTGGAGAAGCCAGCGGATATTTAGCAGCTTTTGCCCTCGAAAAAGAGTGCGAGGTTCGTCGTATAGCCACAGACCCCAATCTTACCCGGCAATTGCAGGACTGGCTGACTCAGCAGGGCGTTCCCCTATGCTGGTTCGATGATGTCGGACACGACGATCCTGATTTTACGGCGATTCAAGTGCTAGCTGTTGCTGGCATATTGCCGAGAGAGCGAGAATCTCTGCATTTTATGCCGGAAGCAGCAGTCACTCGGGGAGCGATCGCTACAGCGGTGGTCAAGCTTGTTGATTTGACGTTAAGCTATCCTCCGGCTTCCCCATTTCAAGACGTTTCCCCAGAACACCCAGCTTACACCGATATTGTTGCTCTCCACCAACAGGGCATCGTCGTCGGCATTGGAAATCACCAGTTTGCTCCCGAACTGGCCTGCAAACGGCAACATTTAGCGATCATTGTTCGTAAACTAGGATTTGAGCCTGAGCAAGCATTCTCCGGCATTCCCAGTAGCGGTCATTTGACCCGCAGAGAACTGGCCAGAATTTTGTATAGACTTAAGAACACATGAACAATCAACAATCAACAGACAACTCAGAAGCTATACCATTTATCAAAAGTAGTCAGAGAGTTCCCCAAACTCTCAAAGAGTTGGAAGTTAACTGGGAAAAACTGGTGCCCCTTCCCCTTGACCCGTTCTGACACCGAACTATTTTCCCCAACCAACCAATCTCATTACTTTTTCTAATTGGTATTAGTCTGTCCCTCCGATTGAAAACTGCTGGCTTCTGGCTTCAGGATGAAATGCTAAGTTGAAGATAGTTTCGTTTCCTAAAAAATGAGTATTTTCACTCTCCAGTCAGTCAAAAAAGATTTCGGCCTTAAAGAAATTTTGCGAGATGCTAACTTTAGCCTCGATGCCGGAGACAAAGTGGGTCTGATCGGAACAAATGGCTCTGGTAAATCAACTCTCCTCAAGATTCTCGCCGGAATTGAACCGATTGACGGAGGGCAGATTTTGGTAAACTCCAATCTGCGTCGGGTTTACCTGCCTCAACAGCCAGATATTGATGAGAAACATACCGTTCTAGAGCAGGTCTTTGCCGATAGTGGCGAGCAGATGTCGCTAGTGCGCGAGTATGAGGAATTATCGCATCAACTGGCCCGTTCTTCAACCCAAGAAGCGCTCCTGTCGCGCCTTACTGCCGTTACCGAAAAGATAGACGCGACTAATGCTTGGGAACTGGAAACCAATGCCAAAATTGTGCTTACTCAGCTAGGCATTCAAGACTTCGACACTCCCGTTGGCAATCTCTCTGGCGGCTATCGTAAGCGGATTGCTCTAGCGGCGGCACTGCTGTCTGAACCAGATATTCTGCTGATGGATGAACCTACAAACCATCTCGATGCTTTGTCTGTAGAGTGGCTTCAGGACTATCTCCAGCGCTACCGAGGAGCCATTTTTCTCGTCACCCATGATCGCTATTTTCTCGATCGCGTCACCAACCGCATTATCGAACTCGACCGCGGCGACCTGTTTACCTACAATGGCAACTATTCCTACTACTTGGAGAAGAAAGCCCTCGCTGAAGAAGCAGATGCTAGCAGTCAACGCAAGTTCCAAGGAGTTCTGCGACGAGAGTTAGCGTGGCTGCAACAAGGACCAAAAGCCCGCAGCACCAAGCAAAAAGCCCGCATTCAGCGCATTGAAGAAATGCAGGGACAGGAGTTTAAAGCAGCGCTTGGAAAAGTGAGCCTGGGAACTCCCACGCGCCGGATTGGCAAAAAGGTGATTGAACTCGCCCACATTTCCAAAGCCTACGGAGAGAGAACCATCATCAAAGACTTCTCCTACGAGTTTAGCCCCGAAGACCGCGTTGGCATTATTGGTCCCAATGGAGTGGGGAAATCAACCTTAATGGATATTATTACTGAACGCACTGAACCAGATTCTGGCACAGTAGAGGTAGGGGCTACCATTGCCTTTGGCTATTTCAATCAGCACTCCGACGACCTGCTGGTGGCGCTTAAAGACAATCAGCGCGTCATTGACTACCTTAAAGAGGTGGGCGAGTACGTAAAATTGGCCGACGGGACTCAAATTAGTGCGTCTCAAATGCTAGAGCGCTTTCTCTTTCCCCCCAATCAGCAGTATCTTCCCCTCGAAAAGCTTTCGGGGGGAGAAAAGCGCCGTCTGTTTCTGCTGCGGGTGCTAATGTTGGCTCCTAACGTGCTGATTCTCGATGAACCGACAAACGATTTGGATGTCCAAACCTTAGCGGTATTAGAAGAATACTTAGAAGAGTTTCAAGGCTGCGTCATTGTGGTGTCTCACGATCGCTATTTCCTCGATCGGTGCGTTGAGAAGATATTTGCCTTTGAAGACGGTCATTTACGGTCTTACCCAGGCAACTATTCGGTTTACTTAGAGTACAAGCATAGAGAAGCCAATCAAGCGAAAGAATTCTCAGACAAGAAAGCATCTAAAGCTGTCAGCAAAAGTACTCGCGGTCCTTCTCCCTCTCAACCTTCTAAAGCATCAGCTCATCGCCCCCGCCGTTTGTCTAACTACGAAAGACGAGAATACGAGCAGCTTGAAAGCAAGATTACTGAAATGGAATCTGAAAAAGAAGGATTAGAAAAAACTTTATACCACGATCCTCCGGCTGGTTTTACCCAAGTCCAAGAACTGTCTGAGCAGTTAGCAGCATTAACCCAGGAAATAGAGCGAGCAACTGAACGCTGGATGGATCTTGCTCAGAGAGATTCCTAAAGCTCATCGCTGCTGCCGATAGCAAGAGCTGTAATTGCTGCCATTTCCTCTTTCCTATAGCTTTTTAATTGTACGAGAGCTATTTACCGAAAGTAGTCAGATAGTTCCTTAAACTAACCAAGCATTGGAGGTTCAAGAGCAAAGAGCTGCTGTGCTTCCCTTTCCCCTTGACCCCTTCCCCTTTCCCCCAACTCATCAAGTCTCCTATTACTTTTTCTAATTGGTATTAATCAGTTATTTTATGTATTGCCGAATACTAAAAATAATGACTGAATTGTGTTGTTCTAGCTAAAAAGCTTTGAGAAAGAAGCAGGTTTGGTTAATTGTGTTAGCAGTGCAAACTAAAAATGGAGATCGCTACCGTTGACTTTGTAGGGTTTGTCTTCGCTCTTTAAGAAGAGGTAATTCTTATTCTATGCAAAGGTTAAGAAAAAAATTCAGAAAAAAATATTGATTTAGTAATACGTTTGTACTAATATACGAGTGGATTACTAAATACTAAATATGTGACTCATGAAAACATCAGCACGAGGTGCGAAAGGTTTAGCCCCGTCCTCCTCTTTAGCGCAAGAACAATTAACCCCTGGTGCGCGTAAAGCAATTGAACTGTTTCCCATTAAACCGCCGAGAAGAATTGAGCTCGTTCAAAACAAACCTCACTCTAAAGACAAGCCCGGTGGCGTTGCTAGCCCGAGAAACACGCACCAGTCGCGAGTGGAAACGAACCTCAAACGGCTAGAAAAGCAAGTCCAAAAGATTAATCGGCTTTCGGTACAGACGGAAGAGGCTCTTCGAGAACTGAAGACGATTGCCACCAGGGTTAATCAAGATATTCGCCGTGTACGCCGTCAGCATCGCCGCTTAAACGTCTGCGAGTATCGTGAAGTTCGTCTTCCGGTCGTTCGTCAAAAGTCGGATGGTCGTTTAGTCTTGATGTCTCGTTCTGTTGATTTATCTGCTGTGTCTTCAAACACGACAGTGGCTAAATCCTAACCAAAGACTGAGCCAAGCCGACCTTAATTAATTCTCGTATGCGCGACCAACAGCTACAGCCCACTAATGCCGCTGCGCGTCTTTTGAAAATTCTGCTTAAGGCTCACGTTATCGGTAACTCTTTTGCCAACGACAGTGCCATGAGCATTTTTGCCAGAGCGATGGAAAAGGAATTAAAAATTAACGTTGAATCGTTAATTAGCAACGTCAATCAATCTCAACTAGAGCCAAGTCTTCAGTTTTTACTGCGAAAGAGACTCACGGATATTCGCAATGCGATTGAAAACTATCAGTTCTACGGGGTGGCTGCTATAGAACAGGAAGTAGAAGCAAGCCTAGGAGCGCTCGCTCTCAACAAAGATAAGTTTGAGAAAGAGCGCCACCAGCCATTAGTGATTAGCTTCTTCCGACTGATTAAAGACCTGCTTGATATTGTTTCTAATACCAAGCAACTCTTCTCTAAAAAAGTGATTGTCTCAATTAGAAACCTGTTGCCAGGCAGCATTATTTAATAGTGACCAGTAAACAGTTATTAATAATCGCCCGATGCGGTTGAAGTTCTCTCTTTCTCTAAATAAAGCTTCAACAAGTCATTGAACTGGTCACTGTTCACGGTTTCAGGATTCAGCCATCACTCTAGCCGCAGCAGCAACTCCCGCTCCTGGGGTCATGCTTTCGTAACCTAGCTCGCGCAGCGTCGCTTCTAGGGCCGATATAGCGGCTAAAATATCGCGATCGCACACAAAGCCCAGATGACCGATGCGGAACAGCTTGCCCTTCATGTGGTCTTGGCCGCCAGCGAGGGCAATATCAAAGCGCTTCTTCATAATGGCGCGAATTTGCTCCGCCTCTACGTTCGTCGGGGCGATCGCCGTGACTGCTGTACTGGCGTTGCTATCGGGAGCAAACAGAGGCAACCCTAACGCCTTGACCGCGGCTCGCGTTGCCTGAGTCAGACGGCGGTGACGGGCAAAAATATTTTCTAGTCCCTCCTCCTTCATCATCCGCAGCGCCACCTGTAATCCAAACATGAGGTTCACAGGGGGAGTAAAGGGAGAGCTATCTTTATCGTTCGACTTTTTGTAGGTTTTCAGATCGAGATAAAACTTGGGCAATCTAGCGTCTTCGTAAGCTTGCCACGCTTTTGGACCAACGGCAACAAAGCCTAACCCAGGAGGCACCATATAGCCTTTTTGCGCTCCGGAAGCGACGACATCTAAACCCCACTCGTCGATAGGGATATTGATCGCGCCCAGGCTGGTAACGGCATCCACGATCGTTAGGCATTCCCCATGAGCTTTAGCGTGGCGGTTGATGGTTTCGAGGTCGTTAAGAACTCCGGTAGAGGTTTCGGAGTGGGTAATAATGACGGCCTTAATTTGCCGCTCTTTGTCCGCCTCTAGCTTGGCGCGGAACTCTTCCGGGTCGAGGGGGTGACCCCACTCAGCAGTAACGGTGTCTACCTCTAAGCCAAACGCTTTACTCATTTTCGCCCAGCGATCGCCAAATTTCCCGTTGCTGCCCACCAACACGCGATCGCCCGGACTTAAAAAGTTAATAATACCAGCCTCCATCGCTCCCGTACCGCTAACGGTGAGAGTGAGTACATCATGCTGAGTTTGGTGTAGCCATTGCAGATGTTCGTTAACCTCGGCAATGACCTTGCTGAAGTCTGAGCTACGGTGTCCAATTGGATGCTTGGCCAAAGCCAGCAGCACCTGTTCAGGAACAGGTGTTGGTCCCGGAATCATGAGCATATGCTTATCTTCCATTATTTCCTCCCAGTTGTCGTGATAGTAATTGGCTCAATCTGTGGCGTTAAAAATACTCTGTATGCAACGGCTTAATTGCCATCAAAAGCTATCCTCGACTGTTTGACCATTCGCCAAAGGAGAGTTTCCGTTGTTGCTAGGACTATTTAAGGACCAACGGTAATCATACGGCTTGCCAGTCTGCTCACAAATTGCCTCTAACTGCTTCTGCTGCGCTAACGCTTTTCGTAAAATGACGATCAACTGACGCACTTTCTCTTTAATAGCTGGCTCATGGCTAGCAGCCGCCATCGTTTGGCGCTCTAATAACTGCAGAACGAGTTCATAATGTACGCGAGAGGGCAGAGGAATTGGCTCCATCAAACTTCCTAAGTAAGAATTTATAGTGTCAAAGGCGTTCAGGGCCTACATCATTAAGCCTATTTTTCGTTTTAACCGAAAACTTCCTCACTAGCTGACTGAGCCAATACATTTAGACCAAATTTTAGCTGCCTAACTATTTGCTCTCATCCTAGCCTACAGGAATCTTCTCAATCTACCACTTTTGTTTTTCTGTTAGTGATATTTTTTTCTGCGCCCCAAGAATCGGTTCCGGAAGGGGAATATTGCTGCGCGATGGGGAAAGGGGAAACTGTCCCTCTGGGACGGGGAAGGGGGAAAGGGAAAGAGGAGAGTTTGTTCCTTTCTCCCTTTCCCTTTTCCCTGCGCCTGCGGCGCTTTGTCTAGGCAGAAAATAGCTTCGCAATAGCGGCTTTCGGGTCTGGCTGTTTCACTAAAGATTCGCCAATCAGGACAGCATCGGCTCCTGCCAGTCTGACTTGTTCTAAATCGTTATACTGATGCAGACCTGATTCACTAACAATAGTAATTTTTCGCTCTTTGATGGCTTGGGAACGGTGCTCAAGCAACTGGCACGTCGTTTGTAAATCAACCGAAAAGTCTTCTAAGTTTCGATTGTTGATGCCAATTACGGTGACATCCTTGAGCGACAGAACCCGATCTAACTCCTCAAGTGTGTGGACCTCGAGCAGCGGTGTCATCCCGATGGCGCGGGTAATTTTGATGAAATATTGCAGGTCGCTGTCGCTTAAAATGGCCGCAATGAACAAGACTGCATCGGCTCCTTTGGCGCGAGCCATATAAATCTGGTAAGGATAAATAATGAACTCTTTGCAAAGCAGCGGTAAATCTACCGCTCCGCGTACTAAAGCAAGGTTATCAAAACTGCCAGCAAAGAATTTGGCATCTGTCAGCACTGACAAGCAGCTTGCTCCACCCTGTTCATAGGCTTGAGCAATCTGTACTGGATTAAAGTTCTCGCAAATAATGCCTCTACTGGGAGAGGCTTTTTTGACTTCGGCAATCAGGGCAGGTTGCGTCTTTCCCTGTCGCAGGGCCGCCACAAAATCGCGGGCGGGGCCAACCTCTCGCACCTGCTTCTGCAACTCAAGGAGAGACAGGCGCGATCGCATTTGCTCGACTTCTTTTTCTTTGTGCCAAACAATCTCTTCTAAAATATGGCGCGGCTGGGCACCCGGGAGATTGACCTGATAGCGTAGGATACTAATATCGACGGGAGGATTGGGCTGTCTTCTTCTAATCTGCATGGATTCATGACGTGAGTGAGGGTCTAAGCAGCGACTTCGGCTCGCTTGTAGGCTTCATCGAGAACTTCAGAAAGGGTGGGGTGGGTGTGGACGGTAAAGGCAAGGTTTTGCACCGTTTGCCGCTGGGCGATCGCGTTGGCTGCCTCCTGAATCAGGTCGGCGGCGTGCATACCGATAATATGTACGCCGAGAACTTCCCCGGTATCTTGCCGATACACAACCTTGGCTAAGCCATCGGTTTCCCCTTCTGCCAGGGCTTTGGAGTTGCCTTTAAAGTACGTCTTCACCGAGGCTACTGGAAATCCTTCCTGGTCTCCGAGTTCCTTGGCGGCGGGTTCTGTGTAGCCCACGTAGCTAATTTCTGGATGGGTAAAGGCCGCAGCGGGAATAGAGCGGTAGTCTACGATATGCTCGCGTCCGCAGATGTTTTCTACCGCAACGATTCCCTGACCAGAAGCCGCATGAGCTAGCATCATCTTTCCCGTCGCATCGCCCACTGCCCACAGGTGAGGCACTGGCTGACCGTCCCGCAGCACCGCCATCTGGTCATCGACCGGAATAAAGCCACGGCGGTCGGTTTCGACCCCTAACGTTTCTAATCCGAGGTTCTTGGTAGCGGGAATGCGACCTGTCGCCACCAGACAGGCATCGACTTCTAAGACCTCATTCACTTCCTTCGTTTTCGGATCGGCGAGTTCAATGACGACCGGAGAACCTGGCTTGACGGTTTTGGCAATTTTGCCCACGCGGGTTTCAATGTCGCGGGTGGCAATCAGGACTCGTTGAGCAATTTTGGCGATTTCTGGGTCGAAACCAGGCATGAGAGTATCGAGAGCCTCAATCATGGTAATCTCGCATCCCAGGGCTGTATACACGTCGGAGAATTCTAATCCAATATAGCCACTGCCGATAATGGCAATCCAGTCAGGAAGAGACTCTAGCTTGATCGCGTCATCGCTGGTAAACACGGTTTTGCCGTCAAGTTCAATTCCTGGAGGCACAAACGGCACTGAACCAGGACAGAGCAGAATATCTTGAGCGGTAATTGTTCTTTCTCCGTTCTCGGTTTGAACGGTTACTTTCTGCGGTCCTGAGACTTTTCCCCAGCCCCGAATGGTATCAACTTTGAGGCGCTTAAGGCTGTTGGTGAGATCGCCCCGAATTTTGCTGACTAAGTTAAGAGCATGGTCGGCGATCGCCTGTCGTTCAAACTGTACTCCGTCAACCTGAATGCCCAGTTCCTGGAGGTGTTCGCTGCCCAACTCCCTGACCCTTCCTGAAGCGGCGAGAAGGGCTTTAGACGGAATGCAGCCTCGATTAACGCAGGTTCCTCCCATGTCCTGGGCTTCGATAATGGCCGTTTTCAAACCGCACTTAACGGCGTGTAGGGCTGCACCATGCCCGCCAACGCCAGCCCCAATAATGACTAAATCGTAATCGAACATCTATCTTAAAGTCCGTAATCATTCCTCTCTTTATCGTAATCGATGCGATCGCTCTCTTTTGAGAGATGCTGAGCATTGATAAGACTACTCCCCCTGACCCCGAATCAGAGAGCGCTGTCGCCTCGCTTCGTACAGCAAGAGGGCGGCGGCGATCGCTACGTTTAACGACTCGACTCCATTACGAAGGGGAATTTGAACCTGTCGATCGGCTAGAGTGACTAACTCCCTCGATAAACCCGCTCCTTCGTTGCCCAGTAAAATTAAGGTTGGTACGCTCCAGTCAAGTTCCCAATAGGCTTGAGTCGCTTGAGGACGAGTCGCCACGATTTGTGTTCCCTGCTGTTGATAGTGGACTACGGTGGCGGCCAAATTGTCACTGTGGGCGATCGGGGCTTGGAACCAAGACCCGGCTGATGCTCTCATTACTTTAGGATTGTGCAGCTCTACGCTATCTTGGCTCAGCCAGAGGCGATCAGTGCTAGTGGCCACTGCCGTCCGTAAAATGGTTCCTAAATTTCCCGGATCTTGGAGCCTTTCCAGCATTAGACCGAGGCTAAGGTCTGACGATGCGAGGAGCGTTCTGGGAGGGATGGTAGCGACCACTCCATCCGGATTGACGGTTGTTGCTAGCTTAGCTAAGACTTCCGGGGAGACGAGTTCGGTTCGGGCTGCTTTTTGGGAGACGGTTTGCCACAGGCAAGGCTGGCGTTCCTGCCATTGAGGAGTACAGCACACCGTTACTAAGGAATGATTGGCATCGCAAGCAGCCTGAAGCAGATGCGTTCCTTCCAATAAGTACAGGTTTTGTTCGCGCCTCGCTTTGGCACGATGCAGCTTCCGCATCTGCTTAATCAAAGGATTTTGCAGACTGGTCAACATAGAGCCGTGAGTAAGCTTTTCAAGTTAATGCGGAACCCGGGACTTGAACCCGGAAGTCCTTGCAGACACTAGAACCTGAATCTAGCGCGTCTACCAATTCCGCCAGTTCCGCACAATTTTATTCGCGATCTATTATTTTTTCAAAGACAGAGCAGATTGTCAAGCAATTAGTCCTGTTATGCTGAGCAAAAAATATTTCTGGATTCAAGCAACCCTAAGTCTTACTTTCGGGTAGAATCAAACCAAATTTTGTCACTAGGAGGGCACGGCCATTACTTCTCCATCTTTAAAGACCTTAACTGAATCGCCCCAGCACCCGCCAGTTTTAAAAATCGGCGGGCAAGCCTCTTTACAGGGTCACGTTCAGATCAGCGGCGCCAAAAATTCTGCCTTGGCGATTATGGCAGGAGCTTTACTTTGCCCAGATGACTGCCGCATTCGCAATCTGCCGGAGCTTGTTGATTTGACCCGGATGGGCCAAGTGTTAGCAGCACTTGGAATCAACATTAAACGACACGGCGATATTTTAGATGTCAATGCCAGCACGATTGGTCAACATCGCGCTCCTTACGAACTTGTTTCTCAGCTACGAGCGAGCTTTTTCATTATTGGTCCCCTCATTGCTCGGTTAGGTATTGCTGAGATTCCTCTTCCCGGTGGATGCGCCATTGGAGCGAGACCCGTTGACATTCACGTGCGCGGCCTGCAGGCTCTCGGGGCAGACGTGCGGATCGAGCACGGCATTGTTCATGCCTGCGTAAATCAGCGTCGCGGACGCTTACAGGGGACAAAAATTTATCTAGATTATCCGAGCGTTGGTGCAACGGAAACCATCATGATGGCCGCAACTCTCGCTGACGGGGAAACCACCATCGAAAATGCTGCTCAAGAACCAGAAGTGAGCGATTTGGCTAACTTCTGTCGCGCGATGGGAGCCAACATCAAGGGCTCTGGAACCAACACAATTACAATTTCTGGGGTAGAGCGTCTGCATGCGGTGGATTACTCGGTGATTCCCGACCGGATTGAAGCCGGAACCTTTCTAGTCGCTGGAGCCATGACCCATTCCGAGCTGACGCTGGCGCCGGTGATTCCGGATCATCTTACCGCCGTCATTGCTAAACTCCGCGAAATCGGGGCTCACGTTATCGTCGAAGAGCCGCGCTGCCTGCGGATTGTGCCGGGCGAGAACCGCGCCACCGACATCGAGACCCTCCCTTTTCCGGGTTTTCCCACCGATATGCAGGCGCAGTTTATGGCCCTGCTTGCCCTGGCCGAGGGAAACAGCATGATTAGCGAAACGGTGTTTGAAAATCGCCTGCGTCATGTTGCCGAACTCAATCGCATGGGCGCCGATATCCGCATTAAAGGGAACCACGCTATTGTGCGAGGAGTCCCCTTTTTATCGGGAGCGCCAGTCATGGCCACTGACTTACGAGCCTCCGCCGCCCTCGTGCTGGCTGGTTTAGCCGCTCGCGGTGAAACCATCGTGCAGGGACTTCATCATCTCGATCGCGGGTACGACAACTTAGAAAACAAGCTCCGTCAGCTTGGGGCTCGCCTAGAGCGTGTTGGAGCAGCGACAGCGGCAGTTCCGATGCCAGATAAAACTGACATTAAGATTTAATCCCTCTGAACCTAGACTAGCTGTGATTAGCTGTCTCCTTGTGCTCTTGACCACACTTAGCCTTTGCTCTTCCACACACTCTGCTCTGGTTGATAGCGTTTACTCATCCCGTTATTGAGGATAGCTGCTACACAAACTAGAGAGCTGACTCCCTGACTCCTCACCTCGATTTGAAATCGGTTTCACTTCTGGTGAACCCGTTCGATGCTCATTGATCGGCGCTCGAAACAGTCACTCTGTCCCTGGTTTTGGCATCACTTCGGAGGAATTGGCCACAATTTCTGCGATCGCGTTTACGTGTTTTAAGTAAGCCTTTTCTGCCAAAACAGGAGTGCTGCCTGCCAGCGAAACCGGTTTAGCTAGATCGATCCAAGACTGACAGCCGCCGTACTCCTGCCGATAGGGGATTTCTACCGGCTGCGGTAGCTGATAGGTGCGCAGAAGTAAAACGGAAAGAGGCTGGCGCGGTTTCCACTGAAAACGTTCTGTCACGAAGCGTTCGTTCCAAATATGGTAAGGCAGTAACTGGTGAACCACTGACTCGTCACTGACACAGAAGAGATGAGTAATGGTGGCCCAGCTAGCGATCATCACGGTATTGGAATGCCAGCCAGAGGTCACCGAGGTCACGGGGTACCCTGTTTTCAACAGATGGGGCTGTTGATGTTCGTAAGTTGGATACAGCACAACCTGTTGGTAGCGAACCTGAAAGCGTCCGCCCGCTTCTCGAATGCCTCCTTTGCGCAGCAGTAAAATGGTGTCCCCGGATTCTAAGGCTCGGAGAGCGATCGCCCATTCTTTAAGAGCATGAGTAGTAGCAGAGAGCATTGGACTTGCCGGTTAGCGATTTACTTCATCGTAGTGCGATTAGGCAGTCAAAATTTGAAATTTACCTTGAGACGAACCACTGAGAAATCAGGGATTTAAGCTCAGGACTGCTAGGAAAGCTGGTTCCTGCTTGAATGTCTAACTTTGAATTGTGCCTCTCCAAGCGGTTTTCAGTTGAAGCAGAAGCCTTGAATGGATTAAAAGCGTGTCAATAGGGCAGTCCCCGTGTTAACCTATCACCATTAATTGCTGAACTAATACGCTTGTACCGATCTGACTTGCTATTGCCTCTCTAGCCAGCGCCTATGGTTCATATTAAGCGCGTGGAACTTTCACACTTTAAATCTTTTGGCGGTACAGCTCGGATTCCGATACTGCCCGGATTTACCGTCGTCTCGGGGCCTAATGGTTCAGGAAAATCAAACATTCTTGATGCACTGCTGTTTTGCCTCGGACTCGCTACCTCTAGAGGAATGCGGGCAGAACGGCTTCCCGATTTGGTCAATCATAATCGCACGAACGGTCGCCGCGCCGCCGAAACGACCGTCTCTGTTACCTTCGCTCTTTCTGACGGCTTGGAGACCGAGCCATTCGCCGAGTCAGATGATTCCTCCAATGGTCACAACGGCAGTAAAATAGCCTCAGAATGGACCGTGACCCGTCGCCTGCGTGTCGGTCAAGGCGGCAATTACTCCTCCACCTACTACATCAACGGAGCCGTCTGTACCGCGAGCGAACTCCACGAACAGCTTAGCCGTCTGCGCATCTATCCTGAAGGCTATAACGTTGTGCTACAGGGGGACGTAACCCGCATTATCACGATGAATTCGCGGGAGAGGCGAGAAATTATCGACGAACTGGCGGGAGTCGCAGAATTCGATCGCCGGATCGAGCAGGCCAAGCAGACCCTCGAAGACGTGCGCGAACGGGAAGACCGGTGCCGCATCCTCGAGCAAGAGCTGATTAAGTCCCGCGATCGCTTGGCGGCTGACCGCGTGAAGGCGGAGAAATATCACAAGCTCAAAGGCAAAATTCAGGAACAGCAGCAGCAGGAAAAGCTCCTGATTTGGCACTCGCTGCATCAGCAGGAACGCCAGCTCCAGGGGCAGATGACCGCCCGAGAGCAGCAGCTCGCGCAGCTCACCCAACAGCTCAGCGCGCTAGACACCGACATTAACCAAGCCACGGCTCAGCTCGCCGAACTGAACCGCCGCGTTAAAGCCCTCGGAGAAGACGAACAGCTATCGGTGGCCTCAAAGCTAGCCACTCAAAAAGCCAAGCATCAGCAGCTTGAGCAGCGCCAGCAGGAGCGACAAACCCTAGCGCAGCAGAATCAAGAGGCGATCGCCCGCACTCAAGGAGAGCTAGCCCACTATCACCACTCTTTGTCAGCCCTCGAGCAACGCCAGTCCCACCTCCAGGCCACTCTCCCCACCACCGCCCAACGGCGCGAGCAAGCCCAGGCTACCCTGCAAACGAGCCGGGAACAGGCCGATGCGATCGCTGCGGCTTCCGACGCCTGGATTCAGGAACAAGCCGCCCTCAGCCGCCAGATCGCCACTCTCCAGAAGACCCTGAATCCTCTTCAGAATGAACAGGCACAGTTACAAGAGCGCACCAGTCAGCGACAAAATCAGCTCACAGAACAGTATCAGCTTCAACAAATTAATCAGCAGGAACGAGAGGCGAACAGAGCTGAGAGCACGGCATTATCTGAGAGACTCGCCGCGTTTGAGCAACAGATCCAGCTCCTCGCCCATCAACTCGCCACTGCCGAACAAGAATGCACCATTAGCCAGGAAACTCAGACTCGTCTGCTGCGAGAACAGCGAGAGAAACAGCGCCAGCTCGATAAGCTAGAGGCGACGAAAGAGGCTCAGCAGGACGCCCAGGGCACCACCGCCACCAGAACGATTCTCCAGGCCAACCTACCCGGAGTGTGTGGCTTGGTCGCTCAGCTCGGACAGGTTGAGCCTCGCTATCAGTTAGCGCTGGAAACCGCCGCTGGCGGCAGACTGGGATTTATCGTGGTCGAAGACGACCAGGTGGCGGCAGCGGGGATTGAGCTGCTCAGGCAGCGACGAGCCGGACGAGCGACGTTTCTCCCGCTCAACAAAATTCAGCCGCCGCGCTTTAACGAGACAGTCGTGCTGCGGTACGCCAGGGGCTTTGTTGATTTAGCGGTCAATCTGATCGATGCGCCCCTCCAGTATCGGAAAATCTTTGCCTACGTTTTCGGCGGGACGGTCGTGTTTGAAACGATCGATGAGGCTCGTCCTTATTTAGGCAAACAGCGGATCGTAACGATGGCAGGGGATTTGCTAGAGAGTAGCGGAGCGATGACTGGAGGCAGCCGCCCTCTGCGCTCAGCGCTGCATTTTGGCACAGCGACCCCCACAGACTCAGAAGAATTAGAGAGTCTGCGGCATCGCTTAGCGGAAATTGACCGGATTTTGGAGCGCAATGAACGCTACCTAGCACAAAAAAACACCGCTACCAGACGATTAGCCCAGGAACTCACGGACAGCAGACAGCAGGGACGAGAGCAGCAGCTTAGACGAGAACAGTTAGACCAAGAAGAAGCACGATTAACGGCGCAGCAGGCTCAGCTTGCGGCCCAGGTTGAACGGAGTCGGGAAGAACTTCGGCAGGCCGAGCAGCGACTCCAGGACTTAGCCACCCAAATCCCGCTGATGGAAGCGCAGCTTCAGCAAAATCAGCAGCGCTTGAGCGAGCTAGAGGCCTCGGGAACCTCCAGCGAGTGGCAACAGCTTCAGGTGCTCATTAAAGAGCAAGAAGCCGAACTACAGCAGCAGGAACGGGCGTATCGGGAAGTAGAGGAACAGCTTAAAGATGTCGCCAATCAGCAGCAGCGCCTCGTCGAAAAAATCACCGAAGCGGAGCAGCGCCTTGCCGCAGACCAGAATCGAGCGTCAGCCCTGAACCAACAGCAGCTAGAGGTAATGCAGGAACGGGCCAGTCTGGGGGAGCGTATTGCCGCCACGGAAGAGGAGTTAGCTCGCCTGTCAGAACGCCTCGGGGAAACAAAACAAGAGCGCGATCACACCGAAGCGAATCTGCGATCGCACCAGCATCAGCAGCAACAGCAGGCTTGGCAGCAGCAAAAACTGATAGAAACGCAACAGTCGCAGCAAGCCGAGTTGGCGGAACTGCGCGAAGAGATTGCGCGCCAAAGGTTAGAACTGCCGGAGCCTCTTCCCGAACCGGCGATCGCAGACCCGGATGCTGACCTCACGACTCCACTCGGCCAGCTCCAGCAGGAACTCCGCAGCGCCCAGAAGCGCCTAGAAGCCATGGAGCCTGTCAATATGCTGGCGCTCGAGGAATACGAACAGATGCAGGCCCGACTCGAGGAGCTATCGGCAAAACTAGCTACCCTAGAAGCCGAACGCACAGAAATCTTACTCAGAGTGGAAAACTTTACCACCCTCCGCCTTCAGGAGTTCAAAAAAGCCTTTGACGCGGTCAACGAGAACTTCCAATCTATTTTTGCCACCCTCTCTGATGGCGACGGCTATCTCCAGCTCGAAGATACTGCCGATCCGTTTAGCGGCGGGTTAAATCTAGTCGCGCATCCGAAAGGTAAACCCGTACAGCGATTAAGTTCGATGTCTGGAGGAGAAAAATCCTTAACCGCCTTGAGCTTTATCTTTGCCCTCCAGCGCTATCGTCCCTCGCCTTTTTACGCCTTTGACGAGGTAGATATGTTCTTAGACGGAGCGAACGTAGAACGATTGTCCAAAATGATCAAACACCAGGCTCAGCAGGCTCAATTCATTGTCGTCAGTCTGCGCCGTCCAATGATCGAAGCCGCCCAGCGCACCATCGGCGTGACCCAAGCCAGAGGAGCCTACACTCAAGTATTGGGGATCAAGCTATGAGCAGCGAAGCTGCTGGGGAAAAGGGGTAAGCCGCTTTTGCGGCGGGAAAAGGGCAAAGGGGAAGGGGTAAGCCGCTTTTGCGGCGGGAAAAGGGCAAAGGGGAAGGGGAAAAGGGAGGACTGATACCCAGTTCCTTAGACCCTGCGTTTTTCCCCGTCCCAACCGGGACCATTTCCCCTTTCCCCCTTCCCCCTTCCCCGTCCCAACCGGGACAGATCATTCCCCGTCGCTGAGCCAGGTAATCGCACTCTTAATCCAGTCTTCGACGTGGGGGTTTTTGAGCAACAGGTTGTCTTTGCTGAGGGCGGACATGGCCTGTTCAATTTCTTCAGTGGTATAGCCGAGAGCTAGCAGAGTCATTTCCACATCTTCTAAAATGGCGGCGTTGGGCGCGGCTAAAGACCTTGACGCAGTGACTCCCGCATCCTGTCGCCACTGAGAGAGCTTCGTTTTGAGTTCTAAAGACATGCGCTCTGCGGTTTTTTTGCCGACCCCCGGTGTTTTAGAGAGAGCTCGAATATTCGTTGTCACGATCGCCTGCACTAAATCTGTGAGTCCGAGGGTATCGATCAAGGCGATCGCCAACTGAGTGCCAATTCCGCTAACGCTGATGAGCTGACGAAATAAATCTCGTTCGGCGGCGGACGCAAACCCGTAGAGAATCTGCTGATCCTCTCGGATCTGTAGGTGAGTAAAAATCTGTGTTGTTGCTTCTAGATCATTAAAAGAACGGGCTAGGCGCGAAGGAATCTGTATCTCATAGCCGACGGAGTTGACCTCCAGAATGAGCAAGACGCGATTGGTGCTTTTAATGACCTCAACTACCTGACCCTTAAGGTAGCTAATCATACTCTATTGCTCCTTAGATAGCGGTTAGCCTTCGGCAGCTTTTAGCTGTTAGCTCTTAGCCAATCGTGACAAGTTAATAAACTTCGCTTTTTGTCAACTAGTTTTTAGCTATTAGCTGCTCAATCAGCAAGGCTCCTAAGAGCTAGCTGAAAGCTAAGAGTTCTATGCCTACTAGCTCATTGATTAGTCGGTTCTACACTTAGAAAAGCTAACAGCTAACGGCTAGTAGCTAATAGCTACTCAAGAAAGCCAAAATGCTTTAAGCCTTCTAGAATACCACCTGCTGCCGATGCTTGAGCCAGGTAGCGATGGTCGGCGCAATTTTCGCGGTACCACTGAAGCAGTTCAGGACGGGCATTGCCGACAATCACGCCTCGTTCGTCACCGCCAAATAAAGCAATGTCGTTACCCGAGTCGCCGCAGACAACCGTTTGTTCGGCGCTAATCTTCCATTTTTGCCGCAAAAACTGAATGGCTAACCCTTTATCTCCTTTGGCTGGCAAAATATCTAAATCCTCGCCTCCGCTGTAGATTACCTTAAAGCTTAAGTTCTGCTCAGTTAGCGCTGATTCTAGTCGCGGAATCAACTCATCCGCGACTGTTTCGCTCAAGAAATAGCTGACTTTGAACGGATTTTGTTCGGAATCCGCTTGCGGAGTTAAGTCTGAAAAATGTCCGGCGATCGCCACTACTTGTTCGCGATCCCACTCCGACGATAAAATCTGCGCCCAGTTTGCATCAAAGGCATCTTGAGTGGGATCAAAATACAGTTCCGTGCCGACGGAGGTAATCAGGGCATCGGGAGGTAGCAGAGACTGTTCTTGAGTCAGTTGGCGGTAGCGAAACAGCGATCGCCCAGTAACGTAGACAATTCGCGTTTGATTTTCTTGACGATGCCGATGTAGCTGTTGATTGAGTTCTGCAAGGGCAGCCTCGTCGCCGACGAGAGTATGATCTAAATCGGTAGCAAATAAGAAGGATGACATGGTTGCTCAGATTAGGAAACCTCACAGTTTAAAGTAAGGGGAGAGGGTCGCCTTAAGCAAGCGTTGCTCTGCGACTGTTCCTAGCGCACAGAGACAGAAATCGGGAACGGGGCCCATATTCAGCTTGTTTCTCTGTGCTGTTTTCCGTCAGCTCGCGACACTGATTGGCCAGTAAATCGGCTAAATTCTGCCTTTTACTAGGGTAGGCTTTTCTGTTTGACCTTGAAGCTCCAAGTTTCGCTGTAGCTTTTTGAGCATCATTTATCTAAACTGGGAACATTGAGCTGGAAAGAAGACGATGGCATTTAAAAGCTCAGACAAAGCGAAAGAGGCTGCCCAGCGCCGAGCTAAGCAACTTCAACAGCAGAAGAAAAAGCTGGCTAAACAGCAAAAAAGACAGGTAATCGCTCAGCAGAGAAAAGCCCAGCAGGTGCAAAAACAACAGCAACAGTTAAGAAAAAAACAGGCAAAAGCGAGGCAGCGTCCTAGTGCTCAGCCAGCGAGTCAGCGACGCAGACGACGAATTCAGCTCGGGGTGCTAGAAATTACAGCTTTAGTATTTATCGTTCTCGCTCTTCCAATCATTATTTTTGTATTCTCTTTTATGTGACAATCGTCCTATATTCTTCATAGCCACAATCGCTCTTCTACAGCACTCTTGAGCGTCCTGGAGAGAGCTTCTACCAAAAGCTGCCGCGCTCAAGCTGTTACGCAGTCAAAATGCAGCCCCCATCCTCTTACGTCAGCAGCTTAAGAGCACCCAACGATTTGCTATGACTCAACTAGAGCTAGAAAAAAAACTTGCTTGAATGGCTCTGAACTAACGTCAGGACAAACCAGCCATGATAAATTGCTGTTCGGTTGGGGAAAGAGTATTAATGTTTGGAGATTGCACCATTGTGCTTGTGGTTGTCGTGACAGACACTCGTTTTGGATTAATAAGATCCTAAACTAAAAGAATCTATTCCTTGTCACGCGCCGCGAATACGGTTCGATGCTCACCCTTACAAAAGCTTATTCATTGCTAAGTCTATGACAGTAGATTTCGACTTCAGTCACTACTATACCTACGACGAACTGGTTCGCTACCTCCATTCACTAGCTCAAGCATACCCTCAGTTAATTAGCCTCAAAGTAATCGGACAAAGCTACGCCGAACGAGATATCTGGATCGCAATCGTTACCACTCAAAATAAGCCTGCTCTGGAAAAGCCAGGGTACTGGATTGATGCGAATACCCACGCCGGAGAAGTAACAGGATCGGCAGTAGCTCTCTACACAATTTACACCCTACTGACGCAGTACGCACAGAATGCCCAAATTACTCATCTCTTGGATAATTATACCGTTTATGTGCTCCCCAGAATTGCTGTTGACGGGGCCGAAAAATATTTAACGACTCCTTATAAATTACGCTCCAGCATCCGAGCCTATCCTCATACGGATGAGCGGGATGGACTTTATCCCGAAGATATCGATGGCGATGGCTTAATTCTGCACATGCGGATTCAAGACCACTGCGGAGCCTGGAAAGTTTCAGACAAAGAGCCTCGGATTATGGTGCGCCGCGAACCCGATGAGTTTGGCGGCACTTACTATACGGTGCTCCAGGAAGGTTTGATTCGCAACTACGACGGCTACGAGATTCAGCCTGCTCCTAATTTGGAAGGGCTGGACTTTAACCGCAATTACCCGCATCAGTGGGAACCAGAGGCTAGTCAGCAGGGCGCGGGGGAGTTTCCGTTTTCTGAGCCCGAAACCCGTGCTGAAGCGGAATTTTGGCGCGAACATCGCAACATCAACGGCTTTATCACCTTTCATACTTACTCTGCGGTTATTCTCCGTCCTTATGGCACTCACGCCGACGACTATTTCCCGGTCGAGGATTTAGAAATGTACAAGCTGATTGGGCGCAAAGGCACTGAGTTGACAGGCTATCGGTGTATCTCCAGCTATCACGATTTCCGCTACCACCCGAAAGAAGTCACGACGGGCATTATGGACGACTATGCCTACGATCACTTTGGCTGGTACGGCTTCACCGTGGAGCTTTGGGATGCGCCGACGGCGGCGGGAGTGGAGAAAAAAGATCTCGTAGAGTGGTTTCGCTGGCATCCTCCCGACGACGAGCTAAAAATTATGCAGTGGAACGACGAGAAGCTAGGCGGAAAAGGATTTATCGACTGGCATCCCGTTGAACATCCCCAGCTCGGTACGGTAGAAATTGGCGGCTGGGATTTTAAACGTATGTGGCAGAATGCCCCTACAGAGTATCTCCCGGAACTGTGCGAGAAACACTGTCGCTTTGCCATTGCCCATGCGCTGATGTCCCCTCGATTGGCAGTTGCCCGCACCTCTGTCACTCACCAAGGAGGCGATGTTTATCACGTCGTTGTGCAGCTTGAAAATCAGGGCTTTTTACCCACCTACACCAGTCAGAAAGCTCTAGAACGACAGGCGGTGAGACCAATTGAGGTAACGCTCTCTCTCCCAGAAGAGGCAACCTTAGTGAGCGGTAAACCACTACAGGAAATTGGTCACCTGGAAGGACGCTCTAACAAAGCGCTGAGCAGTACCGCTAATGGAAATGATTATCGTTGCCATATAGAGTGGGTTGTTAAAGCGGCATCCGGCAGCCAAGTTCAAATAACGGCCAAAGCAGAACGGGCTGGCACGGTGCGGCAAAACTTGACGCTAGCATTTTAGATTAAAGTGAAGAGCTGTTGGCCACTAAGTCAAGAAATTTCTCTAGTGTATCTACTGAAAGCTATAGTTCGCACTTCATCCTATCTGCTGAAAGAACGGATCTGTATTGTAAACAGCAACATAAACAGATACATAACTCGCTAAGACTAACCACAATAGACGAAAGAGTATAAGCAGTGAAGCTTTTCGACTTACACAAAAATAATAGCTGCATACCACCAGCGAAACGAGCTACGAATCTCCAATTGTTCTCTCATTTTAATGATATTTACCTCACATAAAAATTTGCTGCCTTGTTCATCAGCTTTGCCCTGAAGATGCCGATCAACTCCATGAGTTTTTTTATTTCTTCTACGCTTGTAGAATCACTGTTGAATTAAGTTAAAGAAAAAATCGTCAAGATCGTATCCGAGGGTTTGGGTCATCGATTTGAGGCGAGATTGACTGGGGATCGACTGCTGCTGTAGCCACTGAGATAGAATAAAAACTTTCTGCATCACAAAAATTTCTAGCGCCTCTGGGTTGTACTGAATCCCTTCAGTGCGGTTAAATTGGTGGGGAACGAGCATCGCCGTGTAGCGAGCTAACTCTCCGGCTTTCCAGTCGAGCAGGAAAGGGAGCCAAGGATAGTGGGCATCAAGGCGAACAAACCACAGTCGCACTTCGGGAATTTCGGAAAGTTCTCTAGGATCGCTCTCACTGCGAGGCCAATCAATGTTCAAACGAAGCTGCTGTTCGTAGTCAGCAATGTGGGGCAGCACTGGCTCGATGGCTTGCTGAACTGGAGAAAGATCTAAATGTTGCAGGTGATCGGAGTTAACGGTGACTACAAGTGACACGGAGATTCAATGGTTTTTGTTGATGGTTGATTGCTACTCTGCTTCAGAGTTTACTGTATCTGACTGTTCCCAGAAGCGCTATAGCATTGTGGAGGGGGTGGAGGTGAAAATGAATCAAAAACATGCCATCATTACGGGGGGCTCTAGCGGCATTGGCAAGGAAACGGCCAAGCTACTCGCCCAAGCAGGATACAGTATTTCTATTATTGCCCGTAATCTGGACAAACTCGAAGCGGCAAAGACAGAAATTCAGCGAGCAACAAGCCAAGAGCAACAGGTTATTACTATCGCTGCTGATGTATCTCAGCAGCCCCAGGCAGCACAGGCGATTGAACAGGCGATCGCTCAACTCGGTTCCCCCACGCTTCTAATCACCTCCGCTGGCGTTGCTCATCCAGGTTATTTCCGGGAACTACCCCTAGAAATATTTGAACGCACAATGGCAGTCAATTACTTTGGCTCCCTGTACTGTATCAAAGCTGCGTTACCAGCCATGCAGCCAGAAAGTCAGATCGTGTTGATTTCCTCGGGGGCAGGCTTAATTGGTCTTTACGGCTATACTCCCTACAGTCCGACTAAATTTGCTCTTAGAGGGTTAGCGGAGTCGTTGCGCGGCGAACTGAAGCCATTGGGAATACAGGTGGCGATTGTTTATCCCCCTGATACCGATACTCCTCAGCTTGCCGCCGAGAATCGAACGAAACCAGTGGAAACAAAAAAAATTACTGCAACCGCTGCAACCTGGAGTGCTGAAAACGTTGCCCAGGAAATTCTCAAAGGAGTCTACAAGCGCTCATTTATGATTACTCCCGGACTTGAAATGACAGCACTGGGACGACTACATAGTTTGTTAGCCCCAGGATTAAATTGGTACTTTGATCGTCTGGTCACGAAGGTGCGACGTTCGTAAGCTCTCTCAACCGTCCGCTCCAACGTGTTGTTAGACTTCGCTTTCGCGATCAGTCCACAACTTCTCTTCCGCTCTCCGCTTGCTGCTTTTGCGTGCTACAGCAATTTGTGGGGAGTGATTGTTCGCTTACTGAACGCAGCCCCCAGTTAGCAGAGTTCCTCTATTTTTCAGAGTGAGGATTATTAAGTACAAAGGGAAGCAACCAAAATCCTCATGAGTTCTTCTAAATCAGCCGGAACGCGGTAGAGATTAAGACCTTGGCTAATTTGTCGCTCCTCACGCTGGAGTAAGCCAAACTGCCAAATATCTCCCGTCGATACAGCTCCCAACAGTACCGATTGGTCAGAATCTGTCCACGCGTCTAGAGCAATGATACCAATTAGAAAAAGTCATGAGAGACTTGAGCCGTTGGGGAAAAGGGGAAAGGGTCAGGGGGAAAGGTAAACACAGCCAGCCTTTCCCTTTTAAGAGCCAACTCTTTGTTAGTGAGGAGAACTATCTCACTCCTTTCGGTCAATGGTATGAGTTCTACAGCTAATTGGGTGAAACCTTTTGCTAAATCTGCGTTCTTGGCTTCGACAACTAAGAGTTTTCGGTCTGTATAAAGGTAATAGTCGAGTGTTCCTTTAAGACGCTCGGTTACCGCTAGCGGGTATTCAATTCTAATACCAATTAGAAAAAGTCATAGGAGACTTGATGAGTTGGGGGAAAGGGGAAGGGGTCAAGGGGAAAGGGAAGCACAGCAGCTCTTTGCCCTTGAACCTCCAATGCTTAGTTAGTTTAAGGAACTATCTGACTACTTTCGGTTAATGGTATAATATATATAAGGCGGGCTTTCTTCTAACCTGGCCTTGAGGTCGGCAAGACGATTAAGTTCTGTGTTAGCTAGGGGGAAGTTGAGGTGCGATCGCCTCAAGGTGTAGCCAAGCTCAGCTAGGGTATCTTCAGGCTCATAGGGTAACTCATAATAGCTTCTAAAGGTGTAGGACTGACCGGGCTGAAGAATGGGAGCGCGACTCATAGCCTGAGAAGTGAATAGCACTAACTAATTTTATGCTCGCTCCAAAGCTTCTTTAATAGCACGACTGTTGCTAGCAGTGCCGATTGTCTCGTCACCCCAAAAAACCCCTCAAAATACCGAGGGGTTTCAGGCATTGCAGGTTTGGAGAGCACAACCCTGAATTTTTATATAAAAAACAATGAACAATCAACAATTGTTCAATTAAGCAAATTCGATGGTGGTGTTGCTGCCATCATCGATGATGTCGTCCATGCTAAGGTTAGTACCAGCGAGGACTTCAATGGTGTTGTTTTCACCAGTAACAACGACCGCTCCGTTGCCGTTGCCCAGGAAGGTGACATCTTCGCCAAGAGTAACGAAGTTATTATCTCCGGCGACTTCTAGTCCCCATTCGCCGTTACCGATGATGTCGGTCTCGACGAGTTCAAGAGTATTGTCATCGCCAAGAATGTCGATACCGTCTCCGTCATTCGTAAAGATGGCCGTGTCATTGACTACGAGATTGTTATCGGCTCCCGTTATATCAATGGTTAAGCCACTCACACCATTCGAGAAGATGAAGCTGTCGTTGATGGTAGCTTCGTTATTATCGCCATCAATTTCAAAGCCTTGATCTTCGTTTAATTCAATTTCTACGTTATCCAAAGTGATGGTGTTCTGACCGCCCAAGATATCGACGCCGTCGTCACTGTTTCCTCGGAATCCGCTGTCAGAAATATTAACGGTATTGTTGATGCCTTGGAAATCGATCAAGAAACCATCTAAGTTGCCATCGAAAGCGCTTCGGTTTTCAATGGTCACTTGGTTATCGCGACCGTCAATCTCGAAGCCTGCTTCAGCATTATCTTCAAAAACACTGTTGTTTAAGGTAATTGCCTGATCAGCGCCTTCGATGTCAAACCCGTCATCACCATTTTGGCGGAATTGGCTAGTAGAAAAGGTAAACGTATTACCCGTAGAAGTCGCATCGTCGCCGAAGCCGTCTGCACCATTGCCGCCAAAAAGGCTGGTTGTACCGGTAACTGTGTTGTCACTACCATCAATTTCAAAGCCATCTTCAGCGTTGCCAGTGGAAGAAGCGCTGTCTAGGTTGAAGGTATTTTCGATGCCGAAGAGGTCGAGTCCGTCATCTGTGTTGTCAAAAAAGGCCGAGCGAGTGATGTTGAACGTGTTGCCTACACCATTACGAGCAACTTCGAGTCCGTCGAGGTTGGCTTCAAATTCGCTGAGTTCGATATTGATTTCGTTGTTGGTTCCATCAACTTCGAGTCCTGCCGCCTCATTAAAAGCTGATTCCACGCGAGATAGGTTTAGGGTATTGCTGTCACCAAAGTTGTCAATACCGTCGTCGCCATTCTCGTTGAAAGTTGATTCATTAATATTGGCCGTGACGTTCTCGGTAGAACCGCGAAAGTCGATACCGTCATCTCCGTTGCTCAGGGATTCAACTCGGGTAAGCTCGACTTCGGCATCTTCCGCATCGATAACGGCAATCCCATCTGCTTCAAAGTCCTGGAAAATCTCGCTTTCTACGTCGATAGAACCGACGACCGTTAGCCCGTTTCCTTCGATGTCGATTACATTTTGGTTCATATCTTCGTCCATGATGTTGCTCCTTTATGATTTACGCTTGTTAGCTAATTTTATGTGGCCATTACATGAGCTAACACTCAACAGACTCCCACCTGAAGGTTAAACAAAAATATGTTTCTGTTAAATTCCTGGTCAAGAAACGATTATTAAAGATTAAATACTAAAGCAAAAATATACATCGAAAGGAAGAGACGCAAAAAAGACAATTTTTTTGATGAATAGCTTGAGCAAAATACAGGCGAATAGTTAACCCCTATTTGTAATAATGCCTGTAGTTGCAAGTAACAAAAATATATATCGACTTGCCAGCTTTCTTTGATATTAAAGCCCCAAAAAAGCGCTTTCTAGTTTATTTTGGCTTTTAATTGGCAGATAATTTTACTGTCCTAATTCAGCACCACTACACAGAGAGAGGTGTTAACAAAAACGTTAATTAAATTTAGTTTTTTCTTAACATAGTCTGACTGTACTAGTTTCCAAAAATGGAAAAATTATTTAACTAAAGCCAACTGTTTCATGCAGCGGACTTAACTTTAATTAAGCAAGCAAATTTACTCTAAAGCCCGCCTGTTTAGAAAAAAACATTTATAAGCAAGAAAAAACATCATCTATCTTTAGAATGAATTATCTTGGTTGTTTACTAAAGTGATGAAAATAACTGGAGGATGTCAATGAAAGAATTGTTATACCAATTAGAAAAAGTAATAGGAGACTTGATGAATTGGGGGAAAGGGGAAGGGGTCAAGGGGAAAGGGAAGCACAGCAGCTCTTTGCCCTTGAACCTCCAATTGTTGGTTGGTTTGGGCACTATCTGACTACTTTCGGTAAATGGTGTTAGCCTCAATGTGGAGGCACTGATTCGCGATCGCCTCTTCTCTGAGCAGCGACAAAACGATACATGCAGGCGATCGCTCACCACAGCTCTAGCAGATGATAGACGCAGAGGGACTAGAGAAGCGCTACATTAGCTATGACAAGCGCGATTAAACAAGGAGACCTAATGCTAGAGCTATATCAGTTTGAGCTATCGCAGTATTCAGAGAAAGTCCGCCTGATCCTCGATTACAAGCAGCTACCCTATCGTAAAGTGGAGGTTACTCCTGGCGTTGGCCAAGTTGAATTGTTTCAGAAGTGCGGTCAACGGCAGGTTCCCGTCTTAAAAGACGGCAATACCTTTATTGCCGATTCAACAGAGATTGCCCTCTATCTAGAGAGAAAATACCCCGAAAGACCGATTATCCCCACCGACCCCAAAGAACGGGGCTACTGTCTGCTCATTGAGGAATGGGCGGATGAATCGATTGGCAGCAAAGGACGCACAGCTTTTATCGGTGCCGCCAATCAAAATCCTAGCTTTCGGACGGCGGTTTTCTCCTCGCTCATTCCGCAAAACGTCCCGGACGTTCTCAAGACTGTTGTCGGGTCTGTGCCTTCAGAGTTGCTTAACGTTTTAGGAACAGGCGTTGGTTACGGAAAGGAATCGGTGAAAAAAGCCAATACCAGCCTCAAGCAGGATTTAGAAGCGCTCAGCCTCATTTTGCAGGACCGCACTTATTTAGTCAGCGACTATCCTACGCTGGCCGATTTTGCCGTCGCCGGACTGAGTATGATTATTAAGTTCCCGGAAGGGCCCTACCTCCACTTACCCGAACAGCTTAAAGGCAAAGGAATTCCCGGACTGGCCGACAACAGCTTCTATGCCAACTTTTTTAACTGGCGCGATCGCCTCTACGGGGAATTTCGCAAACCCTTAGATAGTATGACTCCTGTCGGTTCAACGCCCACGGCTATCGAAATTGAATAATGGAGATTAGGGATGAGTTGGCAAGAGCTCAGCATCAGGTTTGGCTTCTGAGCTGTTTCTGCCTGCAATTCCCTAGTTCCTCCCCGCTTGAATCTCGTCAATTTTTTGTTTGAGAGCTTGCCAGGTGGAAGCTGTATGGCAGCAGTTTGTCAAGGGATCGTAGCCTTGCCATGCCTGGGTTTTGCAAATAAACCAGTCGCAGTAAAAACCGTTATCATCAAAATCTCCCTCTAGCATCATCCATTCGCCACCTAGCGGAAGGCCGTCGCGCGCAAAAGCTTCTAGTTGAGGTAGTAGCCACTCCCACAGCTCCTCAAACTGAGCAAAAATTCCGGGATGCCAGTAGAACTGGGTTCCTAGTCCGCTCATCTCAACTCGATAACCAGCGAGAACCTGGTAAATGCGGACTTCGATACTTTGATACTCAATTGCTTGGATCAGAACGCTCATTAATACAGTTCGTCGATTCTAGAGTGGGAATGGAAATATTGCTCCCCAAACCCTACACTCCGTTAACTGTAATGCGTACTGCTCTCTTCAAAATTCCTCAAGCTAGCCCTGACAATAATAGCGATACACTAAGGCACTTTTATAGCGTGGGCTTTGGCGATCGCTCGTTATTCGCCTAGGATAAAAAGTAAAACGAACATGAGCGCAGCAGAATTTACCCTTGGCGTTGAAGAAGAATATCAGATTGTTGACCCGCAAACGCGAGAGCTAGCTGGACGAGCCGAACAGGTGATTGCCTCGGCTAAAGAAGAACTCGGCGATGCCGTTCAGCCAGAGATCCATCGCTCTCAAATTGAAACCGTCACCTCCGTCTGCTCTACTCTACAAGACGTGCGCGCTCAGGTCAGCGAATCCCGCCGCTCCGTGATTGAAGCCGCCGCGAGAGAGCACAAGGCGATCGCTGCTGCTGGCACCCATCCGTTTTCTAGCTGGCAGCAGCAGTTAATTACCCCTAAAGAGCGCTACCAGGGGTTAGAACAGCACTATCAGCAGGTGATTCGCGAATTAGTCATCTTTGGCAGTCACGTTCATATTGGTGTGGCGGATCGCGAAATGGCCGTGGCCGTTGTCAATCGCGCTCGCATCTGGCTGGCGGTGCTGCTAGCGCTGACGGCTAATTCTCCTTTTTGGTTAGGTAACGACACCGGATATACCAGCTATCGCACCGAACTCTGGTATCGTATTCCCCTCGCCGGACCCCCACCCCTGCTGAAGGATTATGAGGACTATCGCCACTTAGTGAAGGCGCTTGTCTCTTCCGAGGTGATTGAAGATGCCACTAAAATTTACTGGGATGCGCGTTTGTCTGAGAAATTTCCGACCGTTGAATTTCGCGTCGCGGATGTTTGCCTTACGGTAGATGAAGCCGTAATGTATGCCGGATTGGTACGGGGACTGGCGCGAACCTGCTATGAGGAAGCAACAAACGATGTCGTCTTTAAGCCCGTGTCTGCGCAGTTATTGCGAGCCGCTCATTGGCAGGCAGCAAGATATGGACTGCGAGGTAAACTCATCGACGTGGTGCAAGCGACACCGGTAGCAGCGCCGGAACTCGTCCAGACTTTTCTCACCTACATTCGCCCGGCCCTAGAAGAGTTTGGCGATTGGGAGGAAGTCTCGTTCCTCGTCGAAAAAACTCTCCATCACGGCAACGGCGGCGAAAGGCAGTATCACGTTTACCAACGTCGAGGCAGCTATGAAGAGGTGGTGGACTACCTTATCGAGCAAACCAAGCAAGGAACAGTGAGCAGTGAGCAGACAACGAGCAACAATCAACATTAAATAATGCCAGAAGGACCAGAAATTAAACGAGCTGCCGATGCGATCGCCTCTGCCCTCGTTGAACGACCGGTTGTGGAACTCTTTTTTGCCTTTGAGCGGCTGAAGCTTTATGAGCAGAAGCTTGCCGGAACAACGGTAACAACGGTACAGCCGCGAGGAAAAGCAATGCTGATTCGCTTTGACAACGAACTGAGTATCTACAGCCACAATCAGCTTTACGGTCAGTGGATTGTTCGCAACGCTTATTCTTATCCGGAGACTAATCGCCAATTACGTCTGGCGATTCACAATTCCCAAAAATCAGCGCTCCTCTACAGTGCTTCGGATATTGAGGTGCTTAACGACGATGATATTGCCATGCACCCTTTCCTAAGCAAGCTTGGTCCCGATGTTCTCGCGCCATCAACAACAGTAGAACAGGTCGAGCAACGCCTGCAAGACCAGCGCTTTGCTCGCCGACAGTTCACTTCTTTGCTTTTAGATCAGCATTTCTTGAGCGGATTGGGAAACTACCTGCGCAGCGAAATCCTGTTTGTGGCAAGAATTCATCCCACTCAACGACCGATAGATTGTCTGCCTAAGCTCCCTCGCCTAGCGGCGGCAAGTCTTTCTGTTTCTCGGCAATCCTACGAGACAGGAGGGATTACCAACGATCTCGAACAAGCGCGTCGGCTCAAGGAGCAAGGAGTTAAACGGGCCGAGTATCGTCACTGGGTTTTCAACCGCGCAGAGCGTCCGTGCTTTGCTTGTGACACTAAAATAGTCAAGGCGGTGTCGGGAGGACGGCGCTATTACTACTGTCCCTACTGTCAGTCAAAGACTTAATTCCAATTCTGAGAAGTAAGATTATAGATGCGTATTAGGGGAAACGGGGAAAGGGTAAGGGGGAGAGGTCATTTTCTACCCGGAGCGCGTCTACCTTGAAAAACGATATAACCTGCACTCATAGCGATTGTACGGATGAAAAAAATCCTGATTGTTGTTCATCAAGCGACTTCTACCCCTGGTTTAGTGGGCAAGCTGCTGCAAACGAGGGGCTATGAGTTGGATATCCGGAAACCAAGCTTGGGCGATCGCCTGCCAGAAACGATGGCTGAGCATGAAGCCGTGATTATTTTTGGCGGTCCGATGAGTGCCAATGACGATCGCACCCTGCCCCACATTCGTCAAGAACTGGACTGGATACCTGTTGCGCTTAACTCCAACAAACCGTTTCTGGGCATTTGCCTAGGAGCACAACTGCTGGCACGAGTGCTCGGGGCTAAGGTCACTCCTCACCCAGAAGGCATGAGAGAAATTGGCTACTATCCAATTCGCACCACGCCAGCCGGACAAGCGCAGTTTGATTCACTAAAGTACGTTTACCACTGGCACCAAGAAGGCTTTGATTTACCGAGCGGAGCCGTGGCTCTAGCGGAGGGAGAAACGTTTGCTAATCAAGCTTTTCGTTACGGGAAACGGGCCTACGGCTTTCAGTTCCATCCAGAAATGACGAGAGCCTTAATGAGGTTATGGATGTCAAAGGCCGCCGAGCAACTCAGCTTTCCTGGCGCACAGTCGCCGAGTCAACAGCTACAGCTTCAGGCACTCTATGGCAGACAAGGCAAACAGTGGCTCAAAGAATTCCTAAGCACTTGGTTGAACGGTAGCTGAGTCACTGGCGTATCTCCAATAGTCTAGACCAACCCCGTTTAAGTAATGACAATTAACGATTAACAATTATTCCACCTAACCACTATTTATCCAGTGACGCCGCTTTTAAAACTCGACCTGTCGCTCATGTAACCGCATCACTCTTCAGCACATACGCTATCGGACAGACATTGCTCTAGAACCAATGGTAATTAGTGACCGTTTTTCTATCCTATGGAATATGCAGAAAGGAAGAAGCGCACTGTAGACTAGCTAACATTCTGGAAGACTATTCATGCGTCTCGACTGCTGGCGAGCTGGTTAGCCGGTAGCTCAACAAATACTGCTTGGCTCAGTCGAGGTTCTCCTTCCTAGAAACTGTTGACAAGTAGTGACCGATCCATGAGTGCTTCAACAGCAAAGGCAGACAACTTTTTTATTATTGGCATTGGGGCTTCTGCTGGTGGCGTTCAGGCGTTAGAGGCTTTCTTTAAGCATCTGCCCGATCACCCGAATGGAGCCTTTGTGGTGGTCCAGCATCTGTCACCCAGTCATAAAAGCATGATGACGGAAATCTTACAGCGCCGGACGACGCTGCCTGTACAGGAAATTGCCAACAATATGAGGGTTGAGCCCGGTCATGTTTATGTCCTACCACCGGGCAAAAATCTCGTCCTCCAGAAACGCCAGTTTCGCCTTCAGAAACAGACCAATACGCTTGATTATCCCATCGACCAGTTTTTTCGCTCCCTCGCGCAGGGGTGGGGAGAACGAACGGTGGCGATTTTGCTGTCGGGAACGGGCAATGACGGAACGGAAGGACTCCAGGCAATTAGTCGCGTCGGCGGAGTGGCACTCGTCCAGTCGCCGGAAACGGCTCATTTCACGAGTATGCCGACCAGTCCGATTCCTTCTGGCTTAGTCGATGAAATCTTGTCTCCTCAAGACCTGGCTCAAACTGTCTACGAACTGATTCGCTATTCCGACAACTTCCCGCAGCCGACTTCAGAAGAGGTCAATCTGATCGATCCGGCTCAGCTCCAGCAGATTTTAGATATCTTAGCAGAACGAGAAGAGATCGACTTTTCCCACTACAAAGTCAGTACGCTCAGCCGTCGCATCTACCATCGCTGTGCTTTGACCAACAGCAGCGATTTAAACAGCTACATTGAGCAGCTCAAAAATTCCGACGAAGAACAAAAACGGCTGCGTCAGGATTTATTAATCGGGGCCACCTGCTTTTTTCGCGATCCGCCAGCGTGGGAATTTCTCGAGGAGCAGGTATTGCCACAGCTAATTGCGAGTATACAGCCCCAGCAGCAGCTACGAGTGTGGGTTTCGGCCTGTGCCACTGGAGAAGAAGCCTACTCCGTGGCGATTCTCATTGATGAGGCGATCGCCAAGGCGAAGAAACCCATGTCCGTAAAAATCTTTGCCACTGATTTGGATGCCGAAGCCCTCGAAGCGGCGGCCAGAGGAGTTTACCCAGAAAATATTGCCAGTCACGTTTCTCCGGAGCGATTGGAGAAATATTTTACTCGCACAAACGATGGCTATCAGGTCAAGCCATCCCTCAGAGAGATGTTGACGGTTGCTCCCCACGACCTGACCAAAAACGCTGGTTTTTCAAAAATGCAGCTAGTGAGCTGTCGTAACGTACTCATTTATATGCAGCCCCAGCTTCAGCAACAGGTAATCCGCCTCCTTCAGTTTGCCCTAGCGTCCCAGGGTGTTCTTTTTCTCGGTCACTCGGAATCCCTCGGCGATTTTGCCGGAGACTTCACCACGCTAGAGCCGAAGTGGAAGATTTTCCGCAAGCGCCGAGAAGCACGGCTGTCGCTGATGCCCATTGCCCGACAGACGGTTGTGGCTCCCCTGCGACCCTCAACACGAATCAAAAATCGCCTGAATACCCTAGAGCGTCAGCTTGGAGAAGTCTTTAAATATTGCTTAAACGAGCGGCAGATGACCTGTTTACTCGTCGATCACAACAATCAACTGCTGCGCGTTTTTTACAACACCACTGGGTTGCTTCAGTTTCCAGTCGGAGAAGCCAATTTTGAGGTCACGGAGATCGTGCCAGCGGCGCTAAAGCTACCGCTCAGTACGGCGCTCCACCGAACGAAGCGAGATCGAGAAACCGTGCTCTACGCCGGAATTAAACTAGAGCGAGAGGGGCAAGAACAAAACGTGAGCTTGCGAGTCGGACCCGACCGCAGCTCGGCGCTAGAAGATAGTTTCATCATTGTGATAGAAGTAGAAGTGCCGCCATCCCCAACCTCTGCTATTCAGTTAGATGTTGGCGAAGAAGCGTCGCAACAGATTAGCGAACTGGAGTACGAACTTCAGCAAACCCGCGAGAATTTGCAGGTCACCATTGAAGAACTAGAAACGAGCAACGAAGAGCAGCAGGCTACCAACGAAGAACTGCTCGCCTCTAATGAGGAGCTCCAAAGTACCAACGAAGAACTACAGTCGGTCAACGAGGAACTTTACACCGTCAATGCTGAGTACCAGAGCAAAATCCAGGAATTGACCCAGCTCAATAGCGACATGGACAATTTGCTCCGCAGTACTGAAATTGGCGTACTCTTTCTCGACGATCGCCTGAATATTCGCAAGTTTACGCCCGCCGTTACTCAAGTTGTCAACCTTAAGTCAGCGGATTTGGGTCGTCCTCTAGCCGATCTCACCAACAATCTCGATTGCCCCAATTTACTCGCCATGCTTCAGCAGACTCTCGATAGTGGAGAAGCTTCAGAGCAGGAAGTGAAAACTTCAGAGGGCGTGTTGCTGATGCGGATTAATCCTTATCTTGAAACCAACGATGGTCAAAATGGGGTTGTTGTAACGTTTATCAGTATTGACGAACAAAAAAACGTTCAGGAGCAACTCGATCGCTTAAACGCCATTTTAGAAAATATCTATGCAACCAGCCCAGCGGGTTTAAGCCTCTTCGATCAGAACCTGAGATACTCCAAGGTTAACCAGGCGTTAGCCGATATCAACGGTGTTTCGGTTGAAGAACATCTTGGTAAAACCGTCAGAGAAGTTTTGCCAGAGTTAGCAGAACGGATCGAGCCAATCTTGCAGCAGGTCATTGCTAGCGGTGAGCCGATTAAAAATATTGAAATTCGGGGCCGGACATCATCAGCTCCCGAGCAAGAGCGCTGCTGGACAGCAAGTTACTACCCCGTCGATCTCCTGGACGACAAGCGAGGCGTGGGGGCGGTCGTGGTCGAAATGACTGAGCGCCTTCAGGCAGAAGAGGCGCTGCAACGCAGCGAGGCGAAGCTTTTAGAGGCACAACATCTCGCCGGACTCGGCAATTGGGAATTAACGGAGGAAGAATTTAAGTTGACCACGGCGCGACCAGTCTGGTCGAAGGAACTGTATCGCATCTACGGATTTGACCCGCAACAGCCGCCTCCTATCTTGGCTCAACTGCTGGAGCACCACGCTCCAGACGACCGCGTACTGCTAGAAGGCGCGCTTGCCCGCCTTGTTGCCGAGGGAGCCTCCTTTCGCCTGGATGTCAAATTTCAGCGCCCGGATGGAGAGGAGCGCTACCTCAACATGACCGGACGAGGGATGCAGGACGAGCAGGGAGTGATCAAGATTTATGGAACCGTCACAGACATCACAGAGCGCAAGCAAGCTGAAGCCAGCCTGCTCCAGCAGAAACAGGCGTTGGAAGAAGCGATCGCCGTGGCTCAAGCTGCTGACTCTGCTAATCAGGCCAAGAGCGAGTTCCTGGCCAATATGAGCCACGAAATTCGTACGCCCCTCAATTCGATGCTCGGTTTTTGCGAACTGCTGTCTCGAACTCAACTTAACCCCGTTCAATCCCAGTATTTGAAAACGATTCAAGCAAATGGCAAAAATCTCTTGACGGTCATTAGCGATATTCTCGATCTGTCTAAACTAGAAGCGAGGGAACTGCGGCTAGATCTGCGCGAGTTTGACGTTAGTAGTTTATCTCAGTCAGTTCTTAATTCCTTTGCTCCCCAAGCGGAAGCCAAAGGACTGAACTTAGTCTCTACAATCGCTGCGGATATTCCCCAACGCTCAGTTGGAGATGATTTTCGCCTTCAGCAAGTCCTTGGCAATCTGCTGAGCAACGCCATTAAATTCACTGAAACCGGGCAGATCGAGCTAGCCGTTTCAGTTGATCGCTCAGCACAGCAGCCCCGGCTGCGTTTTCGCATTCGAGATACAGGCATCGGCATTGCTGATGAGGAACAAGAAAAGTTATTTCAGCCCTTTACGCAAGCAGATGCCTCAATTACTCGTCAGTACGGCGGTACGGGCCTAGGATTAACCATTTGCCGGAGAATTGTGCAGTTAATGGGTGGCACGATTGGCGTAGACAGCACCCCAGGGGAAGGCTCGACGTTCTGGTTTGCGGTCCCCCTAATTTCGGCAGCAGAGGAGGCGGGGAAGAGCGATTTAAACCCATCCTCTACCTCAGCTCCTGCTCGTTTAGAGGAATTAAGGGTGCTAGTGGTGGATGATCGCCCAGATGGACGGAACCTGATGCTCCTGTTGCTAGAGGATTTGGGCTGTCAGACTCATTGGGCGAGTGACGGTCAGGAGGCTCTCGCCCGTCTAGCTGAACGCGAGTACGATGTTGTGCTGATGGACTGTCAAATGCCCGTGATGGACGGGTATCAGGCGACGCGAAGGCTGCGCCAGCGGAACGGGCAGCACCAGCCAGTTGTGATCGGGCTCACGGCTCATGCCCTTGAGGGCGATCGCGAAAAGTGTTTGGCGGCGGGAATGGATGATTATTTGAGTAAACCCATTGATATCGACCTCTTGGAACAGCGCCTCTTACAGTGGTCGGAAGCGCGCAGAAGCTAGCGATGGGTTAAGACAATCTTGCCAACGGCATGACTTTTTTCGCTGTAGTCGTGGGCTTTAACAATTTCCGAGAGGGGATAAACCCGATCAATGACGGAGTGAACTTTGCCAGATTCAACGAGCTGCCGGAGTGCCTTGAGGTCGCGGTAGCTTGGTTGAGCCAACACCAATTTGGCCTTCTTACAGGGTAGCAAGGAGGATATCAAGGACGGAGCCAGATTGAGGGGAGTTGGGAGCGTAGAAATATAAATTCCTTGAGGGGTGAGTGCCTGTTCGCACTCAAAAAACGTTCGTTTGCCCACAGCATCGAAAATAATGTCGTACTCCTTAAGCAGTTGGGTAAAGTCTTGCTGAGAGTAATCGATAACGGCTTCAGCCCCCAAAGACTGCACGAGGTCGAAGTTTTTGGAGCTGCACACCGCCGTTACTTGGGCAAACATCGCTTTGGCAATCTGCACGGCAAACGTCCCGACTCCGCCAGAAGCTCCATTAATGAGCACCTGCTGTCCGGGGCGCATCTGGCCTAAATCGAGCAAGGACTGTAGCGCCGTGAGCGCCGCCACTGGAACCGCCGCCGCTTCCTCAAAGCTCATATTGCCAGGTTTAGGGGCCGTTCCTGACTCCGGAGCCGCAACATACTCTGCATAGGCTCCTCCGTCTAGCGGATTGACCATGCCGTACACCTCATCGCCCGGTTGAAACAGAGTCACCTCTGCGCCAACGGCTTCTACGACTCCCGCGAAATCGCAGCCGAGGATGAGGGGAAAGTCATAGCCCGACAGAAGCTGGAGGTCGCCTTTCCTAATCTTCCAATCTACCGGATTTACGCTAGAGGCATACACTCTCACGAGGAGGCGGTTGGGGGCAAGTGCTGGCTGGTCTACGTCTCGGTACTGCAAGACATCGGAGAGACCGTATTGATTAATCGTGACGGCTTTCATCGCAGGTGGGATCGGCAGGAAGGTTTTCAATCATCTTAAGCGGATTCTGCCGTCATTTTAATGCCGAGAGGTGCGGCGATATTCGATGCTGACAGTGGCAGCAGTACCGCAAATAGGCCGCTCTACGTCTGTTAACTCTAGCTCTGGGACTGCGCTAGTTCTTCCTCAGACAGAGGCCAAGGAGGACCATCGCCTGCTGCCAGTCGGGGTCGAGGTTGAATAAAAATGAAGCAGTGATGATTTAAGTTTAACGGTGTCGGCAACGTCATGTCCCAAATTCAACTACTCGAAGAACTCTCCCTCAATGCTTGGCCTGCCCTCCAGCAAATCCTCTACGATGGCTGGCTACTCCGATTTGCGGAAGGATATACAAAACGCGCCAATTCGGTAAATGTCGTCTATCCGGGACGGCGAAATTTGCGAGAAAAAGTGACCAGGTGCGAACAAATTTATCGCCGTAAAAACCTTACGCCCATTTTTCGGATCACTCCTTTAGCTCCCCCTGATTTAGATCGACTATTAGCGAACAGCGGCTACGGTAAACGAGATTTAGTGAGCGTTCGAGTGAGAGATTTAAGCGACGCTCAGTTCATCACGCCATCAAAGCAGGCATCATTTCACAGTGAAAACTGGTTGACCCAAGAATGGCTCGATCACTTCGTCCACATCAGTCATCTGCCGCTCACCGAGTGGGAACTGCTCGCCGCTATTCTGCAAAACATTGCGGCTCAAACCTGCTTTGCGTTTTTGGTCAAGAATGCTCAAGTTGTCTCCTGCGGCATAGGAGTTCTCGAAAAACACTCCTTGGGACTGTTTGACATCATTACGGCTCAGTCTCAGCGGCGACAGGGCTATGCTCAGGAGCTGATTGCCGGAATGATAGCGTGGGGAAAAAACCACGGAGCTACTCAGGCTTATCTGCAAGTTGTAATGGAGAATAAACCAGCTCTGGAGCTGTATCGCCAGCTCGGATTCGAGGAAGTCTATCAGTATTATTACCGAATTAAGCAGCAGTAACTTGACCTGGATACCGGGCGATCGCTAGTTTGTTATCGGTTATAGTAAGCTGAGGGTAAGGAGTTGGTCATCGATCAAGACTGCTTCCCACTGACCTAAGCTCAACTTCTCTAATTCTTGTCAACCATCAACCATCTTGGGGATAATCTACAAGAGCAGATGGAGATACTGAAAAAGTAATTTGAACGCGGATACGATTGTAGAGGAGTGCAATCTTCTGAAATACAGTTGAAAAAGGCTGAAAAAATTTTCGTCCCGAGCGCTCAATCTGACGCTGCTTCTCAAAATAGACAATCTTCGCCTCTGGCGTAGTTTGTCCTTTTCTAATTTTAGTTCTTTCGATGCGATCATCAAAGAAGTCTAAGCCAGCCATTTCGCTACGGTAAACGGGAAAATGACTTTTGCCCGCAGCTAAAGCCATAGCATAGGTTGGGTGTTTATGCATTCCCAAGGTATCAGCATAGATTGCCAGCTCCCCCCACGTCTTCAGAAAGTCATACTCTCGTCCTTCATCAGCCGTAACGACAAACAAAAACTCATTGATGAATTTCAATTCTGTAGATTTAAGCTCAACACCGACTCGGGCAGCCATTTTGTCAATGACTTGCTTTTTGTGCTGAAACTTAGGCGAGTCGGCATGTTTGTTCAATTGTTTGTTGAGATGTTCCTGTAAACTTCCACAGCTACGTGCCGTCAAGCCAGGAAGAAAATGAAGCGGAGGAACCGGAGCACAAATTCTGACATCGGCATCTAAGTACATGACGGAAGAAGCTCTAGAAAGAGCTTCCCAGATTACAAATCTTCTTTCGTGGTAAGGCATTACTCCTCGGCACGAATGTTTGACTGCCTGTACGTTCGGGCAGCCTTCGAATAGATGAGGTCTATCTGTATAAACAAGCAAGAGGAAACCTGGAGCGAATTCGTGTAAATCTTGAGCGAGAAGCTGTGCCATCAGATTATACTTCTCGCCAAAAGCAGATGTACAAAAACAAAGAGACGAGTTGGCTTTACTGTCTTCCATAAGGTAAGGGATATCGGCCCGCCAACTAGATGCAGGCGATTAATATTTCGTTTAAAGTTAAACACCAACGCTGCCATTTTATGCTGTTACTTTCTATCGGTCAAAAGTAAGCGAGAAACAGCGGTCGGGCTATAAGATTGGACCAAATATCTCCTCAGAAAGTTCATTGAGTTCTTTGTTTGCTAAGACCTTTAGCATGACTGGGTGATCTAAGTATTTTTGATATCGAAGCAGCACAGGCATTTGACTTGCCTTACCATCATAAGCCGTTTTGTCAAAAGAACTACCCCGACCAACAGCAGAAACCGTATCAATGCCAGCATCTGTAAAAGATAACCCTAGAGATTGAGCAAGTTCCTGTCTATACTGCTTGTCGGTAAACCAGTAATTATAGTTGACAGAAACTCGATTTTGAAGGTAGCTCGATAACCCTAAGTATTCCTTGGCATGGTCTATCCATTTTTGAATGACCGCATGGGGATCGTCGAGCTTTTCGCCTCGCTTAATCAAGCTAGCGAAAGTATTATAAGGATCTCGCAAGAGCAGAAGATCAAAGCAACGTTGGCTTTTTCCTAAAAATTTCGTTCGTTTTTCCTCAAACCACGAGCCAAGAACCTGACTCAGAGTATAATGCTCGTAACTATGAATCAGTAAAGTCTTAAACTGTATTCTTAATTGTTCTCGATCTAGTTCTGGGCGGTTTCCTCCATAAATGTATGCAACATCAGGCTGTAGCGAATATTTGATGAAGCGGCGAAATTTAACGACGCCTTGATGATAAACAAGCGGATTAATTCCGCTGATGGTGGCTTCTGCAAAGCTTTTATAAGGATCTTTGTTCGTATAGAGTTTGACGTTGTTTAAATGAACAAAAGAGTCATTGTTTTGCTTAACAATCCAGTTTATAAGAGCATGATTGCCACTACGACGTAAACCAAAACAACTTATTTCCCGATTATTAACGTAGCTCATTGTCTAATTTTTATTGCCAGCTTGAGGTTGGTTAATTAAATTTTCTTGTATAATGCCTAATGAAACAGTGCCAAAAACTATTCTCTTGTTAGACTCACAAACCTCTAAGTCAATAGCAGTTAATTGGTTTAAGATCATACTGACAGCCTTTACTCACCTGTCAATTAGTTTTACTGAAGTTTCTAAGAGGCTAGACATCAATTATTGAAATCTAATGTGCTTTTAAGTTTTTCTTTAATTTGCTGCCATCGACTCGGTTTGGTTGTGAGTTCCCTATCGGGTGGCGCTGAGGAATGAAGATAGCGGTAGTGCTTCCAAATATCCCAGTAAGGACAACCGGGATAAATTCGGATGCCTGCCCAATGGAGATATTGCAGAGGTTGATTCGTTTTTGGATCAATTAGAATGTTATCTTTCCTTTGAAAATGGTCACTGCCTGCCCAGCTACCGGGAGCTTTTCCAGGTCTGCGCACAATGTTAAAGCGTCGTTTAATTCGCTTTAACACCAAATAATTGATAATTGGCTGGTCTGACGTTTTTTGAGAAAAGTCGAAGTATTCTGGATGAGCGGCACATTCAGCAAATGATTCATAGAGTTCCGCTTCGGAAATGGCGTTTTTCTTCGAAGCCCAAAAGCCGCTGTTGAAAATATCGAGAAGATCGTCTTGGGTGAAAAGCTTTTCTTCAATGACTTTTGATGTAAAAACATTTTCAATGCCTCCAGTGTATTGATAATCGCAGCACAGAAAATCATAGTCTGTGAGGTAATTGAGATTGTCTACCAGTTTTTCAAAAACAACAACGTCTGTATCGATGTAGAGAAATTCATCAAATTCTCCTAACCAGCAGGCTAGCTTGCGTAGCTGATTAATGGGACGAGCAAAAAAACCTTGGCCAAAAATATCGTTGAGCTTTTGAGATAGCCTTTCAATCACTTCTAAATCGGCATAAACTTTGACTCCGTAATCTTTTGCTAGCAGACGAGCTAGGTTTTCGTAGTGATCGTTGTAGGGAATCAAGACAATCGGGGTCTGCGGATCATACAGCCGAATGCTGTTCAGCAGGGCGATCGCCTGTTCGGTCACTTTGTCGTTGGCGGTAATATAAATTCCACGGCTCATGATTGACTCCTCACTTAAGTCCTAACTTCCGGGCTACCTTAGCGATCATACTAGGAGGCTGGTTATACGGCTGGGGCTTGGTGGTAAACTGCGGTCTGTTTTCGGGGTCGTGAAGATAGCGATAGTGAAGAAATAAATCTCGATAGGGAAAATCAACATTTTCTCCAGCACAGGCTCGAGCAAATAATCTTGAAGACAAGCCGATATAGTGAATGTAGGTTAAGCGGTTGTCCTGATCGTAGAGAACGTTGTTCTTGGTTTGAAAGTGACTAGAAGTTACGCAGCAGCCTGTTGTGTCTGCTGGCGGTAACTGCAAAGCAAAGTTGTAAATCGAGGATTGAGTCCTCATCATCATATAGTTAATTAAAGTTTGGTCGGGAGCCATCGGATAAAGAATTTCAGCCTCACCTGAACCTAGCTGTGCAATCAACCACTCTCTTTTTTCTTCTGGAAATAAATTCTGTTGAGAAGCGTAAAACCCAGAACAAAAGATCTGGGTGTCAATTTGCGGCTGCGGAAAAATTGCCGTCAGCCGAGGAGCAGAAAGCTCGTATACGTGGCTTGGATCTTTGTACTGGAAGTCGTAAACCACACAGTCATGGTGCTGTAGTTGAGCAAACACTGATTCTACTGGTCCCATCAGCAAAGTATCAGCATCCATGTAGAGAAACTGCTGAAAAGGACCGTCAAAAGCGCAGTAGCGTCTGTGAGTACCAAAGCGATGGTAGCCGGCGCTTCCAGCTTGTTGCCACCGCTGGCGAGCCGTCGGATGAGTATCCCAGGCTGCCTGAGCAAAACGATCCCATCGCTGTAGTGACTCTCGCTCGTCGTAGAGCTGCACTTGAGGACGATGAGCAATGGCAGCAGCAATTCGTTCAGTGCGCTCGTCGTAAGGATAGATACAGACGGGAGTTTCTCGTCCGAGGATGTCTTCGATGCTGTTCAGCAGAGCAATGAGCTGGTCGTACACCCGATCGTTCGCTAGAGTACAGATTCCGTTCATGGCTAATTAAGACCTTCAATGGTGAGGCGACGGTATTGTTTTCTATGAGAACTGGCTGACGTAGTTGGAAAGCCACTCTAAGAGATTGAGCTTGTGCAGAATGACCTGTCTGGCTTCAGCGATCGCCTCTTTGGCTTCGTACCAAGCATCGGGAGTCGCCGTCACCTCTTTGATATGAGCAATGCCCTTTTCGTCCATACTGGGTAATCTTAAAAAGCTGCCGGGAGGCAGTAACCGATCGGCTGCCGTCCCCCCATAGTAAATTGGCAAACACCAGGCCAACAGAGCATCCCATAGTTTTTCGCTCACGTACCATTCGTTGTCAGCATAGTTTTCAACGGCAAGATTATAGTAATAGGGGGCCATGGCGTACCACTTGTTATCTACAGATCCCAGACTCCTTGACCAGTCTGGCAGCCGTCGTCCGTACAGATCAAATTCAACGCTGCTTTCCTGAAGCTGCTTAAGAAAAGCTAAGCGCTGACGATGATTCTGAGTGCGGTCAATGCCGGACGTAATCCACGAGCACGCTCTCGTTTTTTCGGGTGGCCCCATTTCGTTTAGTTCGCGAAAAGAATTGGCGTGATACCAAATAGCGGGCATGTAGTCAGGAACGGGAGCAAAGCGATCGGGACCAGAAACATAGCCACAGTATTTGCTAGCCGCCGCATAATTCTTCTGATTTTGAGTGACGATCTTCTCGAGTGGGGGTTCGCGCATCAAGAAAATCATGTTCTCTTTAGGAACACCGCGAAACTGAACTGTCGGGTCGTCTAACGTTTGTTTATGCCAGCGCTTCCACCAAGGACTTTGAGTCTGGTGCAGACGATGGCAGCTAAACTGATACAGGAGCAGAAAATCTGGCGAGGATGCCGTTGCCAGCATTTGCACTTTTCCCCAAACACCAAAAGGCTGTGGCGTTTGCTTCCACAGCCAATCCCTTTGGGAGTTGAGACTTTTATAGCTGGTGATCATCCCGACGATTTTTGGATTCATTTCCGGCAGGCTAGTTAGGGACAGACGAGATCAATTATGCCCCAGTCTTTCTCGAACGACATCATAAACCGCGCAAAAACCTAGCTCGTGACCCAGCTTAGCTCAATTTGGGAAAAGGGTAAGGGGGAAAGGGTCAGAACTTTTCGCTGCCTTAACAAGACTCTGTACTGAATGCCAGCACAAGTATTAAGTACGCCTCGTTAGGCTACGAGGGGGTTGCCGACAGCAAAGCTGTCAGAGCCAAAAATAAAACTCGCCCCAGAAACTCTCGACTTTAGAGAGTAGAAGCGAGTTAACAATCGGGAAAGTCTTCAGCAGAGAACAATTGACGAGAAAAGACGATTAACGCTCTCCCTTTTCCCCTGACCCTTTTCCCTTTCCCCGTCTCAGAGCGGCTTAAGGCGCTAAAGCGTGACCGCGCAGCAGGCTACCAACCGTTTTAGCGGTAATTTTTAACTGGACTAAAGGATTAGCGGGAACAACGGTTTTATAGAGATAGCTGTCAAAGGTCATTTTTTGTACATCTCTGTCTGCACACATTTCTACAAACGCCTCGCGGGTCGCATCCGAGCGATAGAAGACGCTTTGGAGAATGTCTAAGACCTTGTAGGTCATACCGTATTTCTTATCCCACCGCTTTAGGTACAGCTTAAGATCGGTTTCGGTAGGAATGCGAGTGCCACCATTAGAGGTTTCCACAATGGTTTCAGCACACATCCGAGCCGATTTAGCGGCAAAATAAATGCCTTCTCCAGAAGACTTAGTGACGGTTCCGGCGGCATCACCTACAAGCGCGACGCGACCAGCGACGCGGCGAGGACGGGGATGTTCAGGAATGGGATGAGCCTCAACTTTAATAATTTGCCCTCCCTCTAGGCGACGGGCAGCACGAGCGCGGATTCCGGCTTGCAGGTGCTTGATCTGGGTTTTATTGATCTTCATGGTGCCAGTGCCCACGGCAACGTGGTCGTATTTGGGAAACACCCAGGCGTAGAAGTCGGGGGAGACATCGTTGCCCACGTACATCTCTGCCCGATCTTCGTAGTACTGCATTAGAGGTTCCGGGAGGCGAATCCGTTCCTGGAAGGCGATCGCGTAGTTGTAGTCTCCCGCGTCAATTGCCTTGGCAATGCGGGAATTCGCGCCATCAGCGCCAATTACCACGTCAACTTTAAGAGTCTTCATGACCCCTTTGCCATCGCCGTTGGAGTGGTCGGTGTAGTGCAGCGTGTAGGGTTCTGTTTGGGTTTTAGGAATATCTAATTGGTAAACGGTGCCGTTGATAAGCTGAGCCCCTAGCTTGGCAGCGCGATCGCGCATAAAGCCATCGAGGATCTCACGGCGGCACATTCCGATATATTCGTTTTCGTTATCTAAATTAATATCAACTTCAACGTTGGAAGGCGAGATCATCTTCATCTTGCGAACTCGCCGATCCACGATTTCTGGCGGCAGATCAAATTCACTGACCATGCATAGGGGAATAGCTCCACCGCAGGGCTTAGCATTGTCGAGCTTGCGCTCAAACAAATACGTTTCAATTCCGGATTTGGCTAGCGTTTCAGCGGCGGAGGAACCCGCCGGTCCTGAACCAACAACAGCAACCCTTATTCCCAAGGCTTTTCTCCTATCTTTATCCACGAGCTACGCAGAGCATCGTATCACGCTCTTCTGACGCAATCGGCTCTAGACAGGGGAAGATGCCCAAAGTTGAAATAGAGTTTAACAAACTAGTCAATAAAGCTTAACAGTGAGCAGTTACCAAATTAAGCCGCTGGTCACTGCTCACTGACTAGACTGGCGGGAGTCCCTTCATCTGGCGAATAGCGTTCACGCAGGCGATACAGTCGCAGCCGAAGAGGGCGATCGCTGCATCACTTTCTGCTTCACTAAACTCCAGCATCGGAGCGTCTTCTGAAAAGTGACGGGGCGCTTGTAGCGAGTTTGGCTGCGATCGCGTACAGGTTAAGTTACCCATGCCAGTCGAACTGCATGCTGAAGTCGGGGCTTCAAACGTTAATTCTTGCGAATGAGCGGGCGCTGTAACGAGGGTAGAAATAATCGGTGCTAAAAATACGGGGAAAGTCAGCAGGTTGAGGAAAATTTTGTTGGTACGTATCATAAGCGATCGTCCTTAATACAGGGCAGCATTGCGCAGCAGCATAGCGGCATTTGAATATTAGCATTCAAATTAGCGACCTTAACTGAGCTGCTCGACACGATTATACTGATCAGAGCACAAATGCGTAATCCTTTGCCATTTTTTTCTTGGATATGGATGAGAAAATTCTGACGGTGGAATTTCTTGATAGTTTAAGGAGAGAATTCACCAAATTTTATAACTAGTCAAGCTAGACAACCTGAGTCGGGGTAAGAATAGCGGTGGTTAAAACCACTGCTACACAAACAAAACCTGCTGGCGCAGATCTCTTAAATCGGCATGAAAATTCGGATTGAGTAGATTGCATTTGGAGTAGGGAAGATTCAGATACAGAAGCGATGCTAAATACCACGCCTTTAACAGTTGATTTCACCAAAGAAGAGTCAGTTTTATAGAGCTTGCCAAAATCACCACAATCAAGTCAGCCAGTGGCATGGAACACAGTTTACTTTGGGCATCACCGTCAGCCTAGTCATGAAACACCTTAATACTCTTCTCCCCAACACTCTCTTAGCATTGATCTTGGACGCGCGACCGCGGTAGAAAGATGGTGAGGAAGTGGATGCTTTAAGAGGAAAACTGTCAGACACGTAGACACCACAATTTATGCGGCCAATGTTCCTCAAAAGCAACGCTGGGATAGAGAAGGTGAATTCATTTTAGAATAGCTAGGCAAGCAAATCTTGGATAATCTGCCGACGTTTCTCCTGGCGATTTTGGCTCTGAACTTTGACCCTTGCTACCACTTCAGCCGGAGCGGTGTGAGGAGAACCAGACTGGAATGGGGGAGCCGGATTGTATTCCATCGCTAGCTGAATTTCTTGGGCGATCGCTTCGTCAAATAATTCGGCAGCGATCGCTAAACCAAAGTCAATCCCTGCCGTCACTCCCCCACCTGTAATTCGGTTGCGGTCAATTACAACTCGTTCTGCTACGGTCTCTACCCCAAACATCTCTAGGAGTTCAAGCGACTGCCAGTGGGTGGTGGCGCGATACCCTTGCAGCAATCCTGCTGCTGCCAGTAATAGTGAACCGGTGCAGACCGAGGTCACGTATTGGGCTTGGTCACCGAGAGTTTTTAAACACCGCAGGAATGAGCGATCTTCTAGCTTGAGATTGACTCCCCCTCCTCCTGGAACAAACAGCACATTTAGAGCTAGATTTTGGGCCAGCGTCGCGTTGGGGAAAAAAGCCATGTTCCCGCTCTGAACTGGTTCGAGAGTTTCTGCCAATAGGTAGAGCCGTGTATCGGGTAACCGGGTAAAAACTTCGTAGGGACTCGTCAGATCTAACTGCGTGAGGTTGGGAAACACAACCATGCCAATCTTCATGCTGCTCTAAGCGGCTCTCCGCTTTGTAAAACCGTGTCTTTGGGGAACTCCTTGAGAAATAATCTGATGCAGGAGCGGAATTTTGGCACTATTATAGACCCGAAACTCGCTCTCGACGGTAGCTGCTGCGGTACGCACTGCCTGGTTAATCACGAGGGAACCATCGGGATCGGAGACGGAGCGATGAAAAGTACCGGGAGGAATCCGCAGTATATCGCTGTTAGCTTCTAAGCGCACAACGTGATAGGGATATTCCCACGAAAGATTAACTAGATAAAAGGTTCTACCTCCTGAAAGCGCCAGCAGGTTATCTTCCTGACGAGGGTGGAGATAAAACTGCCAGTTGCCGCTTGCGCTATTGTAAGGACTAACTGCCGGACCATCGTGAAAGACCAGATCGCGGGCATTAGAATGGGGAATTGTAATGTCAAAAAAGCGAACGTTCGGGGTATCTCGGAATTTGTGATAGGTAAGTAATTCAAACACAGCTCTTCACACCAAGGTCTAGGGTTCTTTTCTGTAGCCTAGCCTTTACATTTTTTAACGTCAAAACTGATCGAGAATCTTATCTATGCACAAAGCGGATAGATCAACCTTGCTAAGGACAGATGAACCTTTATCAGCTCAAGATTTTGCTAGTTGTTGCCGAGACAGGGAATTTTTCCGTAGCGGCGCTCAAGCTCAACGTATCTCAATCCTCAGTGAGTCGAGCGATCGCCTCTTTAGAAGAAGAACTGGGAGTGCCGCTGTTTTCGCGAGGACGGTTTGGGGCTCGTCTGACGCTGGTGGGCGAGAAAATTGTCGTTCACGCTCGTCGCATTTTAGAGATTCGAGAAAGCATCGAGCAAGAGGTAAATCTCGAAAAAGGTTTACACCGAGGACGGGTCCGAGTGGCTTCGTTTCGCAGTGCCGCCACTCACTTACTGCCGCCGACGATCGCGCGCTTTAGTCGGCAGTTTCCTAACGTTGAAGTGACTCTCACAGAGCGAGATCCACTCGGAGTCGAGCAGGCTTTGCGAGACGGAGAAGCCGACATTGGTTTGCTGCCGTTACCTCGTTCGGAAGAATTTGACACGTGGGAAATTGCCAGAGACGAGTATGTTGTGCTGTTGCCTCCAACGGCGGGGATCGTTTCCCCTTTGACTTGGAAGCAGCTCTCTTCCTACTCGTTTATTTTGTTTAACTACGCAGAATGTACCTCAGCGGTGCGGGAACACTGGGCTAGTTGGGGACAAAGCTTAGAAGTTGCCCACGCCATTAAAGAAGATTCCACGATTGTCAGTATGGTGGCTCAAGGGCTAGGCGCAGCCATTCTTCCTCGTTTAGCCGCACTACCGATTCCTGAAAGCATTCAGGTTGAGTCTTTACCCGTTCCCCTAGAAAGAGTCATCGGTGCGGCTATTCTAGCTAATTCCCTGCAAACAACCGCTACCTTTGCTTTTCTAGATGTTTTAAGAGGCACAGGGGTGTTTGCGGACAAATAATCAGTGATCGCTAATGAGGAATTCAGTCCGATTTCTGTCTCTCTACACCGTCACGCTGCACTTGACCAGCCCTGCACTTTCTGCCCAATTTTAAAAATAACCGAGCTTCCTAAACCTAACTGCTGAGCGACAGCAAGAAGCGTTGCTATCTGTTTCTGAGTGGTTGCTATTGAGTGAGGGCAAGCTTCAAAATTGAGACACAGGACAGTAGAGCAGCCCCACGGTTCCCGAAACACTCGACAAGCCTGGGGAAGACAGTTTGTTAAAGAGCGAAATCGGTTCATGGCTGCTTTTTCAAAGTCTGTGCTTGTACTCTTTAATGATTGATTCGCCATAATTTTTCTCCGCTAGTCAGCAACGCTTCGCTTGAACTCTTTCATCTGTAACACAGCAGCGTAGAACAATTTGTACTTTACGCTGCTATTTTAGCCTACCCGCCAGCACCCTCATGGGCTTAGCGGCCTAGAGCGTACATCTGATTAATCACATCAGCACAGTGCTGAGTGACCTTCGCTAACTCTTCCCGCTTCGTCGAGGGCGGTGGGGCGATCGCCTTGCCGATACGCACCGTCACCGAGACCGGTCGCGGGAAGGTTCCTTGCAAAATTCCTTCGGTTCCCCACAGGCTCAACGGCACTAGCGGGACTTTGGCTTTGGCCGCAATCATCGCCGCTCCTAATTTTGGCTCGATAATCCGTGCGTCTGACGTTCGCTGTCCAGTTAAAAATAGCCCCACGGCCCACCCTTGCTGAAGCTTGGTCATGGCGGCGCGAATGGCGCTGCGGTCTGCGGTTTGCCGCTTCACGGGATAGGCGCCGTACAGATGAATCGCTTGCCTGAGAACAGGAACGGTAAACAGTTCTGCTTTCGCCATAAAAGCCACCGGACGACGAACACAGCAGGACACAATCGGTGGATCGAAGTAGCTAGCATGATTACTCACGATCACGACTGGACCGGTTTGGGGCACATTTTCTGGTCCATGAATCCGTCCCCGAAAGTAAGCATGCAGCATGGGGCTGACCACTGACCACTTAAATAAGTGATACAAAACCAAGCTAGCGACAGGTTCTCTTTCGGCATCCACTAGAAATCGTCAGTCAAATGATTGGAAAGCGTTTAGCGCTTAGCGTTTTACTGTAGCTGATGAATGAAAAACAGCATCGCTTAGAGGCTAGACAAGCTAGTAAAATCGCTGATATTCTTCAACTCTAGCTCTTTACAGGTTCTTTTAAGTAAGCCCGTGAGGACTTTACCTGGACCAACTTCAATTGCCTGGGAGACTTCCTCCTCAGAGAGCTTGAGCATAATTTCTCGCCAGCGGACTGTTCCAGTCATCTGCTGGACGAGGCGCTCTTTCAGTTCTACTCCCGACTGCGTTGGCTGAGGATCGACATTAGAGAGTACCGGAATCTTCGCATCCGCAAAGGCCACGGTCTGCAACATTGCTGCAAACTGCTGAGCCGGGGTAGCCATCCCGGCAGAATGAAAAGCACCAGAAACGTTGAGCAGCACGGCTCGCTTGGCTTTTACCTGAGTCATCGCCTTCTCCACCGCTTCAGGCGTACCGGAAATCACGATCTGCTCAGCACTGTTATCGTTAGCAACAGCCACATCAGCCTCTGCGAGTACTTGATGAAGCTGCTCCCGATCGAATTTCATCAGTGCTGCCATCCGGCCTCCCGCCGCTGCATCCATCAATTCCGCTCTTCTCTTGACTAAATCAAGGCCCGTTTCAAACTCCAATACTCCAGCGACCGTTAAAGCGACATACTCGCCCAAGCTATGACCTGCCACTACATCAGGACAATGCCCCTGCTGCCTCAGTAAGTCAGCTAAGATGTTTTCCAGCACGTAGAGACAAGGCTGAGTATACAGCGTTCGATTTACCTGTTCTTGCTGACAGAGCTCAAGCACTGACCACCCTAAGATTGCTTCCGCTTGAGAAAATTTAGCTCGTGCTTCCGGAAGTGCGGCTAAATCCGCTTCCATCCCCACAGACTGAGAACCTTGTCCGGGAAATACCCATGCAGTTTTAGTCATAATCGAAGTCACTCTGTAATGACAGCGCCACAGGCGCAGGAAAAGCCGCTGTCGCGGTGGGAAAAAGGAAAGCGCCACAGGCGCGGGGAAAGGGGGAAATCAATCAGCGGCTCTCTCAATCCTAGGGTCTTTTCCCGTCGCCAAGCGACAGTTTCCCCTTTCCCCGTCCCGCTAGGGACATCAACTAGGAAGACTTGGGTGCTAGCTTAACATTCTTGGCTAAGCCAACAAACTGTAGGCAGCGAATCATCATCCAGGTCGTATCAATTTCCCACCACTGCAAACCGTGGCGAGCCGAATACTGGTAAGCATGATGATTGTTGTGCCAGCCTTCTCCGAAGGTTAACAGGGCTACCCACCAGCAGTTACGGGAATTATCGTGGGACTCGTGGCTTTTGTAGCCAAATCGATGAGTGGCGCTGTTGACAAACCAGGTAAAGTGAAACACCAACGCGAGGCGGACGAAAATGCCCCAGATAACGGTCGGCCATCCTCCTAACCAGAGGAGCAGCAGGCCAAAAACGATCTGAATCGGCAAAAAGTATTTCTGGAAAAATTGATAGACCGGATCGTTAGCGATATCTTGGGTGTAGCGCGGAATGTCTTTGTCGGCGGGAATTTTAAACAGCATCCAGCCGACATGACTCCACCAAAAGCCTCGGTTGGAATCGTGGGGATCGGGTTCTGTATCCGAATGCTTATGGTGAATTCGGTGGAGACCAATCCAGTCGATTGGACCCCCTTGACAGGCCAGAGTACCGCAAAATACGAAGAAATACTCGAGCCACTTGGGGGTTTGAAAACTGCGATGGGCGACTAAGCGATGATAGCCTAAAGTAATCCCTAACCCTCCGGTAATGATATAGAGTACAAAGGCAATGCCGATGGCTCTCCAGCTAAAGTTACTGGGAAATAGGGCCAGTAAAGCCATCAAATGGATGACGACGATACCGATGATAAAGCTCCATTCTGGAGTCCGTTGATTTGAGGTTGCTACAGTCATGCAGTAATTTAAGTTCACTCCTTAACAGTTAAATATCAGCAACATTCGAGCTTGCCGTTCCTGCGAATCACTCAGGTCAACAAAGACTGAGCAAGCTAGAAACATCGCTGAGATTACCACTCATTTAGTTTAAAGTTATCTTTGGGTGGCTCAAAGAATCATTCCAAAATCTTACAAAAATGACTTCATGAATCGCTTAGAGCTGCTAGAAGCAGCAGCAGAAGCACTCTGTCCGATCTTTGCTGATATTGATGCTCAGGTCAAGCAGAACCTGAGAAAGGTCTTGGAAGCTTTTAAAGAACAGCGCGTTGGTGTTCATCATTTCTCGAGCGTGAGCGGCTATGGACATGACGATCTCGGACGGGATACCCTTGACCGCGTGTTTGCTCAAGTTCTGGGAGCTGAAGCCGCAGCGGCGCGGATCCAGTTTGTTTCTGGCACTCATGCGATCGCCTGCGCGTTGTTTGGCGTTCTTCGTCCAGGAGACGAAATGTTGGCCGTTGTTGGTTCCCCCTACGACACCTTAGAGGAAGTGATTGGCTTGCGCGGCAACGGACAAGGTTCTCTCAAAGACTTTAACATTCAGTATCGACAGTTACCTCTAGCCAATGAAGGAAGTGTCGATTGGCAAGCTCTCAGCACTGCGGTAGAAGCCAAAACTCGACTGGTATTTATTCAGCGTTCCTGTGGCTATTCCTGGCGAACCAGTTTGTCGATTGCAGAAATCGCTCGGATCGTTGGCTTAGTTAAACAGCAAAATCCTCATGCAGTTTGCTTTGTAGATAACTGCTACGGAGAGTTTGTGGAGCAGAAAGAACCGACTCAGGTGGGGGCTGATTTAATCGCCGGGTCTCTGATCAAAAATCCGGGGGGGACCATTGCCTCCGCTGGCGGTTACGTGGCCGGACAGTCTCGGTGGGTAGAAGCCGCCTGTTGCCGTCTGACCGCTCCCGGAATTGGCCGTGCTGGAGGAGCCACCTTCGAGCAGCGGCTGCTGTATCAAGGGTTATTTCTCGCACCGCAAATGGTGGGAGAAGCGCTCAAGGGAAGTCATCTGATTGCCTATGTATTGGACAAATTAGGATACCGCGTTAACCCGCTCCCGCTCGTGCCTCGTCGGGATGTCATTCAGGCGATCGAGCTTGGTTCCCCAGACAAACTCATGGCCTTCTGTCGAGCGATTCAGCAGCATTCACCAGTGGGTTCCTATCTCGACCCCGTTCCTGCTCAAATGCCGGGGTACGACAGCCAGCTCGTCATGGCTGGAGGTACGTTCGTCGACGGCAGCACCTCAGAATTTTCTGCTGATGGTCCCTTGAGAGAACCCTACGTCGTTTTTTGCCAGGGAGGAACGCACTGGACCCATGTTGCGATCGCTCTAGAAGCCGCTATTGCCGCCGTAGAAAGCTAAATTAAAAAGTGTTGGCTTGGTCACTTATTAGGGAAAAATAGTAGGCAGGGCCTTATTTTAGAACCGATGACACATTCAGAAAATACCCGGCTGCTCGATATCATGCCTGCTTCCGGGCGCATGTTTACCAAAATCGTCAGCAAACCCCAGCAGGCTAAAGTCATAGATGCCCCGTTTCCGTTGCCCTGGAACCGGGAAAGACGCTCGATTTTGATCAATTTCGATCTCTGGCAGCGGCTACCTCAGCCGCAGCAAGATCTGCTAATTTTAAGGGCAGTTAGCAGTGTCATGCAAATCAAGTGGTTCAAGCCCGATATCTATCAAGGTATTACGTTGGCAGGAGTCGTCGGGCTAGCAACAGAGCTGGTGCAGCGAGATGCTGTGGGGGTTGCTGTGGCTGGCGGATTGAGTGTGATCGCCCTCAGCCAGATTTGGCGCAGCAACCGCAGTGTTCAAACCCAACTAACCGCCGATGAAGCCGCTATTAAAGTAGCGACCAGACGAGGATATACAGAAGCGGAGGCGGCAAGCCATCTGTTAGCAGCCCTCGAATCAGTCGCACAGCTTGAAGGTCGCAGCTTCAACTTTACCGAACTGATTCGCTCGCAAAACCTCAAAGTGATCGCTAATCTCTCTCCCGTTGGCGTTCCCGAAAGTATCCGCCAGGAATAAAATCAGTCCGTCGCTGGGCAGCATCAAAGAGTAGCTCTTAGCCAATCGTGACAAGTTATCATATAGACTTCGCGATTTGTCAACTAGTTTTTAGCTGTTGGCTTGACTCTGTTTTGAACTGAATCGACGCCTTCCTTAGAGTTGAATCTACTTTCCTGGATCTGTGACCCGCCAGCTCAGCTTGAGGTTAAACCAGAAATTCCACAGCGTTACGGCGGCGATCGCCATGAGCTTGGCCGCGTACTCATTCACGCCTAAAAGATTGTAGAGCAAATTAACCAAGAGGACGTTCAAAATTAGTCCCCCTAGACAAATAACGTTAAACTTCAGCAGTCTTTTGAAACGGCTGCGCCAGCCCCGCTGTCGTCGAGAAATATCGCCAAACGTCCAGAGATCGTTCCAGAAAAAGTTGTTAATAATGGCCACTTCCGCCGAGAAAATGGCGCTGCGCGTTAGTCCTAACCCAACCAGTTCCCGCAACAGGTAGAAGATGCCCATATCTACAAAAACGCCGCTTAAGCCGACGACGCCAAAGCGCAGGAAGCGACCAACAGGCCAGAGATCGCAGCGTAACCGGAGCAGATGCTGCAAATACTCGATGTACTGTTTCCAGGTGACTTTACTTTCTCCGGCCTGACGTTCGCGGAAAACATAGCCAGCTTCTCCAATCCAGCGTACGTTGCCCCGCGCTACAACCTCAATTAAGATCTTGTAGCCCACCGGACTCAGGGGCTTGCCAAAAATGGCACTGCGGCGGACGAGAAAGTAACCGCTCATCGGATCGCTCAAGCGGCCAATCACCCCCGGCAGAATCATTAAGCCGAGCATCTGCGCTCCCCGAGAGAGAAACCGCCGCACGATGCTCCATTCGCTAACACCGCCGCCCTCGACGTGGCGACTGGCTAAGGCCAGGTCGGCTCCGCGCTCTATTTCTTGCCAAAGCTGAAGCAAAACCTCTGGTGGGTGCTGCAAGTCGGCATCAATGACCCCCAACACCTCTCCTCGCGCTACCTGCCAGCCACGAATGACGGCGGTTGACAATCCTTTTTCATCAACGCGACGCATCACTCGTAGCTGCGGATAAGCTGCCGTTAACTCTTGGGCAATTTTCCAAGTCTGGTCTGGGCTATTGTCATCAACAACAATCAGCTCATAAGCACCGGGAATCACCCCGTCGAGTAAGCGGCTGAGAATGCTAATCAGCTCCTGAACATTCTGCCCTTCATTGAAAGTCGGAACGATCAAAGAGAAGCGGACTGAATTGGCAGCTTGATGAACAGGACGTTCGGGAACGTGTAGGGAACCAGAAGGCACTGGCAATAACGGGGCAAATTGGCTAGAACTCATGGGGTTAACTTAACTAGAGGCGGAGAGACTATATATGTAGGCAGTGAATTCGTCTAATTCCATCGTTCCCGACAGCGGCTGGATTTTTTCGAGCTGATAGCGGGAATTCAACACTTGCTGGACATTTTGTCGATCCTCGGCTGCCTGAGCTTCTGTCTGAGGAGCCGCCCAGAGAGGTCTTTGGCTGTCTAACCAAATAAGACGAGGATAGGAGGAACCGGACAGGGTTTTTTCTAATCCGGAAGCTAAACTAGCGCTATCTTGGGCAAGTAAGCTCACTGGAGCATTGGTTGGCAGATAGTAAACTAAACGCAGGACGTGTCCCCACGCTTTCGAGTTTATGGCAACGAGCGTCGGCGTTGCAGGCTGTTGTTCAATGATGTTTGCTAGTCGATGAAATACCCAGCGCGATCGCCCGCTGAAATCGGCCACACTGACGCTCAGATACAGCACGAGGAGAATCGCCGCTGTTGCCTTCTGCCACTGCTGCTGACTGCACTCAGCCCAGGCGGCAATCAGCAGCAAGCAGCCGGGAAGAATAAAAATGACCGATCGGCCCCAGCCAAAGCCCACCGTAAATTTGCCGCTCACGACATCAACTGCCAGCATCAGCAGCAGCGGCAGAATTCCGAGCAAAAAAGCAATTCCAAATGCTTGTCGTCCTCGATGCCACAGACTCACGCTACAGCCTAGCAGACCGAGAATAACCAGCACTCCTGAACCAATGACAACGGCAGGCGGTAACGTGCTTACCCAATCTCCCACCGCGAGATGAATGCCCAAGGTTTGGACAACCCCTGCTGTATGCGTAGCAACTGTTTCTAGCCAATTGTTCGAGGTGGCAAACCGATTAAGATCGGCATTTCGCAACTGCTGTCGAGTGCCCCACCACACCCAAGGAGTGGTAATCACGGCTCCAGTACTGAGAGCCAGGGCATATTGCCACCAGCGTTTACGGTCCAGCAACAACACGACAGCCCCCAGCGCTACCAGCCAAACCGCAAAGTAATAAAACGTCATCAATCCTGCCGTGACTGAACCGATGAGCAGCACCCAGAGACCAAAACGGTGCAGCGATCGCCTGCTGGTTACTGTCCGATTGAGGTGAATTAACTCTAACAACAGCCAAGCGCTTACCACCGTCCAGAAGACTAGGGGAGTGTACATGCGGACGTTGAGAGAGTGAAACAAAAAAAACGGATTCACTCCTAACAACGCCGCCAATAGCAAGCCACCGCGATGTCCAAGGACGCGATTTCCGAGGCCGTAAGCCCCGCCAATGGCTCCCACGCTAAACAAGACCCCGAGGCTACGCAGGGCGGCTTCTGAATTGCCAAACAGCCGCAGCCAGAAATGCTGACCGAGATAGAATAATGGCGGATGAGGTTCAGCAACTAAGCCCTTTAACAGCTTTTCAAGGGTTCCTAAAAAATTTGACCAGCTCGTTTCTGGCGGCAGGGTCAGGACCGAGGAGTAGCTGCTCAGATCAACTGGCACATCGCCCGGAGTCCGATAAGCGCCCTTTTGACCGGTGGACAGCAGCAGTGACAAAACTTCGTCGTACCAAAATTCTCGCTCGCCTACATAAACAATCCTTAACAGTACGGCGATCGCAATCAGCGCCAGCAGCAAAAACTCTAGGTTCCGCAGTGGTTTAGACAATTTGGGCATCGGTCAGCTTCAGTTCCCGTCACTCAGCGATAGTCGAGCTTGAGTAATTAGGATAACCTAAAAATCTTTATCAGTTGGCAGGGGCGATCGCCCCAAAGATAAGACCAGCTTGGCTTTGATACAAATGTCACAGCATCTAACGATTCAGAAAGCCCAGCAAATTTGCGGCGGCGCGAAAGTAAGATATTTGTATTGGTGACGTTGGCACTTCAGTTTATTCTCAAAGTGTCCTTCATCTTTTCATCAACCATGGCACTATTCTTTCTTGTGAGCGGCTTACTGTTACTGAGTGCCTATTTGTTGGGCTCTATTCCCAACGGGTATTTGCTCGGTCGTGCTCTTAAAGGAATTGACATCCGCGAACACGGCTCTGGCTCGACGGGCGCAACTAATGTCCTGAGAACCGTCGGTAAGGGAGCGGCCCTCGCTGTGCTATTGCTCGATGCGGCTAAAGGAGCCCTTTCCGTCGCCTTAATTGACGGCTGCTATACTTTTTATCCTCAATGGCTTCCTCCGGGCTGGCAGCCTTGGCTCGCCACCGCTGCCGCTTTTACAGCTATTGTCGGTCATAGCAAATCAATCTGGATTAATTTTACCGGGGGGAAATCAGTAGCAACCGGATTAGGCGTACTGCTCGTCATGTCTCCCCTCGTCGCCGGTGGAACATTAGCCGTGTTTATCATCGTCCTAGCGCTGACCAGAATCGTGTCTCTGAGCTCCATCGCAGCAGCGATCGCCGTCAACCTTTGGCTGATTGCCCTCCATCAGCCTATCCCCTACCTTCTCTTCGGCGGTATTGCTGGGACTTACGTCATTTTGCGTCACCGCAGCAACATCGAGCGTCTCCTAGCCGGAACAGAACCCAAAATTGGCCAAAAGCTTACGCAAGAATAAGTCCCTGCGGAACGGGGAAGGGGGAAAGGGAATGTCCCTAGCGGGACGGGAAAAGGCGAGAACGTCGCTTGGCGACGGGAAAAGAACCCAGGATTAAGAGAGCCGCTGATTGATTTGCCCTTTCCCCCTTCCCCGTTCCCCGTTGCGCAGCAACTATTTTCCCGTTGCGCAGCAACTTTCCCCCTTCCCCACGCCTAGGAGCGCTTATTAAAGCAGAATCAATCCCTGTCTGAGACCGAGAGTGACGGCTTCGGTGCGGCTAGAGGCGTTGAGCTTGGCAAAGAGGGAGCTAACGTGGAATTTGACGGTGTGTTCGGAAATAGTGAGGCGAGCGGCAATCTCTTTGTTGCCTAAACCGAGGGCGAGCATCTGAAGCACCTCCACCTCTCGGGTGGTCAGAGGAGCGGTGTCAGGAACAAGCGCCGGCGGGGACGGGGGAAAGAGCTCCTCAGTAAAATAGGGATGCAGCACCGTTAACCCTTGAGCAACGGCTTCTACTGCGGTCATAATTTCTGCTGCTGTTGCTGACAAGGGCAGGAGGGCCTGTACTCCCATTGAGAGGGCATCCGCCACCCGCTCGTTAGCGATTTGGTCGCTGAGCACGATGACTGCTGGAGTTTTGTAGTCTAAGCACAACCGTTCTCCTAGGAGTTCATCCTCTGGCTCCTCCAACAGCAGGACATCGGGCTGCTGTTGGAGGAGCTGCCGGAGAGCAGCCACAGTTGAGGAGCTGCCGACAACTTCGATGGAGCTTGTGGTAATCAGATTCTCTAACCCGGCCCTCACAATCGGATGGGGTGAATGAAGCACCACACGCGTCATAGACTTTCCTCTCGAGCCAGAAACCGCTCAACTTCATGACTGGGAATGGCCAAAGCCAATCCCCCAGCGATCATTGTGTTGATGCCAATCACGTGACCTTGAGCGGTTGCCAAAGGACCGCCAGAATTACCCGGAGCAAGCCGAATATTGGCCCGCAGCCAGTCTTGTTGGAGAGGCGCCTCCTCGAGGCGTATCCAGCGATCGCCCCATCGCGATCGCCCTTGTCTCCGCAGGTTTCGAGCCAGTCTCCCGGCTGAGGAGCTATAAACGGTTCCAGTGGTCAAGGCTCCCGTTGTGCCGAGGGGATTGCCGACCGCCAGCACCAATTCCCCGGGCCGCAGCGTCTGAGAATGACCGACCGTTACTGCGGGGAGAGTGGCTGGAACGCGCAGTACGGCTAAATCTCTATCGGGGTCTCGCCACCTAACCTGAGCGTTAAGAATTTGTCCGTTGGCAAGTTCTACGAGCGTCGGTGCTGCCCAGACAACATGAGCATTGGTGACAATCAGGCCATCAGAGCGCCAAATAACGCCAGAGCCGGCACTGCCACGACTGCTGCTAATTTTCACGGTCGAATGGCGTAATCGGTGAGCGATCGCCGCTAGCTCTGTGGCAAGTTGAGCGGTTATTGCTCTCTGGATCATTTTCCTACCTCCCGCGCTCGCCCACTTCTAAAGAGACTTCAATGAGTTCGCCACCGCGCAGGAGCTGCACCGCTAGCGTTTGACCGACACTCTGCGGCCCCAAAACAGCCTGGATATCGCCGGTGTCTGTAACAGCCGTTCCGTTGATAGCCACGAGCACATCCCCGAGGAAGATGCCGGAGCGATCGCCGGGTCCGCCGGATTCAACGCTGACGACAATTACGCCTCGCTGTGACGACAGTGAAAATCTTCGGGACAAAGTATCTGGGAGGGCGACAGGCTGCATCCCCAAACCGAGATAGCCTCTAGCAACGCGTCCTTGCTTCAGTAACTGATCGAGCACTCGCTGGACGGTGGTAGCGGGAATCGTCAGTACGCTGCGACGCGGACCAAACGTATTAAAACCGACGACAGTCCCGCCTGCATCGACGAGAGGTCCGCCTGCTCCTTCAGAGTAGAGGGTTAAATCAGGACGAATTAGCTGGTCAATCAAGCCGCCTCTCATACTCTGCCAGGACTGGCCGAGAAGACTGATCGCTCCAAGGCTGGCAGATAGCCCTTGCTCCCGACTGCGACCGACTGCAAGCACTAAATGTCCTACCTGAAGGGCGGTCGGCTGACCGATATTGGCTGTCGGTGGCAGTTCTTCCCCCAGCAGCTTTAAAACGGCGACGTCAGTGCTGGCGTCTCGACCGGCAACAGTCACAGGGACAGTTTGACCAGAGGGCAACGTCACGGTCATCGCCTCTTCGCGTTTAATCATTTCATCGGAGGTGACAATGATTCCTGGTTGCCAGTGAATGCCGCTTGAGGAACGCCGCGAGCCGTGCACCGCAACGACAGATTGGCCCACGGTCTGAACAGTATCGGCAATGCTCTTTGAAAGAGCCGATAGCAGATTGTCGGTTGACGTCAGCATAGTTTTGTTTCAACTCGAGAAGGTATCTGCTGTTGATTGTGCCGTTCAGCCAGTAGAAACGACATCAGATAAATGGGCAGTTCGTTTCCTAGAAAAATGGCTAGGGGAAGCGCCACAGGCGCGGGAAAAGGTCAAAGGGGGAATAAATGAGTTTGTTTCTTAACTCTGTGTTCTTTCCCTTTCCCCGTCCCGTCAGGGACAGTTTCCCCTTTCCCCGTCGCGGAGCGACAAATTAAGCGCTAAGCGATCGCGCGACAGTAATACAGGTCGCCAGATCGGCCTCTGTTTTAATTGCTTGCGGATCGATATGGGTGGCAGTGGCGCGATGGCCCTGCTGCTGAAGAGCGGCAATCAGTTGACCTTTCTTAGGTATATCTAGGCGGCCTCTCCTGCCGATTTCTCCAAGACGATAGAAGTAAGGGGGAAAGTCGGCTTCAGCGAACATGACAGCGAGCAAGGCGGCTCGCTCTGGCCAGTGCCACTGCTGTGCTAAGGTCTGCATAGACTTTAGCCATCTAGGATCGTGGAGTAACCCGAGCCAAAGAGGACCGCTGAGAGTGAAAGGGCCGCAGCGACAGCAGGCTTGTCCTAACTTCCGCCACGATATCGTTTGATAGTCGCCGCAGCGATGACAGTAGCCTAAAAATCCGTAGTTTCGAGAGCTGAGGAGAGGATGAGGCGTTAAACGAAGCATCACGCGGTAGGCGGAGGGGGTAAAGAGCGAAAACACTGGCTCTATTCCTAGCTCCTTGGTAGCCGCCTGTTGCTGAACGCTGCCGATGAGCAGACGCAGCGCCTGTTCGTGGGCAGCAGGATGAGCGCGAGCATAGGCTCCATAGACCTTGAGGCTTCCCTCTGGCAGATGACCGGTGGCGGTTCGTCCGTCAGTGCTGGTTAGGTAAATCAGTCCGCCTATTCTCGTGGCCCACAGTACCGTGCTTAAGAACGGTGCTGGAGACCCAAAGCTGTCTACATCTACCAAATCGTAATACTCTTGGCGAGCATAGCAATCGAAAAACAGGCGATTAGCATCGGCGTGAAAGACTTGAGCCGCACCGGAGGCGATCGCTGCGGCTAAGTTACGGTGTAGAACCGGATGTACCTCGGAATTAGCGTCATTCGCTATAACCCAATCAGCTTGGCTTTCTAACCAATACCGCAGAGAACGCACTCCGCAGCCGCTCATGGCGTCAAGCACTCTCAAACGGCCTGTCTGAGATCGATAGACAGCAGCGGCTAATATCCCCAAATCTCGGGTGACCTGACTAGCCGAGCGATAAAACGCCGGACCCACCTGAAACTGGGCTTTGCCTTCTGAAACCCACGCTGCTGATGCCATCCCTTGAAAATCAATCAAAGCTGATCGACGAGTTGTGCGGTAAGGATGACCGAGCATCAGCAGAGAGAAAATCGTTTTCGTGCAGAATGTCGTAAAGATTCAGGTCTGCTTCTAGTAAACAAGCATGACCGCTTTGGGGCAGTAACACTCGTTTGGCGTTAGGAAGACGTTTCATCAGTCTCTCTGCTTCTTCTACAGAAGGCAGCACCCGGTCAACTTCTCCTGCTAAAATCAGCACTGGACGGTCAAGCTGGCTTAACTCATCGTCGCTCACATCAAACTCTCCCAGCAGAGATAAACGCCAACCGACACTTTTTGGCGGCACAGATCGCATTTCGTGAAGAAGAGCGCGGCGATCGTCTTTTTCAACTTTTCTCCAGGCTACTAAAAAAGGCAGTAAAGCTAACGCCGTTCCTCGGTAGATCAAATCCGGCATCCAGGGCAGTAGCTGAGCTCCCCAATGGAGTAGCGGTCGTCTGGCGAACGAAGAGGCTGGATTGATGAGGATGACGCGGTCAAATAACTGAGGCGATCGCACGGCCACTTTCAGTGTCAAGCAGCCGCCAAAAGATTCCCCACACAGATACACCGTTTGCTGGGGTCGTGATTTTAGTTCGGCTTTAATCAAGTCAACAACGTGTGCCGATAAAATATCCCAGTCGTTAAGATCGTCTGCCGGAATCGCCAAACACCGAATATCGAAAGCTTTTTCTAAACATTCTGTTTGCGTTTGCAGGAGTTTGCCTGAGCCGTCCATTCCTGGCAGAAACACAAACAACGGGGTATCTGGATTGTTTTGAGTGGGGATCAAAAATTTCAAACGATTGGCAACTTCTGGCATCTTTTTCGTAGTCAACAGTTATCTCTCGGCAAAATCACGCTGGCGTTCTTATCTTGGAATAGCCTTAACAAAGAATCTAGTTCTCTAGCTCCTGTGCTTGAACAAGGATTTTTTTATCGGTATCCCTCACGCAGCAAAGAAACAATCTCCTTGCGGCAATACTCGTTCAAATCGTTAACCAAATTTTTTCCTTCTTTCCCCTGATAGTCTTGCCGCTGAGCGTCTGTAATCCAGTAGGGACGACCCACTAAAACCTTGACGTGATGGTAAATCACCGCCGGATGCAGACCAGAGCGGTCGAAAAGCGGCTCTGTCGGATCGAATAAGCGGAGAAACCGTAACGGAACGGCCCAGCGGTTTTCTTCCGACTGGGAGGCGATCGCTACCGGGAGAACAACCAAGTTAGGAACGGATGCTCGATAGGCGAGGTGCGCAAAGCCGCGATGAAACTTGCCGACTTTATACGGCTGAGTCACCTGCACCATTGGCTGAGTGCCTTCTGGAAAGATTCCCACCCATTGTCGTTGCTGAAGTAACTCTGTTGCCTTGTCGAAGAATCCCTGTAATCTTTGCTCTGGTTTCTCAAGGGGAAAACATCCCAATAGCTTCACAAATTCTCGCATTACCGGAATTTGCCCCATGTAGCGATGGCACGCGATATGCACTGGCTGTTCCAAGGCTTCGATCAGAACCGGAGCGTCCATAAAGCTGCGATGATTACTCACGACCACCACCGCTGCATCCTCTGGAATGCGGTCTTTGTAATCGACAAACAGGCGGACATTAAAAGCCCCTAGCAGCGCCTGAGAAATCAAATTGGGAGCAAAATCAAACATGCACTATTTAGTGAATTGCCGTTATTATTTCATTTTAGTTTAATTTCTTAAAATTACTTTACGAACTCTCGCCGATAGCGCTATGTGGCAACAGCCGATAGAGTCCTCACTTTTGAGTTTTAGCCAGACCAAAAAGATTGCTCTGGGTCTTGTCTCTACTGCTTCAGCGGAGGAACGCTCTCCTGAGCGCTGACCTCTTTCGAGACTACCCTGCCGAAAAAACTCAGCGAGTAGATCGCTAATTAGAATAGATAATAAGAGAAACAAATCTTATAGTTAAAGCGTTCACCCGTTTAAGTTTGCGGTACCGTCGCTCAATTTCCGTCACTTTAAATGAGTATTTTCAACCACGAGCATTTTGCGCTTACGACTCCCCTTTATTACGTTAACGATGTCCCTCATATTGGCAGTGCCTATACCACAATGGCTGCCGATGTTGTCGCTCGCTTTGCTAGACTCCAGGGACACTCCGTGTTGCTGATTACGGGGACCGACGAACACGGACAAAAAATTCAGCGAACCGCCGCCGCCAATGGTCTTGCTCCCCAGGAACACTGCGATCACATTGTGGCCCACTTTCAAAATCTGTGGCAGCAGCTCGACATTCACTACGACCGCTTCAGCCGAACGACTGCTCCTCGCCACCAGGCGATTGTCAATGAATTCTTTCAACGGGTTTGGGATCAAGGAGATATCTATCGGGATCGTCAGCAAGGATGGTACTGCGTTTCCTGTGAAGAGTTTAAGGAAGAACGAGAACTGCTGGCCGAGAAAACCTGTCCACTGCATCCTAACCGGAAAGTAGAGTGGCGAGACGAAGAGAATTACTTTTTCCGGCTCTCTAAATACCAGCAGCAGCTCGAAGCTCTCTATCAAGAGCGTCCCCAGTTTATTCAACCCGAAAGCCGCCGCAACGAGGTGCTCAGCTTCGTTAGTGGAGGATTAAAAGACTTTTCCATTTCTCGGGCTAATGTTGACTGGGGATTTCCACTGCCGAGCGATCCCAGCCAAACGATTTACGTTTGGTTTGATGCTCTCCTTGGCTATGTGACGGCGCTGCTAGAGCCAGAAGATGAACCAACTTTAGAAAATGCCCTGTCTAAGTGGTGGCCAATAGATCTGCATCTAATTGGGAAAGACATCCTGCGCTTTCACGCCGTTTATTGGCCAGCGATGTTGCTGTCTGCTAACCTACCGCTGCCGAAGTACGTATTTGGTCATGGCTTTCTCACAAAAGATGGTCAGAAAATGGGGAAAACCCTGGGCAACACCATCGATCCCGCTGCGTTAGCCAGCCAGTATGGCTCAGATGCTGTCCGCTACTACTTTCTAAAAGAGATAGAATTCGGTAAAGATGGCGATTTTAATGAAGCTCGCTTTGTTAACGTGCTTAATGCCGATCTAGCGAACGATTTAGGTAACTTGCTGAATCGTACTCTGGGAATGGTGCAAAAGTACTGCCAGGGGAGAGGGCCTCAGCTAACCGCTGAGGATTTTGCCACCGATCATCCCCTGAAAACAATCGGAGCCACCCTGAGCGATCGCGTCGTTGCCGCTTATGAATCTCTGCGATTCGATCGAGCTTGCGAGGAAATCTTTACTCTGGTCCGCGCTAGCAACAAGTATATCGATGAAACCGCCCCCTGGAGCTTATTTAAGCAAGGCCAACAAGCTGAAGTTGAACGAATTTTGTACGCCGTTTTGGAGTCTGTCAGGCTGGCTGCCTATTTTTTGTCTGCCATCACCCCTCGATTGTCTAGTAATATATACCTACAGCTAGGTTTCTTAATAAACTTTAACGACCATAATAAGGGTAGCGCTCTTCTTTTATTTGAGCAGCATAGCCGATGGGGCAAACTTAAGGCCTATCAGGACTTAAACAAACCTCAGCCAGTTTTTGCTCGACTAGAGCAGCCCTTGAACGCCCCCTAATACTAGTTGTTTCCGAGGGCAACCACAGGCAGAGCTAGACTCGACTCATACTAAAGATAGAGACATTAATCTGTCTTTGGTACGAGGCTAGACCTAAAATACCCCAAACAAAATATCAATCTCAACTTAAAATAAATAAAAAAAAACAAATCTTTACGAAGAAGCGCTTTTGTACTAGATAATAAAAAGAGGATAAAAAATGTATGATAACTTTGAGAGCGACCCGGTATTTTCTCCTGAGCAGGTGGTAGAAAATCGCGGTCGCGTTGCTATTTTTATAGACGGCTCCAACTTGTTCTATGCGGCTTTGCAGCTAGGTGTAGAAATAGACTATACAAAGCTTCTGCTTCGTCTGACGGCACACTCGAGGCTGCTGCGAGCTTTTTTCTACACAGGCGTTGATCGCACCAACGAGAAGCAGCAGGGTTTTCTTCTCTGGATGCGTCGCAACGGCTATCGAGTGATTGCCAAAGGTCTCGTGCAGCTACCGGACGGTTCAAAAAAAGCTAACTTGGATGTTGAGATCGCCGTTGATATGATGGCGCTGGTGGACTACTACGAAACAGCCGTTCTGGTCAGCGGAGATGGGGACTTGGCGTATGCCGTTGATGCCGTCAGCTACCGCGGTGCTAGAGTGGAAGTGGTCAGCCTGAGATCGATGACGAGCGACAGTTTGATTAACGTTGCCGATCGCTACATTGATTTAGACCAAATCAAAGCAGATATTCAAAAGTCAAAGTTTAATGGTGCTTATCAAGGATTGCCCGGTCTTACTATGGTGGATGGAGAAAAACCCCTGTCGAGTAGCTAGGGGCCGGAAGCACTATTACCCCAGCGTCGATAGATGTTAACGTCATGAGCTTGCTGAACCTTCGTCGCCGTTGGCTTTTCAAAGCGTGTTTACTGTTGGCCGTTTCTTTATCTGCCTGTCAATCTGCCAGTCAATCCGAGCAGGCGGTGGCCCCAGAGCCTTCTGAGTTGGAGCCTCGCTTAGTGCTTAACAACGCCGCTTTAGAGCAAGCTTCCTCCGAGGGCGAATCTCAGTGGAAAATTGCCGCAGAGCGAGTTGAATACAGCCAAGACCGCCAGATAGCCTCGCTCGAAAAAATTACGGCCAACATTTTTCAAGAGGGAGAGATTGCTCTGCAAATTAGCGCGAATCGGGGCAGAATTTTGCAGAGGGAAGAAAAATTTTTTTTGGAGGGCGAAGTCATCGCTACCGATCCCCGCAATGGCGCAGTCATTCGCTGTGAAGAAGTTGAATGGGATCCGCAAAAGAGTAAGTTGACGGCGCGGCACGAGCTGCGGGGGAGTCACCAGAATCTCGCAGTATCGGCAGAAATTGGTCGTTATTTCAGCCAAGCTCAGCGTTTAGAGTTAGCGGGAAACATTGTTGCTACGGCCCAAGAGCCTCGCTTGCAGTTAACCACAGAACGGCTAGTGTGGGAACTACCGCTCGAGAAAGTCAGCAGTGATGTGAGGGTGCAACTGGTTCGCTACAAAGAGCAGACCGCTACGGATCGCGTCGTTGCTGACCAAACGGAAGTGGATTTAGCTAGTCAAACAGCTCATCTTCAGCAAAACGTAGAGCTAAGATCCCTAGACCCTCCGATTAACATAGCCGCTAGCTCGGTAGTTTGGAACTATCGGGAGCGTCAACTGAAGGCCGACCGGCCCCTCCAGGTCGTTCATCGCCAGGAACAGGTTACAGTCATCGGCAATCGAGGACAGATAGACCTAGAGCAGGAAATGGCTCGTTTGAGTGAGGGAGTCGAGGGAAGGAACGACCGCCATCAGGCCAAACTCTATTCCCGAGAATTGACGTGGACCATTTCCTCCCAAACGGTGGAAGCCATTGGCAACGTCGTTTACGAACAAACCAACCCGCCCGCCAGACTCACTGGCACAAAAGCCGTTGGGAAACTCCAGGACAACCGCGTTGCCGTCACTGGAACCGCCAGCGCTCGCGTCGTCACTAGAATTGTTCCTTAAAGTACTCATCGTTCGTTAGTGGTTCACTGCTCACGATGCGATTTCGACGGGGATCGCCGAGATAAACGGCGTCACTCCTACTCGCCGTTGATGAAGCGGCTAGCTGCCAGTCCTGCGTCAGATTTTCTAACAGCCAGTCTTGAGCAGCCCGCAACTCCAGCACATTGCCATCATTGTTAATAAAAGCAAACCAAATTGCTCCCCGGTCCTCAGTCGGAATCATTCCGGCTAGCGCGCTGACTTGATTGAGAGTTCCGGTTTTAATAATTGTCCCTGGAGGAAAACTTCGATCTAGCATCGTGCCGCGTCGGTTGCGACCAGCGACCGGAAACAGATCGGCCAGTTCAATCGTTTCGTCTTGAAGGAGGCGTTCGATGGCAATAAACATCTGGCAAGCCGCCCGAGGAGAAATACGGTTTTCGACTCCCAGTCCCGACCCGTTGATCAGCTGAATTTCCGCGGTCGGTACTCTGGCCGCTTGAGCCGCCAGACGAGCGACGCTAGCAGCCCCCCCCACCGACTCAGCTAAAATTTCTGCCATCTCGTTGTTGCTGTAGATGTTCATCTGCTTGAGGATCTCGGCTAGAGTCAGAGACTGACGGTTGAGCAACAGACGAGCTGTCGGTGGAGGACTCGCATCCACTAGCACGGTTCCGGCGATCGCTAACTGCGGACGAGGAGTGCCGACTGGTAAATTGAGGTACTGCCGCTCAATAACCGGCGACCAGAGGCGATAGTCCAGTGCCTGCCTCAGAAGACGACCAGCCATCACCGGGTCAGAGCTGTAGTTCATCGTGAACCGATCAGCAACAATTAAGTTGCCCTCTACTTCTTGAATGCCTACTTCGTTGAGGGCATTCCCAAGGGCGATCGCCTCCTCCCAAACAAAAAACGGATCGCCGCCGCCGAGAACAATCAAATCTCCGGTGACAGCACCGTTTTGAACTTCTCCAGTTATATAGATTCGGGTTTCAAATCGATGGTTGACGCCCCAGGCTTGAATGGCGGCTAAAGTGGTCGCCACTTTGGTAATGGAAGCGGCTGAAGCTGGTTCTGTTCCCTGATAGTGAGTGAGTAAGCCCAAATTAGACTGAATCCATACCCCCTGACTGCGACGACTAATCCCACGATTTGATAAACTTTGGAGGTATTGTTCTATGAGAGCCTCCACAGAAGGATCTGGTGCTGGCAAAGCAAAAATTTCCGCATCTTGCCACGATACGAGAGGAACGGTTGCGAGTTCCTCGGTTCCTCCCAACAGGTTTAATAGTAGACCGATTAGACTAGAGCCAATTCCTTCGAGCATTCTCTTCCTCCATTGCTAGTCAGAATTCCGTCTGGTAACGACGGATGGGACGGAGGAACATTTAAATCTTCAGATGTCAGCCCCTCAGCGCCTCTGACTTTGTGAATAATTTTAGGAAAATACTGACGCTTTGTCTTGTTCCCTGGCCCCTAAACAGCGATCTTCTATTCTCGTTCTGCTAGTGGCTTCTGTTACAATCTTTGAAGTTTCTATTTCTTTGAACAATGGCATCGATTCGCGCAAGAATTGCCGTAGACGCGATGGGAGGAGACTACGCTCCTGGAGAAATTGTGGCTGGAGCCATCCGCGCTTCTGAGGAGCTAGATGTAGAAATTCTTCTCGTTGGCGATCCCGAGCAAATTCAATCCTCTCTGAAGGAGCACAAAACCAGTTTAGAAATTGTTCCGGCAGAGGAAGTGATTTCTATGGAGGAAGAACCCTTGACAGGAATTCGCCGCAAGCCCAAAGCCTCAATTAACGTAGCGATGAATCTGGTCCGGCAAAAACGAGCAGATGCCGTCGTTTCTGCCGGACATTCAGGAGCAGCCATGGCAGCCGCTCTGCTGCGGCTGGGTCGTTTACCCGGAATCGATCGCCCTGCCATTGGAGCCGTTTTTCCCACGATGCTGGCTGGGAAGTCAGTCATTATTCTTGACGTCGGCGCTAATGTAGACTGTCGCCCAAAATATCTTGAGCAGTTTGCTCTCATGGGAACCATTTATAGTCAATACGTCATGGGCATAGAAGCTCCAAAAGTTGGACTCCTCAATATTGGAGAAGAATCGTCTAAAGGAGACGATCTCGCAGTGCGAACCTATCAGCTCCTCGAGGCCAACGAGCAGATTCCGTTTGTGGGCAATGCCGAGGGCAGAGACGTCCTTTCCGGTCAGTTTGATGTCATCGTTTGTGATGGCTTTGTCGGTAACGTGCTGCTAAAATTCGCCGAAGCCGTTGGCGGCATTCTGCTACAAATTCTGCGAGAGGAGTTGCCAAGAGGGCTGCGCGGACAAGCGGGCACCGCCATCCTTAAACCGAACCTGAAGCGGATTAAGCAGCGCGTCGATCATGCCGAACACGGTGGCGGGCTGCTGTTTGGGGTTGCTGGTATTTGTATTATTAGCCACGGCAGTTCTCAAGCCCCCTCGATTTTCAACGCTATTCGTTTGGCCAGAGAAGCGATTGATAACGAAGTGCTCGCTCGCATTCAGGTCTACACGGATCAGGGACTAGAGAGCGATCGCACCGCTTCCCCATAGGGGCTATTGGATCTGTCTCTTGAGGAAGTAAGGGAGAAAACTATTGAAACATCAAGGCTTGGGAATTACCATCGTCGGCAGCGGGTCAGCGGCTCCCCCAGCCGTGCTTGATAATCACGCTCTCAGCCAAATCGTTGATACCTCTGATGAGTGGATTAGCAGCCGGACGGGCATCCACAGACGGCATATTGCCGCAGCGTCACAGTCTTTAACTGAATTGTCGGCTCAAGCCTCTCAGGCGGCGATGACGATGGCAGCAGTTGACCCAGCGGAGATTGAGTTAGTTATTTTGGCAACCTCAACGCCAGATGACCTGTTTGGCAGCGCGAGCAAGCTCGCCACCTCGATTGGAGCGACAAAAGCGGTGGCGTTCGACCTAACGGCGGCCTGTTCGGGGTTTGTTTTTGGTCTAGCGGTAGCGGCGCAATTTATTCGTAGCGGAACCTACCAAAACGTTTTGCTGGTGGGAGCCGACATCCTTTCGCGGTGGGTAGATTGGTCAGACCGTCGAACCTGCGTACTGTTTGGGGATGGGGCCGGAGCGGTCGTATGTCAGGCAACAGCAATGAGCGATCGCCTGCTCGGGTTTTCCCTGTATAGCGATGGGGCTCAAAACGCTAGCCTGAATCTTGCCTATCGAGGACAGCCGCAGTTAGTCGGAGAAATTGACGTTGGACAGGGTAGCTATCAACCGATCGCGATGAATGGCAAAGAAGTCTATCGCTTTGCGGTGGAAAAAGTCCCAGAGGTGATTGAAAAAGCGCTCTTTCAGGCGGAAATGACCGTCGAGCAGATCGATTGGCTCCTGCTGCATCAAGCGAACCAGCGCATCATGGATGCCGTTGCTAAACGCTTAAATATTCCAGCCCAGAAAGTGATTAGCAACCTCAATGAATACGGCAATACCTCCGCTGCCTCGATCCCCATTGCCCTCGATGAAGCAGTGCGACAGGGGAAGATTAAGCCAGGGGATATTATTGCGTCATCCGGCTTTGGCGCTGGACTAACGTGGGGAGCGGCTATTTTCGAGTGGGGCAAGTTATTCTAAGCCCTGAACGATCTGCTTCAGGGTGGTAAACGTTTCTAACCCAATCAAGCCGCGGCGATTGCCTTTTTGATTGGACATGCCGAGAAACACTGAGTCTCCTCCTTTGCGGTAGCGACAGAAGCGAGGAGACGCATTAATGTACACCAATGCGCTGTCAATTTCGGTGGCAAACTGGCGGCTTTCTAAATAAGATTCGGTGACTAAACAATTAGCATGGCCGCTGCTGTACTGGTTCATCCAGGCGATCGCCTCAGACAAGCTGGCGACAGTCCTAAACGCTACAGTGCGACTCAAATAAGCTTCTCCCCACTCGGAATCTTGAGCTAACGCCAGATATTCTGGAAATTCTGCGGCGAGTTGCCCCTCTCCCCGCAGCAGAAACCCCTTTTCCTGAAGACTATTAAAGAGACGCACCAGAGAAGTCGGCTTTTGCTGAGCATGAACCAACACTTTCTCAATCGCGTTCACGGGATCGGGCTGGCTGGCATGACTATCGAGAATTGTCCAGCGCACCAAATCTAAATTACCGCTGTCTGACCAATGAAGATAGCAATTTCCCATGGCCGACTTTAAGACAGGGGCCGTAGCTAGCTGAGTTACCTGCTGAATTAAGCTCGGACGACCGTAGGGAATGATGAGGTTCACGCACTGATCCTGGGTGACCAAGTCCTGAATGGAGATGCCTTGTTCTGGAGCAAGTACCTCCAAGCAACCAGTGGGCAGTCCGGCTTCTCCTAACGCTTCCTGGAGCACTCTGGTAATCACAGCGTTCGAGTTACTGGCTGAACCACATCCTCTCAAAATGAGGCTGTTGCTTGTTTTGAGGCACAAGCCAGCCGCGATTGCCCCAAGCTCGGGAAACGCTTCGTAAATCAAGGCAATTACGCCCAGAGGCATCCTCTGGCAGTAAGTTTGAAAGGGGGTGAGCTGATAAACCGCATCGGTGACTCTCTGAATCGGATCGGTCAATTCTGCCAGCGCCTCCAAAATTTCTACGGCTGTTTGCAGACGCTCTGGCGTTAGCTTCAACCAGTCAATGACCAGCTCTGGTACCGCCATTTCTCGGCTGGTTTCGAGATCGAGGGTATTGGCCTCTAAAATTTCGTTGAAGGCCTCGTGCAGCCCCTGAGCCATGGCCCGTACTCCTCGACTGCGGTCTGCCCCCTTTGTTCTTTCTAACTCTAAAAACGCATGATGAGCGTTCTTGGCAACGGTCAGCGTGGAGGGATAAGAATCTGTCACCATAGGTTTTAGCGCCGATAAGCAAGCCAAGCCATGAGTGCTGGAATGAGCGCCAGCAACACGGCAATAATGGCCCAAACAATAATGCCGATGCTGGAAGAGGAGCGCAGCGCCAGCGGCAGCCAAACAATTAGCAGCACACTGACAATTCCGAGCGTAATGGGAAGATAGCTTTCTCCCAGTCCAGAATGTGCGGCAGCCCAGCGATGTCCGGTCCAGCGCCACACTCGCTTGTAGGGATAGGTAGAAGATAACTGTTCAATTGCCTGAGCATTGTCTTCGACGACAAATATTTGCTGACAGCGATCACACCCAAACGCTTCAGTGAGCGTAATCGGTAACAGACGCCCCCTTCGCCGACAGGGACAGGGGTACTCAGTACTAAGATCTATCTTCTGAGCTTTATAAGGTCGCACAAGCGTTTATCAGTATCGATGAAGACCAGTATTATCTAGTATATTGCCTATCACCGCAGCGACCCTACTTCTTTCCAGCACTATTAGAAAATAATCACTTTCCCTATTTCTAAGCGGGTAACGCGATTCGAACGCGCGACATTCACCTTGGCAAGGTGACGCTCTACCACTGAGCTATACCCGCATTGACACTTCTACTATTGTCTTCAAAATTAACGTATTTGTCAACTTGTTCTTAGTAATTTCTGACTAGAGACGAAGACTCATTAAAAAAAACAAGCCAACTTTCCTTTCCCTTGCCCCTTTCCCCTTTCCCCGTACCGGAGGGTTTCCCCTTTACCCCACTTCTTCCGCCATCTCTGCCTCCGCGTTCCGCTCGGCAGCAAGCATTCCCGCCGTTCCTTCAGCAAGCTGTCGCTGAGCAACAGGGGGAGCAATGTCGCGATTCACCTGCCGCATCAGATTCGCCATTTCCAAAGCATTCATGGCGTATCCCCAGCCGTGGTTACTCTTAATTCCGGCTCTTTCTAACGCCTGCTGCATGGTATCGGTTGTCAGTACGCCAAAGATGACGGGCGTACCCGACTGAGAGCCAGCGGTAGCGACTCCTTTGGCTGCTTCACTAGCAACATAGTCAAAGTGAGGAGTTTGCCCGCGAATAATCGCGCCTAAACAAATCACGGCATCGTATCGATAGGAAAAAGCCAGTCTGCGAGCCAGGAGAGGAATTTCAAAGCTACCTGGTATGTAAAAGTAATCGACTTGCGTCCCGTTCGGGTTAACGTCGATTCCGTGCCGCTTCAGGCAATCTTGACAGCCTGAGAGCAGCTTATCCGTCACCAAATCGTTAAATCGACTAATGATAATTGCAAACCTTAACGACGACGGATCTTGGGTGAAATTTCCCTCAAAAACGGCCATAAAAACTTCGACGTGACCAATGAACAATTACCAGTTTACCATCAGCATCGAGAGCGCTCGCTTTCAGCAGTTGCTCCCAGAGGAAACCCGCACAACCGCGCTACTTCTGGTCACTGGTCACTGGTCACTGCTTCTAATTAGGTTACGAAGAAATTCAAGACAGCGACAACAAGCACTAAAGCCACCCAAATTCCAGAGCCAACCCAGAGTAGAGGCTTTGCCTGGTCCCAGTTCTGGGGAGTTGCATAGGCAACTGGAACGCCAATAACCATCACAAAGGAAAATAAAACTAAAGCAGCAAGTGCTAACTGAAACAGGATAAACATTGATAATTCTCCTAAACAACAACAGGAACGTCTTTACGCTCAATCCTTAACGCTTAATTATGTCAGAACCTTAACGACCCAAGGATTTTGCTTAACTATTGTAACAACGTTTGGTGCCTCCTCAGGGCCTCGCGCTATTGCTGATGACCTTTACTCTAGACATAGAGGTGAATTTAAAGTTATGGAATTAATCTTGTGTCATCAAACCGCTGACTTCGACTCGCTGGGCGCAGCCGTCGGAGTGTCTAAACTGAAGCAGGGCAAAATTGTTCTGACCGGAGGAGTTCACCCCTCAGTCAAAGAATTTCTGGCCCTTTATCGCGACGAATTTCCTCTGATTGAAGCTCGCAGCGTGGATACCGCCGCGATCCGCTCCATCAGCATTGTTGATACAGGACAGCGCGATCGCCTCGGCAGTGCGGCCCAGTGGTTAGACTTGCCTCACCTCAACTCGATAGAAATTTACGATCATCACCTCGGCCATTCAGACATTGCCGCTACCCGCTGTACGGTCGCCGCCGTCGGCTCCACCTCGACCCTGATTGCCGAAACTCTCCAGCAGCAAAATATCGACCTGAATCCGTTTGAAGCGACGGCGATGGCGCTGGGGGTGCATGTCGATACTGGCTCGCTGACGTTTGCCCACACAACTCCCCGCGATGCGCGGGCTTTAGCTTGGCTGATGGAGCAGGGCGCAGCGGTTAAAATGATTGCCGAATACGTCGAGCCGAGTTTGTCGCCGCAGAAACAGCAGCTCCTGGCCGATGCCCTCGAAAATCTGCAAACAACAACAGTACAGGGACAAACGATTGCCTGGGTCTTGCTAGAAACCCCAGAGTTCGTGCCGGGGTTATCGACGCTGGCCTCGCAGTTGGTCGAACTGACCGCCGCCGATGCGCTGCTGTTGGCTCATCAATACCGCCAGCAAAAGCTAACGGTAATTGGGCGATCGCGCATCGAGCACACCGATCTCAACGAGCTGTTGGCTCCTTTGGGCGGTGGGGGACATGCCCAAGCAGCCTCGGTCACCCTTGAGAACCCCAACGCGGCAGCCACCCTACAGCAATTGGTCGCTCAGCTTCAGGCTCAAGTGCCTCAGCCGCCAACGGCGCGGGAACTGATGTCTTCCCCAGTCCGCACCATTCGCCCCGATACTAGCATTCGCCAAGCCCACCGCATCCTGCTGCGTTACGGTCATTCGGGACTGTCGGTCGTCGATCAAAGCGATCACCTGGTGGGAATGATTTCTCGGCGAGACCTTGACCTAGCCCTCCATCACGGCTTTGACCATGCTCCTGTCAAGGGGTATATGTCTAAAAACCTCAAAACCATTCGTCCCGATACGCCGCTGCCGGAAATAGAGTCCTTGATGATTACTTACGACATCGGCAGACTGCCCGTTTTGGACTCCGAGCAGCTAGTGGGCATTGTTACCCGTACCGACGTGCTGCGCCAGCTTCATCAGCGATGGCCCTCTCCCTCAGAGTCTGCTTCTCAAGTGACCCATTTGCTGCCCGTTGCTGAGCTTCTAACTCCGGCTGTCAGGGAACTCCTCGACGGTGCTGCTCGCGCAGCCCAGCAGCGGGGATGGCATCTTTATTTAGTGGGGGGAGCCGTGCGAGACTTACTGCTGGCCGAGTCTGAACCGCTGCTGCTTCAGGATATCGATCTGGTTGTCGATGGTCCGGATGCTGCTGAAGCCGGAGCGGGAGTTGAGCTAGCAACAGCACTGCAATCGTTCTATCCCAACGCTCGTCTCTCGATTCACGGGGAGTTTAAAACCGCCGCTCTCCTGTGGCACGACGATCCGCAGCTAGGTTCACTATGGGTGGATATTGCCACGGCGCGGACAGAATTTTATCCCTATCCTGCTGCCAATCCCGAAGTCGAGGCCAGCTCGATTCGTCAAGACCTCTATCGCCGCGATTTTACGATCAATGCTCTTGCTTTACGGTTGACCCCCTCCCAAAAGTTACTCGACTTTTTCGGCGGTCTCATCGATCTGCGAGCCCGCTTAATCCGCGTACTGTACGCGAATAGCTTTATTGAAGATCCCACCCGGATCTACCGCGCGGTGCGCTTTGCCGTTCGGCTCGGCTTTCAGATTGAGTCTCAAACCGAAGAATATATCCGCTACGCTATCGACAGCGGTGTTTTCGAGCGCATCGACAATCGACCAGCGCCGGCCCTCACGACCAGACTCAAAGCAGAACTTAAATATATCCTTCAGGCTCCCTACTGGAGAGCGGCTCTTCAGCGCCTTGACTCCTTGGGCGCTTTACGCTGTCTTCATCCAGCTTTGCAGCTCAAGCAGTCGTGGTGGCAGATTCGCTATCTGAGTCGATGGCTGAGGCGGCTCGATCCCGAGCAAACCCTAGTTCACTGGCAGATGCGCCTGGAGACGTTGCTGACCTGTTTGCCCTCAGCGGAGCGAGAGCAGGTTGCTACCCGGCTTCAGTTACCGCAAGAAAGTGTACAACGTCTTCAGCAGCTCGAACCAGTCCAGGAGAAGCTTCGCCAGCTTCCCAACTGTGATTGCCCTAGCCAGGTAGTCATGCTGCTGCGTCGGTATCGATGGCCGATGTTGATCTCAGTCAGTGCCCACAGCTCTCCGCCGATCCGCCGTCAGATTTGGCAGTACTTAACGACTCTGGCCCACATCAAAGCTCCTTTAGATGGAAACGATCTCAAAGCATTGGGATACAGGCCCGGTCCTCAGTACAAACTGATGTTAGACGAGCTTCTGAAAGCGACCCTAGATGGAGAAATTACCAACCGCTCTGAAGCAGAACGATTTTTGGAAACGCTCAACGGATAGCAGCAGGCGGCGACCGATGGAGTTTCTGCTGATGAATCTGACTTTCGGTGCTTGCAAAACCTCAGTCGGATTGAGGACACTAGATGTGAATAGATCGAGAGGCGATCGCTCAACCTCGTTCAGTCCTCTTTCCAGGATTCCTGAGAAGCAAGATATAATTTTTAACAAAAGCCCGTTTACATTTAAATTATTAATCAATCATGAGCCGATCAAACTTGGATGCTTTTTTCTTTGGGAGAGCGCTAGCCGAAGCTCTTTATGACAAATTAGAAGATGGTTTTACCGATGCTCTGAGCGAAATTGGTAAATTTGATGCCGAACAGCGCGAACGGCTGCGTCAGTTTATGCAAGAAGTATCGGTTAAAGCCGAGCAAGAAGCACAGCAGGGAGTCGAGGTCGGGAGTGCTTCCCCATCGCCGCCTCCTGCGTCTGGCAGGATAGCAACGACGGTCGATCTGCAAGCTATGATTGATGAGTTGCGGGCAGAAATTGCTCGCTTACGAGCTGAACTAAAGGCCTATAGCGGACCATCTGCCTCAAGTAATTAGGGGGACGATCGATTCGTCGTCAAGCATTTTATTTTAAGCCAAGCATTCTAACAAAACCGAGATTATAGAGCGAGTGTCTGCCCTTTCTCAATCCGAAGCTAATTCTAAGGTATCTCTAGCGACTGCTAGAGTCTCTCCTAAACCGGTAGGTGGTAAAAAGGTTTACCGCTGGAACAAAGAAAACTATTCTCGTAACCGCCGACGCTTTGATATTTGGCGGTTCGTACTGACCTTTTTATTTAAGCTCTGGCGAAATAGCCAAAAGTGGAGCTATGCTGGCGGATATAGCGAAGAAAAGCTGAAAGCTCGTCGCAAAATTCAGGCTATCTGGATTCGTGAGAATTTGCTAGAGCTAGGACCAACCTTTATTAAGGTCGGACAGCTATTTTCAACCCGCGCCGATCTGTTTCCGGCAGAATACGTCGAAGAATTGGCTAAGCTTCAAGATCGCGTACCGGCGTTTTCCTACGAGCAAGTCGCCGCCATTATTGAAAAAGATTTAGGGAACCCCTCTAAGCTGTTTCAGAGTTTCGATCCGACTCCGCTGGCTGCTGCTAGCCTCGGGCAGGTCCATAAAGCCCAACTGCACAGCGGGGAAGAGGTGGTGGTGAAAGCGCAGCGTCCTGGCTTGAAGCAGCTATTCACGATCGATTTGGCCATTTTGAAGCGCATTGCTCGCTATTTCCAGAACCATCCGAAATGGGGGAAAGGGCGAGACTGGCTCGGGATTTATGACGAATGCTGTCGCATTCTTTGGGAAGAAACAGATTACCTTAACGAGGGTCGCAACGCCGATATGTTTCGACGGAACTTCCGCGAACATGACTGGGTAAAAGTTCCGAAAGTACACTGGCGCTACACTTCCCCGCGAGTGTTGACCCTAGAGTACATGCCAGGAATTAAAATCAGTCACTATGAGGCGTTAGAAGCGGCTGGATTAGACCGTAAAAACTTAGCCAGGCTGGGGGCTAAATCGTATCTGCATCAGTTGCTCAACGATGGCTTTTTCCATGCCGACCCTCATCCAGGAAACATCGCGGTGGACCCGGAAGGAGCGCTGATTTTCTATGACTTCGGCATGATGGGTCAGATTAGAAGCAACATCCGCGAAAAGCTGATGCAGACGCTGTTTGGCATCGCGGAAAAGAATGGTGATCGCGTGGTAGATTCCCTGATCGAGCTAGGAGCGCTGGCCCCAACAGACGATATGGGTCCGGTACGACGCTCAGTTCAGTTTATGCTGGACAACTTTATGGATAAGCCCTTTGAGGCGCAGTCAGTGAGTCAGATTAGCGACGACCTCTATGAAATTGCCTACGATCAGCCTTTTCGCTTCCCCGCTACCTTTACCTTTGTGATGCGCGCTTTTTCAACCCTAGAAGGAGTCGGCAAAGGTCTAGATCCCGAATTTAATTTTATGGAAGTCGCACAACCCTACGCAATGCAGCTAATGACAAACGGAAATTCACGAGACGGTCAAACCATCATCGATGAGCTGAGCAGGCAGGCAGTGCAGGTTGGGAGTACCGCCCTCGGTCTTCCCCGACGCATTGAGGATACGATTGAAAAGCTAGAGCGGGGAGACCTGCGCCTGCGGGTGCGCTCCATCGAATCCGACCGCGTCCTGCGTCGCCTGAGTGCTATTCAGCTCGGCACAAACTACGCGATCTTATCGAGTGCTTTGATCGTTTCGACAACACTGCTGTTCGTTAACGGATATAATGCAGTGGCAGTCGTGGTCGCGATTGTCGCAGCGGTTCCGGCTTTGGCCTTCTTCCGTCTTTTACGACGACTGAACCGTATCGATCGCATGTATTAATTTTGATAGTGTAAGCAGTCTATGAACCGTCGCTTTGCGGGCTTGACCGATCCAGGTTTGGTCAGAGCCACCAATCAGGATAACTACTACATCGATCCGGCAGGACGTTTTTTCGTAGTTGCTGACGGGATGGGTGGACATGCTGGCGGACAAGAAGCGAGTCAGATAGCGATTTGTCATCTTCAAACGTACCTGGATCAGCACTGGGAAGCGGCGACTCCTTCCCCAGAGTTGTTAGGAGACGCACTGACCGAAGCTAACCAAAAGATTCTCGCCGATCAGCGCCAGCATCCAGAGCGCTCGGACATGGGGACGACAGTAGTAGTGGTCGTGTTTCGTCAAGACCAGCCGTGGTGCGCTCACGTGGGTGATTCCCGCCTCTATCGACTGCGAGAGACTTTAGAGCAAATGACAGAAGATGAAACCTGGGTGGCTCAAGCCATTAGAGCTGGTGAACTGACGGCACGGCAGGCGAGGCAACATCCCTGGCGACACGTTTTAAGTAAATGTTTGGGACGACAAGACTTAAGCGACATTGAGGTGCATCCATTAGATGTTAAACGGGGCGATCGCCTGTTGCTGTGTAGCGACGGATTGACGGAAGAGGTGCCAGATGAGCTGATCGAAAATCTGCTTCAGTCGAGTGCAAGCTGTGAAGAAGCCGCGACCAAGCTAGTCGAGCAAGCCAAACAAGCAGGCGGGGCAGATAACGTGACGGTCATTGTCATTGCTCAAGATTCTCAACAATAGAGATTTCGTTAATTATTGATAGTCAGTTGTTAGCGTCTATCAACTATCGTCGCTATCTGCGAACCGTATCGCTTTTAGCTTAACCGATTGCCCATTGCCCGTCCTGCTAACCAAGATGTTGTCCAGGCACTCTGAAAATTGAAGCCGCCCGTGACACCATCAACATCGAGGATTTCTCCGGCTAGATGTAGCCCTGGACAGCATTTACTGGCCATCGTTTTAAAATCGACTTCTTTGAGCTTCACGCCGCCGCAGGTCACAAACTCCTCTTTAAATACGCCCTTCCCGTCTATCTGATAACTCCCCTGCGTGAGTTCGTCAACTAAGCGATTAAGCTGTTTTTTAGAGACTTCTGCCCACGTTTGGGTGATGCCAACACTGTCCACAAACTGCTGCCACAGTCTTTTGGGTAACGGCAGCGGGCAGTAGCTCTGCACTCGTTTTCGCGGTGTTTGGGCTTTAATATTGAGCAACTGATGTCGTAAGGATTCTGCGCTGTAGCCTGGAACCCAATTAATCGCCACCGGCATCCGATAACAATGGTTGTGGAGTATTCTCGCTCCCCAAGCCGAGAGTTTCAGAACGGCTGGCCCGCTGATGCCCCAATGGGTAATCAGTAGCGGACCTGATTGAGCAAGCTTGGTTCCTACTAGGCGCACGTTAACGTTGTCTACGCTGACTCCGGCTAACTCTTTGAGACGTGGGTCATCGATATTAAAGGTAAACAAAGACGGGACAGGAGGAACAACACTATGTCCCAACTCCTTAGCCCAGCGGTATCCGAGCGGATTACTGCCGGTAGCGAGCAGGAGGCGATCGCTCCCTAAAGTTTCTCCCGACTTGAGCTGCACGACAAAGCTTCCTCCGTGAGAACAGACTGATTTGACCGCCGCCCCCAGACGCAGCTCTACACCCGCCTCAACCGCTGCGTTGACCAGGCAGTTAACAATAGTTGCGGATGAATCCGTGGTAGGAAACATGCGTCCGTCTGCCTCGGTTTTGAGCTGTACTCCCCGCGACTCAAACCAGGCAGCGGTATCCTGGGGCTGAAACCGAGTAAACGCCCCCCGCAGAGCTTTACCGCCTCTAGGGTAATACTGCACAAGCTGAGCCGGATCGAAGCAGTGATGAGTGACGTTACAGCGACCACCGCCGGAGAGCCGAACTTTGGCTAACGGTTTACGCCCCGCTTCTAATAACGTTACGGAAACGGGCGGATGGGTCGCGGCGCAGGCGATTGCCCCAAAAAAACCAGCCGCCCCCCCGCCGATGACAATTGCTTTCACTAATATCTCAATTTGATCTTGTCAGCCAGCCGATTCTCCACCTTGCCGCGCTGCTTTATTCAGCTTCAAAATCATCTTTGCTAGCACCGCACACCGGACAAACCCAATCCTGCGGCAGATCCTCAAACGCGGTTCCTGGATCGATCCCGTTCTCGGGATCTCCGTTTTCTGGGTCATATTCGTAACCGCATACTGAACAGACAGACGTACTCATCGTTTGCTTTCTCAATAATTTTTGGCCAATGACAGTAGCTACAGCTTAGCTTAACGTGATATCCAATCCAGATTCTGAAGGACGGCGCTACTTTTCTGCTGCTCAGCCATTATGGACCGCACCGCTTGCTTTAAAATCGTTTGGTCTTCTGTACTCCGTAGACGATTCCCGTCAGCAACGAGAGCACAATCAAACCAAGAATGACACCTCCAGGAATAAAGGTGAGCATGCCAAAGCCTCTGAGAAGATAGCACAAGAGAGTGACTAATAGAGAAGCGATGAAGATTTTCATAGACGGTGGTTTGAAGCTTTAGGTGTTGGCAGGGGCAAACTCGGCTGGTTACTTTACCTATTACTCGACTGGCAGTCAGACAACAGCGTTTGCTCGACAAGAATTAATCAATCTTTATATAGTTCCTGAGATGAGGTGGAGCGCGGCTATTCGTTATTTTAGCTGCCATCGTCGCTGCCTTATGCTGAACCTACATGATGTTGCCCCTGTTTTGATGTCATGAGACGATGGCGAGGCTGCTCCCTCAGCCGCAGGTCCAATTCCGAGAGTAACCGAGGCGCTGGATTGGCGATCGCGCTTTCTCATTGGCACCCTCCTTACTGAAAGAGTAAAACTTAAAGCTGCTTGTTTGTCTTTTGTACTTATTTACTGAAATAAAAACTATAAAAACTGTTCAGCTATTTTCATTTGGCTTTAGACAAAATTGTGGCTCTCTAAGAAGCGAAAATGATTCTTATCAGTAGCTTACTTGCTTTTATTGCTAAGTTTGTTTGCGATCGCTCTTTCTTTTCTCGCTGAGTTAGACAATAATTCGATCAATGACCTCTAAAGATAAAACCGGATTGACTCAGCACTCAGGAGTCATCAATAACAAAAACCAAACTATCGACCGAGCAGGAGACACAAACTATGAAACTGTCAGTTTATGGAAAAGGCGGCATTGGCAAATCGACAACAAGCTGCAATATTTCAGTTGCCCTCGCTCAGCGAGGCAAAAAAGTGCTGCAAATCGGCTGCGATCCGAAGCACGACAGCACTTTTACCCTGACAGGCTTTCTGATTCCTACCATTATTGATACGCTTCAGGAAAAAGATTTTCATTACGAAGATATCTGGCCCGAAGACGTAATCTACAAGGGCTACGGCGGTGTTGACTGCGTTGAAGCGGGCGGTCCTCCGGCAGGCGCTGGCTGCGGTGGCTATGTTGTTGGTGAAACCGTTAAGCTACTCAAAGAACTCAACGCCTTCGATGAGTACGACGTGATTCTGTTCGACGTGCTTGGGGATGTCGTCTGTGGCGGATTTGCCGCTCCGCTTAACTATTCTGATTACTGCATGATCGTTACAGACAATGGGTTTGATGCTCTGTTTGCTGCCAACAGAATTGCGGCTTCTGTCCGCGAAAAAGCAAGAACTCACCCGCTGCGTTTGGCTGGCTTGATTGGCAACCGCACTTCTAAGCGAGATTTAATTGATAAGTACATTGAAGCCGTACCGATGCCGGTGCTGGAAATTCTGCCGCTGATTGAGGATATTCGCGTTTCCCGGGTGAAGGGAAAGACGCTGTTTGAAATGGCCCAAACCGATTCGTCTCTCAGCTACGTCTGTGATTACTATCTCAACATTGCCGATCAGATCTTAGCGATGCCAGAAGGAGTCGTTCCCCAAGACGCTCAAGACCGCGAACTGTTCTCGCTGCTGTCTGACTTCTACCTCAATCCGACACAGCCTCAGACCAGTCAAGCTGAGGAACTAGACCTAATGATGGTTTAAGGCAGTGAGCAATAACCAGCTATCAACGAGCGGGCTGGTTTGGCTGCTCATGTTTGTTTAAATTCGCTTCATCAACACAAGAGAGATCAAGAATGACTGTTGCTCAAGAACCGACAGCGCTCAACTTCGAGTGCGAAACCGGAAACTACCACACCTTTTGTCCGATTAGCTGTGTTGCTTGGCTATATCAGAAAATTGAAGATAGTTTCTTTTTAGTCATCGGCACCAAAACCTGCGGGTATTTTTTGCAAAATGCGATGGGGGTGATGATTTTTGCCGAACCTCGCTACGCAATGGCAGAACTCGAAGAAGGCGATATTTCTGCCCAATTAAATGACTACGAAGAGTTAAAGCGCCTATGCCTCCAGATTAAGCGCGATCGCAATCCAAGCGTAATTGTATGGATCGGCACCTGCACTACTGAAATTATCAAGATGGACTTAGAAGGCTTGGCACCGAAACTCGAAGCCGAAATTGGGATTCCCATCGTCACTGCCCGCGCCAACGGACTAGACTACGCCTTTACTCAAGGGGAAGATACCGTGCTGGCAGCCATGGCCCATAAGTGCCCAGATCGCGCTCCGCAGGCGCAAGCAGACCAAGAACGCAACGCGATCTCTAAACTGCTCAACTTTGGACGCAAACAGGAAGAGGTCAAAGCAGAAGAGTCGGAGTACGCAGATCATCCTCCTTTAGTGCTGTTTGGTTCTCTTCCCGATCCGGTGGTGACAAACCTCACTCTGGAATTGAAGAAGCAGGGGGTCAAAATTTCTGGCTGGCTACCATCGAAGCGGTATACAGAATTGCCCGTCATCGAACAGGGATACTACGTCGCCGGGGTCAATCCTTTTCTCAGCCGCACCGCCACTACTCTCATGCGTCGTCGGAAGTGCAAGCTGATTGGAGCTCCGTTCCCTATTGGTCCTGATGGCACCCGCGCCTGGCTCGAAAAAATCTGCTCAGTGTTTGGGATTGAACCTCAGGGACTCGCAGAACGGGAAGCTAAGATTTGGGAAAGCCTAGAAGACTACGTTCAGCTCGTTCGCGGCAAGAGTGTCTTCTTTATGGGAGACAATCTGCTCGAGATTTCTCTAGCTCGTTTCTTAATCCGCTGCGGGATGAGCTGCCCTGAAATTGGCATTCCCTATATGGATAAACGCTATCAGAAAGCTGAGCTAGATTTGCTAGAAAAAACCTGCCGCGACATGGGCGTGGCGCTGCCGAAAATTGTGGAAAAGCCGGACAACTACAATCAAATTCAGCGCATTAAAGAACTTCAGCCCGATCTTGTCATTACCGGCATGGCTCATGCTAACCCCCTAGAGGCTCGCGGAATTAATACGAAGTGGTCGGTAGAGTTTACCTTTGCCCAAATCCACGGCTTTACCAATGCCCGCGATATTCTTGAATTAGCCACTCGCCCCCTACGGAGAAACAACAGTCTTAAGGGCTTAGGTTGGGATAAGCTAGTTAAAGAAGCGCCAGTTTAAAGCCATGCCTCTCCAGTCTTCATTGAGCATCAAAGGGACTTGGAGATGCCTGTTTCCAGAACCCGCCCCTCTGACACATCAGAGGGGCAGCTCGGTTATTTAAGAGATCTGTTTCAATTTTTCCGGCAGCTAGACCATTTGGCTCTGGGCCAATGTATTGGCCCAAAGCGGTTTCAGTTGCAAAATATCCCTTTGCACAACAAAAAAGCTTGGGTCAATTCAAGCTTTTTGACAAGTATCAGCTAACAACTAATGATTGGAAGTGGCCGTGTCTACTGTTGATACTGCTATTGATATCTGCTGTTACTAAAACTGGTGATTTGAGAACGCCCAGAATACCGAATAGAAGTTTAGTACCGCTCGGAGTAACCTTGGCGACTATTGCGACGACCACCACCGGGCCCTCGATTCTCACGGGGTCTTGCTTTATTAACTTTGAGGTCTCGTCCCATCCATTCAGCTCCATCTAAAGCTTCTATGGCAGCCGCCTCCTCTTCCTCGGTCTCCATTTCTACAAAGCCGAAACCTCTCATCCTCCCTGTTTCGCGGTCGGTGGGAAGCTGAACTCGCTTTACCGTTCCATACTCGGTAAATACATCAACCAAATCCTCTTGCGTCACCTTGTAGGATAGGTTGCCAATATAGATAGACATTAAATATCTCCAAAATCAAGCGTCGTAGAGATTAAATTTCGGAGGAAGTCTTGCCTATCAAACAACAAACAATACAACCGAAAATTTTCTCTCTAGAAGATGATAGCATAACCTGACTTGAATTAACCCAACCGAGAAGGAGAGCCGTAACCAGGGGCTAGTAACTAGTGCGCCGCGACCAAGAGGAAGGCTAAAACGAATGATCATGTTATCTAAATGAATTCAACAATGACCGTAAATCGTGAGCATTTGTGTAAACGATAAAGGTTAATTTTTTTGTTCTTGGGCAAAAACAGTAAAATCTCATGTTTTTTTGGGTACTTTCTGATTAGGAAGGACGCAAGGCATCTGAATAGCTCAACAGGCTTGATGCTTCTGACCTATTAGTTTTGTTGCTCGCGCTTACCGCTCAAAGACAACAATGCTAACCGAAGCGTTACCGAAATTAGTGCTGACGATTACTAGCTGATCCATGAGTATTTATGCTGCCAGACTCCGCTCTTTGTTTACTGCGATCGCTGCTGCTCTGATCGTTTTTGGAATTTATCTAACAAGCCTATCCAGTGAAGGGACGGCTTCTCGGTCTGAATTAGCAACGATGGCGGCAATGGTACAGCAGTCGGTGGACTATGAAATAGCTCTTAGGGATAATCAGCCCACGCTCATCGAATTTTATGCTGACTGGTGTACAACCTGTCGCTCGCTGGCTCCTGTGTTGAGCAAGCTGCATCAGGAGACTGAGGCGGTAGATATTGTGATGCTCAACGTAGATGAGCCTCGATGGACTCAGCAGGTGAAGATGTATCAGGTCAAGGGAGTGCCTCATCTCACTTTCCTCAACTCTCGGGGAGAAATTGTCGAAACGTTAGTGGGCAAAGTCCCAGAAACAGAAATTAGGCAAGTGGTTCAACATCTGAGCTAAGAGCAGGCGGGATGCAGATGCGCTGCGAGACAAGGAAGTTGATGGCTGATGGTCAATCGTGTTGCCCAATCAACCATGAACCATCTACAATCAACACCAAATTTCACATTACTGCTGGAGGAGATGAGTCTAAACCCAATCTTCATCTTCTGTCTCCTCTGTTGGTTCACTGCGATAGGACGGCGTGATGATGCGATAGTTGGCATCATAAACGCGATCGCTGTTATCAGTAGGAGGAGACGTTTCCTGCTTGGGTGGCTCCGCTTTTCTCGAAGGTCGGTAGCCATAAGAATAGACAGACCCCGATTGAGAGGCTGACTGGGGTTGCTGCGGTTTTTCAATCTCACCCGGCTCATTCGGCAGGCGACGTTCAAATTCTTCTAACGTTGAGCGACTTGGTTCTTCACGGGGTTCTTCTCCCCAATCATCTGTCCCTGGCTGTTCCCAATCAGAAACAGCAGTTTTGGGTGACGCTGGTGCTGACTTAAACACTTCGCGGCTTCTCGGAGGCTCAGGTTCAGGATCTAGGGGCGCACGATAATTTGGGCGTTTAGCTGGAGCCGTGCCTCGCTGAAGATAGGCCAAAAACTGGATCACCAAGCTGGTTAAGATCCCTGCTCCAGTAAACAGTAAAACCCATCCAGCGACTGGTAAACTAAAGGCTGCCCTGCTGCCGAAGAAAACTAACGCCACTGGTGCTTGATTCTGAACGGCCAAAATGACTCCGGCGATCGCCACCAGCAAAAGTATCAGCAGCCTCATCTCAATTCAAGTCTCTCTTCATTTTTCATTTTACTGAAGAGAGTGGAGAACAGGTTCGGTGCGGAAAGGGGAAACTGTCGCGAACGCGGCTACCCCTTTACCCTTGGCCCTTTCCCCGCCGCGAAAGCGGCTACCCCTTTCTCCCGCACCTGGGTGCTTCGGTCCCGTCAAAATAGAAAATAGCGCTGCGCCATCGGCAACACCGTTGCTGGTTCGCAGGTCAACAGCTTGCCGTCGGCTCTGACCTCGTAAGTTTCTGGGTCAACTTCGATGGCGGGCAACGCTTCATTGAGCTTCATGTCCTGCTTGCGGATGCTGCGGGTATTTGATACGGCAACAGCAGGCTTGTGTAAGCGGAGATGCTCTGATACTCCTGCATCACAGGCAGCCTGGGAAACAAAGGTAACAGATGTGGCAGCCATCGCTCCGCCAAAGCTACCAAACATCGGGCGCATGTGGACGGGTCCAGGCGTGGGAATACTGGCGTTCGGATCGCCCATCTGCGCCCAGGCGATCGCCCCGCCTTTAATCACGATTTCTGGTTTAACCCCAAAAAAGGCGGGCTTCCACAGACAGAGATCGGCCAGCTTTCCCTCCTCTACCGAGCCAACGTGCGCGGCAATGCCGTGGGCGAGCGCCGGATTGATCGTGTATTTAGCCACGTAGCGCTTGGCCCGCAGATTATCGTTGCGCTCGGAATCTTCTGCTAAGGAGCCGAGCTGCACCTTCATTTTGTGCGCCGTTTGCCAAGAGCGAATAATCACCTCTCCCACGCGCCCCATCGCCTGGGAGTCGGAAGCAATCATGCTGAAGGCTCCCAAGTCGTGCAGGATATCTTCGGCGGCGATGGTTTCCCGACGAATGCGAGATTCGGCGAACGCCACGTCTTCAGGAATGCCGCGATCGAGGTGGTGGCAAACCATCAGCATATCTAAGTGTTCTTCGAGAGTATTAGTTGTGTAGGGGCGAGTTGGATTCGTCGAGGAGGGCAGCACGTTCGCCTCGCCGCAGACTTTAATAATATCGGGGGCGTGTCCGCCGCCGGCTCCTTCGGTATGGTAGGTATGAATGACGCGCTCTTTAAACGCGGCGATGGTATTTTCGACAAAGCCCGATTCGTTGAGGGTATCGGTGTGGATAGCAACTTGAACATCGTATTTTTCCGCCACGCTGAGGCAGGTATCAATGGCTGCTGGAGTCGTGCCCCAGTCTTCGTGAAGCTTCAGCCCAATGGCTCCGGCGGCGACCTGTTCCTCTAATCCTTGGGGCTGAGCGCTATTGCCCTTGCCCAAAAACCCTAAATTGACCGGAAAGGCATCGGCAGCTTGCAGCATACGAGCGATATGCCATGCCCCAGGCGTACAGGTAGTGGCGTTCGTGCCAGTGGCGGGTCCAGTGCCGCCGCCGATCATCGTCGTTACGCCAGCAGCGATCGCCGTTTCAATCTGCTGGGGACAGATGAAGTGGATGTGGGCATCGATTCCCCCCGCCGTGAGAATCATGCCTTCCCCGGCAACGGCTTCGGTGGCGGGACCGATAATAATGTTTACGTTGTCTTGAATGTAGGGGTTGCCTGCCTTACCAATTTTAAAGATCTTGCCGTCCTTGATCCCGATGTCGGCTTTGACGATGCCCCACCAGTCGAGAATGAGAGCATTGGTAATCACCGTATCCACCGCTCCATCCGCGCGGGAAATCGGCGACTGACCCATGCCGTCCCGGATGACTTTACCACCGCCAAATTTAACTTCTTCTCCGTAGGTGGTGTAGTCTTGCTCCACTTCAATAATCAGCTCGGTGTCCGCGAGGCGGAGGCGATCGCCGACGGTCGGACCAAAGGTTTCTGCATACGCGCGGCGCTCCATGCGATAGCTCATATTTTGCTTCCTTCATCTCTGCTGAAGCAAGTATCGCATTTAGCCCTGACTAAAAAGTACTTTCTGTAAACTTTTTGCTGAATAAGGGGAGATCGTACCTGACATCAATGGCAGTCAGTTACTTTGAGTTACTGCTTGAAGAGCGATCGCTACTTGCATCTGAAGCTATAGTTCTAGCTCCTCCAAGATTAGAATTGGTAATTTGGTGATACGCCTAAAAGCAAGATCGTTGGTTAGCAGGGCATCACAATTTCCGGCTAAAGCGATCGCTACTTGCATCGTGTCTAGCAAGCTCAGGTTATAGCGGGAACGCATTTCTGCTGCATAGCTAGCAACAGTTTGGTCAATGGGAAACAATTCTGTGTTTTTGCTGTTGACAATTAGGTTAGTGAAGGTCTGTTGCAGTTTGACACGCCCTTGCTGATAGGGAATTACAAGACACGCAGCTAAAGTAATCGGAGAAGTGACGGCTGTAAGCAAACCCCGATCAATGCGAGCGAGGATATCGGCAGTTAAAGAGCAATAACGGCTATTTGCTTCAACGTGGTAGATAACAGGAGCAGAATCTAAAAATAGACGTTTAACATTGCGCAAGCTCTCGTCAATTCTCATCTTCTTTCTGAATCACTTGAGAATCTGCTTCGCGTCGAGTACGAGAAATATAAGCTTGAGCATCTTCACCTAGAGCAGGTTCAGTGATTATTCCTTGCACTTCACTTCATTTAGGCTTCGGTTGTAGAACAGCGGTCGCTTGTCTGTCTTTCTCAACTAAGTGAGCAATCAGAGAAAGCTGTTCTTCTGTATCAAGAGTGTCTGCCTATTGAATGAGGTTTTGTAGCTTGTCTGTCATTAGCTTCTAAAGAAAATTGCTTTATTCTAATTCATCCAGATGTAGCAATGAGGTGGAAGTTCATCCTAAGCAATGGCTAGCGCTTTGCGAAAGATAACCTTATCATCACCAGCTTTGTAAAACTCGCGGATTCGTGCTTCTTCGTCGAACCCCTGCTTGCGGTAAAAGGTTCGCGTCCGCTCAAAGTCTGGCAGTCCGGATGTTTCTACCAGTAGCACACGCTCGCCGCGCGCTGCCAAGGTTTGTTCAATATAGCGCAGTAGAGCAGCACCATGCCCTTTCCCCTGATGGTCGGGGTGAACGGCGATAAAGTACAGATTCCACGTTCCATTAGCCATCTGTTCCGGCGCAAAGTACGCAACTCCCACTGGTCCGCCATCGTCGCAGGTAATCCAGAAGTGATCGTTACCTAGGCTGCCGTCGAAGTAACCAGCCAGCATGTTGTTGAGTTCCTCAAGTTCGTGCGGTTGGAACAGTCTGATCGCATTAGCTAAGTCCATTAGAGCATCTATATCATCAGGTTTAGAGGGTCGAATCATGACAGCGATGCTTCTACGTTCTTTTCTTAAATCCTACTACGCTAACTCGCCCTCTCTCTTCTACGTCATGGTATAGAAAAACACAGTTTTCTGTGAGTCTCATGGTTCAAAATAGTCAAACAGAAAAATGCTGACGAGCATGACCGATACAGATGTTCGGCAAACGCCCGTTTCTCTGAAGGTGCTATCAGAGGAATTGGTCTCTTTTATCGAGGATTTACATCATCGTACCCTACCGCTGAAAGAGGGGGCCGTTGCCGACTATATTCCAGAACTGGCTCAGGCAAATCCAGATTGTTTTGGCATTAGCCTGATGACGGCAGACGGTCAGGGATTGAACGTTGGCGATACCAACATTTTATTCACCATTCAGTCGCTCTCCAAGCCGTTTGTCTACGGATTAGCCCTGGAAGATTGGGGAGAGGAAGCCGTTCTCGATAAAATTGGCGTAGAGCCGACCGGAGACGCGTTTAACGAAATTATTGAGCTGGAGGAAATTCAGGATCGCCAGTATAACCCGATGGTCAACGCTGGGGCGATCGCCACCACCAGCCTGATTAAAGGAGCCACTCCAGCAGAACGGCAGTGCCGCCTGATGGGGTTGTTTCAGCGCTATTTAGGGCGTTCGGTCGCAGTCGATCAGGCCGTGTTTTGGTCGAGAAAGCGGGGAGATAATCTCAATCGCGCGATCGCCTACATGCTACTTAGTTCTGGTCTCGTAGCAGGCAACATTGAGGAGACTCTCGACCTTTACTTCCGGCAGTGTTCTGTCAGCGTCACCTGTCAAGATTTAGCCGTCATGGCAGCGACTCTGGCTAACGCCGGGGTAAATCCGGTCACTAATCGGCGGGTTCTAGATGAGCGCTACGTCAAGAACCTGGTCAGCGTGATGTATACCTGCGGACTCTACGATTTCTCCGGACAGTGGGCGTATCGGGTCGGTTTGCCAGCTAAAAGCGGTTTAGCGGGCGCGATTGTGGCCGTTGTTCCCGGCATAGCGGGCATTGCGGTGTATTCTCCTCCTCTAGGGGAACACAAAAAAAGTCTGCGGGGAGTTAGGGTACTAGAAGAGTTATCCCAGCGCTTTGGTTTGCATGTCTTTGAGCAGAGTCAGGGGCAACACTCGCTTTGGCGTGTGGCTAGGAATGGCCAGGGTAAGGCCAAGGGAAATAACGGGGGAGGCGATCACCTCCGTCCCTCTTCTCCAGCAGATCGCGATCCTCGCCAGCAAAGCGATCCTATCGTGGCACCGATTTCAGAGGCGTTGGCCAGCGTTTCCCCTGAATCAGCACTAGCTCAGCTCAACACGACCCCCCAAGAATTGACGGTTTTTCTCGAGCAGCTATACGAGCAGTATTTGCCGCTGCGCAACGGCAAAATTTATGTCAGCGAACCGAACCTAGTCGAGATCAGTCCAGACTGGTTTGCGCTCTGTGCTGTCACGGTAGATGGTCAAGTTTGTGCTGTCGGGGATTGGGAACAGCCGTTTTTGATCCAGTCTATTTCCAAAGTATTTGCCTACGGACTGGCCCTAGAAGACTGCGGACGAGAAGATGTGCTGACAAAGGTTGCGGTCGAACCCACCGGAGATGCTTACAACTCCATTATCAAAGTCGAAGAAAACTCCAAGCGTCCTTTCAATCCGATGGTTAATACGGGGGCGATCGCCATTACAAGCCTCATTGCTGGGCGAAGTCCGGCCCACAGGCTCAACCGCGTGTTAGAAATGTATCGGCGCTACGTGGGCCACCGCGTTTATGTCGATACCACCGCCGTTGTCTCTGAAACCAACCAGGGAGATCGGAACTGGGCGATCGCCTATCTGCTGCGGAACTTTGGCATGATTTCTGGTGACATCAAGCAAACCCTGGACCTCTACCTTCAGCAATGTTCAGCGCTGATCGACTGCCGCGATCTCGCCGTCATGGGAGCGACCCTAGCCAACGGTGGTACAAACCCAATGACTCAAGAACGAGCGCTCGATGGCGAATATGTTAGAGACCTGCTCAGCGTCATGTTTACCTGCGGCATGTATGATTTTGCCGGAGAATGGGCCTACAAAGTGGGTTTTCCGGCCAAAAGCGGTGTTGGAGGCGGCATTATTGCTGTAGTCCCCGGTTTGATGGGGATTGCGGTGTATTCACCCCTTTTAGACAAACGCGGCAATAGTGTGCGTGGGATCAAAGTGTGTCAGGAGCTTTCCCACCGCTTTAAGCTGCATATTTTCGAGCCGATGGGGAGGGAGTAGTTTTTTGTTGATGATTAATTGTTGATTGAAAGACGCGACTAAATCTTAATCTCTATACGATGGGGCAATTACTGATTTTACCCTTTCCCCCTTACCCCTTTCCCCTTACTAAACATCTTTAGCTTCACTATCGTAGGATTAATATCAATTCAATCCTGCCTGTTGAAAAACCTGCTGAACGGTGAGCTGTAGTTCTGGGAGATGTTCGTCTTCTAAACTATCTGCTCCCCGTTTCGTTTGAGGGGGCGCATCGGGATAAAACACCGTTACGCTTTTGGCTTTCGGATCTACCAGCCAAACTCTCGTCACTCCTGCACTGAGGTAGTCAGTGGCTTTCTCGCTCAAGTTCCCGAAAGATTGATCGGGGGAGATGATTTCAATAGCGAGTTCAGGAGGAACAGGACAGGCTTCGTCTTCAAAGCGCTCTAAGGGCAAGCGCTCGAAGGAAATATATAGCAAGTCTGGAACAGGAACCCAGTCTCTTCCGTGCCTTTTGAGGACAATTCCCCATTCGATTCCGATTTCACCGCGCTCTTGACACCAATCGTTAAGAAGAGTGTAAAGTGTGCCAGTTAAGCGAGAGTGAAAGCGTTTGGGAGACATTTTCGCAATGGCTTCTCCATCAATAAATTCTAAGGAAGTATCGTCATCAGGCAGAGAGAGAAATTCTTCTAGGGTGAGCTTTCGGGTGGTAACCATGCTTGTAAGTGAGTTGCGTTGCTAATCGAGAACGGATCGTTCGGATTTTACTTCTCAGCTAATGGCGGTAGCCGTCGCTTAATTGGTGACGACTGGATCATGGATGTATTTGTTTGAGCGTAAGGGAGCAGTCGATCGATAATACTTTCAAGATCGTCAGCAGACCTGATATATGCCTTAGCAACAAAGCAGTCATCGCCTGTAATGCGATCACATTGAACAATCTCCTCAATTTCAGCAATGAGAGAAACTACTTTTGAGAGTTGCCCTGGTAGGGGGCGAATCCGAATATAAAACCCTAGAGAATAACCAAGCATTTTGGGATCGATTTCGATCGTAAAGTCTTGAATAATCCCAGATTCTTCCAGCCGCCGCAGCCGTTCAGAAACGCTAGGAGCCGACATATTGAGAGACCTAGCAAGATCTGCAATCGAAGTTCTGGCATCGGTGTTCAATGCAGTGAGCAGTTGCACATCTACACTGTCTAATTTAGCTTTTGGTATCCGAAGGATTTTCGACATTATTTCCTCTATAACTTAGGAAAAATTGCTATTTTACCTTTGAATGATTATATAAAACTTCAAAGAGCGCTGATAATATTAGCGCATGAAAATACCAAGAGCTATATTGTCCCGTGTAGAAACACCACCGCCACACCTGTGGTTCATCATCAGTGCTATCTTTCACTATCTCGGTCCATCATTCGCCGTCCTGCTTTTCCAGCATGTTGATGTTTTAGGCGTTGCCTGGTTTCGGATTACCAGTGCAGCAGTAATCTTAGCAGTCTGGACTAAGCCTTGGAAAACGTTTCGCTCGGCAAATCGAGAAGTCGTGATTCTGCTGTTGCTGCTGGGTGCTTGTCTTGCTTTGATGAACAGCGCGTTTTATTTGGCAATTGACCGCCTGCCACTGAGTTTGGTAGCGGCAATTGAGTTTGTTGGTACAATTGCCATTGCTCTGTTTGGGTTGAGGACTGTACACAACTACCTTGCTTTGTTCCTAGCGGTAGCTGGTGTATTTATTCTGATTGATGTTCGTTGGTCTAGTAATTCCCTCGGTCTTACTTATGCCATCGTTAACGGTCTATTATTTATGACCTACGTAATTCTCGGTCATCGGATTGCTCAGCAAGGAGCCGGAGAAGGGGTTGGTCGCCTAGGAGCTGCAATGGCGGCGGCATTCGTGTTCGTGATGCCCATCGGATTTAGAGAAGCGATCGCTGCGTTCTCCACTCCTGTACTGGTGCTTGCGGGAATTGGGGTGGGGGTCAGTTCTTCGGTGATTCCCTACCTTTGCGATCACCTTCTATAAAGGTAGACAAAGCTGGACACTTTGGCTAACCTCACCCATCGGTGACTGATGAGGATTTGTTGACTGACCCGTTTCACTGGCTACTGGCAAAGAGGGAAAATGGTCCCTTCCTGTTGATAAACGAGAT
>JBHJGN010000030.1:0-4566 GCA_050331735.1 Cyanophyceae cyanobacterium
ATATTTTCATCTCTAGCACCAACATAGACTTCTCCCTTAACAGCATAAGCCTCTGCAAGCTGACTCACGGCGCCTCAAGCCGCCAATCGTATTCATCCAACGGCTAAAGCGCGTTGGCTTTCTACTTCACAGCTCGGTAAACCGACTGTCACTGCGCTAAACAGGGCAATCGACCACAGCGTTGGCGAAGAGTTTTGGACTCCAATTTTATCAATGTTGGCAGTAAAGCTCCAAATAAATGCCACGCCCAACATCAATTTTGGTCCGGTTTGCTCCAGCAAGGCTCTGAACGGAGCAAAAACCCCTTGATGTCTTTGCCTCAAATTTAGAGTATGGGAACCAATTACGATCAGCAAAATGCCGAAAGCCTGAATGGAAGTCGGATACTCTCCCACCATTACAGGAGACGTAACGAGTAGAAACAGAGGCGTAAAGGTAATCAGAGGAACCGTCAGAGATAAATCCGAGGAATTGATTGCTTTGATGTACATTAGCCAGGCCAGCGTGTTGAGAATCCCGCTAACCACCAAAGCCAGCCAGAAGCGATCGCCTAAAGGGGGAATCTCAATCACAAACAGCAGCGGAATCAGAATCGGGAGAAAATCCCATCATCGACCAGGCCACTAGATATTCGTCGACGTTTTTTAAACTGCGCTTACCGGCAATATCTTTGAGCGATTCAAACATAGCGGTCATGATGGCAAATAAAAGCCAAATCATTGATAAATGGGAAATACTTTGTTTTACTTACAGCCTGTCTTCGTTAGGCGAGAAGACTAATTTTAAAATTGCTGGTATTCCCATTGCGGCGCTATCCGGTAACTACTTTAAATAGCGTCGCATAAATTAATCGGGAAAAGGAAGAGTGAAATTAAGAAGCTCAGTAAGTAGACAGAAAAAAGAGTAATCTTGTCCCCAATTCTCGAATGACCGCTGACGACTGACGCTTCTACCAATTTCTTCCTGCTTCCTTTGCCCCATCACCTCACTAATTAAGAATTAATTTAAGATTGAGAGCCTACTTGGTCTGATAAAATCACAACTTATTCATAAACCGAATTTAAAATACCAACATAGTTCAGCATGAAAAGAAGACAATTTATTAGCAGCGCTGCTCTTGGCGCGACGGGGACTGCTGCGATCAGCGCCTGTAATCAGAATACCAGTCCGAGTGTGCAGGCCAACGGGCTGCCCAACGTTCGCTGGCGCATGGTGACAAGCTGGCCGCAATCTTTAGGGGAAACAATCTATGGCGGAGCGACGACCGTTTGCGATCGCGTCGCGGAACTCTCCGGCGGACGCTTTACCATTGAGCCTTACGTAGCGGGGGAAATTGTTCCTGGCTTAGAGGTACTGGATGCGGTTCAAAACGGCACCGTCGAATGCGGCCACACGGCCAGCTACTACTACGTGGGTAAAAATCCGGCTCTCGCCTTTGGAACAACGGTTCCCTTTGGATTAACGGCGGGGCAGCAAAATGCGTGGCTTTATTACGGTGGCGGACTGGAAGCCATGCACACTATCTACTCAGACTTCAACACCATTAATTTTCCGGCAGGCAATACCAATGTGCAGATGGGCGGTTGGTTTAAGCGAGAAATTCAAACCGTGAGCGACCTCAACGGATTAAAGATGCGCATTCCCGGACTCGGCGGGCAGGTGATGTCCCGCCTAGGGGTCAACGTCCAGGTGATTCCCGCTGGTGAAATTTTTCTGGCATTGGATCGGGGAACTATCGACGCAGCGGAGTGGGTTGGTCCCTATGACGATGAAAAACTGGGACTCAACGAAGCCGCTACCTACTACTACTATCCGGGGTGGTGGGAACCCGGCGCAACGTTAGAAGTGCAGGTGAATAAATCTGAATGGGAAAAGCTGCCGCCAGAATATCAGGAAATGTTCAAGACTGCTGCCAAAGAAGCCAATCTCAATATGCTCTCGCAGTACGAGGCGCTGAACCGGGAAGCCTTGAGTCGGCTGATTGCTGGCGGCACTCAACTGACGGCTTACTCTCCAGCAATTATGCAGGCGGCTCAGCAGGCAGCGTTTGAAATCTACGAAGAAAGCGCCAGCCAAGATTCTACATTTAGAGAAGTGTACGAACAGTGGAATCAGTTCCGCGAACAGGTGTTTCAGTGGAATCAGGTTAACGAGCTTAGCTTTACGAGTTTTTTGGCAAGCAATGCTTAGCGAGGGGGGAATTTATCGTGATGTTCGGTCCTGTCTCGCACTCCCACGGCGGAACAGGCTGAAACCGTTCGATTAGAAAATCAATCATGGCGCGAACCTTCGGTGCAACGAGTCGGCGGCTTGGATAGAGAAGCCATAGAGAGGCTTCTGTGACAAGCGGGAATTCCGGCAGCACCTCGACGAGAAGCCCGGATTTCAAACTTTCGCTAGTATTCCAGATTGACTTGATGCCAATACCCATTCCCTGCTCGATCATTTTGCGCATGGCCTCACCATCGTTGACAGAAAACGAGCGCGGAACGCTAACGATCTGTCCGTTTTCAAACTTCCACCGAGTGTCTTCGGCAAGAATTACGCAACGATGCTTGGTGAGCTCGTCAGGCGTTGAGGGAACACCGTGTCGTGCGAGATAAGCGGGAGAGGCCACGAGAAGCCGCCGGTCAGAGGCTAATTTTCGCACAATGAGGCGGCTATCGGCTAAGCTTGCATTTCGGATAATGAGGTCATAAGCGCCCTCGACGACATCGAGGACTTCATCAGATAGCCGTAAGTCAAGGCTGACGAGCGGATGGCGTACCTGAAATTCGGCCAGGGTCGGAATGATATACATCCGCCCAAAGGAGCCGGGCATTGTCATTCTCAGAAAACCCTGCGCTTCTGACTTCTGACCTCTGACCGCACTGAGTCCGGTTTCTAATGTTTCTAAGGTCTGCTGAGCGTAGGGTAGAAACGCCTCGCCATCTGTTGTTAGCGATACAGATCGGGTCGTTCTGTTGAACAGCCGGAACCCAACTGTCTCTTCGAGTTTAACCAGACGGGCACTCGCACTCGCGGGTGAAAGCGACAGGTCGTACGCTGCTGCCGAGACACCGCCAAGTTCTGCAATTCTCAGAAACAAACGGAGCGATAGAAAATCCATTATCAAAAATATCCAAATTATCATTTCGCGATAAGCATGATTATCTTTTTTACACGAATGATTATCATGTTGGCAACGAGTTTTATAGAGCGAAAGGAGACAACATAATGAAAGCGATTGGCTATAGGGATGCCGGCCCGATTTCAGCAGAAAGCGCCCTTATCGAATTTGAAACGGATATACCGCAGCCTGGCCCAAACGACCTACTTGTGGAAGTTCGCGGTGTATCTGTCAATCCGGTCGATGTCAAATTGAGGGCCAGCGCTCAACCCGACGGCAGGCCTCGCATTCTTGGCTTTGATGCCGCTGGAGTCGTCAAAGAGGTCGGCTCAGAGGTGACCCAGTTTCGGCCCGGCGATGAGGTGTTCTATGCGGGCGACATTACCCGCCCTGGAACGAATGCCCAATTCCACGCGGTTGACGAACGCATTGTGGGACGAAAACCATCGTCACTCGGTTTCACCGAGGCCGCAGGAATGCCCCTAACCAGCATTACGGCTTGGGAAATCCTGTTTGATAGCTTTGGCCTTAAAGAGAGCGAAGGAGTAGGCGAAGAACTTCTGGTGATTGGCGGTGCTGGCGGTGTAGGGTCAATTCTGATCCAGCTAGCTAAGAAGCTCACGGGGCTGACCGTCATCGCCACGGCATCGCGTGAGAATACGCGCGTCTGGGTCGAAAAGATGGGCGCAGATCGGATTATTAATCACCACAATCCGCTCGACGAGGAGATGAAGGCTCTGGGCATTTCGCCACGATATGTGGCCTCACTCACGCATACCGACAAACATTATGAGTCGATTCAAGAGCTGATTAAGCCGCGCGGCCATATCGCCCTGATCGACGACCCGGAATCGCTCGATGTTGTCCCCCTTAAGAGCAAGGCGCTCTCTTTGAGCTGGGAGTTTATGTTTACCCGGTCGATGTTTCAAACAGATGATATGAAGAAGCAGCACCGGCTGCTGAACAGGGTCTCGGAGCTTCTAAATGATGGTACGCTGATTCCGACTGTTAACAATCATGGCGGTGCTCTCAATGTCGAAAACCTGCGTACCGCACACGAACTTCAGGAGAGTGGAAAAGCGATCGGCAAGACTGTGTTGGACGGTCTTGCTACGGAATGAAGTCAGAGATTGTTCTGTCGTAAGACGACAGAACAATCTCTGACCGTTGGTCAATCAAACTAAGGAGACAGAAAACAAATGTCTAAGCTCACTGTCGTTGCACATATCTATACTTTCAAAGTTGAGACTGAAGAGGCGATCGCTCCCTATCGTCTGACTCAACGGCTTTTGCCGCTGCTTGGAGCATCCGGGCGAGTGGATGAACTACCCCTGCTTACTTCGTTGAAGCAGGGGTTTCTAGCTTCGCAGGAAATTGCCTTGTCTTAGTCTTGCGACCGCGAGTTGGTCTGACATTTCCTCCACTAGCAGAGACGGGTGTTCCCTCCGTCTTTAGTA
>JBHJGN010000031.1:0-175746 GCA_050331735.1 Cyanophyceae cyanobacterium
GGTTTAACTGTACCTTGCGGCAGCGAGTTTCACGGTTTGTCCGGCGCAGTTTAGCGTTCTCGAAGCCTGTGCGCAACCACATTGGCTTGCTGTGGAACTTTATCCATCACTACAATGCATCATTACCTGTTTAGCACTACCAACTTTTTTATCTATTACTTCATGACAATACCTAGCATCTGAACAAAGTATTTCCGCATGAGAAACCAAGTTTTGGTCCTGAAGGAACTTCATATCGGACTTCATTATTTCGATTTGTCCACAAAATGCTTCAAAGGGACTTATTAAATTCTTCTTAGGTTTGTTAGGTAGGATGTACTGCCACTGTGCAGTATTAACTGAAGAAGATGGGCGGAGAATAGCAGTAATCGATAGCCAGACAAGCTCAGATGCATGACTTTCATCGCGACAATCCTGCCATGCTTTTTTTAGTTTACTTAAATCCAGTAGGGATGAGGGGGAAAAGCTTCTTTTGACTAAATCTGGACAGTTTGTATCAAAGTCAACACAACTTTGGGCATCATCCAAAATTTCACTCGCTTTTTCTTCAAATTCTGATATGGATGATGCCCAAAGAGTTTTTGCTTTGGCAATACGAGCAACAAATGAATGAGCCTCAACGCCGACACTAACTGCCTGAAGCTTATCAGCAGCTATTAGAACAGTCCCCGAACCAGCAAAAGGATCTAGAATCACGGGCGACTCATATCCCGACTTTCTGACAATTTCTTCAACCCATTCAGCAGAAAAACCAGCAGAGTAGCGAAACCATCGGTGAACAGGCAGCTTCATGTTGTCAACAAAAGTACCAGATCTACCTGATTTCTTGGGATTGCGAGTAGTTTCGTGACAAGAAAACAGCTTAAGTTGATGAGACATGGGAAATATTTTAACATCTTAGCTCAGACAGTGCTTCTGTTGGAGTGAGCTGTAGATATAGTTAGCGAAGCTTGTGACTCTGTCAGTCTATGTGTATTAGATGTCAAGAGAAACGTCATGTCACAAGCCACTTCTTGATCCTTCAGTAAGGATCTCTCGAACCAATTCTTGAAGAGACGATATGCAGGCTAACCCGAAAATAGATAGACAGTTCTAGAGCTAGCGATTCTTTTATTCCGCAAGCGGATAGACAAGCGGGGGCGCTCTTAACATCAAAACCGTGAAGTGCCGACGGACATTTTGCCAGCGATCGCTTCAATTCCCTCGCTTCCCCGTTCTGCTGAACTTGATTGATGGTAACCTGTAGACAAACAATCTTAGCAACCCTCAGCCTCATTTGGGCCTGACTCATCCTCCAGCTACTGGAAAGAATGAGCTGAATTACCCTCTAGTAAGGACTGAGGCAAGCACTAAGGTTAAGAGGTTAATAAACAAAACAGTTATTTTCCTAAGAAGTACAGAATACGCTACTTGTTAAAGATAAACTATGACAGTTGCCACCACTCGTTTTCCCATCGATCTAGAAGCTTACAAGCCCCTTGCTTTAGATCCGGCCAACCCGACACTTACAGATGAACAGAGAGAAACTTTAGAAGCGAACATTCAGCTTTGCCGCGATGTCATCGTGTTTTTTACCGCCACTGGAGCGGCTCGAGGCGTTGGCGGTCACACTGGCGGTCCCTACGATACAGTACCAGAGGTCATGATTCTTGATGCGTTCTTCCGAGGAGCGCCCGATAAGTTTGTCCCCATTTTCTTTGATGAAGCAGGACACCGAGTCGCCACCCAGTATCTCATAGCAGTTCTTCACGGCGAGCTAGACGCAGAACGGCTGCTGCACTACCGCGAAGCGCACTACGGCTTGCCCGGACACCCCGAACTCGAACTGACCCCTGGGGTGAAGTTTAGCTCTGGACGACTCGGACACATTTGGCCCTTTATTAACGGCGTGGCGATCGCTAATCCTGATAAAGTGGTGGTTTGCTTAGGCTCGGATGGAGCACAGCAGGAAGGAAACGATGCTGAAGCCGCTCGCTTAGCCGTAGCTCAGAACCTCAACGTCAAGCTGTTTGTAGACGATAATGACGTAACCATTGCCGGACACCCTTCGGAATACCTGCCTGGTTTTAGCGTCAAAGAAACCCTCGCTGGTCACGGACTAACGGTTGATGAAGGACAAGGCGAAGATCTTGATTCCCTGTATCGCCGCATGTGTGAAGCGGTTACTAGTCCTGGTCCCATTGCCCTGATCAACAAGCGGAAAATGTGCGTTGGCATTGAAGGCTTGGAAGGAGAGGCGGAAGGACATGATGTGATTCCCTTAGATTTAGCCATTTCCTACCTAGAGTCTCGGGGACACCAGGCTGCCGTTGACCACCTCAAAGGGATCAAAAAGCCTAGCAATGACTACCAGTTCCTCGGCTCTGACGGAAGTAAAGGCTCTAACCGCAACGTCTTTGGCGATACGGTGGTTTCGGTTCTCGACGGCATGAGCGAAGCCGAACGGAAAGAAAAAGTGTTCTGCATCGATAGTGACCTCGAAGGATCCTGCGGTCTGAAGCAGATTCGTAAAGCGCATCCAGAAATTTTTGTCAAGTCTGGCATTATGGAGCGCGGCAACTTCTCCGCTGCCGCTGGCTTTGGCATGGAGCGAGGCAAGCAGGGCATTTTTGCGACGTTCAGCGCCTTTCTAGAGATGTGTATTTCCGAAATTTCGATGGCGCGGCTTAACTACTCTAACGTCCTCTGTCACTTTTCCCATTCCGGGGTGGACGATATGGCAGACAACACCTGCCACTTCGGTCTCAACAATATGTTTGCCGACAACGGACTCGATGACGGGTACGAAACGAAGCTGTATTTCCCTGCCGATATCAATCAGATGAAAGCCTGCGTGAAGAAGGTGTTCTTCGATTCGGGACTGCGCTTTATCTTCTCCACCCGCTCGAAGGTTCCCAATATTCTCGACTCCAACGGTAAACTCTTCTACGGTGATGACTACACCTTTGTTCCTGGCAAAGACGAAGTGATTCGGGAAGGAACTGCTGGCTACATTATCAGCTTTGGCGATGCTCTCTATCGGGCTTTAGATGCGGTCGAACGGCTCAAGCAGAACGGTATCGACGTGGGGTTAATCAATAAATCTACGCTCAACGTTGTTGACGAAGACATGCTAGCAAAAATTGGAGCAGCGCCCTTTGTGCTAGTCGTAGAAGCGTTCAACCGCCGCACTGGGTTAGGCAGCCGCATGGGAACTTGGCTCTTAGAGCGCGGCTTGACTCCGAAATACGCTCACCTTGGTACTCACCAAGAAGGCAGCGGCGGACTGTGGGAGCAGTTCCCCCATCAGGGTATTGACCCCGAAGGCATTATGAAAAAAGTGAGAGAAATGACAGCTTAGAACGAGTTAGAAAGATTAGTAAAAGCGATCGCTGTCCTTGACTTAGGGGGCGATCGCTTTTTTCATCAAAGTAACCAGGAAATTGCTTAAATCAGAAATTAATGCTACTTTAGATTCGAGTCATATCTTAAATTAAACCAGGATGTTGCGTTAAACAACAAACAGTTAGACTAATAACTTCGCTTCAATCGGACTTTGTGTCCAAAAAAGTTGTTGTCTTAATTTATCAAATCGCAATGAATATTCCTGCTTCTTATTTAGAGAGAATTTCTGCTGTCTATCCAAATATCTCCTTTGACCATTTAGAGTTTAATCAAGATGGAATGGTTAATGATGTAATAATTATCAACCAAGAGCTTGTGTGCCGTTTTGTTAAACAAAATTGGGGTCAAAAGATTCTTGCTCGTGAAACAAAGACTCTGGAAATTGTAAGACGCTATGTAGACATACAGGTTCCCGAGCTAGAGCACCTAGATGAAAATTTCATTACCTATCGCTATATCACAGGACAACCTCTTTCTCGCAATACCTTACTAAAACTATCTAGCACTGCTCAAGAGCGTGTTATCGCTCGGCTTGCTCTGTTTCACAATCAGTTACACAGTATTCCTATTGATTGTCTCCATGAAGCTAATCTGTCTGCTTCTGATACAAACAGAACTTCAGAAGATTGGTTGCAACTTTACGAACAAGTTCAGGAAAATCTTTTCCCTTATCTTTGGCAACATCAAAAAACCTGGATACACGAACTATTTTCGCCAATAGTGTCTGGAGAGCTAGATTTAAACTATACTCCCGTACTCATTCATGGTGACTTAGCACCCTATCACATTTTATTCGAGCCTCTATCAGAAAGCATTGCTGGTGTGATTGATTTCGGTACGTCTGGAATTGGCGACCCGGCTTGCGATCTTGCCGTCCTTATTAGTAATTATGGAGAGAGCATAGTTAAATGTATGAAAAGTAACTATCCTTTGTCTCTCGATGTGATCGATAGAGCAAGATTTTGGTCGGGAACGATTGAGCTTCAATGGGCTAATTATGCTGTAAAAAATCAAGATATTTCTCTATCTTTGGCTCATATTGGTTTGGCTAGAGACACTCAAATTTTAGGAACAAAACTGAGTTAACCACTGAAAAAAGCGATCGCCGTTCTGTATAACCCGAGTTTGGGATAAGCTAAAACCTCGATTCTTTCGTTGTCTACACCCCTTATTCCTTCGTAAAACAGATGGCAAAATAGCCTTAACCCAAACTGACGTTAAAATAATACAACGTACTAACTTGTATTATTTATCTTCCTGCTCAGAGGAATTGGATGCCGCATGACGACAACAAGTTTTCGGTTAGATGACGATTTAGAAAGTAAATTAGACACTATTGCTCAAGAGCTACGCCGCTCGAAAAGCTGGATTATTAACGACGCATTGAGGCTCTATATTGCCCGCGAGGAGAAAAAGCAACAGATGCTTCGTGAAACCGAAGAAGCTCTCGCCGACTTAGAAGCTGGGCGCGTTGTTTCAGGTCCAGCGGTGATGAAATGGCTTGAAACCTGGGGCACTGAGGATGAAGAAGCAGCCCCTCAGCAATGATACAAATCCAGTTTTCACAAAGTGCCGTCGCGGATCTGCAACGGCTACGGGACTTTATTGCTGCTAGCAACGAGGAAGCGGCGGCAAGGGTAGCGCTCAGAATTCGAGAATCTATTGGAACTCTAGCTCTTTTCCCTGCCAAGGGTCGCCCTGTTGAAAACATCGAAGGAGTTCGTGAGTTAGTAGCAGGCAACTATGTCGTTCGTTACCTGCATCGTGAACCTGAAGAACAAATCGTTATTTTGCGAATATGGCATGGTAAAGAGTACCGCAACCTGTAAGATTATAAACGTATTACTGGCATGCTAGTAACTCAGATTATCTAAAGCTAATCTCTAGCGATAAAATCACGGATTCAATAATGGCTTCTAGTTTCCGTCTCAAGCCAGCGTCGCCGTTCGTCCGGCTTCCCGGTTTTTGATATCTTCTAACTTAGCATCGGGAATGGCGGCAATGAGTTGGCGCGTATACTTTTTCTGGGGATGGTTATAGATTTCCTCCGCTGCGCCAATTTCCTCAATGCGTCCTTGGTTCATCACCATAATGCGATCGCTGACAAACTTGACCACGCTCAGGTCGTGGGAAATGAAAATGTAGGTTAAGCCAAAATCATGCTGTAAATCCTTGAGCAGATTTAATACTTGTGCCTGTACCGAAACATCGAGGGCTGACACCGATTCATCGCAGATAATAAAGCGGGGTTCGCAGGCTAACGTGCGAGCAATACAGATGCGCTGGCGCTGTCCGCCAGAAAATTCGTGGGGCATCCGCTTCATGGCGCTGGCATCTAAATCCACCCGTTCGAGCAGCTCCACCGCTCGCTGCTGGCGTTCCCGCCCAGAACCAATTAAGTTATGAATAATCATCGGTTCCATAATGGCGGCTCCAACGGTTTGCCGCGAATCGAGAGAGCCGTAGGGATTTTGAAAAATAATCTGCATATGGCGGCGCAGACGGCGCAGTGGCTCGCTTTTGAGCTTCAGTACCTGTCGTTCTTCAAACCATACTGCCCCAGATGTCGGCTCAATCAGACGCAGCAGACAGCGACTGAGGGTAGATTTCCCGCAGCCAGATTCTCCCACTAGCCCGAGGGTTTCCCCTGGATAGACTTCAAAGCTGACATCATCAACGGCTTTGAGGAAAGACTTTTTGGCAAATAAGCCGCGCCGCACCGGAAACGCCTTAGTAAGATGACTCACTCTCAGAATCGGTGGCTGCTGGGACAGCCTTTCTCGATGCTGAACAACCTCCTGAGACGTTACTTCAGCGAGGAGGCTTTTCCGTTCTGCTTCACTATGCATCACTGGCTCTATTTCTAGCTCTCCCGCAGCGTTTTTGGTGACGCTCATAAAGTCAGCTACGGTGGGCAAGCGCTTGAGCTGACGATCCGGACGAGGACGACACTTGAGCAATCCTTCGGTGTAGGGATGCTGGGGGTGGGCAAACAGATGATAAACTTCCGCAATCTCAACCATTTCTCCTTGATACATTACCACCACGCGGTCGGCAATTTCGGCGATCACTCCCATGTCGTGGGTGATGAAGATAACAGACATTCCGCGAGCGGACTGGAGTGCTCGCAGCAACTGTAAGATAGTCGCCTGAATGGTCACGTCGAGCGCCGTTGTCGGTTCGTCGGCAATCAGCAGCGTAGGGTTGCCAGCTAGAGCGATCGCAATCATCACCCGCTGCTGCTGTCCCCCAGAAAGCTGATGGGGATAGCGCTTCATCATCTGTTTAGGGTCTGGCAACTGTACCTCATCAAATAGAGCGATCGCCCGCCGATACGCCTCCTTGGAGGAAATCTCGTTGTGCAGCAAAATCGCCTCGACAAGCTGATCGCCGCAGGTCAATACCGGATTGAGAGAAGTCAGTGGTTCCTGAAACACCATCGCAATGTCTCCCCCGCGATACTTCCGCCGCTGTTCTGCTGAAAGCGTTAGCAGGTCCACTGGTGGTTGCTCTTTACTTAAAGAACGAAACAAAATTTCTCCGCTGACCCGAGCCGAAGACGGCAATAGACCAATGGTAGCCAAGGAGGTGACTGATTTCCCCGAACCCGATTCGCCCACAACTCCAAGAATTTCTCCTGGCGCGATTGTGTAAGATACGTTTTTGACGGCTCTGACAACGCCAGCATCGGTGGGAAACTCGACGGAAAGATTGCGGATTTCTAAAACGGGGTCGGTCATAGAGGGTATCGGGGTGAATCAGTAAAACCAAATCTAAGTTAATTTTTTTATTTCTGACAAATAAGAAACAGATGTTCTGTATAATTACTGACATTTCTTTCTTTTGAAATTTTGTTACTATCTACTCTTATACTTGGTTTCCATTACTCAAAAAATAGGCCAATTATGCCAAAATTAACAGAACCTGCTTTGGCAAATGCATTTATTTAAGTAAAGCTAAAAAAATAAACTTTGCTGTTTGCACAGGTAAAAACCGTTCAAAATATGAATTAATCGACATAAGCAGCATGCGATTTATGAGGGGCAACAAAGCTTAATTTCTCGTCAAACAGAGCTGAAAATGAAAGTATTTCTATATTTATTTTGGTTTTGATTAATCGAAAGCTGCCTGATTCAGCCATTATCAGCCATTACTAGTGTAAGTGCAAAAGAATACGCTTTTGTCAAAGGAGTTAGAAATTGTGAACATTAGTCAGCCTCTCTGGTATCGTCGCTCCTGGATCAGAAATTTTCTTCTCGCCGTCCTGGCGTTTACTCTAACGCTGCTGCTCTCCAACTGCGGTGGTGGCTCAGAGCAAGCTGCTACCACCGATACCGGAGCCGAGGAAACCTCGACAGAAACCCTCGTTTATGGTTCTGGAGGTCCGCCTGTCAGCTTAGACCCGGGAACTATTACCGATGGCAACTCGATTGTGGTGCAGCAGCAAATTTACAATCGCTTGGTACAGTTTGAGCCAGGAACAACAGAGCTCGCGCCGTCGCTGGCCGAAGCATGGTCTTCTCCCGATGACGGAAAAACGTGGACCTTTCAGCTCCGCGAAGGAGTTCAGTTTCATGACGGCACCGACTTTAACGCGGAGGCCGTTGAGTTTAACGTGCAGCGCTGGTGGGATCCCGAGTTTGAGTATGGCTACCGCGACTCCGGCAAAACCTACAACATCTGGTCTGACCTGTTTGGCGGATTTAAAGGCACTCCCGACTCGCTGCTTCAGGAAATCACTATTGAGGACGACTACACCATCACTTTTGTGCTCAATCAGGCCTTTGCCGCCTTTCCCGACGCGATCGCCTCTGGCTATTTTGGCATTGCTAGCCCCACCGCCATCCAGGAAGCCGGAGCCGAGTATGGAACTCCCGCTGGAGGAGCCGTCGGCACAGGACCGTTTGTGTTTGAAGAATGGCAGACCGGAGAAAGCGTGACGATGAGCGCTTATGCTGACTACTGGCAGGAAGAATTACCCGAACTCGATCAGCTCGTCATTCGCTTTGTGACCGACCCCGCTGCTCGCCTAGCGCAGCTCCGCGCTGGCACTCTCGATTTTACCGTCGATCTGGCCCCGGATCAGCTCAACGAGATCGAAAGCGACCCCAACCTAGAAGCGATTTTTCGCCCCTCCTTAAACGTCGGCTATCTCGCGCTCAACCCCAGCTACGAACCTTTGGCTTCTCCAGAAGTGCGTCAGGCGATCGCCACCGCCATCAACCGCAGCGAAATCGTTAATGCTTTTTGGGGCGAACTCGGCGAAACGGACTCCCATTTTCTGCCGCCGACCTTAGAGGAGTTTCGCTCTAAATCCGTTGAGCAGTATAAATACGACCCAGAACAGGCTAGGCAGGCTCTCGCTGAAGCGGGCTACCCCAACGGCTTTGACCTCGATCTGTGGTACATGCCCGTATCCCGTCCTTATTTTCCTACCCCCAAGGCGATCGCCGAAGCCTTTGCCGCCGAACTCAGTGCGATCGGCATCAACGTCAACTTACAGACCAAGGACTGGGCCGCCTACCTCGAAGACCGTCGCCAACCACCGGGTTTCCAAGCCTTTATGCTGGGCTGGACCGGTGACTATGGCGATCCGGATAATTTCTATTACGCTCACTTTGGTCCTGGAGCTACCGACGATTTGGGCAACTGGAGAAATGAAGAAGTTGTTGAGCTACTCAACCGGGGACGAGAAACCATAGACGAGTCAGAACGCCAGACTATCTACGCTCAAGTAGACGAAATTTTGGTTGATGAAGCGGTCCGCATCCCCATCGTTCATTCTCAACCCCTTCTTGCTAAACGCACTAGCGTTGAAGGTTGGACACCAAGCCCCTTTGGGTCTGAACCTTTCTCAACGATTACGAAGAGTTAATTTGTCCCTGGTGGGACGGGTCAGGGAGAATTGTCCCTGCGGGATGGGGAAATAGTTCCTATCGGAACGGGGAAGGGGAAACTGTCCCTGCGGGACGGAGAAAGGACACGGAACTAAGCAACAAGCTTGAGTATGACCCCTTTTCCCTGCACCGAAGGTGCTTCCCCTTTCCCCTTTTCCCTGCACCAAAGGTGCTTCCCCTTTCCCCGTCGCGGAGCGACAATTTCCCCGTGCCAACGGCGCTAATCCCATGTTCCGATACATCTGCAAACGTCTGCTCAACATAATTCCGGTCCTGATAGGAATTACGCTTCTTGTTTTTACCTTCCTACATTTGATTCCTGGCGATCCTGCCGTGGCGATGTTGGGCGAACGGGCTTCCCCCGAACAGATCGAGGCGATGCGGGAGCAACTTGGACTCAATGAGCCGCTGCCGTTGCAGTATTTGTCTTTCTTGGGCAATGTGTTACGCCTTGATTTTGGCACTAGTATTCACAGTCAAATTCCGATCGCGACAGAAATTCGCTCTCGCTGGCCAGCGACTTTTGAGCTATCGCTAGCGGCGATGCTGGTCGCCGTCATTCTCGGCATTCCGGCAGGGGTGACTGCTGCCGTTCGCAAGAACAGTGCCATCGATAACGTTGCCATGAGCGCTTCTTTAGTGGGCGTATCTATGCCCGTATATTGGCTGGGGCTACTGCTGATTTACCTGTTTGCGGTGAACCTTAACTGGCTACCGCCGTCTGGTCGGATTGGGATTGAAGCAGCAAGAGGGTTTGAGCCGATTACTGGTTTTTACGTTCTTGATGCCCTCATGCAGCTCAACTTTTCTGCCCTGGGAGATATTCTGGCTCATTTAGTGCTGCCGGCGCTCACCCTCGGCACCATTCCCCTTGCTATCGTCGCCCGTCTAACCCGCAGCGCCATGCTAGAAGTTCTCGGTCAGGACTATATTCGCACCGCTAGGGCCAAGGGACTTAAAGAACGGTTTGTCGTCTTCAAACACGCGCTGAAAAATGCCCTCCTTCCTGTCGTCACCATTATCGGCTTACAGTTCGGCACACTGTTAGGAGGGGCCATTCTTACGGAAACAATCTTTTCCTGGCCCGGTATTGGTTCCTGGATCTACGAAGGCATCCTCGCTCGGGACTACCCTGTGGTGCAGGGAGGTGTCGTGTTTGTGGCAGCGGCGTTTGTTCTCATCAATCTCCTAGTAGATATTTCCTATGCGTTCTTAGACCCTAGAATTCAATACAAGTAGATACGCTGAAACGATCGAACGGTTTCCGACTCCTGAAATTCATCCTCACCACTGCTTCATGTCTCACCTGCTATGAAAACTTCGTCATCAACGGTTGACCGCCTTCCTGCTCCTTCGCCCTGGGCTAAGTTTTGGCAAAACAAAGCGGTGCGACGTTTTTTACAGTCTACTTCGGGGAAGGTTGGGCTAGTTTTTACGAGCGCCCTGGTGCTGTTAGCCTTACTCGCTCCGATTCTCAATCCCTATGATGCCGCCACCGATCGCAATTATGCTCTTCGTCTTGAACCTCCTGGTATTGAGCACTGGTTTGGCACGGATGGGCTCGGGCGAGACCTTTTAGATTTGGTCTGGTACGGGCTGCGGATTTCCCTGTTCATCAGTCTTGTTGCCGTTAGCATTGGCCTCTTAATTGGGCTACTGTTAGGCTTAGCGGCAGGCTATTTTCGCGGCTACCTCGAAACCGGGATTAGCTGGCTGACCGATATTCTGCTGGCGTTTCCCTCCATTCTGCTGGCAATCGCGATTGTGACGGTAACAGGTCCGAGTATCCGGAGCGTGATGGTGGCGGTGGGCATCGTGCAAATCCCCATCTTCATTCGCCTGACCCGCAGCATGGTGCTGTCGCTACGGGAACAGGAGTTTGTGCAGACGGTGAGGGCGTTCGGCGCTAAACCCGGACGGATTATCTTTCGCCACATCTTGCCTGCTAGCCTTGCTCCCCTGGTGGTTCAGGCAACGCTTTCCATTGGCACCGCTACTCTAGAGGCAGCAGGCTTAGGGTTTTTAGGCTTGGGCGCTCAACCTCCCACCCCCGAACTGGGAACCATGCTCTCTGATGCGTTTAAAGGCGGCTATTCCTTGTCTGCCCCCTGGGCCATTCTGTTTCCCGGTCTATTTATCACCATCACCGTTCTCGCTTTTAACCTCCTCGGAGATGGCCTACGGGATGCGCTCGATCCAAAATCGAGTTAGCCAACGAAACGAGAACAGCGAATCGTTCTTTAATTGTCTTTTCGGACATAAAGAGAGGGCAGGAGATCGTCTCCTGCCCTCTCTAGTCAGTAAGCGACCTAACTCTTAGAAACTGAAGGTCGTCCGAATCAAACCAACCCAGATGTTGTCGTTGTCTTCATCGTGTTCGGGATTGAAGACGACGTAGGCACCCGGAGTAATGAGGATGTTGTCGTTGATGGGGAAGCGGTACTGGGCTTCCACCAAGAACGAGTTATCTTCATCATCAGGACCGCCCTCAACGTCGGTAGCTTTCGGCAACCAACCACCCGTGAAACCAAGAACGCTGCCTTCTCTGCCCAAGTCGAGAAGAGCAACCGTAGCAAAAGCCGTAAAGATATCAGCGCTGTCGTCTTCTCTGAATCCAGACTGAGCTTCGGCATCGATGTAGGTGAACCACCCACCCAAATTGAGGCGTTCGCCAAGCTGGAAGCTCGCTGTGGCCCCATAGCGGTTAGCCGTTACGCCCGATTCTCCGAAGAAGGGATCGTCTCCCAGAACGCTACCCAGACCCTCTGTCAGAGACACCTCGCCCTGGGGTTGGTAGGTGCGGGTGTAGGTCAGCGCGAAATCAAGCGCGTCCCCAAATCCGAGGTTAAGCTGAGCGGAAGCAGCGTAGTCCCCGTTGAATAAGCCGTTTTCAGAAGTGGGATCGTTGGCATTACCAGCCAAATAGCCGACATCAACGCTAATGTTGTCGGTAAAAGCAAAGTTAGCAATTAAGCCAGCGTCAGCACTAGGATAAACCAGCGCGTTGTAAGAACCGGCGAAGGACAAAGCACCGCTACCGCTGCTGCTGAAGAAGGGGCTGAGCGGATCGGCAATGTCGTCGAAGGTGACGTCGTTAAGAGCTACGGTAAACTGTAAGCGTTCGCCAACTGGGAAGTTGTAGAACAGGTCCGATACCTCAACGTCGTTCTCGTCATTACCGCTGTAGTTGATGGTGGTCATCCCGGTACCGGTATCGAAGTCTTCGATGTTTCTGGCCTGCAGGCGGATTCTCAGAAGATCTTCTCCGGTGAAGCTACTGTCGAGGTTCAAGCGGATGCGATCGCTGAGAGTGACGATCGAATCAAGATCGTTATCGTCGTCGTCAATTGGCGTTCTCGTGATTTCAACATTGTCTCCATCATTATCGCCAGTCCCTGGAGGAGTTACCTCAACATCAAATTCGGTGGCCCGGTCTCCCCCAAAGGCCGCACCAAGGCTGAAGATCGCTTCAGCGTTTAATCTTGTCGTGGTTGAAAACTGATTGTCTTCGAGGAAGGCAACGCGCCCTTCGAGGTTGTCTACTCTAGCGCCTAGAGTAGCGAGTTCTGCCTCAAACTCCTGAGCCAGCCGCTGGAGACGCTCTAGGTCTTCTGGGGCCAATCCCGTGCCGCTAGAGGCAATCAGCCGCTCAATCGCGTTTAAGCAGGAGTTTAAGCCAGCCGCAAATTCGTAGCGGGTTAAAGCGCGGTTACCGCGGTAGGTTTGGTCGGGATACCCTTCAATACAGCCGTAGCGCTCTACTAAGCTTCGGAGTGCTTCAAAAGCCCAGTCTCCAGGGGATACGTCGCGCAACTGCTCGACATTGGTGACCTGGCCCATAGAGCCGTCTTCATTCATGCCTTCGCTATACTGGTCGATCTGCTGCAGTACGTCAGCTTCATTAGAGCCATCAGAAAGGCTTTGAGCTGCTACGCTACCCCCAGAAAGGAGTAAAGCCGTTCCTAGAATAGCTGAGCCAACTTTTAGTGAATTACACAGTAACTTAACCATTTTATTTTCTATCCTCAACACCAATTTATGAGTTATTGCGTCTCTAAAAGCAGTCAATTCCTTTTTAAGAAATAACGCGCTCTAGAGAAATAATTTAACCAAAACAGTCAAGCGATTCAATCTTGTGTCACAGATTCTGGACACGCTAAGAACCGAATCAACTAAAAATCATATCATCTCACGCGCTAATCGACTACTATTTTGTCTGGCTCTTTGAAATCAGCCACCGTTGTGCTGAGTCTGCCCCTAAGTACAAAGCTCCTGCTAGCTCTCCGGGAATCCGTAAGAGTAGCAGGAAAAGGGATGGCACGACCAAAATCTTTTTGCTTGCGGCTTGAGCAGTTGTGCTTACCAGGAGCAAATTAGCTTAAGCTTATTTCTCGTTCACTGCGTTTTGCGGTTCGCCATGAAGAAAAGCAGTGATGTTGTCGATCGTTGTCTTGATAATTCGTTCGCGGGCCTCGCGGGTATTAAAAGCACTGTGAGGGGTAATCACGACATTTTTTAGACGGAGCAATACCTGCTCTGCGAGCAGTCGCGGATTACTCTGCTGGCGGTCGATGAAGCGCAGCAATTCTTTCTCGTCGCGCATCACGAGTTCTTCTTGCAGCACGTCCAGCCCTGCCGCTGCTACTTTACCCTCAGCCAGGGCGTGGACCAGCGCTTGAATATCGATGACGCTGCCTCTGGACGTGTTAATCAAAATGGCACCATCCTTCATCTGCTCAAACTGCTCGGAGGAAAGTAGGTGATGAGTTTTGTCATTCGCCGGGACGTGAAGTGTCACAATATCAGAGGCGGATAATAGCTCGTTCATCTCCGCATAGCGAAACCCCAGCTCAGCCGCTAACTCTTCTCTGGGTTTTGGATCGAAAGCAACAACCTCTAGGCGAAACCCCTTAGCAATTTCAACCATGCACTGCCCAATGTTGCCCGTGCCAATCACCCCCAGGGTCTTACCCCGCAGGTCAAAGCCTTGAAGACCTTTGAAGGTAAATTCTCCTTCACGAGCACGATTGGCTCCTTGAACAATATTATGACTAATTGCTAGCAGCAAACCGAATGCATGTTCGGCGACGGTATGTTCTCCGTAGGTAGGAACGTTACAGACTGTTATCCTCTGCTCTTGGCAGTAGTCGATGGCAATATGGTCAAAGCCAGTGGAGCGGGTAGCGATCAGCTTTGGGCGTAGCTCTGCGAGAACATCACGGCTTAGTTCTGAGTAGATAAAGGGAGAAATAATATCGGCATCAGCCCATTGAGACGCATTCTCGGAGGAGAGGGCTTCCTGTAAACAGAAAACTTCGTTTTCAGCCCTAAGCTTTTCAAAGAATTGGTGTTCCCAGTCGTCTATTTCAAATACAACAATTTTCATTGTTTCAGTTGATGGTTGAATGTTAATTGTTAATTGTTCTCTTGTTTTCCTAAATCGGACGGCTGTCCTTGAGCCTCCACGGTTCTCATCCTGCTCAGTTACTGCTTGATACATCCACAAGACTCGTTGCCAACTTGTCAAGATTGGCCGGATTGCTATAGCGGTGGAAAACTTCGTCGCTCAGCCACTCGCCGGCAGCTTTAAAATTATGGATGGGCGTTGGCAGAAGCTGCAAATAGGTTGCCTGACGAATCAAATGACCCAGCTTGCCTCGGATTTCTAGACGGTCGAACAGATAAGCCGCACTCTCTCCTAAGCCCAGCTTAAGTAATGTTCCCCGAAAATTCACCTCCGCTGGACTTAACTCCTTGTTTTCTGCAAGGGCAACGAGGTTGCGAGCGATCGCCTCTCCTTGCTGATAGGCTACCTGAGCCGTTAGGGGCAGGGAATTTTCGACAACCGCTGCACAGTCACCGCCGGCGAGCACTTCTGGAAAGTCAAGTAGCTGTAGCGTGGGCGTGACGCACAAACGACCGAAGCGATCGCGTTTGCTGTCTGGAATTGATAGATTTCTGAGGAGTGGGAGGGTGTCGGTCCCGGCTGTCCAAACAACGGTCGCGACGGGGATATTTTGCTGATGTTCGTCCTTGTCTTGATACTCTAGTCCGTCTGAGCGGACCCGACAGACCTTTGCTTCTAAAAGCAACTCTACGGAGACGGCTCGTTCGTTAAGGGTTTGATAGGCAGTCTCGCGCAGGTTCGTCTTATCATTTCCCTGACTGTTAAGAATATCGTCGCTCATGTCGATCCCGAGTACCCGGATTTCTTGGGGATTGCCTCCCAGTTCGCTGTACCAGTTGGGAAGTAAATCAGCTAATGTTGCTGCCAACTCAATCCCCGAAGGACCAGCCCCGACAATCGCCACGGTCGTCAGGTGGCGCCGCTGCTGCGGAGTGTCTGTCTGGATAGCGGCAGAAAGACACTCCCGGAGGTGCTTAGCAAGGGCAACGGCTTGTTTGCCGGTCCGAAACGGGAAAGAGTGCTCTTTGGCTCCTTCAACCCCAAAATAGCCGATACTGCTTCCTAGGGCTAGTACTAAATAACGGTACTTCAGTGGCGACGGCTGAGACGCTAAACGGAGTGAGCGCTCTTTGAGGTCAATCTCTTCGACGGTATCTTGAACAAACTGGCTGTTGCTGCCTGTCAATAGGTCTTCGTAGCGCGGCCACACCTGCTCCTTTCGCATTTCGCCGCTCAGAAATTCATAGAGAAGTGGACTGAAGGTAAAGCGTTCTTGGCGATCGATAATCACCACTGGCTGCGAATACTGATGACGACTCAGATGAAAAGCGGTGAACAGACCAGTAAAACCAGCGCCTAAAATAACTGTTGCATCTTGGGGAATCATGACAATACTAAAAATAAAGTTTCTCAAAGAACGGGAGACGGCCTGTTTTCGCTCGTCGCCCAATTAATGCTGAATTAGACGCTCGTACTCATCGCTTAGGCACTGTTTTTGTGGATCATTTCGACTGGCTTTAGTTAGCTTCTGTTGCTTCATTCGCTTGGCTCTAAAATTAATAATTGTCAGTACCGGGGCTTAGCACCGATGCTTTTAGGGATTGAACCAGCCCGCTGTGCTCAATTATCTGGTCTGGCTACCTTTATTTTGTCTGCTGTTTAAGATTGGTTTAGCCAGAGAATATACCAAAAACAAATCTATTTCTTCTCCAATTTGGTTTGAGCTTTTATTTCCTTGGATAGAAATTATTTTCTTTCTGTTAGGCATACTGCCAAAACCGAGGAGAAATACTCCTTGAAAAAGTTTGTCATCTGTCCAACGAAACATTCTTAGCTTTATCAAAAATCAGCGCGAAGAACTGAAGTTAAAATCTGCTAACATCAACTCAATCTTCTACAGAGAATCTCTGGGAGTTTCAAGCAAGCTTGAGCAACAGGCGATCGCTCTGTTTAAGATAATCGCTTAAAGTGATTCAAACATTGGGAGCTATTTTTCTCGCCGCAGCTCAGTGCCTCATCTAATTTTGCTAATTGGACTTCCAGGAAGCGGTAAATCTTCTCTAGCTCGGCAGTTGACTGTTGTCTATCCCCGCAGCCAAATTATTGCGACCGATGCTATTCGAGCTCAACTTTTTGGGGATGAGGCAGTGCAGGGCCCCTGGCAATTGGTGTGGAGACAGGTTGAAGTTCAGTTTCGCAGTGCGGTAGAGTCAATTCAGGCAGGAAGCATCCCGCAGGCGATTTATGATGCCACTAACGTGGCGAGACGACAGCGGCGAGAGGCAATTGCCCTAGCTCGCGCTACTGGTTTTACCCACCTTAGCGGACTGTGGCTAGATACTCCCTTGCCGGTTTGTTTGGAGCGGAATCGGCGCCGCGAGCGCTTTGTGCCCGTCACCGTTATTGAGCGGATGTACCGTCAGCTACGAGGCGCTCCCCCTGCCCTTGATGAAGGTCTCGATCGTCTAGTGCGCTATTCGTCTCGGCTGTCCTCTGTCTGCATCTAGGTGCGGAAATTGCGTTGCCTGGGTTCAGTAAGAACCGAACCGAAATAATCTGTACGGTCTGCTACCTTATATCCAGGGTAACTATTTAAACTAAATTTTTATTTTTCATCTAAGCCCTTTTAGGTTCAGATCTTTAGCGAGCGAAAGACAAGGAGACGGCTGATGGCTTCAACGGACTTTAAAGACTACTACGCTATCTTAGGGGTCAACAAAACAGCCAGCGCTGAGGAGATCAAAAAGACATTTCGTAAGTTGGCCTTGAAGTATCATCCTGACCGTAATCCGGGTGATAAGCAGGCAGAGTCGCGCTTTAAGGAAATCAGTGAAGCCTACGAAGTTCTCTCGGACCCAGGAAAGCGCCAGAAGTACGACCAGTTTGGCCAGTACTGGAAGCAAGCTGAGCAAGGATGGTCGCCAAGTGGAACCAACGCTGATTTTGGCAATTTCGATTTTAGCCAATACGCTAATTTTGAAGACTTTATTAATGAGTTGCTCGGTCGTTTTTCGACGACTGGAGGAACCGGAGCCCGAACCAGGACGTACTCGTATGGCTCGCCGGGAGCGCAGTCAGGAACGAGCTTTAGGGACTTTAGCTTTGGGGGGTACGGTAGCGCTGGTAGTGGTTTTAGTGATGCTTCTGCCGACCGCGAAGCCACCATTCGCTTGAGCTTTTCAGAAGCCTACCGAGGAGTTCAGAAACGCCTTAACTTAGGAAACGAAATGGTAGATGTGCGCATTCCACCGGGAGCAAAACCGGGCAGCCGCATTCGAGTCCGAGGGAAAGGACAGCTCAGCCCCTACTCTCAGCAACGGGGCGATCTCTATCTCGTTGTTGAGCTAGAACCGCATTCCTTCTTCAGTTTTGAGGGCGATCATCTCGTCTGTGAAGTCCCCGTTGCTCCTGATGAAGCGGTCTTAGGAGCCGCTATTGAAGTTCCAACTCCTGACGGCTTGGTGAGCGTCAAAGTGCCTGCCGGAATTCGTTCTGGCCAGTCCCTGCGGCTGCGAGGAAAAGGATGGTCAAAGCCAAAAGGGGGGCGAGGAGATCAACTCGTTCGCATCGTGATTGCTGCCCCAAAAGACATCAGCGATACGGAGCGAGAGTATTACGAAAAGCTTCAGTCTCTGCGTAGCGACAATCCTCGTCAGTATCTTCAGCAGACGCTGCTCTAAATTTAAGCAGGCCGACTCTTAGCTGATTGATGAGTAGGATTCTCGACTCTCGCTGCTAGCGAAGAGATAGTCTCTTGGCCTTGGCCGTTCAACACGGCTAATAGCCTCTCGACGGGAGCGTTATTAGAGAGGAAAGAAAATAGATGCCTGTACTGGAGTTTCCCCTGACTATCGAGAACAAACTGGGCTGGCAGGGGAGCGCCTAAAGCTTGACCGACTCCGTAACGTCGGAAGGTATTGCAGCTAGGATCGCTCAGCAAAGGCACGTTCATCTCTAAGTCCTGAACGACCTGCTGAGTCTGCCGAGAGTCAGTACTGGTAATCATCAATACTTCTGCGCCTCGCTCTGTGAACTGCTCGTAATGTTCATTCATGGCTTTGATATGAGGGTAGCACAGAGGGCAGTACTGATTTTCGGTAAAAATGCGCGTAAAGGCAATGACAACCGGTTTGCCTCGGTAGTTGGCTAACCGGACAGCTTGTTTGTTGGTCATATCAGGCAATTCAAAGTCTGGTGTTGTTTTGCCAATGGCGAGCGAGCTAGTAGCGGGAATCGGCACAAAATTGCGCAGAAACCGTTGATTGATCAGCCCGCTAACGTTGGTGGAAGTTGCCACAGGAGCACCTCTACGATCGTAATGTACATACCACAATCTTAGCTTTAAGTCGCTCTCAGCTATAGGAGAGTTGTTCGCTCATCATAGCTACTGACAGCAGTTTCTTCATTTAGTACATCCTGTAGTAGTTAGAAAACCATCAACTATCAACCATCAACAAAAAACGAATGCGATTGCAATCTGTTCTATCAATTAAGGTCGAGTTCGCGTTTCTCGATCGGAATATACGGATGGTTGCGAACCCCAGTGTAGACTTGAGTGGGACGAAAAATCCGATTAACTCCAAGCTGCTCTTTCCAGTGGGCTAACCACCCCGCAACGCGGGCGATCGCAAACACTGGCGTGAACAAATCACTGGGAATACCAAGCTTGCGATAAACTAAGCCAGAGTAAAAGTCTACATTGGCATAGATGCCTCGATGACCAAACTTTTCCTCGACGACTCGCTCTAACTCAATGGCAATGTCGTAGTACCCATCGTGACCCGTTGCTTCAAATAGCTGTTCGGCGAGATCCTGTAGGATCATGGCTCGCGGATCTTTAACCTTGTAAACGCGATGTCCAAAGCCCATAATTTTTTGTTTGGCGGTCACGCAGTTGTCTACGTAAGCACGAACATTTTCCACTGAGCCAATTTCCTCTAACATCGTCAACACTTCTTCATTGGCTCCTCCATGCAAAGGTCCTGCCAAGGTGCCAACAGCAGAAGCAACTACCGCATAGGGATCGGTGAGAGTTGAGGCCGTGACCATAGCTGAAAAGGTAGAGGCGTTAATCGTATGTTCTGCATGAAGAGTCAAACAGACATCAAACACTCTGGCAGCCAAAGGCTCGGGGACTCGCTCCGTTAGCATGTAAAGAAAGTTAGTCGCATAGTCAAGCTCGTCATTGGGCTGAATAGCATCGTTGCCTTTGCGCATTAACTGAATGGCGGCGACCATCGTCGGAATTTTGGCGAGCAGGCGCACCACCGCTTGACGAATATAGTCCGGATTATCCAAAGCGCGGCGAGAATAGAAAAGGCCCAAAGCGGCGGCTGAGGTTTGCAGAGCATCCATAGGATGTCCGGTTTCCGGAAAACACTTCATCATGTCCCGAATACGGTACTTAATGCGCCGATGGTGCAAAATGTCGTTCTCAAAAGCCGATAGTTCTGCTTTGGTGGGTAATTTACCCCAAATCAACAAATAGGCAGTTTCGACAAACGTACTTTTAGCCGCCAGTTCCTCGATCCGAATGCCTCGATATTCTAAAATTCCCTCTTTGCCATCCACACAGCTAATACTAGATTGAGCTGCCGGAATTCCTTCTAAACCTGGCTTGTATTCGCATGCACTCATAAGTTTGATCAAAAGTTAGTCTTGACGTTAACTTACCTTAAAATGGGGGATTCAAAGTTGCTAGTGTTACCAAATTAGCAACCAGCCTCATTATCAAAGAGCAGAACAGCTCTTGCTGGATTGAGGGAAGCCAAGGGGAAGGAAATTTTCCTCTGGCATTGGGTTCGGTGGGCTCCTACGGCAGCTCAAGCAGCCATTTCGGAGAGGTGAGGAGAAAGAGCTCGCTGTGGCCTACGGGGTCTTGCGACGGCACGTTTAAGCCAATTACGCCAGCTTTTTTCACAACCAGGCTACCCTGCACTGCTCCCCAGACTAGAGTTTCTGTCCAGTAACCGAGATCGGGCTGATGGCCTACTAAGGCGATTGGGTCTGGGTTGGGTTGCTCGGACCACCACTGTAGCCAGTCTTGAAGCTGTCCTTCAGGAGCGAGGGCCGGAAATTCGTCAACGTGATCGCATAAGCCCGCTGTTTGGAAGATAACTGCTGTTTGCCAAGCTCTGACCAACGGACTCGATAGAATAAGCTCGAACCTTACGCCACAGCGATACAGACGCTCAGCCACCGCCTGAGTTTTCTGCCTTCCTGTTTGCGTAAGAGGGCGGTCTTGATCTGCTGCATAGTCAGCGCGCTCTGCCGCAATGCCATGACGGATCAGATATAGCTTCATCGTTAATCCGTCTGAATCACATTGTCATCGGGATTAACGAGGCGGAGGAGTTTCTGTTTAATCTGGATATCAAAAACTTCCCACTTCAGCTTGGCATAGTCTGAATTATCGTTAAAGCCTCCTAAGAATCCAATCGGAATTTCAAAGCCTCCGGCCATGTAGCGTCCGCCGCCAAAGAAACGACCCTGGGCGTCTTTGCCAAAGGCTTCTTTAATAAATTCGTCTGGATCTAGAGTCAGTTTGTTGGTTCTTAGAGAACCAATAACGACTTCGATCTCTTCATCTTCATCATGCACAATGCCGTAGACCAGCGCTGTATGAATATCTTCTTCGGTCACTAGAAAGTCAGCCGCCTGCGGAATCGCGTCACGGTCGTCGTAGCGCAGATATCCTACGCCTGCAATCGAAAAATTATTTTGGCTCTTGCGATTTCTTAATGAGCGTTCAATCACATCCATAACTCGCCGAGAACGCGCCGAGCGCAGAACAGCACCGAGAAGCTGAGTGTCATAGAAGCGGCTTAGATAGCCGGCTGCCTGAAAATCTTCTTCCTGAGCCTGCATCAGTCGATTGGTATCTGAGCGAACGCCATGCATCAACGCGGTAGCGCACTTGACGTGCTGATTATTGCTGCTGTCAAATTTCAAAAGCCCTGCCTGAATATACTGGGTCAAGATAGTTGCGGTTGCCCGAGTTTGAGGACGCAAATCCACGAATTCTGCTTCGACACTTTCCTGATCGCTGTGATGATCGATCACGACCAGAACGGGAATGTTTGCCTCTCTGATAAAGGGAACGAGCTGCGAGTTTGTTCCTTGACTATCTACTAAAATACATCCCTGGTAGAGTGATAAATCTTTGTCCTTCATTGTCGGAATCGCCCAGCGTTTAGCCGGTAATCCCGTTAGCTTTACCAAAGCAATATTTTCTTGGTGGGAGAGAGTCCCGGCATACACAATGTCGCACTGAATGTCGTACGGTTGAGCAATCAACTGGTAGGCCCAGGCACTGGAGAGCGCATCCGGATCGGGAAAATCTTGAATAACAACGACGTGACGCTCCGAAGCGTGTTTTTCTAAAGTTTCCTGTAGTTTTTTAGTAATTTGACTCGAAGGCCAGGAAGGTTGTTGACTGTCAGCAGACTGAGTGCCATTCGTGATATCAATGGCTACTGGTGCCTTCAGCTTGGTTTCTACTGGATTAGAAGTTGGATTTGTTTTTGACGGCATTATCAGTCGGTTTTAGCAATCTATAAATGACGAAACACTCTCAGTAGCCCACAACTAATCTACAGGCTACCCGTTAAGGCACGATCACTGAGACTTCTATTGTGACAAATTCATTGGCGATCCAACCAATCCTCTCGGAGCAGATCGCGCGACGTGTTCTGCGATCAGGTAGCTTGCTAACCAGTGTCGAACGGTCTCCAGCCTAGCTAGGTTGCGAGTCGGGTTGCCAAGACAAAACGGCGCCTTCCCAGCACGGCTATCTGCGCTTGTCAAATACCGATGACGTACTTTCTCCACTCCTGGTTGAGATTGTCTTTAGTATGTTTAACGATTTCAAAATGAAGGCTACTGTAGGGTCTGCGAGGTTGAGAACGCAAGCTAAAATTGGCTTCTCTGGGGGTGCGGCTGCCTTTTTTAACGTTGCAGCGAACGCAGGCGGTGACGAGGTTTTCCCAGGTATCTCCCCCCCCCCGAGAACGAGGAATAACGTGGTCTAGGGTAAGCTGTTCTCCTTTGTAGTTGCAGTACTGGCAGGCATGTCGGTCTCGTTCAAAAATATTACGACGGGTGAGGGGAATTTCTTTGTAGGGAACCCTGACGTAGTAGCGCAGCCGAATGACTGTAGGCAGAGGAAATTCCGTATAGAGGTACTTCCCGTTGTGTTCAAGTCGCTCTGCCTTGCCTTTAAGCAATAAGACAACCGCCCTTCGCCAACTGGTAATGTTGAGCGGTTCGTAGGAGGCATTCAACACCAGAACCTTACCCATTGTGTTAAAAATTAAAGGAGCCTATCACAGATAGTAACATAGGCTAAAGCCGTCTGTGCTGATGAATCAGAGATTTCGTCGGGTGATTTGAGGGAGGATCTGGGTTTTTAGGAGGCCAAACTCATCGATCGCTTCGGAACAATTCCCGGGTATGATTCTGGGGGAAACCAGCGAAGGCGTTAAGCTATCTCAGTTGAAGCGGAGGAAATTAGCACTTGAGAGCTTGACTGACAGCTTTCTCTGCTGCTATTAATCTTCAATTAAAGAGTGTGGGGAGCAACTGTCAATGGGGAGTAGAAACCCGAAGCTTAACTGCGTTATCATCAACCAGCTCGACGACATTCAGCGAGCTTGGGTCGAAATTGACCGCCAGGCGATCGCCAACAACGTCCGGCAGTTTAAACGATATCTAAAAGCGCCAACGGAGCTGATGGCGGTGGTGAAAGCCGATGCCTACGGCCACGGAGCGATTCGAGTAGCCCAAACGGTTCTCCAAGAGGGCGCCACGTGGCTAGCGGTGGCTACTCTCAGCGAGGGAATCGAGCTGCGCAAAGCGGGCCTTACGGCTCCTATTTTGATTTTGGGAGCGACCAACACCCCTCAAGAAATTCAGGCGATCGCCTACTGGCAGCTTCAGCCGACCCTCTGCAATCCCCAACAAGCTTTGCTGTTTTCAGAAACGATGGCGGCGGTTGGGCAGAACCTTCCAGTTCATCTCATCCTAGACACGGGCATGTCTCGTTTAGGCACTGTCTGGCACCAAGCCGTCGAGTTTGTCGGACTGGTGGAGCGGCTGCCGCATCTGCAGATTGCCAGCGTCTATTCTCATTTGGCCACCGCCGAAGATATCGATACAGCCACAATGCGGCAGCAACATCAGCGCTTCGAGCAGGCGATCGCCCTGCTGCGGGACGGCGGTATCGTGCCTCCCTGCCTGCATCTTGCCAACTCAGCGGCAACCCTCAGCAACCGCGCCGCTCACTACGATTTGGTCAGAGTGGGATTAGGACTGTACGGACTCTACCCCGCTCCTCACCTCCAGACGGCGCTCGACCTCCAGCCTGTTCTTCAGGTTAAAGCGAGAGTTACCCAAGTCAAAACGATTCCGCCCCGCACCGGAGTGAGCTACGGCCACAGATTCGTTACGCATCGTCAGATGCGCCTTGCCGTTGTCGGCATCGGCTATGCGGATGGAGTCCCCCGCCAGTTGTCGAATCGCTTGCAGGTGCTCGTGAGAGGGCAGCTCGTGCCCCAAATTGGAGCGATTACCATGGATCAGCTTATGCTGGACATTAGCAAGCTCCCTGATATCCAGCCGGGGGAAGTTGTCACGCTCATTGGCAAAGACGGCAAGCATCAGATCTCCGCCGATGATTGGGCGGCTACTTTAGAAACTATTTCCTGGGAAATTCTGTGCGGATTTAAACACCGACTGCCCAGAATTACTCTCTAAAATTTGAGTGCTCGTAGTACATCTAGTTGTTATGGATCCAACAGCGATCGCCCGGAAAGTAAGCGGGTGTAAATGTCGCTCAATTGAGCGGCAACGCTGTGCCAGCTAAAGTGCTCTCTGACCCGTTTTTCGCCATTCTTGCCTAACCAATCTCGCCACTGAGCATCTCCGAGAATGCGGTCGATGGACTTAGCAAAGGCGCTGACATCTTGAGGAGGTGGCAGTAATCCGGTTTCTCGATCCACAATGGTATACTGCAATCCTCCGACATGGGAGGCGACGACAGGAGTGCCGCTAGCCATGGCTTCGATGGCGACTAACCCAAACGGTTCGTAGTGAGAAGGCACAACGCAGACATCGGCTGCCGTGTAATATAGGGGCAGCTCCTCATCCGTAATGCGACCCGGAAAAATAATTTTGTCGGTCATGCCGAGGTCTGCCACAATCCTTTCGAGGCGATCGCGCTCTAGTCCATCGCTTTGACCAGGGCGAGAACCGCCTCCAATGAAAACGCGCAGCTCATCGCGCCACTGAGATTGGTGAGCCGCTCGCACTAACGTTTCAATGCCTTTACGCTTGTCAAAGCGACCGATGTAAAAGACGATCTTCGCCTCCGCAGCGATACCCAAACGCTTTCTGGCCTCCTGTCTAGTGACTAAGCCGTAGCGGTCGGGGTCTGTGCCACAGGGAACTACCTGAATATGGCCGCGGGGAGAGACTAGCGATCGCATGTGTTCTCGTTCTTGGGGGCTAGTGGCGATGATACAGTCGGCAGTTTCCAGACAGACTTTCTCGATTTCCAAACGAGTATTGGCAATTGGCGGAATCGGTTCAACGCACTGATATTTAACGGCTCCTAAAGAATGATATGTATGCACCATCGGTAAGACGAGTTTCCGCTTCAGTTCTAATCCTACCCAGCCTGAAATCCAGTAATTTGTGTGCATCAAAGCATAATTGTGCGCTTGCTGAAACGACAGCAGTTGTTCGACAAACTGATAGCGATAGCTAAAAATTTCCTGACGCGGAACAAATTCTTCGGGCCCAGCGACTAGGCGAATAGTGCGGCAGTTTTCTGTGTGTTGAACTTCCTTGGGCTGATTGGCAGCAGCAGCACGGGTGAACATATCTACCTGCCACCCTTGCTTTGCTAAAGCTTCCCCTACCTGACGCACGTATACATTTTGACCTCCAGCTTCTTCCTTGCCAATTTCTACTGCCGGATCGCCATGCACAGAGATCAGCGCGACTGATTTCTGCTGATTCGCGTTCATAGCCTGTTACCCTCACTCGAATTCAAGACAGAGGAGCTGGCTCGTGGCTGGGCGGTCAGCCTCCTCCGGAGGAGCTGCGCTAACGCAGTCACCGCCGTTGAACGATGGTGTACCGATGACTTTGTTTTGAACGTCCCAGGACTCGAGAAACCTAGCGTTAACGTTGAAGCATTATCCTCGGTTGCTTAGTATTTAACGCCTAAAGGGCATTATTTAACCATCCATTACAGCTTAACAATTCTATTCCAAGTCTGTTTCCTCTCAGATGGATATCTGCGTCGTTGCCAGTAGCGTTCCTCTGCTAAAAAATTATCGAGAATCGCTTCATCTCTGCCGAAGATCATCTATAATGGAGAGCCATGACGGGCGACACAGGCAAAGGGCGGCGACTCCCATTCATTTTGAGTCCCGAAATGCCCCGCCCCCATCCTGGAGAGGTGGCTGAGTGGTCGAAAGCGGCAGATTGCTAATCTGTTGATAGGTACGTAAGTCCTATCCGAGGGTTCGAATCCCTCCCTCTCCGTTCCTTTGGCTCGGTTAAGTAAAAATTAGTGCCGGGAATCTGGCTGTCAAAGGCGATCGCCTTCAAGCAGACTTTGCTTTCGCTTTCGCTCGCTGCACCGGGTTCATCCAGTCTTCCAAGAAGCTAAACGCCCGCGATGAGAGTAAGGTTAAGACTAAGTAAACGAGGGCAACTGCTGCGTAAATTTCAAAGGCGCGATAATTGTTGGCAACAATCAACTGACCGCGACGAAACAACTCCTCAAAGCCGATGACGGCAACGAGGCTAGTATCTTTTAATAAAGTAATAAATTCATTGCCTAACGGAGGCAGCATCCGCCGAAAAGCTTGGGGAAAGATGACGTAGCGCAGGGTTTGGATCGAGCCCATTCCTAAAGATTCAGAGGCTTCCCACTGTCCGGTTTCAATCGACTGAATGCCGCCGCGAATAATTTCGGCTAGGTAGGCAGCAGAATTCAAGCTGAGAGCTAAGACAGCGGCGGGAAAACGGTCTAGGTTGAAGGGAAGGCCAACTCTCTGAAACAGGGCGGGCAGCCCAAAATAGATCATGAAAATTTGCACGAGCAAGGGAGTCCCGCGAAAGAAATCAACGTAGGCTCTCGTTAGCCAGCGCAGGGGGGCAGAGGCAGAAAGACGAGCGATCGCAATCAATGTCCCGCCAATCAGTCCGAAGAACACAGATAGTGCCGTGAGTTGCAGGGTGATCAAAGCGCCCCATAGAAGATTGGGCAGAGCATTAACAATGATGCCAAAAGCGTCAAGCATGAATCCTACCAATTCTATATAAATGTCCGGTGCGGGACGGGGAAGGGGAAAATTGTCGCGTTCGCGACGAGGAAAGAATACCGCTCAAGGAACAAACTCTCCTCTTTCCCTTTCCCCCTTCCCCTTTGCCCTTTTCCCGCAGCGCAAGCTGCTTTCCCTGCGCCTGTGGCGCTTAGCCTTCTAGGGCTGGAGCCGTTTCTGGCAGTTCCGGCGGTTCTTCTCCAAACCACTTTTGATAAATTTCAGCGTACGTGCCATTCTCAATGAGAGTGGCCAGGGCGCTGTTAATGTCTTCTTGGTAAGGAGCCTCTTGGGGTAAGGCAATTCCGTAGTACTCTTCTGTGAGCAAATTGCCCACCACTTCTAATCCCTCTAGGTTGCCAGAACTGATGGCATAGAGAGTGACAGGAGCATCGTTAATGACGGCATCGACGTTGCCGTTACTTAATTCTTGCAGGGCGAGGGGCGCTGAATCAAAGGTGCTGACCTCCGCGCCGGGAATTTCTGCGGCAGTTTGAGCCCCCGTCGTGCCAATTTGTACGGCAATTCTTTGATTCTGTAGGTCATCAAGGCTCTGAATGTTCTCAGTTCCTTCTTGAACGGCGATCGCCAGTCCTGACTGAAAATACGGACGGGAGAAGTCCACGGTTTCGGCTCGTTCGGCGGTAATCGTCATGGCGCTGATGGCTGCATCTACTCTTCCAGACTGCAACGCGGGGATAATGCCGTCGAAGGGCAAACTTTCGTATTCAATTTCGTAGCCTGCTTCCTCACCAATAGCGTTCATGAGGTCAATGTCAAAACCTTCTAATCCCCCTCCTTCTGCCTGAGACTCAAAGGGAGGAAACGCTGGCTCTGTTGCCACCGTTAGCGTTTGCTCGCTTGTCTGTGCCGTTTCTGAACCTGTCGATTCTGAAGTGCTTTCTGGATTTCCATTACAGGAGATGACCAGGAGTAAACACGTCAGACCGAGGGCTAGCTGACGCAACCATTTCCATCGCCCTATGTTGACCATAGCTTTGTTGTTACTCTTTACCTTAAAGCTCGAACGTTAGCATATTCGTCGAGATCTAGATAGTATCAGTTTTTACGAACTTGAGAAAATGTAAAAAAACGTACAATTGGCGCTCCGCAAGTTCGATACTGTTTAATATTGTTTCTCCCTAAACAGTCTGAAGCATGGAAGATTCTGCTCCAGCTATTCGATTCCAGAATTTGCAAAAGAACTACGGTTCCCTAGAGGTGCTTCGGGGGATGAGCGGCACCATTAATCGAGGCGATGTCGTCTCCGTGATTGGTTCTTCTGGCTGCGGTAAAAGTACGCTATTGCGCTGTTTTAACCGGTTGGAAACAATTAATGACGGCAGCTTAGAAGTGATTGGTGTTGATTTATCTCAGCCAAAACTCAGTTCTAAAAATCTGCGGCGACTGAGAAGCAAAGTTGGAATGGTCTTTCAGCAGTTTAATCTGTTTCCTCATCTGAGCGTTCTCGAAAATCTGACGTTAGCTCCTCGCAAGGTGCTCAATGAATCCCAGCAAGAAAGTCGAGACCAGGCGAGGCTATACCTCGATAAGGTTGGGCTATCCGAGAAAGCGGATGCTTATCCAGAACAGCTTTCTGGGGGTCAGAAGCAGCGGGTGGCGATCGCCCGCAGCCTGTGCATGAATCCACTCGTGCTGCTGTTCGACGAACCGACCTCCGCCCTAGACCCCGAACTGGTTGGAGAAGTGCTGTCGGTGATGCGGCAGCTTGCCGAAGAGGGAATGACGATGGTTGTGGTGACTCATGAAATCCAGTTTGCTCGCGAAGTCTCCAATCGCGTCTTTTTCCTTAACCAAGGGTGCATTGAAGAAGAGGGAAACGCTCAAGAAGTGCTGACTGCGCCGCGCAGCGATCGCCTGCGGTCTTTCCTCAGCCGCATGAGCATGTAGCGCATCGGGCTAGTTAACATTAGCGGCGGCGATCGCTGCTAGAGCGGCTCAGTCTAGATACTGAACTTCAGATTTCTTGTGTCATCTATCTACCGAAGGAGAAATTGGCAACTGATAACACACTGTAGGAGAAGAATTAGCTACAATCTGATGACAAACGACTATTAACATACCCATTACACTCAACAGATGAAACATTCCTCTCTCTTACGATTTAAATCTCCTCTGGCCTTAACCTTAGCAATGACAGTTTTAGCAAGCTTTGGACTGATCTCCTGCCAAAGCGATACGGCAGGAACCGGAGGAGACACAACCACCACTGCCGATGGCGGCGGGGGTAATGGCGAAGGGTTAAAAATTGGGACGTTGTTACCAACTACAGGAGATCTGGCTTCTATTGGTCAAAATATGCCAGTAGCGGTGGAATTAGCGGTAGAAACGATCAACGCCTGTGGAGGTGTGAATGAAGCAGACGTGACGGTGATCAACGAAGATAGCCAAACCGATCCGAGTGCGGGCAGCTCTGCCATGACCAAGCTCGCTGAAGTGGATCAGGTAGCTGGCGTGGTTGGAGCCTTTGCCAGTAGCGTTTCCAGTGCGGCAGTAGATGTGGCCGTTCGTAACAACGTCATGATGATCTCCCCAGGCAGCACGAGCCCAGTTTTTACAGGCAGAGCCCAAGACGGGGAATTTAATGGCTATTGGGCGAGAACGGCTCCTCCTGATACTTACCAGGCCCAGGCTTTAGCCGCTCTAGCCAACCAAGAAGGGTTTGAGAACGTGGCAACGGTAGTGATCAACAACGACTACGGCGTTGGCTTTGAAGAAGAATTCGACCAAGCCTTCGAGAAAGCGGGCGGTAAAATTGTCGATAAAAGTAGCCCAGTGCGCTATGACCCCAAAGCTACCACTCTAGACTCTGAGGCATCAGAAGCGTTCAATAATAGTCCGGATGCAGTAGCGGCGGTGCTCTATGCAGAGACGGGAAGTGTACTTCTCAAATCGGCCTACGAACAAGGATTGCTGGATGAGGTTACCGTGATGTTAACCGATGGGGTTTACTCGCCAGATTTTGTCGAGCAGGTAGGCCAAACCGCAGACGGTACCTCGATCATCAGCGGTGCTTTAGGAACCGTCCCCGGAGCCAGTGGAGACGGTTTGGCTGAGTTTACCTCCGTCTGGGAGGAAGAAACTGGGCAGGATGTATCGGCCTTCGCTCCTCATAGCTGGGATGCTGCCGTCCTGTTGATGCTGGCCGCCGAAGCTGCTGATGAAAATACTGGCGAGGGGATTCAGAGCCAGATTGGGGAAGTGGCTAATGCTCCTGGTCAAGACGTTAGCGATCCCTGCGAAGCGATCGAGCTCGTTCGCAATGGCGAAGACATCAACTATCAAGGAGCCAGCGGTAATGTGGACATTGATGAAAACGGGGATGTCGTTGGCAGCTATGATGTTTGGACGGTACAAGACGACGGAACCTTAGAGGTGATTGATACCGTTAGCCCAGAGCAGTAAACGGTGAGCAGCGATCAATAAACAACGATCAGTAATCAGCGATTGAGCGGTTATTGAATGAGGAGTGACCAGTTTAGGCAAACTCGGTCACTCTCTTTTTGTGTCAGATATCTGCTTCATCACAGCAGCCACAGACTGGGAGATAAACGGCAGTAGCTGACGGTTGGGGCTGGTGGTTTTGCCTTCGCTAAAGACAACCAGAAGATAGGGCTGCCTATTGGGAATCTCGATATAGGCAGCATCGTGGCGGACTTGAGTCGTCCATCCGGCTTTGGACCATAGTTGAGCATCGGGGGGAAGTCCGGCTCCGAGAAAGCCGCTCACCTGATTTTCCTCGTCGCTACTGGAGGGAACTGCCTGGAGATCGCGCTGGAGCATGGCCATCATTTGCTGCGATCGCCCCCCCGAAACTGCCACTCCACCAATAATACTGTGCAATAATCGGGCAACGGCATCGGTTGTCAGCATATTGCGGTTTTCCATCATTTCTCCAAGGAACAGGCGCTCTCGTCCATAGGGGCCGTCGCCCCAGGGTTTTTGATTGACGTTGATATTTTCTAGTTCCTGCCAGCCCAGGGAGGCAAAGTAGCGGTTAACGATATTGCGCTGAAACTGCCAGGTCTGAAAAGGGCCCGGTGCTAACTCGGGTCCGCTCGTTGTGCCACTCAAGACATCGACGATCAGACTCGTGGCATCGTTGCTAGAATCTATCACCATATCTCGCATCGCTCGCTCTAATTCGGTCGAACTCGCAATCATGCAGCTCTCTAGCCATTCCTGAACGGCAACGAGGTAGAACAGCTTCACCAGGCTGGCTGGGTAAACGCGCTCTACCCCTCGGTAGCTAAAGCCCCGCACTGGCTGCTGCCAGAAATCGACGGGCGCAATCGCTCCTCCAGTATTGACGATGACCGGAGAATCATAAACGATCCAGGTCAGAGCAATTTGGTTACGAGCCAGTCCCGGAAATTCGGCCCAGGCAGCCTCGAGGATGTCGTTACCGAGAGCCGCCAGTTGAGAATCTTGGCGAAAGAAAACCATAGTTTTAAATCGGAAGAGGATTGCCTAGTAAACAGTCGGCTATTAAGGTAGTTAGTCTAGGAGCAATTTTTACGGTGGTAACGGAGTGACTATATCAATTGCAGAGACTCAAAATCAACTTTTTCATCATGGCGTTCCTGATGTATCGATTGTAATTCCGGTGTACAACGAGGTCGATAGCTTACCGCTGCTGCTCGAGGCGATCGCCCAAACGCTGCAAGAGCGCCACCTCAGTTACGAAATTATTGCCGTGGATGACGGCTCGACGGATGGTTCTACCGAACTCCTCAAGCAACTCGCTCAATCTCGTTCCGATAGCTGCGCCATTCTGCTCCGGCGTAACTACGGACAAACTCCAGCAATGGCGGCTGGCTTTCATTATGCGACGGGGCGAGCGCTCGTTTCTTTGGATGCCGATCTCCAAAATGATCCGGCAGATATTCCGCTGCTTTTAGACAAGTTAGCTGAAGGATACGATTTAGTCAGCGGCTGGAGGCAAAATCGCCAAGATGCCGCCCTCACAAGGCTGCTGCCTTCCAAAATTGCCAACTGGCTGATCGGCAAAGTCACCGGAGTCCCCATTCACGACTACGGATGTTCCTTAAAAGCCTATCGGGCTGAGTTAGTGGCGGATATGCATCTGTACGGAGAGCTGCATCGGTTTCTGCCCGCGTTAGCTTTTATCGAAGGCGGCAAAATTACCGAGATGCCAGTCCGTCATCATCCTCGTCGCTTCGGTCGCAGCAAGTACGGTTTGGGGCGGACGTTCCGGGTGCTGATGGATCTGTTAACGATCTGGTTTATGAAAAAGTTTCTCACTCGCCCCATGCACGTGTTTGGGTTTTTGGGGCTGGCGTTGATGTTTGTGGGCGTACTGCTGGGAGCTTACCTGAGCTTTCTCAAGCTGGGACTGGGACAAAATATTGGTGATCGCCCGCTCTTGATTCTGGTGGCGATCCTGCTGCTCACGGGGCTACAGCTATTCGGCTTTGGCTTGCTGGGCGAACTGCTGATGCGGACCTATCATGAATCTCAGGGAAGACCGATTTATCGAGTCAGGGAGATCGTCAGAAGAAATATTAAGAATGGTTAACATAGAGAAGAAACCTTTCCTCCGCTGCTGAAGTGACTACTGTTAATCCGTTCAGAACTATAGAATCAGCAAAACTCAGAAGCCTGCTGTTCCTCTTTACTGCTGGTTTATCGTTCTGGATCAGTATGACCTGCTTACTGCCAACGCTGCCCGCCTATATTGCCGATCTTGGCGGCACGGCGCAGCAGGTGGGCACGGTAATGGGCTGTTTTGCCATTGGTCTGCTGCTGTCTCGGACGTGGCTAGGGAGCCTGGCCGATCGGCGGAGTCGCAAGCTAGTCGTTCTGATTGGAGCAGCGGTGGTCGCGGTTGCTCCGTTGGGCTACCTGTTTGTCGAATCAATTGCGGGACTGATGGCGGTTCGGGCGTTTCACGGCATCAGTATTGCCGCTTTTACCACCGGATACAGTGCCTTAGTGGTCGATATCGCGCCAGCTAAGCAACGAGGCGAGGTCATTGGCTATATGAGCCTCGTTGTGCCAATTGGAATGGCGGTGGGACCAGCCGTGGGCGGTTTCTTGCAGGCTGGGGCTGGCTACGTCCCCCTGTTTTTGGTATCCGCTGGTGCGGGCTGTTTGGCCCTAATTTTGGCCAGTCAGATCGAAGAAGCGAGCCGTCAGATGTCCGGCAGTCCTGCTCAAGCGGGACGCAGTTTTTGGCAACTGTTGAGAAGTCGCTCTCTGCTGATTCCGGCTGTAGTGCTGTCGCTGATCGGGTTGGTGTTTGGGTCGCTCGTCTCGTTCTTTCCGCTGTATTTAAGAGCGACGGGGGTAGAATTGAACGCTGGCTTATTTTACTCGACAGCGGCGATCGCCTCTTTTTCAGTTCGTGTCTTTGCCGGGAGAGTTTCAGATCGAGTCGGTCGCGGGGGATTAATTACGGCTAGCTTACTCTGCTACGGCGTATCCATGCTGCTGCTGAGAACGGCTCAATCCTCGGTAGCGTTTATTGTGGCGGCTGCCGTGGAGGGAGCTGGTGCGGGTCTGCTGCTGCCCACAACCATTGCTCTGATTAGCGATCGCTCTACCACCGCTGAACGCGGGCGAGTTCATGCTCTCTGCATTGGGGGCTTCGATGTCGGCATTGCGATCGCTGGTCCCCTGTTGGGAACGCTCACCATTTTTATTGGCTATCAAGGCATCTTTTTGCTAGCGGCGGTGATGGCGGGTCTCGCTTTGCTGGTTTTTCTCACCCAATCCAATCAAACTCTGTCTCATTCCCTTGGATTTGCCCTCGGTCGCGAAAGAGACAGCTACGCTATAGACTGAATGGAAACGCAGCCTCCTGCGATTCTACTCTAGGTTAACGGGCTAGGAGGGATTCGAACCCCCGACACCGTGGTCCGTAGCCACGTGCTCTAGTCCACTGAGCTACAAGCCCTTGCTCAACAGATACTAATAATATCATATGTCTGACCAAATTGTGCAGAATAATCGGTCAAAGCTTTCTCATTTGAATACTCAAGGGGAAGCCGAGATGGTGGATGTTTCTACTAAACCACTCACGGTACGAGAAGCTCTAGCGGGGGGACAGGTGCGCATGTCTTCTGCTACCTTTGCCGCCATCGAAGCGGGCAATACTCCTAAAGGAGATGTGCTGGGAACCGCGAAATTAGCCGGAATCATGGCCGCCAAACAAACCGCCACTCTCATTCCTCTCTGTCATCCGCTGCCGCTGCAAAAAATCACGGTGCAGCTAGCAGCCGATCCCCAACTTCCTGGCTATCAAATTCGAGCGACGGTCAAAACGCGAGCCGAAACGGGAGTTGAAATGGAGGCGCTGACAGCCGTTTCTGTCTCTGCACTCACTCTTTACGATATGGCAAAAGCCCTCGATAAATCGATGCAAATTGAGTCGATTCGTCTTCTGAGCAAAACGGGCGGTAAATCTGGAGATTATATTCGTGAAGCAGAGGGAGATTAAGGATTTACAATGGAAACAGTAAGATTATTTGACTCACCCTATGCCTCCTCGTTGGCCCCGTCAACCGAACCGTCAAGACCCTGCTTACCGTCGTTTGGATGACCGCATGAACGTTGCGGTGCACGTTGCCACCTTTATTGCCGTTAATTCTGGCTTATGGTTTGTGCATAATCTCAAACAGACGACGTGGACGTGGCTAATTTGGGTGACAGGAGGTTGGGCCGTACTCTTATTACTGCATTTTATTTACATTACGGCGATCGCAGATTATTCGGTAAAAACTGATGGCTAATCCCGGTACAACCCAAGAAATCGAGGCTCTTGCCGCCGAAATTGGTGAGAATATTTACATGGATGTCGCCAAATGGCATTTGTATCTTTCGGATGCTCACCTCCATACCACCGTTGCTGAACGTGTTTATCCACTGCTAGCACAAAGTATCAGCGAGACCGAGGTACTCAAAGTCCTGGCAGGCATCACTGTTCAGCTAGGCGGAGGTAGAAAAGAGCTACCGCTTGTAGAACTGCTGCCAATGCAGTGTCAGGTGAATCTGATTGATTTACTCGAAGAATACCAGCGCCAAATGTAGCCAGTGGTATCCAGGCTTAATGGGTTCTCTTTAAGGAGTAAGCCAGTCGTTGCGGATGCTATCTGGGCTTTTATCCCCCTTGAGCAGGGGGAATTCAAATTTACTAATTTATGTATGGGTTTCTCCGCACTAACTGAATTGCCTCTCAGGGCCTTTGGAACCGGATTTGGCATTATTATCGGCAACTCAATGATCAAGTTCTTTGCTCATCGCAAAGCCGTTAACGAAACTAAAAAAATTTTTTCCTTCGCTATCGAAGAACAGTTGTCTTCTCTATCCGCTTTAGTAGTTTGTTTAGATAAAGTCAGATTTTTGCTAGGAGAAAACTACAGCGAAATCACGACAGAGCAAAACCCTTTAGCTGAAAATCGGCTTGAGCTTAGAAATAATGCTGTTGTCGTTCAACAAACAGTTGAACAGCTTTTGGAAAATGACTTTTACAATCAGTTGCTAGGAGAGCAGAGGATTTTTCCAGCAGATGTGATTGCGATTACTGGTAAATATTTTGGTAAGCTACAGCAGTACTTAGTCAGCCTCAAACTCTTTTTTTCTAGTCTTCCGGTAGAAGAAGCAAAGACTCAGCAAAAGCATCACTGGCCAGAGCAAAAAGTCTTGTTAGAGAAATTAGAATGGCTAATTACTCAAGCTGAAGTTACCATCGATCGCGGTAACATGAGCAAAATTGTTTTGGATCAAAACAAGAATTTTAGAGAGCAAAATGAGGCTGAGATTTTAGCCCGACGATTCTATTCTAATGAAGAATGCAGCCGCTACTGCGATCGCCACAGATATTCAGAAGCGCAAGAGCTTGACGAAATTCAAGCATTTGTTGCTCAACACTCTGTCGAGCCAAGCCGTCATCACGGAACCGAGGAGTTAGCCACCGAAAATTCTTGATTTAACGTTTCAGCCGATGAAATTTGCTGATTTTTCTAGCTATTATAGCCAACTAAACGAGCTTCTATTTGTCACGAGTACAGCTAGAGTTAAGTCAAAAAAGCTAAAAAATCATTCGCTAGCGCTCCTGATCTTACTAACAGCCAGCTATCCGTTAGGCAAGAGTTAATATTCTTGGCGGAGAGAACTCTTGACTTTTCTCCAGCAGATACTCTAAAAACGTTTGGGCAATGACAGATAGCTGCTTGTCAGCAAGATAGGTTACATACCAGCGACGCTTGATTGGAAAATGCTGCACATCTAGAACAGCAAAATCTCCGGTCAGTCTTTCAGAAATCAGCGTATGTTGCGAGAGGACGGAAATTCCCATTCCACCGGCGATAGCCTGCTTAATTGCCTCGTTACTGCCCAATTCTAGCTTGACTCGTACCGACACTTTATGCCGAGCAAATAATTTTTGCACCGCCGCCCGCGTTCCCGATCCCTGCTCGCGCATAATAAAAGATTCGCCATCTAGCTTTCTAATGGGGATGTCGGGTTGCCCAGCTAAAGGATGATCTTTGGGCGCTAAAACAACCAAGGGATTGTCGAGAAACGGTTCGCTACACAGATCAATTTCCTCTGGGGGATGGCTAAGCACGTAAAGATCGTCTTCATTTTCCATCATTCGTCTTTGAATCTGTTGGTGGTTGACTACTTCTAAAGAGACATCAATTCCCGGATATTGCTGACAAAAGGAACCGAGAATGCGAGGCACAAAATACTTTGCCGTCGTAATGACCGATAGCCGTAGTTTACCTTGCTTCGTGCCTTTAAGATCGGCAACCTTCATCTCAAAGTTGTCTAATTGTTCAAAGATACTTTGGCAAGTTGCTAACAGTTCTTTACCAGCCTCCGTCAGGTACAGTCGTTTACCAATTTGCTCAAATAGAGGTAAACCAATCGATTTGCTCAACTGCTTGATTTGACTAGAAACGGTCGGTTGAGTAATAAATAGCTCTTCTGCCGCTCGAGTAAAGCTACCGTGACGAGCAGTTGCTTCAAAAACGGCTAACTGATGTAAAGTCCCTTGAATCAAGACTAACTCCTCTCTAATCGCGATTTTTATATAGCTAGAAGATTATTGTTGCTTTTACTAGCATAGACTATTACCAATGATACCACAAATAAAAATTGTTTATGTAGATGATTAGATCGAGCAAAGTCTATTGGTAAGATGGCCTCTAGTACTTTTCTAGAACGTTGCTCAGCTTATTACCTACTTTTGGTACAGAAACCGCTATTCATTTGATCGTTAGGCACTTCATCAACTTAGCGTTAACCAGCGAAGAGAAGCTACTTGTCGGCTAATAAAATTAAGCTAAAATGTTCAAGAGATTTTAGGTAGTTTCTAAAAACGGTTAACTATTTTTACTAGTCATTAGCTATTGATGGCTTCGTAGCAATCTTTAATTTGTTCGTACATTTAGCTCCGTTGACTTATTCTATTTCTTGGGCTTTGTACAGTCGATATTTAAATTCAGTTTTCCTTTTTTCTATCTATTAGTTTGTTCAAGCTTGTTTCTTGATCTACATCTTCATTAAAGAGAAAACAAAATGTGCTAGAATTTAAGAAAAATAAGGGAATATTTGCGGATTTCTGCGGCAAAAACAAATAGGATTTGCCCGTATTTTCCTTGCCAAGCAGCATAAGCTTACTTGAATGGAGTTTTTTAACCTATGACCTTCTCCCAAGATCGGATTATTCCTACAGATCTGAGCAACGAAATGTCTCAGTCTTACCTAGAATACGCGATGAGCGTTATTGTTGGACGGGCGCTTCCTGATGCTCGGGATGGTCTTAAACCAGTCCATCGACGAATTCTCTACGCCATGTACGAGTTAGGACTGACTCCAGAACGACCGTTTAGAAAGTGTGCCCGTGTGGTGGGGGAAGTTTTAGGTAAATATCATCCGCATGGCGATACGGCGGTTTATGATGCTCTAGTACGGATGGCTCAGTCGTTTTCGATGCGCCATCCGCTGATTGAAGGTCACGGCAATTTTGGCTCGGTCGATAACGATCCGCCAGCGGCGATGCGCTACACCGAGAGTCGCCTCCAGTCCCTAACCACTAACGCTCTGCTTCAAGATATTGAGTCAGAGACCGTCGATTTTATTGACAATTTTGATGGCTCCCAACAGGAACCCGTTGTGCTACCGGCTAGAGTCCCGCAACTACTCCTCAATGGCTCTTCCGGAATCGCTGTAGGAATGGCCACCAATATTCCGCCTCACAACCTCGGGGAGTTAATCGATGGCGTTGTTGCTCTGATTGCCAATCCCGAAATAACCGACCGGGAACTGATGAAGCTCATTCCCGGACCAGATTTTCCTACTGGAGGAGAAATATTAGGGCGTTCTGGAATTGCCGATGCCTACACAACCGGACGCGGCTCGATCACAATGCGTGGCATTGCCGGTATTGAAACCATTGAGCAACGGGGACGACCGGATCGAGATGCCATTATTATCACTCAGCTTCCCTATCAAACCAACAAGGCGGCTCTGATTGAGAAGATTGCGGAAATGGTCAACGACAAGCGACTAGAGGGAATTGCCGATATTCGGGATGAAAGCGATCGCGACGGGATGAGAGTGGTCATTGAGCTGAAACGGGATGCCTATCCGCGCGTTGTGCTAAACAATCTCTTCAAGCATACGCCTCTGCAAACCAATTTCGGAGCGAATATGCTAGCGCTGGTCAACGGCGAGCCGCTCCTGCTGAGTCTAAAAGAGTTCCTGCGAGTTTTCCTAGACTTCCGCATCGAAGCCATTACTCGACGCACCCAATACGAGTTGCGCAAAGCGCAAGAAAGAGACCACGTTCTTCAAGGTTTGTTGATTGCCCTGGGAAATCTCGATGCCATCATTGCCCTGATCCGTCATGCCGCCGATGCCGCTACCGCTAGTGCCGAACTTGTGGCTCAATTTGGTCTGTCAGAAGTACAGGCCAATGCGATCTTGCAGATGCAGCTCCGGCGCTTGACAGCGTTGGAAGCCGAGAAGATCCAGGCCGAACACGAAGAATTACAGAGACGGATTGCTGACCTTCAGGATATCTTGGCGCGGCGCGAACGCATTGAGGGCATTATCCAACAAGAAGTGCTACAGCTCAAAGCTGCCCATGCCACACCGCGTCGGACTACTTTTGTCCAGGGTGAAGGAGAACTGCTCGATACCGACCTGATTGCCAACGAACAAGCCGTCATTTTGTTGACCGAGCAAGGCTACATCAAACGCATGCCCGTTGATACCTTTGGCTCTCAAAGTCGCGCAACTCGGGGGAAAGCCGCAGCGCGAATTAAAGAAAATGATGTCGTTGAGCACTTTTTAAGCTGCTGCGACCACGACAACGTGCTGTTCTTCACCGATAAGGGGTTAGTTTATACTCTCAATGCTTATCAAATTCCAGTCGCTTCTCGGACGGCGAGAGGAATTCCCATGGTGCAGATGCTGCCTCTTTCTAGAGAAGAGAAAATTACCTCCATGGTGCCAGTGACAGAGTTTACTGAAGACGAGTATTTAGTGATGCTGACCCGCAATGGCTACATTAAGAAAACTGCTCTGGCCGCTTTTAGCAATATTCGCACCAATGGCTTGATTGCGATTTGCTTGGAGGAGGGAGATCAACTGCGCTGGGTGAGGCTGGCTCGCGGAGAAGACAGCATTATTATTGGTTCCCGGCAAGGAATTGCGATTCATTTTAGAGCCGACGATCAACAGCTACGACCGCTCGGACGGGCAACAAGAGGCGTTAAATCGATGAAGCTGCGAGGAGATGACGAGGTGATCAGCATGGATATTATTCCTGCTCAGGTCGTTGCCGGTATCGTCGCTGCTGGAGATGACGACGAGGAGCCAGAATTAGGGGCAGACAGCGTTCTCGGACCTTGGGTGCTGGCAATTACCACTAGTGGTTACGGCAAAAGAGTCCCTATTGCCCACTTCCGGCTTCAGAATCGTGCTGGCATGGGGATTAAAGCCATCAAGTTTCGTTCCACTCAAGAAGAGTTAGCCGCTATTCACGTCGTCAATCAGGAAGACGAGTTGATGCTCGTCACTAGTCGAGGCATTATTATTCGTCAGCCCGTTAACGATATTTCTTTGCAGTCTCGCATGGCTACTGGAGTCAGAGTCCAGCGACTAGACGGTGACGATGCGATCGCCGCCGTTGCGTTAGTGCCGCCATCGGAGTCTGGTGCTGAAGAGGGAGAAGAATCACCCATTCATGATCAAGAGTCCTCTAACTAGTCAGGGAAAAGGGGAAAGGGCAAGGGGGAAAGGAAAACAGAAATTAGTTTATTCCTTAGCTTTATGCTCTTTCCCCCCGTACAGAGTGTAACAACATAGTTGACAAAAGCAACTAAATAATTGATAGTGGCAAGTATATTTATGAAAGCTACCGCTCGTGACTGAAACCAGACAACAGGCTGAAGCTGTGCGTCAGTTTAACCGCTTTTACACTCAGCAAATCGGGGTGCTCCAGGAAGGATTGCTCAACAGCCCCTATTCGCTCACGGAAGCCCGAATTCTTTATGAACTGGAGCATCTGCAAGAGACAACGGCAACCAAACTCAGCGACCAGTTGAGCTTAGATGCAGGCTACTTAAGCCGGATTCTGCGGCGTTTCCAGAAAGACGGACTGCTCGATAAAAAGCGCTCGCCAACGGACGGGCGACAAAGTACTTTGTCCCTGACCGCTCAAGGACAGGAAGCGTTTACGATGCTCGATCGGCGATCGCGCCAAGAAATTGAGGGACTGCTGCAACAACTCTCCTTAGAAGAGCGCCAACGTTTGCTTAAAGCAATGCAGGCTATTCAAACGCTCCTCAGCAGTAATCAACAGCTCCCCTCTCTTCTGCGCCCCCATCAACCGGGCGATATGGGCTGGATTGTTCATCGACACGCTGTTATTTACAGTGAGGAATATGGCTGGAATGATCAGTTTGAGGCGCTGGTTGCCGAAATTGTGGCCGCCTTTATCAGAAATTATGCTCCCCGAAAAGAGCGGTGCTGGATTGCAGAGATGGATGGGGAAAATGTTGGTTGTGTATTTGTTGTCAAGCAGTCTGAAACCATTGCCAAACTGCGCTTGCTGTTGGTGGAGCCAAGAGCGAGAGGACTGGGGATTGGTACGCGCCTAATCGATGAAAGCATTAAATTTGCGCGTCGTTCTGGCTACCAGAAACTAACGCTATGGACGAACAGTGTTTTACAAACAGCTCGGCATCTCTATCAAAAAGCCGGGTTCAGGCTCGTTGCTGAAAACGCTCATCACAGCTTTGGGTGTCAGCTAGTGGGTCAAACCTGGGAGCGAGAGCTTTGAAGAAATATCTCTGAAAGCGCTATCCTGTAATCAGTTCGGTCCTTATTTTGAGAAAATTATTTAAGATTTTATGTTTGAAGCCCTCGCAGATCGTTTAGAAGACGCTTGGAAAAAGGTCCGCGGCCAGGACAAGGTTTCCCAATCTAATATTCAGGAAGCGCTCAAAGAAGTTCGTCGCGCCCTGCTAGCGGCTGATGTCAACCTCCAGGTCGTAAAAACCTTCATCACAGAGGTAGAGGAGAAGGCTCTGGGTGCAGAAGTCATTTCTGGGGTCAATCCCGGTCAACAGTTTATCAAAATTGTCTATGACGAACTTGTTAAAGTGATGGGGGAAAGCCATGCTCCCCTCGCTCAGGCAGAATCTCCGCCTACTGTTGTGCTGATGGCCGGTTTACAGGGAACCGGTAAGACGACCGCCACGGCGAAGCTTGCTCTCCACCTCAAGAAACAGGAGCGTAGCTGCCTGATGGTAGCCACCGACGTGTATCGACCAGCCGCCATTGACCAGCTCATTACCCTCGGTCAACAGATTGATATTCCAGTCTTTGAACTAGGAACGGATGTCAATCCCGTAGAAATTGCTCGTCAAGGAGTTGCCCAAGCGCGAGCGACCGGAGTTGATACGGTGATTATCGACACCGCTGGACGCCTGCAAATCGACCCGGAAATGATGGGAGAATTAGCCCAAATCAAAGCAGCCATCGAACCGGACGATACCCTACTTGTTGTCGATGCCATGACGGGACAGGAAGCTGCCAACCTTACCCGCACTTTCTCTGAAGAAATCGGCATTACCGGGGCCATTCTCACTAAATTAGATGGGGATAGTCGAGGCGGTGCTGCCCTCTCGGTACGACAGGTATCCGGTCAGCCGATCAAGTTTGTGGGGGTTGGGGAAAAAGTCGAAGCGCTGCAACCATTTTACCCCGATCGCCTGGCCTCCCGCATTCTCAACATGGGCGACGTGCTTACCCTGGTCGAAAAAGCTCAGGAAGAACTCGATCTCTCTGATGTCGAGAGCATGCAGTCGAAGATTTTAGAAGCTAAATTCGATTTTAATGATTTTCTCAAGCAGATGCGGCTGCTCAAAAATATGGGCTCACTCGGTGGCGTTCTCAAGCTGATCCCAGGGATGAACAAGCTCAGTAGTTCGGATCTCGAAAAAGGCGAAGATCAGCTCAAGCGCACAGAGGCGATGATTAACTCTATGACCAGAGCAGAACGGACAGAGCCGGAGTTACTAGCCTCTTCGCCGAGTCGCCGTCGCCGCGTTGCTAAAGGGTCTGGCTATGACGACCGCGAGGTTTCTAAACTGGTAAGCGACTTTACCCGAATGCGGACGATGATGCAGCAGATGGGGCAAGGTGGAATGCCTGCCATGCCCGGAATTGGCGGCATGGGAGGAATGGGGGGTTTGGGCGGTATGTTTGGAGGCGGCATGGGCAATGCGCCTCGTCCTGGCTTTCGCGGCTATGCTGGTGGCAATAAAAAGAAAAAGAAGAAAGGCAAAAAAAAGAAAGGTTTTGGCAATCTCTAGTCCCTAATTTTTTCCGAATGAGTTTAGAATCGTAAAGGAGAATTTTTAGATCCTATGGTAAAACTGCGGTTAAAGAAATTAGGCAAAAAACGGGAAGCAAGCTATCGAATCGTCGCTGTTAAAAGCACGAGTCGCCGAGATGGTCGTCCTCTAGAAGAATTAGGCTTTTACAACCCTAGAACCGACGAAACTCGCCTCAATGTGCCAGCAATTGTTAAGAGACTAAAAGACGGCGCTCAGCCGACAGAGACGGTGCGCAGTATTTTGAGAAAAGCCAACGTTTTTGAACAAGTCAATGCCTCCTAAAAGAGCGACTTTTTCTCCTCAAGTTGGAAGCACTGGCCCTAATTATAATCAGCTAGTGAAATTTCTCATTGAGCCTTTTCTCGAATCGCCAGAGTCTCTGAAAACCCATTGCGAACGGATCAGCAGCAGTCAGCGCGTCTGGATTCGGGTGGCTTTTGAAGGGGCTGACAAGGGACGAGTTTTTGGACGGGGTGGACGGAATATCCAGGCTATCCGAGCCGTGCTCAAGGCAGCGGCGGAGGCAGCAGGAGACTCTGTTTATTTAGATATCCATGGAAGCCACAGCAGCCAGTCTTCTCGAGACGGCAGTCGAAATGGAAAATCAGAGCGCTCCCGACGCGATCGCTCCTCGGTTGCCAAAGGCTAATGGCAAGGGTTTTGCTGAATCCTGATTAAATTAGGGCGCTGTGGTTAAGCCGCTCTAAGGATTGCCAAACAGCCTGCAACAGGGGATCAAGACCCGCTCGAGTGACGGCTGAGATGGCAAAAACGGGAGCTGAGGTAAGCTGGGCCAATTCTTCAGCGACGAGGATGTTTATCTCTGGCTCTGCCGCATCTAACTTGTTCAGCACGATAAGTTGGGGGCGCTGCTCTAGTCCTCGTCCGTAGGCTTGCAGCTCTTGTTGAATCACCTGGTAATCGGCTATGGGATCGGCAGACGTTAAATCAATAACGTGCAGCAGAATGCGGGTCCGTTCGATATGCCGGAGAAAATCGTAGCCCAGACCCACGCCGACATGGGCTCCCTCAATCAGTCCAGGAATATCGGCAAACACCGTTCCATCTCCGGTCGGTTTACGGACGACTCCCAAATTAGGAATCAGAGTGGTAAACGGATAGTCAGCGATTTTCGGGCGAGCTGAAGACAGAGCCGCAATTAACGTCGATTTGCCAGCATTGGGTAGGCCAATAATACCAACCTCAGCAAGCAGCTTCAATTCCAGGCGCAACTGCCTGTGTTCACCCGGTAGCCCAGGGAGGGCGTACTCTGGGGCTCGATTGCTATTGCTTAAAAAGTGTCGATTGCCTAAACCCCCCTTGCCGCCAGTCGCCACACAAACCGTTTCTCCAGGAGCAACCAGATCCTTTAAGAGCTTGCCCGTATCCGCTTCAGCAATTAGCGTTCCGCAAGGCACTTCAACGAGCAAATCTTCTCCGGCTGCTCCGGTACAGTTATTGGGGCCGCCTCGTTTACCATCCTTAGCTTTGAAGCGGCGCGTATACTTGAAATCTAGCAGCGTTTGTAAATGCTCCACTGCTTTGAAGAATATGGACCCTCCTCGTCCGCCATTTCCGCCCGCTGGACCTCCAGCCGGAACATACTTTTCCCGGCGGAAGGCGATAATACCATCTCCCCCTTTACCCGCTTCAACTTCGATCACGGCTCGGTCAATAAACTGCATTTCGGAACAATGAGGTACTCAGTATGAAAGTCTCGTAGCAGCAAGAATAGGGAACAGCTTGATGAGGCTAGCCAATGAGCCTGCCGCTAACTTTTGCTTGCTTCTAGCCTAGCAATTCTTGACTGAGCTGAGCGTTGAGTCCAGCCGCTAAATGTACTGGGAAACATCTTCTTCACATTCATCGGCTAGATAAGATAAAGAGCGAAAGCGCAGGCCAACTAACTGTTCGTACAGAGGATTGAGTTTGCAAAGAGGCGGAATATGAACGATCTTGCGTCCAAATAGCTTGACATCTCTTTCAAACGGACACTGGGGCGGAACCATTTTACAAACAAATTTGGCGATGCGCTGGTCTTTGACATCCAAACCGTCAAGCCACTCTTTTACGGGCTGCAAAATATCTGAATGGGGATAATGAGTGGAACCACTGGAAGCTAACTGGTCGGCTTGGTCTTGCTCAGGATTGTAGAGAGTGTGTTCTAAAGACTTGAGGGCTTCTACTTTTAATCCCAGAGCATCATTAAACTGCTTGAGAAGTTCGGCTTCAGCAGAGGAATATACCCCATCCGCTACCGCTACCATGACGGCGGTTCTTAAAAAATCTTCTGCCGCATCTTGTTCCTTTAATTCATCCGCTAACTCTTCTGGCGTAATTGAGCTAAACGGAACATCGGAAACTGCTAGCTCTTGAGTTAGCTGAGCAATAAGCTCTTGTTCTTCTGGTTCGTATTCTCCATCAGCCCAAGCGATGGTCAGTAAGCCGCGCAGCCAGGCGGTAATTTGGCTATTAGTCAGGGGGTGAGCGACACAATCCATCATTTATTAACAAAACTATACAATGTACTCTAGTTCGATCATAGCTCTAGCTCTTCTTCATAGGCTAGAAAAATGAGCAAAATTGTTAGCTCTTGTTGATAGACCATCAAGCAAAACTACGAGCCTCCAAGCGATCGCCGACCTTCTCTCAACGCCAGGCTGACTGTTGCGGCTCCCAATACTTTAATGTCATGCCGACGCAGCACTTGGGCTGCCTGTCTGACAGTCGCGCCAGTTGTATACACATCATCAACGAGCAGGACGGGGACCGCTGGAGGTTGCTGCTGAAATGTTCCTAAGCTAAAGGCATTTCTGAGGTTGCTTTCCCGTTGCTCCCGGCTGAGTTCATACATCGCCTGAGTTTCCCGAGTTCTTACCAGTCCGTGGGGCTGAAAGGACGCGTTGGTGTATTGACAAAAACTGCGGGCAATGATGGCTGCCTGGTTGTAGCCCCGCGTCTTTAACTTCTGAGCATGTAGGGGAATGGGGACAGCAACGCAATGAGAGTTTGCCGAGGTATTGACCCAAGCTTTGGCTAACCAGCAACCGAGAAGCTCTCCGAGCTGAGGGCAGTTATGGTATTTCAGGGTGGCAATGGCCCTTTTGAGGGGTCCACGATAGTCACCCCAGGCAAAGAGAGGCAGGTCTCCGTGCCAACAGCAACCCGGTTTGTTCAAAGCACACTGATAGAGCTGCCGCTGGCAGAATTCACAAATAGATTCTGGGGTAGAACGTTCGCATAAAGCACAGCGGGACTCTAAAAATAAGGACAGCAAATTGTTCAACATGGTCTTTCAGCAGACAGCAAACTGAAAAAGGATTTAGCGTTCGTTTTCTCCAGAACTTTTGGGAGCGAGAGCCTTGTCAAGGGTGAGCTGCTGAGGCAAATAACGACTCAATAAACGCTGAATAGAAAAGTTCCAAGCGCTACTTATCCTCCTTGACCTGGAAAGCTGTGGACAAGCGATCACGATTATTCTAAATATTAGTTAATCATTGTTCTCCTCGATATTAGTCGTGATGATTAAATCTCTACAAAGATAGCGACTCTTACCCGAGCGCGCTTCTGTGGAACTACAGAAAGGAATTGTGTGGAGCTTGCCCCAGTACCGTAACATGGTAAGAAAGAGCTTCATAAATTCGAGCGATGACTTCAACAAATTCAAATAAAACAGACAACGATAAGTCTCTCAAGGCGATGAAAAGCTTTTCAGAGCAATATGCCAAGCGAACCGACACTTATTTCTGCGTCGATCCGTCAGTCACTGCCGTTGTTATTGAAGGACTGGCACGCCATAAAGATGAATTGGGAGCCCCTTTGTGTCCTTGCCGTCATTATGAAGACAAAGAAGCAGAAGTTAAAAACAGTTTCTGGAATTGCCCGTGCGTTCCCATGCGAGAGCGGAAAGAGTGTCACTGCATGCTGTTTATTACCCCTGATAATGAATTTGCTGGCGACAAACAGGAAATTGACCTAGAAGCGATTAAAGAAGTCCGCGACAGCATGGCTTCTTAGAACCATGAACCCGCTACCGTCTTTCTGGCAGGGAGTTAAGGAGTTTAACGGCCAAGAGTTCTATGCCTGTCACGATACTTTCGAGGCTCTGTGGGTTGAAGCTCCAGAGTCCGACAAGGCTTTTTACCAGGGAATTTTACAAATTGCGGTTGGCTGTTACCATCTCGAGAATTACAACTGGCGCGGTGCCGTCATTTTATTGGGAGAAGGAGTCAGAAAACTATGCGATTATCAACCGCATCATCACGGCGTTGATGTCGAGCGGTTGGTAGACGAAAGTGCTCAGCTCCTGAGAGCCTTGCAGCAGATTGAACCAGAGTCGATCGAGCAGTTTGTTCAGCCACTGACTTCATCTGGGAGCCACTGTACCGAGTCAGACAGGAATCTTCATCTCCCTCAAATTGTTTCAGTTGCCTAACAAGCTCTACTAACAGGAACTTAGTCGCGCCAGTCACCGTCTAAAAATGTGAAAACATTAACCCAAATTAGCCTGCTCAAGTCTTTCATACATTTCCATAATTTCGTCACACTAAGCCGCTAGTCATGTTCTGTAGACAATCCTTAAGGCGCTGCTTCAACCGGCTATGGGCAACAACCGCAGCGATAGCAGTAGTGCTCACCTCTGTTTCGCCTACAGTTGAGGCTCAAACCGATAGCGGTGCGCTCACTGTCCGTTCGGATATTCAAGAAGCCAATTCTGAAACCGGAGTGATCACGGCCAGAGGGAACGTGCAGATTAACTATCCAGCTCGTCAGATTCAAGCCACGGCAGCTCAGGCACAATACTTTAGTCGAGAACGTCGCTTAGTGCTTAGTGGCAACGTTTACGTGCTTCAAGAGGGCAACAGTATGCGAGCTGAAACGATGACTTATCTAATTGATGAAGGACGCTTCATTGCTACCCCTAAATCCGACCGGCAGGTAGAGTCAACTTATATTGTCTCCGACCCAGACAACGGAGAGGAGGCTCCTACCATTCCGCCACTGAGTCCCTAAGCCTGACGGTAGCGAGAGTTTCAATTCTACGAGCCTCAAACCTGTGACCATTGTTCTCGAGAATATCCACAAATCCTACGGCAAAAAAATTGTTGTTAGTCGGGTTAATCTTAAAGTCTCTCGGGGAGAGATTGTTGGATTACTGGGTCCGAACGGAGCGGGCAAAACCACAATTTTTTATATCGCTACCGGCCTCGTTAAGCCAGACGCAGGCAGAGTTTGGCTGGCTCAACAGGATGTTACGGCGCTATCAATTGACAGACGCGCTCATTTAGGAATTGGCTATTTAACTCAGCAGCCGAGCATCTTTCGTCATCTGAGCGTTCAAGATAATATTCAACTGGTGCTTGAACAAACGGTTAAATCTCCTCGTCTGCGAGATAGCCGGCGGCAAAAGCTGCTGCAAGAATTTCGCCTCGAACAGGTTGCCAATACTAAAGGTTCCTGGGTTTCAGGAGGGGAAAGACGACGCACAGAGCTAGCGAGAGCGTTAGCCGTTGGTCAAAGCGGACCAGAATTTTTGCTGCTAGATGAGCCGTTTGCCGGAGTCGATCCCATTGCTGTTGCCGAAATTCAAAAAATAATTGCTCAGCTTCGCGATCGCTCGATGGGTATTCTGATTACCGATCATAATGTGCGAGAAACCCTCGCTATCACTGACCGCGCCTATATTATGAGAGACGGTCAAATTCTCGCTTCCGGGACGGCAGAAGAACTTTACAACAATCCACTCGTTCGACAGTACTATCTAGGAGATCACTTTCACCTTTAGTTCTTAATCAGCTCTGTCTCCTGAGTACTTGTACTGAGGCCACAGCCAATGGTAGATAGAGGTAACGAGCCAAATCACAGCCAGAGGAAAAATAACAAACCAGATTGTTCGGTAGTTAATCAGTCCGAACAAGCTAAAGACCGTGCGGGGAATGGGAGTAGTATCCCATAAAACTCCAATCAAGGCTGCCGAAAACAGTGAACTACTGATGAGAAGGACAGTGGGCATTTTTGCTAGCCAAGTGGGACGAAGCCATCGAGGATAGAAGCGTTCGTAGAGCTGCTGCCAGTCAGGAAAAGCGGCATAAACGCTAAGCACCGCCGCAAACGGAATACCGAGAAAAAATGTGTTACAGCTATGAAAGATTAGCACAAGACGAAAAATGATCGCCCGTGCTACACCACTAAACAGGACAAGGATAAAGGCTGTCTCAAACAGCAGCACAATGTATTGAGACGGGACGATTAAAAATCTGGAGCGGGCCAGCAGCAGTCCGAGAGGATTGACGGGAAAGCCGTTATTGAGGTAGCTAGCAATCCCTTTACTAAGCATGAAGTTGCTAACGTAGTTGGGATTAGTAATCCAGTCTCCTTCCTTAATTTTGATGACTGCAGACGATAAAAATAGAAAGCTGAGGACTACCATAAGTCCGCGTGATGGCCAAATATAGTGCCAGGATGAGTCATGGGGATGGGGAACAAACTGACTGCGCCTCTGCTTCAAAAGTGCATCAATTGAGTAAGTGCTCCCCCAATTTGAAAAAAACATAAACAAAGGCACGTAGAAAACAAGCAGCATCAACGTGTGTTCTCGCAAAAGCAGACTATGGCGCATAACCGCTAAACCAAACCCACAGAGAAATACCAGTAAGGTTGCCGTGCGGGTCCGATAGCCAACTAGCAGTAATATGAGCGCTGCTGCTAGCATAGATTCTGCCACTAGAAAAATCCCCTGAGGCGGCTGACTCAACCAAAAAAACAGCCTCGACGGATTCCACTGAGCGGTAGGGATTGTCTCTAATTCAGTAAACTCTAAATAGCTGAAAAACCATAGATAAAAAACACTATAGATAATCCTGTATAAACCTATCCGTCCAGCCGCATGCTCTGCTGGGGTGCTAAGCCATCTGGAATAGGGGATTTTGATCCCTTGCAGAAATTTAATCATTTTTTTGAGGAGACGGCGTACTCTTGAGCTTGAAAACGGCCCACTCTCTTCATGTTGACGGGCTGATCGATTCGGAGAGGCGGATACTCGTCAAAGTTAACATTCCAGGTGAATTGCCAAGCTTCAACGGTTTCTACTTCTACACCCAAAATTGCTTCTATCTGTTTAACGAGGGAAGTACGAAATCGTCGCCGTTTTTTAGCACTATTGTCCTCATCAAAGCTGCTCTGAATAAGATTCTGTCCGGGCCTCTGATTAGATGTATCGTCGTCTAGCGTATAAAGATCCATTGAGCGTAACGAGTGCCATTGCCCACCAGTATCTAAGATTCTTAGCTCAACACGGTTAGCCGATTGAGGAATTTGATAATTTCCTGCAGAATACAGATCCCAATAAACAAAGGGCCAGTGTTTCTGCTGACCAGAGGACAGCACCAGCAACAATACTGTCCCCGCAATGAACAGTTCGGCCAAGCGAAGCTGCCGCCGTTTAGTTAGCTGATTATCGCTCAGTTTCACGCACTCACTTACCTCTGTTGAATGTCAGAAACCAAGATCCTACTTCACTCTCTGATTTAACCATTATTTCCCACCGTTAAATTCGTCCCTATAATATGAAACTTAAAGTTCATTTAAAGAGCTTCTGCTGTGGCTGGAGAGGCGGCTAGTTCTTCTAATTGTTCCTGCTGATCCTGGGCAATGCAGGATTGTAGCACTTCTTCTAGGTTTCCTTCCAAAACCCCCGCTAAGCTAAAGTTTTGGTTCAGTCGGTGATCTGTAGCGCGGTTGTCTTTGTAATTGTAGGTGCGAATCTTCTCGGAGCGTGCGCCAGTCCCTACCTGTGATCGCCGCCTGGATGTGACCTCAGCTTGCTGTTCCTGGAGCTTCATCTCGTATAGCTTTGCGCGCAGAATCTGCATCGCTCGCTCGCGGTTTTGTAGCTGCGAGCGTTCTTCGGTACAAAAAATTCTAATCCCTGTCGGTTTATGAAACAGGTCAACAGCCGTTTCTACTTTATTGACGTTTTGTCCGCCAGCGCCGCCGGAACGAGCGGTACTCACTTCAATCTCTTTCGGGTCTATCTCAATTTCGACCGCATCTACTTCTGGCATCACAGCCACCGTTGCTGTTGAGGTATGCACCCTGCCTCCGGCCTCTGTCACCGGCACCCGCTGAACGCGGTGGACCCCGGCTTCGTACTTGAGCTTACTATAAACCTGCTCTCCCTGAATCTCGAGAATGGCTTCTTTAAATCCTCCCATATCCGCTAGGGACTCGCTCACCAGCTTGACGTTCCAGCCCTGAGATTCGGCATAGCGGGAGTACAGGCGAACCAAATCCCCGGCCCAGATACTTGCCTCATCGCCTCCGGTGCCAGCACGAATCTCCAGCATAATGTTCTTCTCGTCGTTAGGGTCACGGGGCAGCAGCAAAATTTTGAGCCGCGTTTCCAAGGCTTCAAGTCTGTCTTCTAGCTCCTGAACTTCTAGCGCGGCCATTTCCTTGAGCTCTGTATCTCCGCTGGCTTCTTTAAGAATCTGTCGTGCTCCGGCCAACTCTTCTTGGGACTCTTTCCACTGCTCATAGGTAAGGACGGTTTCTTCAAGAGAAGAACGCGCTTTGGCGATTTTTTGCAGCTCGTCTGGATTGGTCGCGATATCCGGGTCGGCCAGACGGCGCGTTAATTCTTGAAAGGTTTGCTCAACGGAGTGCAGTTTTTCTAGCAGATAAGTCTCAGCCATAGTGACAGGATAGAACGCTTACAAAAAATAGCTCAGGCGCGATCGCGCCCTCAATAAACTCAGCCAAATCTCGACGGAGTTACCGCGCTACTTTTCCTTCGCATCATTGGCGTTATCTGCACTGCTGTCGAGCATTCCATACTTACGCAAGAAGCGGTCTACTCTTCCTTCGGTATCGATAATCTTTTGAGTTCCGGTGTAGAAAGGGTGGTTACCAGACCAAACTTCTACGTTGATCTCTGGCTTGGTTGAGCCGACCGTCATGACGACTTCGCCGTTGCAGATGACCTTGGCTTCTGGGTACCATTCTGGATGAATTCCTGATTTAGGCATCGCTCTATTTCAACTGTCTTTACTATGATTTTAACGTTTCGAGAACTGCGGGGCTTTGCGAGCTTTGTGCAAACCATATTTTTTCCGCTCCTTCGCTCGCGGATCGCGGGTTAAGTACCCTTCGGACTTGAGCGGCTGACGGTTTTCGGGATCGAGCTGGCATAATGCTCTTGCAACGCCGAGCTTCACCGCGTCAGATTGCCCGGTTAGGCCGCCACCGTGAGCGTTTACTAAGATGTCATAGTCGTTTTCTAGCCCAAGGGTTTCTAGAGGAGCTTTGACTGATACTAAGTACTTGGGAATCCGATTAAAATAAATTTCTCCTGGCTTGCCATTAACAGCAATCTTTCCACTACCGGGAATCAGACGCACTCTCGCTACCGATGATTTGCGCCGTCCGGTTCCCCAGTATACAGCTCGATTATCTCCTGTCTGCATTATTGACCTCCACTCGGAATTGTATTGATAGTTAACTCTTGGGGTTGTTGAGCCTGATGGGGGTGGTCGGGCCCCTTGTACACCTTCAGTTTGGTGAATAATTTGCGACCGAGAGCATTTTTGGGCAGCATCCCTCTGACAGCTTGCTCAATAATTCTTTCGGGAATCCGAGCCTGGAGCTGTTCAAAAGTTTCGCTTTTCATGCCACCCGGGCGACCTGAATGCCGCCGGTACAGTTTTTGAGAACTTTTTTTGCCAGTCACAACGACTTTCTCGGCATTGACAACAATCACAAAATCGCCGGTATCCATGTGCGGGGTGTAGATCGCTTTATTTTTGCCCCGTAGAATCATGGCAATGGTGGTAGCTAAGCGACCGAGACGCTGGTCGGCAGCGTCTACCACGTACCATTGCTGATTGAGAGTTTTAGGGGTAGGGAGAGGGGTTTTTATCATCTTGACAAGAGGCTAGTAATACAATCAATCGTTTACAATTTGACTATCAAACGGCATTCAATCTTCAAGCGCTATCACTGCGCGAATCAAACAAAAACTTTGGCTGCGTCTCAAACCAGGCTTCTTTGGGGAAGGGCGATTCCGGATAGCCAACTCTTAACAGACAGAGACCTTTTGCTGGAGCCGAATATTTAACTTCTTCACGCCTTTGCTCCAGCCACAGTTGAGTAAAGCTTTGAGGCGATCGCTTACGAGTACCAACCTCAACTAGCATACCAACTAGCAGCCTCACCATTCCATAGAGAAATCCACTGGCCTGAATCTCCATGTGAACAAATGGTCCCTGTCGGTAGCATTCTGCGTCCTGAATTTCTACCCAGGAGTGAGCGCGAGACGAACCGGCCCGGTGAAAAGCGGCGAGATGATGTTTCCCGAGCAGCGGATTAAGAGCGTTTTGCATCAGAGATTCCTGGAGCGGGGTGCGGTAGTAATGCCAGCTAAACGGCTTGACGAATAGGTTTGGCCGCTTGTCTGTGTAGATGGAATAGCGATAGCGCCGCCATCGGGCAGAAAAACGCGCGTGCCACGTTGAGGGCACTTGGGCTGAGGCTCTAATGAGGATATCTTGAGGCAGCCGGGAGTTCAGTACCGAGGCCCAGCGTAGGCCAGGAATCGGTCCACTACAGTCAAAATGAGCGACCTGAGCCGCAGCGTGGACTCCAGCATCGGTCCTGCCAGCACCGTGTAAAGAAACTGGTTGCTGCCAAGCGCTCTCGATGGCGGTTTCTATTTCTGCTTGAACGGTGCGCTGATTTGGTTGGCGCTGCCAGCCATGAAAGTTTGTCCCCAAGTATTGAACGACCAGGGCAATGCGCTTTTTGCTCGTTGGTTGCTCCATGATTCCCGCGCTACGCCGTCACCTTGCTGCTTTCGGTCTTACACTAGCTCGATAATTGCCATTTCAGCATTGTCGCCTCGCCGACGGACTGTCCGGACGACACGAGTGTACCCACCGTGGCGATTGCCGTAGCGTTCTGGGGCTTGAGCAAAGAGAGCATGGACTAAATTTTTATCATACAGATAGCCAATGGCTCTTCTCCTAGCTTCTAGAGACCCGTCTTTGGCTAAAGTAATCATCCGCTCTGCTTCTTGTCGCACCGCTTTAGCGCGGGCTTTGGTTGTTTTAATTTGGCCGTGGCGAATCAGTTCGGTGGTCAGAGTTCTCAACAAAGCTTTTCGTTGGTCGGCTGGTTTTCCTAGTTCCGGTGTCCGACATCGATGACGCATAGCTATATCCTCCTTAATTAATACGTACTAATAGTTATGGCATATCCTGCTGATTAACTAGTCTAAATCAGGGGCAAGAGCGCTATTGACGGTTAAGTTTTAGCCGTTCTTTCCTGGGGAAGAGTAATTCCTAAACGCTTTTGCAAGGCTTCGATGACCTCCTCTGCTGATTTCTGACCAAAGTTTTTGATTTCTAACAAATCTTCTTGCGAATAGTCCAGCAGGTCAGCTACAGAGTTGATCTGGGCTCGCTTGAGACAGTTGTAAGCTCGGACTGATAGCTGAAGTTCTTCGATCGGAATTTGGCTGGCGGGATCTTCTTCAACCTGATATTCTTCTGGCTGATCGATGAGAGTCAAATCTTTGAGAGGGTTAAACAAATCGACGACAATATCTGCCGCTTGAGAAAGAGCCTCTTCCGGTTTAAGGCTGCCGTTGGTCCAAATTTCTAGAGTTAAGCGGTCTTTGGCGAAAGAGCCGTCAACTCGGGCATCTTCGACACTATATTTCACTTTCGTAACGGGCATGAAAATAGCATCGATCTGTAGAAAGTCTAGCGAAGTAGTTTCGTCTTTACTTCGATTGATAGCTCGATACCCCTTGCCTTTCTCAATGCGGAATTCCATTTCTAGTTTCGCTCCCTCAGCGAGGGTGGCAATATACTGATTTGGATCGACGACTTCTACTTCAGAAGGAAGCTCGAACTGCGCGGCTGTTACCGTAGCCGCACCAGTTGCCACGAGACGACCAATTTGGGGTTGATTGGTATAGCTCCTCAGATTAACCTCCTTCATATTGAGAATAATCTCTAAAACGTCTTCTCGAACTCCTTGAATGGTGGCAAACTCGTGGTTAACCCCGGCAATTCTAATCGCTGTCACGGCTGTTCCTTCTAGATTGGATAGCAATACCCGCCTCAGCGAATTACCTACGGTTGTTCCTTGTCCGCGCTCTAGAGGCTCTAGAACAAATTTGCTATACTGGGTTTGGTTCTTGTTCGTCTTAGATTCAACACACTCAATTTGAAACTGCGTCATAGAGTGACCTTCCTCTTCCTTAATTGTCATTAATCACTGACCGATGTGAATGTGAGCGTGTCTGGATCCCCGTTCACAGCGAAATCATTGATTTAGTTTGTCTTCATTCGGGATTAGCTAGCGAGGATGTGCAGGGTATGATCGCTAGCTCCCAGCTTGTTGGGAAGTTGAGCAACTTCTCGAACTTGGCTCATGCTACCTATCTATCTGAACCAACCCACTGACAAAATTTCTGCTTAAACGCGACGGCGTTTAGGAGGGCGACAGCCGTTGTGAGGGATCGGAGTGACGTCTCTAATTAAGGTGATTTCCAGCCCTGAACCTTGAAGAGCGCGAATGGCGGTTTCTCTGCCCGCGCCTGGACCGCTTACCATCACCTCAATTTGACGCATTCCTTGCTCAATTGCTCGTCTAGCAGCGCTATCTGCCGCTGTTTGTGCGGCAAATGGAGTTCCTTTTTTGGCTCCTTTAAATCCACTCGAACCAGCAGAAGCCCAGGAAATGACATCGCCACCAGCGTCAGCAATCGTCACGATAGTATTGTTAAAAGTCGATTGAATATAGGCAACTCCATTGGGTACGTTGCGTTTTTGCTTTTTTGAGCTGCTTTTTTTGCTTGGTCGCGCCATATTAACTTCACCAAATTAATCAACAAACTGTATCAGGACTGCTGTATCTCTACTTTTTAGCTGGGGGTTTTTTCTTGCCGGCAATGGTTAATTTCCGACCACGACGAGTTCTAGCGTTGGTACGAGTTCTCTGTCCGCGAACGGGCAGTCCTTGCCGATGTCGGCGTCCTCGATAGGTGCCGATATCGACTAGCCGCTTAATATTCATCGCTTCTAGCCGCCTCAAATCTCCTTCAATCTGGTAGGTTGAGTCGATGTGAGCGCGCAAAGTCGTTACCTCTTCGTCTGCTAAATCCCTTACTCTTGTATCAGGATTGACTCCAGTAGCTGCTAAGATTTCTTGAGACCGAGACAACCCAATTCCATAGATGTAGGTTAGAGCAATTTCTACTCGTTTATCGCGAGGTAAATCTACCCCAGAAATTCTTGCCACTCTTTTTCCTCTCTTTGAAGATTGTTACAACACAATGGTTCGGCTCTGCTAGCTTTATCCCTGGCGCTGCTTGTGCTTGGGGTTGGAACAAAGAACCATAACTTTACCGCGACGGCGGATGACGCGGCATTTTTCACACATTTTTTTGACGGATGCTCTGACTTTCATGCCTTTTTAAGCGACACTGCAAGCTTGCTATTGTAGCATTCTTGATTGACTTACGTCAAGAAACTGAGTCTGACAAGAAGCTGACTAGCTGAACGGGTGCCAGTTTACTTCTTTTTCAGACGATAAGTAATTCTTCCTTTTGTTAAGTCGTAGGGGGTTAGCTCTACTTTGACGCGATCACCGGGCAGAATCTTGATATAGTTTCTACGAATTTTTCCAGAAATATGGGCAAGTACATTAAAGCCGTTGTCTAGATCGACACGGAACATAGCGTTTGGAAGGGATTCAGTAACCGTCCCTTCCATTTCAATTAAATCTTGTTTAGACAATGTAGCAATCCTCAACTGCAATCAGGACATTTGGGCTTGAGCGAGTCCTAGATTCACTTCCTCACATCGTATCTTCGCAAATTTTATCAAATATTGGGTGTCTCTAGCAGCTAGGCGACCAGCGCAGAAGTCAGCTAATCAGTTGCTTGATTGAGTTTGACACAGATTCTGGAGGGCGGTCGCCGTTGACAGAGTGAAGTTTATTTTTGCTGCTGTAATAATCGATCAACGGGGTTGTTTTCTCGCGATATACCTCTAAGCGTCGCCGGATGGTTTCTTCTGTATCGTCTTTTCGTCCCCTGGATAACAAACGCTCAATCAGCACTCCATCAGGAACTTCCAAATTAACGACTGCCACGCCATTTTGGTCAATCTCTTCTAAGAGTTGGTCTAGAAATGTTGCCTGAGCCACATTTCTAGGAAAGCCATCGAGAATCCAGCCCGGCTCAACATCTTGTTGTCTCAGCCGTTCTCGAATCAAGTTAAGTATCAATTCATCAGGCACCAACTCTCCTTGATCGACATAGGCCTGAGCTTTTTGACCAAGAGTGGTTCCTTGAGCAATGGCGCCACGCAAAATTTCCCCCGTTGAAATATGAGGAATCTGAAGAAGCTTTGCTAACATTTGAGCTTGCGTTCCCTTACCGGCTCCCGGTGGACCCAGAAAAATCAATCCTGTTTTAATCATTAATTATCCCTCTATAGCAACTGTAGACAGTCGCAGCCAGCGTCTACTGCTTAACCATGCCTTCATATCGCTGAGAGATGACATAGGTTTGTACTTGCTTAGATGTATCAATAGCAACCCCAACTAAAATGAGCAGTGACGTTGCTCCTAGCCCTCTAAACGTCGTAACGTTCGTAGCACTTTCCACTAAAGTAGGCACAGTAGCAACAATTCCTAGAAAAATCGCCCCCAAAAGGGTCAGACGATTCAAGACACCTTCTAAATAGGCGCTGGTTGCCTTTCCCGGACGAATTCCGGGGATACTCGCTCCCATTTTTTTTAGATTCTGGGACATATCAACCGGATTAGCAATCAAGGAGGCATAGAAGTAGCTAAAGAAGAGAATTAACAGCAGATAAACAACAACGTAGATCCAGCTTCCCGGTCTAAGGGCATTCGTTACCGCTCCTAGGGCTTGGCTTACGGCCCCCTCACCCCTGACAAAACCAGCCAGAGAAGAAGGCAAAATGAGGACAGCGGAGGCAAAAATAATCGGCATAACGCCTCCTTGATTTAGTCTGAGCGGCAAATAATTCGTTCTTTCTCTATAGACTCGTCTGCCTACCTGCCGACGAGCAGAAACAATCGGAATCCGTCTCGTTCCTTCCTGAACAAAGACGATCCCCACAATCATGACTAGAAAGACTAGCAGCAAAATGACAACTTGAGCGACTGCCTCCCGACCGCCCTGCTGAGCAAACTCAATCGTGTTGCCAAGGGTTCTTGGCAATACAGCAACGATGTTAACGAAGATGAGTAAAGAAGCTCCGTTACCGATACCTCTTTCCGTGATTAACTCAGATACCCACATGACAAACATTGAACCGGCCGTTAACGCCAGCGCCGTTTCCGCGACAAACCAAATCCCTGGATTAACGGCGTAGGGGCGGAGAAAGCCAACCGTAATCCCAACGCTGTTGATAATTGCCCAGCCGAGAGCGACATAGCGAGTAATCTGAGAAATTTTGCGTCGCCCTGCTTCTCCTTCGTTTTTCTGGAGGTCTTCAAGGGCTGGAATCGCAGCCGTCAGTAGCTGCATAATAATAGAAGCATTGATAAACGGTAAAATACCGATTGCGAAGATACCAAGGGCAGAAAGACCGCCGCCTGTAAAAATATCTAAAAATCCAAGGAACGGGAGGTTTTGGATCCCCTCAGCAAATCTGGCTCGGTCAATTCCCGGTACGGGGATAAAGACACCAAAACGAACCAAGATTAGCAGACCAATTGTCACCAGCAGCCGCCCTCTAAGGCCAGCAGCCTGGGCCATCTGCATAAAAGTTTCTTGAGCTGTAGGGGTTTTACCTCGACTAACAACCATGTACGGCTACCTATGTGGGTGGGCAAATGAGCTAAAAAACGCTTTGATTGACTCTTTAAACTCTAGTATAATTGAAGGCCGCTAATAATTTTCTCCGTGGACAAAGAAGCTAATTAGTCTGGCAACTTCCTCCAGCCGCTTCAATTTTTTGCCGAGCACTCGCTGTAAAAGCGGCTGCCGTCACCTGAAGAGATACATTGATTTCACCGTCCCCCAAAATCTTCAAAGGACCATCATTGCTGGTAACAATTCCCCTTTCCAGCAGCGAAGCTAAGCTTACTTCTGCCTGATTAGGAAGTGACGCTAAGGCACCAACATTAATGATGGTGTAGCTCCGAGGATTAACGATGGGAAAATGTTTGAGTTTAGGAATGCGACGATAGAGAGGCATTTGCCCTCCCTCAAAACCAGGAGTAACTCCGGGACCGGAACGGGATTTTTGACCACGCATGCCAAATCCGCAGCTAGCACCTTGTCCGGCAGAGATTCCTCTTCCAAGACGCCGCCGGCGCTTTTTAGAACCCTCTTTTGGGGCTGCATCATTAAGTCTCATAAATAATTCCTTGAGCGAGAAACTAAACATACAGTTGCTCAGCAGCAATACCTCTTTCCTGAGCCACTTCGGAAAATGTCCGTACGCTCTCAAGAGCATTAATGGCTGCCCTGGCATTGTTGAGCGGATTGTTAGAACCAAGCTGCTTTGCTAGGATATTTTGGATGCCTGCAAGCTCTAGAACGGTACGTACCGCTCCGCCAGCAATTACTCCCGTACCGGGAGCAGCTGGTCTAATAATTACTTTTGCCCCTCCCGAGATTCCCTGGGTAATATGGGTAATGGAGTTCGCTTTGGTTAGGGAAATATCGATCAGCTGCTTTCTGCCATCAGCTACTCCTTTGCGAACGGCCCCAATGACATCACTGGCTTTGCCAACGCCAACCCCTACTTGACCTCTCTCGTTACCGACGACAACAATCGCTCGAAAGCTAAGCTTTTTTCCGCCTTTAACAACCTTGCTCACGCGGCGAATTTGAATAACTCTTTCCTGCCAGTTTGTCTCTTTCTCTCGAGTTCGACTATTCTTACGACGTTTTGCCACTCGGTCATCTCCTTTTCTACTTAGTTACTGTTGTAAAAGGGCGCTTAAAAATCCAACCCAGCCTCGCGGGCGGCTTCAGCCAGTGAGCGAATGCGCCCGTGATAAATATAGCCGCCTCGGTCGAAGACCACTTGCTGGATACCGCTCTCTATTGCTCGCTGAGCAACCAATTTTCCGACTTCGGTCGAAGCCTCACAGGTTGCACCGGTTGGCAATTTTTCTCGGAGTTCTGGCTCGAGAGTCGAGGCCGAAACTAAAGTTTTTTGGGCTGTATCGTCAATGACTTGAGCATAGATGTGCTGCTGGGAACGAAAGACCGATAAACGGGGTCTTTCGGGAGTGCCGTTGACTTTCCGACGCAAGCGGCGATGGCGACGCTGCACCAACTGTTTGCGAGTGAGTTTCATAATTACTTCTTCCCTGCCTTACCAGCTTTTTGCCTAATAAATTCGTCTGCGTAGCGAATTCCTTTTCCTTTGTAAGGTTCTGGCGGACGGACAGCGCGAATCTTAGCGGCAACGTTGCCAACCACTTCCTTATCGATTCCGCTCACCGTTACTTCCGTATTTCTTTCGACGGCTACCTGAATCCCGTCGGGCATTTGCATGTCAACGGGCTTACTGTAGCCAACGTTAAGAGTGAGCTTGCTTCCCTGAGCCTGAGCGCGATAGCCGACTCCGCGAATCTGCAGGCGTTTTTGAAATCCTTGAGAGACTCCTTCTACCATATTGAAAACAAGGGTGCGGGAGAGGCCGTGAAGTTGGCGAGCAGGACGAGATTCATCGTCTCTGACCACCTGTAAAGTATTACCGTCTTGGGTGATCGTCACCAAGGACGGTAGCTCTCTTGCGAGTGATCCCTTTGGTCCTTTGACAGCTACGTGTTGTCCGTTGATAGTCACCGTGACTTTATCTGGAACCGCAATCGGGAGTTTACCAATGCGAGACATTGCTTGACATCCTCATAAAAGAACAGTTAAACAGTAATTAATAAACAGACTAAATGGCTTCGGTCCCTGCTGATTACTCATTGACCGCTGACTACTTACCACACATAACAAAGCACTTCACCGCCAACTCCCTGTCGTCGTGCTTCACGGTCTGTCATAATCCCTCTAGAGGTAGAAATGATGGCAATGCCGATGCCGCCGAGAACTCGCGGAAGCTCTTTCCGGTTAGAGTAAACTCTCAATCCTGGTTTACTAACTCGCTTCAGCGTGCTAATAATTGGCTGCCTGTTTCTTCCCTTGTACTTGAGGGCAATTAACAAACGTTTGTCGATTCCTTCGCCAACTTCTTCAAAATTCTCAATAAATCCCTCATCTTTGAGAACTTGAGCAATGCTGCGCGTCATTCGGGTCGTTGGAACACTTGTCGTTGGATGCCTGACCATACAGGCATTGCGAATCCGGGTCAGCATATCTGAAATCGTGTCGTTTGAGGCCATTATCTTTCTTCTTTTCTCCCAGTCATCATTAGCTATTGCGGAAAGGCATTCCCATTTCTTTGAGTAAGGCGCGACCTTCTTCATCAGTATTAGCTGTAGTCACGATAGAAATGTCCATTCCCCGAATTTGGTCAATGCTGTCGTAATCAATTTCTGGAAAAATTAACTGTTCTCGAATACCAAGACTGTAGTTTCCTCGTCCGTCAAAGCTTTTAGGACTAATGCCTCGAAAATCTCGGATTCGAGGCAATGCTAGATTAATGAGCCGCTCTAGAAAGGCGTACATCCGCTCAGAACGCAGCGTCACCATGACTCCGACCGGCATGCCCTCGCGGATCTTAAAGCCCGCGATCGCCTTTTTGGCTCGCGTCACCACTGGTTTTTGACCTGTGATAATGGCTAATTCCTCCAGAGAAGATTCTAAAGATCTGGCGTTTTGGGAGGCTTCACCGAGTCCGCGATTGACGATCACTTTTTTGACCTTAGGAACCTGATGAACATTGGTATAGCCAAACTGTTCCTGCAGCTTGGGCACAATGGTTTCTTCGTATTGTGATTTAAGTCGTTGCACCATAATTTTTGCTGATTTTCCCTGGGCTTGGTCAGGGAAGTGTTACGATTCAGTACAAAAGGGCTACATTGGAGAAGCCCCGCTTAATCAATAATTTCTCCCGTTTTTTTTAGCATTCGCACCTTCCGTCCGTCGTCTGTAAAGGTGTAGCTAATTCGGCTGGCCACCTTTTCTTTTTCGGAGTAGAGCATCACGTTAGAGCTATGAATCGGGGCTTCAAACGTGGTGATTTGACCAGATTCTCCTTCTTGGGTGGGCTTAACGTGCTTTGTTTTGACGTTAACATTTTTAACGACCACCTTGCTGGTCTTGGGCAGAGTCTGAAGGATCTCCCCTACTTTACCCTTGTCTCGTCCAGTAATAACCTGAACGGTGTCGCCTTTCTTGACGTGCATTTCGTAGCGCACTGTTTTTTTCTTTGTCATTACAGTACCTCCGGAGCCAAAGAAACGATTTTGGTAAAGTTCTTGTCGCGTAATTCGCGGGCGACGGGTCCGAAGACACGAGTTCCTCTGGGGTTCCCTTCTGGGTTAATAATGACGGCGGCGTTATCGTCGAAGCGAATACTCATGCCGCTCTCTCGCCGGAGAGACTGACGAGTACGCACGATCACGGCGCGAACGACATCTGATTTTTTCACCGCCATATTCGGAATTGCTTCTTTGACAACGGCAATAATGACATCACCAATGCTGCCGTAGCGACAGTTGCCGGTTCCTAGGACACGCAGACACATCAATTTTCGAGCGCCACTGTTGTCGGCTACGTTAAGATAAGTTTGCTGCTGAATCATAGTGATAAGTGATACAAATCACGAACTAGTATTAAGAATTTCGGAAACAATCCAGCGCTTTGTACGGCTTAGAGGCCTGGTTTCGCGGATGCGGACGCGATCGCCTTCCTGACACTGGTTTTCTTCGTCGTGGACTTTAAATCTCTTAGTTTTGACCACAATTTTGCCGTATTTAGGATGAGGAGAACGGTTCTCAACTGCGACGACAACTGTTTTATTCATTTTGTCGCTAACGACGACCCCCACTCTTTCTTTAACTGACATCGGCTTACTCCTGTATCTCTTGCTCAGATTGAACGTGAGGCTCAGCGTTGTGGGCCCCAGCTTGAGCCTGTAGCTGCCGCTCTCGCTCCACCGTCATCAACTGAGCAATCCAATGACGGGTATGCTTAAACTGGTGAGTTTTTTCGAGGCGGCCTGTGGCTTTCTGAAGCCTCAATTCAAATAACTTCCGCTTGGCGGCAACAATTTCATCCGCTAGCTCTTCGTCACTTAACTCTCTTGCCTGATTTATTTTAGGTAGGGCCATGAGCTATACGATCTCCTCTTCGCGACTAATAAACTTCGTTTTAATCGGGAGTTTTTGGGCAGCTAACCGCATCGCTTCTCGGGCAACCTCTTCGGGAACACCCGCAATTTCAAACATAATCCGCCCGGGTTTGACGACAGCTACCCAGTACTCTGGAGATCCTTTACCCGAGCCCATGCGAGTTTCTGCCGGACGCATGGTAACTGGCTTGTCTGGGAACACCCGAATCCAGATTTTTCCTCCTCTACGAATGTAGCGATTCATCGCTCGACGAGCTGCCTCAATTTGGCGAGATGTAATCCAGCTTGGTTCTGTTGCTCTTAGAGCAAAATCACCAAAGTTAATCTGGTTACCTCGGTTAGCGAGACCTTTCATCCGTCCGCGATGCTGCTTGCGAAATTTTGTTCTTCTTGGACTTAACATGACTAGACAGAAGCAATTGTGGGCTTGGATAGAGACTTGTGAACTCGAGTGACGCTATTCGTTTGAGCGATCTTCAAACTGCTGTCGTCGTCTCTGACGGCGAGGAGCTTGGGAGGGGGGAGGAGCAGGCGGTTCTTCCTGACCCGGCACAATTTCTCCTTTAAAAATCCAGACTTTGACTCCTAAAATCCCGTAGATTGTTTGAGCCGTGCGGTAAGCATAGTCGATATCAGCTCGCAGAGTGTGTAGGGGAACTCTTCCTTCTCGTGTCCACTCCGTTCGAGCAATTTCTGCTCCGTTGAGTCGACCGCCGACCTGAATTTTAATACCCTGAACCTCGGCTCGCTGTGCTCTTTGAATTGCCTGTCGAACAACCCGGCGAAACGAAACTCGTCGCTCGAGCTGCTGAGCAATGTACTCGGCGATTAGGGCAGCATCTGCATCAACCTGCGAGACTTCAATCACGTTAATCCGAATCTGGCGGTTGCCTCCTAGGGCTTCTTGCAGTCCGGTTCGTAGTGATTCAATGCCGCTGCCGCCGCGACCAACGACGACTCCCGGTCGAGCGGTATGGATTTCGAGATCGACCTGATCGGCTTTTCGCTCGATCTGAATTCGAGAAATACCGGCATTGCTCAGGTTCTTCTCGATGTACTGACGAATAAAATAGTCTTCTTGTAAGAGCTCTGGATAGCGTTTGCTATCAGCATACCAGCGAGATTGATGCTCTTTAGTAATTCCCAAGCGGAACCCGATTGGATGGATTTTTTGTCCCACAAATTTTTCCTCTAGCAAGCGTGCTGTGTCTACAATTGACTGTCAGTTGCAATCAAGCTTCCGGTGTCTCAGGAGCAACAGCAACGGTAATATGACAGGTTGGTTTACGAATTTGATAAGCTCGGCCTTGGGCTCTAGGTCGGTAGCGCTTCAGGGTTGGGCCGCCGTCGGCATAAGCCTGACTAACGACGAGCTCAGCAGGATTAAGACCCGCGTTGTGTTCGGCATTAGCGGCTGCCGACCGCAACACTTTCAAAACCGGACCGCAGGCTCGGTAAGGCATAAACTCGAGAACAATTAAAGCTTCTCGGTAAGTACGACCGCGAATCTGGTCTAAGACGCGCCGGACTTTAAACGGTGACATCCGCACGTAGCGAGCCACCGCTTTCACCTGTGCTGAAGTATCTACTACCATAAGTTTCTCCGAATTTGATCGTAAATAACTGCCGTGACTATCTCCGACCGGCTTTTTTATCACCTTTGGCGTGCCCTTTAAAAGTGCGAGTCGGGGCAAATTCTCCCAGTTTGTGGCCAACCATTTGCTCAGAGACAAAGACCGGGACGTGTTGACGACCATTGTGAACGGCGATAGTATGCCCAACCATCTGAGGCAAGACTGTCGAAGCTCTCGACCAGGTTTTAATGACCTGCTTCTCTCCTTTAGAGTTGAGCTTTTCAATTTTTGACAGTAGGCTATCGGCGACAAACGGACCTTTTTTTAATGAACGACCCATAGTATTTGCGATATATAAGTAATAACGACTACTAAAGCTAATCTTTTCCTTTCCCGGTACGCCGACGGCGAACGATCAGAGCATTACTGCGCTTTTTCGCTTTGCGGGTTTTAGCTCCCAGGGCTGGTTTCCCCCAGGGGGAAACGGGCCCTGATCTGCCGATAGGCGCTCTGCCCTCACCACCGCCGTGGGGATGGTCTACCGGGTTCATCGCACTGCCTCTCACTTTGGGCCGCCGACCGAGGTGACGAGAACGACCCGCTTTACCAAGGCTCAGGTTTCTGTCGTCAGGATTGCCTACTCGACCGATGGTGGCGTAGCATTCCTTGCGCACCATTCGCACTTCTTTAGAGGGAAGCCGTAACGTGATATAGTTTCCTTCTTTAGCGACAACCTGGGCAGACGTTCCGGCCCCGCGAACAATCTGTCCGCCTCGACCGGGATTAAGTTCTACATTGTGAACCTCAGTTCCCAGAGGGATACGACTCAAGGGGAGGGCGTTCCCGACCTCAAAGGGGGCATCGTGGCCAGCAATAATAGTTGCTCCGACTTCAATTCCTAGTGGGGCCAAGATGTAGCGCTTTTCTCCGTCTTGATAAAAGACGAGAGCAATGCGGGCATTCCGGTTAGGATCGTACTCGATCGCCTCTACCTTGGCTGGAATGTTGCGCTTGTCGCGACGGAAGTCAATAGTGCGATAGCGTTTTTTGTGTCCGCCTCCCCGGCGGCGTGAGGTGATCACACCGCGATTGTTGCGTCCCTTTGCGCTATGTTTGAACTTAGTAAGGGACTTTTCAGGAGTTGATTTTGTAATCTCGGAGAAGTCTGATGTTGTTGCCTGGCGAGTGCCTGGTGTATATGGTCGATAGGAGCGGGTACCCATAGCTGATCGAGAGTAAAGGACAGATATTCAAAAGGCGATCGCGCTTGTGATGCTTAAACCTCGGGGAAGAGCGCAATAGAATCTCCGGCTTGCAGAGTGACAATCGCTCTTTTATAGAGGGGCTTATAGCCAACAAATCTTCCTAGTCTTTTCTGCTTGCGTGGCGGACGGATCGTGTTGACTTTGATCACCGTCACGTCAAAGAGGCTTTCGATGGCAGCCTTGATCTGTGGCTTGGTCGCTTTCGGCAGCACATCAAACACGTACTTGTTCTGCTCGAGGAGCAAAGTCGCTTTTTCCGTGACCACGGGCTGTCGGACGAGATCCGCTAGGGTGCGAGGGTCATATTTATTCACCGTATACCTCCTGAATATGAGCGATCGCGTCCGTCGTAGCCACAATCTTATCGGCCAACAGCAGATCGTAAACGTTAATGTTGTTCGCTTTGATGATCTTCAAGTTGCTGATGTTGCGAGCCGAAAGATAAACATTGTCAACGATCTCTGGCAGAATCAATAGCACTTTGACATCCTCAACCCCCCATCGCCGGAGAGCTGAAACTAACTCCTTAGTCTTCGGTCTGGAGAGCTGTTGAGCAAAATCTTCGACGACAACCATATCTGCTGCTCGGGAGCTAAATGCGGTCCTGAGAGCCAATTGTCGCTCTTTGCGGTTCATTTTGATGTGGTACTCTTTCGGCTTCGGACCGAAAATAACTCCACCACCGCGCCACAGGGGAGAGCGAATTGAACCGGCGCGAGCTCGCCCGGTTCCTTTTTGCCGCCACGGTTTGCGACCGCCGCCTCGGACTTCGGCTCTCGTTTTAGTAGAGGCCGTACCCTGACGGGAGTTTGTGCGCTGCCGTACCAGAGCGCGATGCACAATATGAGCAGCATTTTTCTCTTTCGCTACTCGCAAGTTGAAAGAAGTTTTTCCAACCTCTTCTCCTTGCCAGTTTTTTACAACACAATTAACCATGTTCTCTGTCCTTAAGTGACATTCGGCAAACCAAGCACTTCAACCAGGGGGCTAACGAGCGACTGGCCTACTTTCCTACTTTGTTTGTAGGAGTAATATTGAGTAGGGTTCCGGGTTTACCAGGAACGGCCCCTTTGATGATGAGCAAGTTGCGCTCAGCATCGACGTTAACGACAGTGAGCTTGCGAATCGTTACTTTTGTGTTGCCGTACTGACCCGCCATTCTTTTCCCAGGATAGACACGACCTGGAGTCGTCCCTGCTCCTGTCGAACCAGGCAGGCGGTGGTTTTTAGAGCCGTGGGACATCGAGCCACGCTTGAAATTATGGCGCTTTTGATAACCAGCAAAGCCACGACCAATGCTGGTGCCAGAGACATCTACAATATCTCCAACACTAAACTGATCGACTTTAAGAGGTTGCCCCAGTTCAAATTGACTAGCGTCTTCAACGCGATACTCTTTAAGGTGACGCACCGGAGGCGAAGCAGATTTACCGAGATGACCCAGGAGGGGTTTGTTGAGGGCCTTCGGCTTGACCTCCTTGAAGCCAACCTGAATGGAGGTATAGCCGTCAGTTTCTTGGGTTTTGATTTGGGTAACGGGGCACGGACCAGCCTGAACGACCGTTACAGGAATGGCAATTCCTGATTCTTGATCGAAGATCTGGGTCATACCGAGTTTGGTACCGAGGATGCCTACAGACACGGGAGATACAGCCTCTACTTGCTTGACACAACATGAAAGGAGCTGGAACTAGCCAGACTCAAAAACGCTGAAGCGAGCGCTCGCTTCAGGACTCCACACGACTGCTCCTAAACGAGGAAGGATAGATTCCCCGCTAGAACTTGTAAGAGTGGACGAGTTTATACAACCTACTACTAGTGGTTGACTGAAGTTGCCTGTTTCCTAAAGACTTGAAGATTTTTTCCTTCAGTATCTCTCGGGGGCAATGCTGACAAAAGCTAAGGCATGCCAGCAGTAACCAACGGAGCAAAGTACTGCCTGATACGGTCAACGATTTTGCACTGCTTTTGACTCAATAGTTATCGTCCTTACTAGACCGACTAGCCTTTTGCAGTTGCTGTTGACGGGAGATCAATATGGTTCCGTATGGCCACAATCGTTTACTATAAACTATTATTTGGCCAGGGTCAAGTCAATCAACAAAATATTTTCGATTAACTCGTTGAACTATAATCATGACAGTAATTTTACTAATAAAAGTTTAACTAGATATATGGCGCTGATTACCACTGGTAAATCGTTTATTCGCGATTTAGAGAAGTCGGGGGCTTTAGGAGTCTATGTTCCTCTGGAAGGAGGCTTTGAGGGTCGCTACCAGCGGCGCTTACGGACAATGCACTACGCTACTTTTCATCTGAGCGCGAGGGGACTAGGAGATCCGGCTGCCTACTTAACAGGCTTGCATGGCATACGACCGCCTCATTTGGGCAAGAAGAACATTGGTCAAGATGCAGCAGTCGGTCCGATTTACTATGTGCTCCCGATTGCTAGCTACCAGCTAGAGACGCTACCAGCCAACGCCAAGGGTTTAGTGTTGTGGATTATTGAAGGACACATTTTGTCTCGTGAGGAGAAAGAGTACTTAATTAATCTCCCGCAGCTAGAACCGCGAATTAAGGTGGTTTTAGAAGTGGGAGGCGATCGCCGTTTCCGCTGGCAGCCGTTGTCAGAAACCCTCGCTTCTTAGTTGGTCCAAGAAACTCTGCTGGTGAGCATCGTCTGTCATCAGCTCGGGGGATTGGAAGGGATAGTTGCCCAAAAAAGATGAAATTGTGTTAATGTTATACATGCTAGAGAAATACGCTTAGCTGCGGGTGTAGTTTAGTGGTAAAACCTCAGCCTTCCAAGCTGATGATGGGGGTTCGATTCCCCCTACCCGCTTTCTGTACATAATAAATTTCAAAGATATTGGTGGAGTTTAGTTTGGCTCTACGACCGACAAAACGGCTTTTGGTGACAGCTTATCCTTAAACCAGATAACCTGAGCGGGCACATCTGTGCTTCTGACCCCGGCTTTGGCTAAATTCAGTCGTTCAGAAATCGCCAAAATAAGATTGTCTGCTTCAGCACGCCGGACCTGAGAAAACTTCTTTTGCAGATATTCCGGTCGCCAGTAGCCCACAATTTCTAGCAAAAAGTCTCGCCCGTCGGGATGCACGAGGCGAAAGTCTGGAATCATCACGCTCCCGGGAAGCGGCACTAAATCGACCTCTCGTTCTAAGCGCCACTCGGTTTTCAGGCTCGACCACCGCTGAGCAAACGAAGCCTCCAGCATACTATCGTAGGGTTTGCCGGGGGGATAGTGACTGACCAAATCACAGTGATCGCTGAGCCTGAAGTATCCTGTTCTGATCTCTTTGCTGTAGGAATCGCGGTTGTGCAATCGTGCGGTTAGACTCCATTTGCTGACATGCAGCAAGGCCGGAATCATTTTTGCCAAGGACAAGCCATAGCGAGTGCTAGGCTTAAACAAACTGGCCGGACCGTCTAACGTAATTGTAAATCCGGTATCGGCATCTCCTTCAATGTAAGCCATCAAGCTAAACAGCTTCAGATAGCGAAACAGCAGCTTATACTCGCCAGGATCGTTGCGATGAGCATTAATAATGATTTCGCTGGCTCGATAAAAAATTCCCTGAACCTGCGCCAGGTTATAGCGGTGGAGCAGCGCTTCTGGGGTTGGTGGCTCAAACTGAGTCAGCAGGCGATTCTCTGGCAGATCGGCATACAAACCTGTTTCAATTTCGTTAGGGAGGACTTCTCGGTTAAGCTCGTGGGTGAGGCTGCTTGCTAACGCCTCTAAAATCTGAGAACGATGAGCCGGAACAGGAATGCTGCGATTAGCTTGGGCAAATACGCGCTGTCTGAGCAGGAGTGGTTCTAGGGGACTGACAATTTCAAAAGTAGAAAAGCTACTTTTCAACAGATGAGCCAGTCCCCTCTTAATACGGTAGTTTGGACTGTCCCCTTCGAGGGCCAACAGTTTTTTGTTAAGTTCTTTCTGAGGACTTCCCAGACAGTCTTGAAAGCAGTTAATCTGTTCAGTAGCAAGGGCCAGGTTTTGCTCGATGGATAATCGTTTAGGGACAATGGTTTCACCATTGTGTCGGTGAATGAGCAAATTGCTAGGAAGCATGTGGGGAAATATTAGCGAGCGACGTACTGCAATTAACGGAAGAATTCATGCTTAATCATACCGTCTATAGACCGCTAGAGTGCCGCCCTGATAGTTATCAAGGGTGGTATCAACAGGGAAATTTACTGCGGGAACGACAGCAGTATGATGAGGCTCTATTCAGCTACGAAAAGGCTCTAGAATATTATCCGAACGACTACTGGGCTTGGTATTGGCGAGGCAAAGTCCTCGAAGCTCTCGGAGAGCTTAACGAAGCGACTCATAGCTATGCTAACGCTGCCAAGCTTCAGCCAGAGAATTACTGGGCGTGGTACGACCAGGGGTGCTTGTGGAGCATTCAGTCGCAGTACGAGCGGGCAATCGCCTGTTTTGAACGAGCTTTACGATGCCATCCTCGCGATTACTGGTGTTTCTATCGCCAAGGAGAAGCATGGCGGTTCTTAGGGAAGTATGACCGGGCCATTGACTGTTTTGACGAGGCTCTTGCGGTGAGAGACAGAGACTACTGGGCGTGGTATCGTCGGGGTGATAGCCTCAGACTCAGCGGACAACTAGAAGCGGCTTTAGAAAACTATCAGCAAGCCTTGTCCACCAAACCGGGTGACTATTGGGCTTGGTTTGAGCAAGGGGAAATCCTTCAGCAAACAGAACAGTGTTCTCAAGCTATTCACTGTTATCAGCAAGCGCTTCTGGCTGCACCAGAAGATGACTGTGCCCGGTATGCTTTAGCGTGCTGCTATGCTCAATTGAATGAGAGCGAAGAGGCCATGAATAGTTTAGAGTTGATCGCAGCTCCTCACTACTTAGAACTAGCTCAATCCGAGTCTGCCTTCGTTTATCTGCACCAACATCAGCGGTTTCACAATTGGCTCTCTAGTCAAGAACTGGCGAGTTGAAGCAGATTAGTTGAGCGCTCGTGATGCCAATTACCACCAGGCGCTTTTCACTCCCTGAATATCATCGTCTCGTTGAGTCAGGGGTTCTCAGCGAAGATGAGCGCGTCGAGTTAATTCGCGGAGAACTCGTAGAGATGGCGGCAAAAGGAACTCGTCATTCTGGCCGAACTCCCAATCTATTTTGTTTGGATCAGGTAGCCGCAGCGATGCTCGCCGTTGTTGAGCCAGTGGGTGCGTTCTACGGTGCAGTCGGGGAGCACATCGGCAAACATTTCCAGTTCGTGACCGCAAACGCTTGGATAGGATTCGGCCACTTCAGAAATAGCACAGTTGTGTTCTGCGAGGATATAGTTTTCTTTGGTACTGTTTGTCTGAGAGGGAATATACAGCTCTGCCATATAGCCTTCTTCCTGACGCAGCTTGACCAGCTTGGCTACTCGCTCTTTAAGTAATCCAGAACCGATGCGATCGCGGTAAACTTTCGCTTTACGTTGCCACTGCTTGCGTAAGACTTGCCCGAACTGTTCTTCTCCGACCGTCTCTACTAAAGTATCGAAAAAAGAGACGGTAAATTCTCCGTAGCGCTGCGGAAAGCGATGGCGCCCCTCACGGCTAAGCTGATAGACGTTCTGCGGTCTGCCCATGCCCTGCTGGATTGACCGATATTCTACTAACTTCTCAGCTTCTAAATCTTTGAGATGCCGACGCACTGCTTGAGGACTGATTCCTAAACTATCGGCAAGCTGCTGCGCCGTTGCTTGACGCTTGAGTAAATGCTGTAGAATGTCGTCTTTAGTATTCGTAGTAGAGGTAGAGTGAGTGCTAGTCATTTTGCTCAATCGCTGGCCTTAAATCGCTTCAGCCTTTTGTGAAGCTTTGACAACAATCTGGTTGTTAATCTATTCTAATCTAAGATAGAATTAAACAACAAATTTGTTGTTTTAATTGGCAGCTCAGCTAAGCGCTGCTGTAGCGATCGCCATCTCCTCCCCGATTTAGACAAATATATTAACCGTTAAGAGCTAACTAATGAGTGCCACTTCAGTCAAAAATCTAGTCAATCAGCCCTACAAGTACGGTTTCGTCACTGATATTGAGGCAGATACCCTGCCGCGTGGTTTGAGTGAAGACATCATTCGCTTAATTTCTGCCAAGAAGAATGAACCGGAATTTATGCTTCAGTTCCGCCTCAAAGCCTATCGGCAGTGGCAGAAAATGACTGAGCCGACTTGGCCTCACGTTACCTACGCTCCTATAGATTATCAGCAAATCGTTTACTACTCAGCACCAAAGCAGAAGAAAGCCAAGCTAGATAGCTTAGAAGAAGTCGATCCGGCCCTATTAGAAACCTTCGAGAAGCTTGGCATTCCTCTCTCTGAGCAGAAGCGACTCTCCAACGTTGCCGTTGATGCCATTTTCGATAGCGTCTCCGTCGCCACCACCTTTAAAGAGAAGCTTGCCGAAGAGGGAGTGGTATTTTGCTCGATCTCAGAAGCGGTTCAGGAACACCCGGAACTGGTAGAAAAGTATATTGGCTCCGTCGTTCCCGTTGGCGACAACTACTTTGCAGCCCTCAACTCGGCGGTGTTTAGCGATGGCTCCTTTGTGTACGTTCCCAAAGGCGTTCAATGTCCGATGGAGCTGTCGAGCTACTTCCGCATCAACTCCGGCGATACTGGGCAGTTCGAGCGCACGTTAATTATTGCCGAAGAAAGCGCATCCGTGAGCTACCTCGAAGGCTGTACGGCTCCGATGTACGATACCAACCAGCTTCATGCAGCGGTGGTAGAGCTGGTGGCTCTTGACAACGCCGACATTAAGTACTCAACGGTACAAAACTGGTACGCCGGAAATGAAGAGGGCAAAGGCGGCATCTACAACTTTGTCACTAAGCGCGGGTTGTGTAAAGGAATCAATTCCAAGATTTCCTGGACGCAGGTAGAAACAGGCTCTGCCATTACCTGGAAATACCCAAGCTGTGTGTTAGCTGGAGATAACTCCGTGGGAGAATTCTACTCCATTGCGCTTACTAATCATAGGCAGCAAGCCGACACCGGCACCAAAATGGTTCACATCGGCAAGAACACCCGCAGCACGATTATTTCTAAGGGAATTTCTGCTGGGAAATCGAAAAACAGCTACCGAGGCTTGGTTAAGATGGGACCGAAAGCCCAAGGAGCGAGGAACTATTCCCAGTGCGACTCGATGCTGTTGGGAGACAACGCCGAAGCTAACACCTACCCCTACATTCAGGTAGAGAACAACACGGCCAAAGTCGAGCACGAAGCCTCCACCTCCAAGATTGGGGAGGATCAACTATTTTATTTTGCCCAGCGCGGCATCTCTGAGGAAAACGCCGTCTCTATGCTAGTAGCGGGCTTTTGCAAGGATGTCCTCAACGAGCTACCCATGGAGTTTGCTGCTGAAGCCGATAAGCTATTAAGTCTTAAGCTAGAAGGAACCGTCGGCTAAAACAATTAACACTCAACAATGAACCGTAATTCGATAACTGTTCATTGTTGATTGCTAATTGATCAATAATCTATTTTCAATGCATAGACCATCAAATGATTCAAGAAAAGAGCCAAGTTATTTTGTCTGTTCGTAATTTGACGGCAACCGTTGAAGGACAGCCAATTTTAAAGGGTGTGAACCTAGAAGTCAAAGCGGGAGAAATTCACGCCATTATGGGGCGTAATGGTTCTGGCAAGAGTACCTTTTCCAAAATCTTAGCCGGACACCCAAGTTACGAAGTGACTGGGGGAGAAATTGTCTATCAGGGGGAGAACATTCTAGCAAAAGAGCCGGACGAACGCGCCTTAGAAGGCATGTTTTTAGCATTTCAGTACCCAATCGAAATTCCCGGTGTGAGCAATCTAGAGTTTCTGCGAACAGCCTACAACGCTCGTCGCCAGCACCAGGGACTAGAGGAAATGGATGCGTTTGATTTTGAAGACTTAGTGGCAGACAAGCTGGACGTTGTGAAAATGAATCCCAGTTTTCTAGAGCGCAGCCTCAATGAAGGGTTTTCCGGTGGCGAGAAAAAGCGCAACGAAATCTTGCAGATGGCTCTGCTGGAGCCGACATTAGCAATTCTAGATGAAACGGATTCTGGCTTAGATATTGACGCGCTTAAAATTGTTGCGGGCGGAGTGAATCAATTAACGACAGCCGACAACGCCACGATTCTGATAACGCACTACCAGCGCTTGCTGAACTATATAGAGCCAGACTTCGTTCACGTGATGCAGGACGGACGTATTGCTACTAGTGGTGGTAAAGAACTCGCGCTAGAGTTGGAGAATCGAGGCTACGAATTTTTAGATGAAATTTCGGAGGTGGGCGTATCGTGACGACGGCTGCTGATGTTAACGCTCAAAAACCAAAAAATCTTTACCTCGAAGGCTTATTAAAGCAGTGGGAAGTGCCAGGGGGAAACGCGGAAGCGGAGTGGTTAGGAAAACTACGGCAAACGGCTGCGAATCAAGTATTGCAATCTCAGTTACCTAATCGCAGAGAGGAGGCGTGGCGCTTTACAGATTTGTCGGAACTGTCGCAGACTGATTTTCGCGTTGCTCAGGCGGCAGCAGATATTTCAGATATTGAAGCTTGGGCACTGCCAGAAACCGCCAACAGCCGTTTGGTGTTTGTCAACGGCAGGTACAACGCTGAGCTATCCGATGTATCGGGACTACCCGCAGGAGCTTATGTTGGTTCCTTGGCTCAGTTGCCATCACCACAGAGTGGTGAAGTTGTCAAGTATCTAGCGCGACAAGCAGGAGCGACAGAAGTTTTTACCGCTCTCAATACCTCAGCCTTAGCAGATGGGGCCGTGATTTGGGTTGAGGCGAACGTTACTGTTGAAATTCCGATCCAGCTTTTGTTTCTGTCTATTGCTTCAGACCCCACCATTTCCCAACCGCGGACGTTAGTAGTAGCGAAACGAGGAGCCAGTTTACAGCTTGTTGAGCAGTACGCTACGGTTGAGCCTGCTACCTACTTCACCAATGGAGTCACGGAAATTTGGGTAGAGGACAACGCCGAGGTGAACCACATGCGCGTTCAGCAGGAATCGACCCAGGCATATCATATTGCGAAAAGCGCGATCGCCCAAGCCCGCGACAGTCGCTATACCTGTACCGATATCAACCTCGGGGGCAAGCTCTCCCGACACAACCTAGAAATCTACCAAACCGGAGAACAGACGGAAACGCAGCTTAACGGGCTGACGGTGGTCAGCGGCAAACAGCTTGCAGATACCCACAGCCTGATTTCCCTGACAAAGCCTTACGGCAGTACCGCTCAGCTTCATAAATGTATCGTGGGCGATCGCGCTCACACCGTTTTCAATGGTAAGGTGCTGGTTCCCCAGGCAGCTCAGTTGACCAACGCTGCCCAGCTCAATCAAAACCTGCTGCTGTCGCCGAAGGCTCGCGTTGATACGAAGCCAGAGCTGCAAATTACCGCCGATAATGTTAAATGCTCTCATGGCGCTACGGTTAGTCAGCTCGAGCCGGACGAACTGTTTTATCTCCAGAGCCGAGGCTTGAGTGAATCAGCCGCCCGGACGCTGCTGGTTGATGCCTTCGCTGCCGAAATTTTAGAGCGCATTCCCCTTCAATCTCTTCGCACTAAGCTCACTCTTGCCGTTGGCTCTGCACAGTAGTTACTTAGCCTTTATTCAATTATGTTTACTCAAGAAAAAGCGCTCGCCGAGCAAGTCCGCTCCGACTTTCCCATTCTGCACCAAGATGTGCAGGAGAAGCCCCTAATTTACCTAGACAACGCGGCAACTTCCCAGAAGCCCCAAGCCGTTCTCGATGCTTTGTGTCACTACTACGAGGCGGATAACGCCAACGTCCATCGGGGAGCGCATACTCTCAGCGTCAGAGCTACCGAGGCGTATGAACAAGCCAGAGATAAGGTAGCCAAGTTTGTCAATGCAGCTTCGCGCAACGAAATTGTGTTTACCCGCAACGCCACCGAAGCGATTAATTTAGTGGCCTATAGCTGGGCGCTCAATCATTTACAGCCCGGAGATGAAATCATCCTCACGGTGATGGAACACCACAGCAACATGGTTCCCTGGCAGATTATTGCCCAGAAAACCGGAGCCACAATCAAATATGTGGGCTTAACCGAGACAGAAGAGTTCGATCTAGAACACTATCGCTCCCTGCTGTCTGAGCGGACCAAGCTGGTGGCGGTGGTCCACGTTTCTAATACCCTAGGCTGCATTAACCCCGTTGAGGAGATTGTCGCCTTGGCCCATCAACACGGCGCGAAAATTCTCGTCGATGCCTGCCAGAGCGTTCCCCACATGAGCGTTGACGTGCAGGCAATCGGCTGCGACTGGCTGGTAGCCAGCGGACATAAGATGTGCGCCCCGACAGGCATTGGCTTCCTATACGGGAAGCAAGACGTTTTAGAAGCAATGCCCCCGTTTCTGGGCGGCGGTGAAATGATTTCCGAAGTTTCTCTCGACGGCTTCACCACGGGCGAACTGCCCCACAAATTTGAAGCCGGGACTCCCGCCATTGCGGAGGCGATCGCTCTTGGCGCGGCGGTAGACTACTTGAGCCGTATCGGCATGGAGCAAATCCATGCCTACGAAGAAGAATTAACGGCTTATCTATTCGATCAGCTCAAACAAGTGCCGAAGCTAAGAATTTATGGTCCTCAACCAACGGCTGACGGCAAGGGGAGAGTGGCTTTGGCCTCGTTTAACGTCGAGGGACTGCACGCCAGCGATGTGTCTACGCTCCTCGATCATGAAGGAGTTGCCGTTCGCTCTGGGCATCACTGCACCCAACCCCTGCATCACCTCCTGGGAGCTTCCGGTAGCGCGAGAGCCAGCCTCTACCTTTACAACACCCGCGCAGATATTGACGCGTTTGTGGCAGCGCTGACAGAAACGATCAACTTCTTTAGCGGGATGATGTAGCAGGGGCCTTGCTGGAGTGGTAATGGTTAGGGCGAATGTATGTTAGTTGTTAATCTTTAACTGTTATCTTTCTGTAGGCCAAGCGGTCTGAAGCTGAAGATAATGCTCAAATCGCTCCTGGAGCTGTTCGTTAGTAAGGTCTTGGGTCCAGTATTCCACTAATGCACGACCAAACGCCCAGGCATTGTGGTCTGGTGCGCCTGAATTGAATCGCAGCAAAGACCAAAGCGAGAGCAAATCGAAGCTTTGAGATGATTCTAGAGTGGCCTCATCGTTGGTGAGAGTGGAGTCTTTAGCGAGCAGCGAGAAGAGCTCGTAAGCCATCTGTAGCTTGCCGATCACGAGCGGTAGCTGTTCGACGGGAATCTGTTCGGCTAGCAGACGGGCCAGAGCAGGCGATCCGGTGGAAAAGGTAGCAATGAATTGTAGAACTGGGCTTTTGAGGAGGGTGGCAACTCCTTGAGTGGTCGTCATCTGGAAGGTGTAGCGGTCAATAATTTCAGTAGCGGCAACGGTGCGGGCTTCGCGATCGCTCAAAAAGCGAGCTAGCCGAAGCTGTTTTGCCGGGTCAATTTGCTCCATGAGGGCTAACGATAAGGCATCAATGCCCCAGGCGGAGCGCGAGTGGAAATCGCTCGTCACTACGGGCAACACCTGCTCGCAAAACTCGCCCAATTGCTCAGTGCGGTACTGCACCGCTTCCCGAATCGCCACCTCTTTGCGGCGATCGCCTCCTTGCCAATTGTAGGGAGGCTCCCACTCGCGCACAGGACGCAAACGATCAACCTGAGTGACAACGGCGATCGCCCGACAGTCCGTTGCCGAACGCATATCTTTAAGGAAATCCACATCCATTTGCAGGGCCGGATCGAGAGCCGGAGTCACGAGGAGCAGCAGATCGGCGTGTCTGCCATAGTCGAGCACTAGCTCTCGGAGTTCAGGACGATTGACCTGTTCGTATCCCGGCGTATCCCACAAAGAAAGAGCTTCCTGCGTTTGGGTTTCCCAGCGATAGTGTCGCAGGCGATCGGTACTAGGCAAAACGTCCACTTCAGCTTGCTCTGCCTGAAAGAGACTGTTAATTAGACTACTTTTTCCCGCTCCCGTTCGCCCTACTAGCAAAATCCGCACCGGCTGCTGCTCCACCACCTCAACAGGTTCCGCTTGCTCCAGCAGCTCGCGAATAGTTTGAGTTTTGGCTTTCGGGACGGGGGAGGAAGCCTCTAGCGCGGGAGCCGTCGTGCCGCTGTAAAGAGCGATCGCCTGTTGAGCGAGGTTCCTTAAAGCCGCTTCCCGCAGCAGTTGACTAAAGTTGGCTAGGAGCTGCTGATTCGCTTGCTGACTGTAGCCAAGGCTTACCTGTTTCGCCACCGCCGCCGCTGGATTAACGAGCCACTGCGCCCAGTTCCAGACCCGCAGAAGCGTCCGCGCCGATGGCTCTAGCTTGCGGTAAACTTCGTAGGCTTGATACGCTTGCCCCACCGTGACCTGATTGAGCGCGGGAGAAAGCTGCTGCATCCAGCGATCAAGGTCGTCCACTGTGCCCCTAATCAGCACGTAGGCTTGGGGAATATGAATATTCAGCAGCGGATATTTCACTTCCGGATGGTACAAGTGAGCGATCGTCCCCACTAGCTCTTGACAGCGCTGCCAAAACGTGGGCCAGTCTTCCCAGAACGGCAAATCGTTTCTCGTTGCTTCTATAACCTGCTGAAGCACTGCTTCTGCCTGCTGAGAGTGCTCTGCTGGGAAGGACGATACCGCTTGTTGATTGACACCTGCCATGACCGCTTCCATTTCCTCCACGGCAGGGCGAGTCCAGCGCACCAGCAGCCAGCGCCAGCCCACAAAAATCAGAACCACAACTGCCCAGATCCAGTTGATCCCCCACTCGTGAATTTGCCATCCTGCTGCCACCAGTAAAAAACCGACAACGGAGGCGAGTGGTAAAGCTAATACAACCCACTGCCAAGGCTTAAATCGCACCATCACAGCTTCAGAACCTCGCCACGGTTAACCAGCAAAAAGTTTTTTGGGTGATGTTGAGCGAGACCGGACTTAACCCTTTTCCCTTTCCCCTTTGCTCGTTACTCAATCTCACACCAGTCAATTTAGTCTTCATCTCCATTAATTCCTAATGCGCGTAGGCGCTCTGCCAGACGATCTGCCCGCGCCCTCTCTTGGTTAGCTCTAGATTCTTCCTGAATAGCTCTTTCGGCTCCAGTCGGAATGACCTGACCGTTCTGACGACACCAGCGTAACCATTCTCCTGGTTGCTGCTCAAACTCTCCCTCCCAAACCGTCAATCCTAATCCAACTCTTTCTAACCAAAATGGCAACGATAGCGGTACGTATTGACCACCGGACAACTCCCACACTAGAAGAATTTCGCCATTCATCTGCTCAACTTCCTGAAGCTGCCGCAGTGGATCAAAGACAGCGTAGTAAGCGATGCCAATCTGGGCATATAGCGCCTTCTTTTCGCCTAATTCCTCGCCTTTGCGGTTCGAGACAATTTCGATGCAGACTTCAGGGACTTTCCCCAATTCCCAGACAAAATAAGAGCGGTTTTTCTTCTGGCTCCAGTCTTGGGGCATCTGCACTCCCAAGCTCAGCATGGCATCGGGAACAATGGGGTCTTCTTTAAGGGCATAGAACAAGCCTACGTTAGCAGCGGCGATAAAAGAGGAATCTGGTGTCCAAGAGCTATAGAGGGGTTCAACAAGGAGCCGCTGCTGTTTTTCAGATTGAAAATTATCCACTGGGGTATCGTCTTCAGTGACGATGTGGCTAATGTCGGGGTTTATGAGTGCGTCTGAATCAATGAGGGGCTGAGACATTGGGAGATACGGGCGCTCTTTTTTTTATGCTACTGCAAAAGATTAGTCGCTCCGGGACGGGGAAAGGGTCAAGGGAAATCTGTCCGGTGCGGGATGGGGAAAAGAACACAGAAGCGAGGAATAGGCTGAGTCCGCCTCCCCTTCCCCTTTTCCCTGCGCCGGTGGCGCTTCCCCTTTTCCCGCGCCCTAGGCGCTACTCCTCAATTAATACCGTCACCGCCGCCACCGCTATGAGCATTTCGTCGTTCTTATCGTTGAGCTGAGGAATGGCTCGTCCCTGAACGACCATTCCCCCGGATTCTACTTGGAGGGTTTTGCGACCGAAAGGCAGGACGGCTAATACTTCTGCTTCGTTAACCTTCTCTGGATAGGGAACCGCTACCTGTACCTCTACAATCATGGCATCGGGATCGCTTAATCCGGCGACTTCCCATACTCCCGGCAAGGCGTTGTGGGCGATCGCATTTCTGACTGCCCTCGCCGCTGCCACGGTGGGTTCCTGTCCGTGCTGATCGACTCCCATCCCCATTTCAATAATTAAGCGCTTGCGCATAAGCTGATTAGCGAGTGTTTAAATAACTAGCAGATAAGCAGAATCCTGTTGAAAAGACAACAAGAGAAATAGTTGGCAGCCAACTTCTATTCATGGCCTTGCTGCCCATCGTCATGATTACCTAGACCAAACCCGTTCAAAAATGACAATCAACCGTCAACCATCAACAATTATCCCACCCAATGATCACCGCTCCAGCAACGCCCTATTCATCAACGCTGAGCTGAAGCAGCGCAATCTGTTTGCAGATACTTTCTACGGCTAGGGTGAGCGATCGCATTAATTCTGACTCTTCACCGTATTCAGCCGGGGCTAGATTAACCACGCGCTGGTTCGCGCTGACCTTTTCCTGATATTCCCACTCCTGGGCTTTCCCATCTTTGTAAACCCCGATAGCGATTCCTTGATGTTCGTTCAGGATCGAGAAACAGGGAATATCCGAGGCTCCGTCCCCAACGTAGATCATCTGCGTTAAGGGAACGTGCAGCTCCTCAGCGGGAAGATTGCGGTACACAAACAGCAAACCTTCTTCATCCTGTCCTTCAATGCCTTTAGAAATGGAGAAAAGATAGCGGGTTTTCTCTGTATGAGTGACAAATTTTTTTAAAAACTTAATTTCTCCGTCTTCAGCGTAATGAAAATCGCAGCCCCAAATCTTTTTGAAGTGGTGAGCAATCGACGTATGACGGGCAATTTCGGCAATACCGCCAGTAATTAAGTAAAAATCAACTTCGACCTCTGGAACTAACTGACAAGCATGCTGCCGCAGGCGTTCAAACATCTCCGGTACGCCAGCAAAGGGCTGTAAGTTCCTGCCGAGGTTAGCAAGACTTGCTTGAGTAATTTTGTCTTGGTCGCGCTGCTGCGATTCTTCGATTAGGCAATAAAATCTGGCCGGAATTTTGTCCCAGCCGTCTTCGAGGAGAGGCTTCACTCGTTCAGAACGAAACGCCGCCGCATCCAAACCGTGATGTTCTAGCAGCGTATCGAAAGTATCGGGGACCAAAGTATCATCGAAGTCGAAGACGATGGCAATGCGGTTAGAAAGGGGTTTAGTGGCTGTTGTCATATCACAAGTGAGCGAGATTCAAAATACCGTTATAGACGCTGAAAGTCGTTGAAGTCTAATCGAATATCAGCCGTTGGCTTGTCCGCGGGGTTGCCCTTATCGGTATAGCGGATCTCGCGGGAAGAGAGAATGTAGTAGCGACTAACTTTTTGATGATCGTCTCTAACGTCCTCAATTTGCAGAACCTCACCTTTTGGGGTGCGGTAAGTCGTTTGGAAGTGTAATACCAGGTAGCCTTGAGGTGTTTTTGTAGTGCCCAGAGTATCAACCGTCACGGAAACATCTCCGAAAGTGCGGTTCACCTGGGTAATGGTGTTGTTGTCAACCTCATAAACGTCTACGCTATTGCCGACTTCTCGAATTCGGCTGCCGCTATTGCTGCTTCCGACTAGCTCAAAGCGATTCTGTCCGTGAATCTGCTCAAAGGCCAGGCGGCGGCGGTGAATGGCTTCCATTTTCAGTTGGTTCTCAACTAGTTGGCGGGTGTCGTCGTCGCTAATGTTGAATACCTCTACGCTGAGATCGGGCTTGACTTCTACAATTCCCTGAGCGAGATTTCCTTCATGATTAACAGAAACCTCCGCTCGATAGCCGGGAAACTGTTCGTCCCAGGTATAGCGGTTTTCGTAAGCCGTTTGAAAGAGGGTTTGAGCAGATTGAGCTAGTGCAACAGGAATCGGGGTGAAGCAGGCGATCGCCAGCAGCAAGCTTAACCCCCAAAAAATTCGACGCGATCGTTTCATCATTTATCTTTACAAGCAAAATACTGTAAGGTAGGCAGTACCCATCCAGGCACAGACAAGTCACCCTACTCCTTATTATCTACCACAATACTCGCCTTGAAATCCCGTAGCTACTGGCAGCTTCTTCCCTATATCCGCCCCCAAAGAGCCACCATTGCTCAGGCACTTGCCTGTACGTTAGCTTTTACCAGCTTCTGGCCCATCCTAGCCCGGATGGCAGGACGGATGGCCGCGTATATTGGGCAGGGAAACGTAGATAAACTGGCTCAGTTAGCCGGAGTCGCGGTAGCGGTCTTTTTGATGCGAGGGGTTGCCCAGTACGGGCAGGATTCCCTGATGGCCAAGGCGGCTTTAAACATTGCTTTAGAGCTGCGCACGACCGTTTATGCTCATCTTCAAAAGCTCAGCCTCAACTATTTTGAAGGAGCTAAAACGGGCGATCTTTCCTATCGCTTAACCGAAGATGTGGATCGGGTTGGGGAAGTCATTAACAAGTTTTTCCACGATTTTACTCCCTGTATTCTCCAGTTTGTGGTCGTGCTGGGGTATATGGTGTATCTCAACTGGCAGCTTACGATTGCCGTTTTTATTGTTGCCCCGTTGATGGCGCTGCTGATTGGAGCCTTTGGGGAACAATTGTTGAAGTTTTCTCGCCGCAGCCAACGTCGGATCTCCAACCTGTCTTCTCTCCTAACCGAAGTTTTTAGCGGCATTCGCTTGATCCAGGCGTTTGCCGCCGAGGACTATGAGATGAGTCGCTTTGTTCGCGAAGCCGAACAGAATCGACAGGCCAAGTATTTAGCTGAGAAGGTGAAAGCGCTTCAGTTTGTCGTGGTTGGTTTCTTCTACGCGATGAGCGTGGTGTTTCTTTTTCTGCTGGGGGGATGGCAAATCTCTCAAGACAACCTGACGGGCATTGAGTTTATTAGCTATGTCGTTGCCGTCGCCATGCTCATCGATCCCATCGCCCACATCACCGATAACTACAATCAGTTTAAGCAGGGAGAAGCGTCGGTCGAGCGAGTCTTTGAACTAATGGCGCTCAAGCCCACGATTGAAGAACGCAAGGATGCGATCGCTCTTCCTCCGACGACGGGCAAAGTAGAATATCGCTCTGTCCGTTTTTCCTATCAGCCAGGGCAACCAGTGCTCAAAGACATCAGCTTTCTGGCTTACCCAGGAGACACCATTGCTTTAGTCGGGGCATCTGGGGCAGGCAAAACAACAATTGTGAATCTACTGCCGCGTTTCTACAATCTTGACAGCGGTCAAATTTTGCTCGATAGCGTAGCGATTGAGGACGTGACTTTAAAGAGTTTGCGTCGCCAGATTGGGATTGTCCCTCAGGAAACGGTTCTGTTTTCAGGAACGATCGCCCAAAATATCGCTTTTGGTCAGGAGCGCTTTGCTATCGAGGACGTTGAAGAGGCGGCCCGGGTCGCTAACGCCCATCAGTTCATCGTGGAGTTTCCTCAAGGCTATCACACCTACGTTGGCGAGCGAGGAGTGAAACTATCAGGCGGACAGAGACAGCGGATTGCCATTGCCCGTGCCGTGTTGCTCAACCCCAAAATTCTCATTCTTGATGAAGCGACTTCGGCGTTAGATTCTGAGTCGGAAACTCTAGTGCAGCAGGCCCTAGAACGGGTAATGAAAGAGCGCACCGTCTTTGTCATTGCTCACCGCTTGGCGACAGTCCGCCGCGCCAGCCGCATCCTCGTCCTCGAACACGGGCAAATTATTGAATCCGGTACCCACCAGCAATTGATGACGCAGGGGGGACGCTATGCTCGCTTCCACGCCCAGCAGTTCTCTGGATAGAGCGATCGCCTTTCTTGGTGCAAAACTCTTAGGAAATAGCGATCGAGTTAATAGGCAGAAAAGATGCTGGCTTCTTCCAATTACCGTTTTTCGTTGCTTTCCCAAAGGGGGCACCTCGACTAACGTCTTCACCATCGTTGCATCGTTCACTTATGATAGTCAAGGAGATGAGCGAGAAAACGCTGAAAAAATAGGTCGGTTGTTTTCTGTGTTCTTGTTTTGGGAACTATGAGGCTGTAGCTTGATAAATCCGTACACGATGCTCGAAGCTTTACCAGTATCCCAACTGCTTGATGGAATTGTTGCTGTTAAAATTCAAGGGTTTGGCTTTCTTCCCTCTGCTCAACCAGTAGCTGAAGATTATAGAAGGCACTGTAACTTTGCAGACGAAGCCATACTCTTTATTATTGCCTGCAACACCGCTTATCCTACTAGAACAGGTTTTATGACCGGGTTAAATGGTGTAGCTGCTTTACCATTCGCAAATCTTTCCTCCTTCAAAAAGTAATTATTAAAATTAGTTACTTTTTCTCCATTAAAGTGACCTTTGAGCATTGAAGACTACTTCTGTATGACGACATCGGTGATTTGCATCAAAAACATACTATTTTTTATTTTTTAAATTACCGTTTTGTTCGTGCTCCTAAAAAAGGAGTATATAAGAGTGAATAATGCTTGAAGCTTCCATAAACTTTTATTCAAGAATCTGTAAACTAGATAAAAATGTACAGGTAATTACCTAAAATTATTGTTATTCTAAATATTGAAAAACTGAGAAAGTCAGTCTCAGCTTAGTTCCTACTTGTTTTAATTAATGACTAATTCTCCTAAAAATCAGCCAGAACTAGAAAGTGGTTTGCTAAAGTTAACCAAGCAAGAGTTCTTTGCTGGTCTGGCGTTAGCTGGATTAGCAAGTAACCCTTTAGCCTTTGAGTATAGTTCTGGAGACTATGCAGCCAGAGCCATAGAAATGGCCAATGAAATGTTGAAACAGCTCAGTAACCAAGACTCAAAAGAAAAATACGAATGATGGCTGAGCATTATTCTGACAAACAGTCAAAGTTAGCAAAGCTTGCTCGACAGTCTAGTTTTTTAGACTTGACAACAAAAATTTTTTTCAACCGAATATGAGTAGAAAAAGCGAACAGCAGACCTAGTTTGCCTATATTAACGTAAGTTTGGGTTAAGGCTCCCTTGCCACCTATTCCCCGAAGGAAGAAGAGGGACAGACAACGAGAGAAAAAGGGGGTCCGCTACTCCCGAACTCAGAAGTAGAACGCGCTCAAGCTATTGAGATCAACGACAGTATTTTTCTACACACCGCACAAACATTTCTACCCCCATGCCGAGGGCCGTTTCGTCAAAGTCGAAGCGGGGATGATGATGGGGATAGTCTAAACCTCTTTCGGGATTAGCCGCTCCAACGAAGAAATAACAGCCCGGAACTTTCTGAAGAAAGAAAGACATATCTTCCCCTCCCATTGTCTGGCACTCTGGGACTACTCCCGCCGGAGTTTCGACGACTTCATCCGCCACAGAACGAACCAAGTCGGCCATGCGAGCATCATTAATGGTGGGGGGATACAGTTGCCAGTAGTCTAACTCGTACTTGGCCCCGTGACTTTGACAAACTCCAGCGATAATTTGCTCAATGCGATCGCTAAAATATCCCGCTAATTCTGGCTTGAAATAGCGCACAGTTCCGCTCATTCTCGCAGTATCGGCAATGACGTTGAGTGCCGTTCCGGCATGGAGTTCTCCGACTGTCACCACCGCCGAGTCAATCGGGTTAACGTTGCGAGCGACAACGGTTTGCAGAGCGTTAACCACCTGAGCACTCAACACCACAGAATCGATGGTCTGGTGGGGCATCGCCCCGTGCCCTCCCTTGCCCAACAGCGTACAGCGAAAACACTCCACCGCCGCCATCAACGCTCCACTCCGAACGCCCACTGTCCCAAGGGGCAGATTATTCCATAGGTGCAATCCAATAATAGCATCAACATCAGGATGGCTCAGCACCCCGGCTTCAATCATCGGTTTGGCCCCGCCCGGCCCTTCTTCGGCTGGTTGAAAAATGATTTTAACGGTGCCATGAAAATCTTGCCGATGCTGGGAAAGGTAGTAAGCTGTTCCGAGAGCGATCGCTGTATGGCCATCGTGCCCGCAGGCGTGCATCACGCCATCGTGCTGGGAGCGGTAAGAAACCTCGTTTTCTTCTTGAATGGGCAGGGCATCCATATCAGCGCGAATTGCCAATACTGGACCTGGCCCCCCACAGATGACGGCAGTGATTCCGGTTTTAGCAATGCCTGACTGATGCTCAATGCCCCATTCCTGTAGCTTCTCGGCGACAAACTGCGCCGTTTGGTGTTCTTGAAATCCCAATTCTGGACGCTGGTGCAGCCGTCGTCGCCAGACTACGAGTTGAGATTGTAAGGCCTGTACTTCTGCTCGGACGTGAGCATTGATGTTCGCTATGGGAGTAGAAAGCATGTTGGCTAATGGAGCTAATTGTTGATTTAACCGTTGATGTCTTGAGAGTGCTTACTCCCCTAAACTACAGATGGGCTCTGTCTAGAGAGAGAGCAGACTTCCAGCATCGGATCGCAAAACTTGACCCGCTGCTGTTACTTTTAGGCAAATTTAGGGAACGCTACAACTGTATTCCAGTTTATCGAAAGATCGTGGCGCTCTGCTGTTTGGGCCATAATTGGGCTTCATCGCGAGCCCAATACCGTTTGTCAGCGCCGGAGATCGCGTTTCCCCCAAGAGCTAAACCGTGAATTTTATCCAATCGCAGCAACTGCAGATCAACAACGTTAAGCTACCAAATCGGTTAGCTTTACCGGGTCATTTCGAGCACATTCTACAGAAAACCAAGACGAGAGAGGCCAAAAAAAGCACTTTAGCGCTGATCCCGGTTTTCTACATTAACTTAGACCGCTTTAGCCGGATTAACAACACGTTTGGCAACCGGGTTGGGGATGATGTGCTGCGGACTCTGGCGCAACGGTTGCTTACCGGCCTTCGTCCTCACGAAACCCTGGCTTATCTAAGCGCCAACGAGTTTGCTGTTGTTTGCGCCGCTGCCCCTCACGTACAAGCCGTCACTAAACGAGCGCAAACTTTTCTTGACTGTATCAGCCAACCCATCGAGATTGAGCAACAAGACCTGTTTATCACCGCTAGTGTTGGTGTTGCCCTCTATCCGAGCGATGGTTTAACGATCGAGCGGCTTTTACAGCAGGCGAATAAAGCCATGCTCTCTGCCAAACAGCAAGGAGGCAATCAGTATCGCTTCTATACCAGTGCTGATAAAATTACCCTGATTAGCTCCAACAGCCTGACCTTAGAAGCAGATTTACGACACGCCTTAGAAAGGGAAGAATTTGAGCTTTACTACCAGCCCCAGATCAATTTGAGAACAGAAAAAATTACCGGGGCCGAAGCCCTGTTGCGGTGGAATCATCCTCAGCGAGAAAACATTTCTCCCGCGACCTTTATTCCCATTGCTGAAGAGAGTGGTTTAGTAGAACCGATTGGAGAATGGACTTTGCACCGGGCTTGTCAGCAAACGTTCCGGTGGCATCAGGCCGGATTTAACGACTTTCACATGGCGGTTAATCTGTCAGGACGGCAATTTAAGCAGCTTAATTTACATCAGAATTTGATTAAAATTCTCATGCAGGCTCGCCTCAATCCCCGATTTTTGAAACTAGAGTTGACCGAAAGCATTTTGATTGAGAACGCCACCGAAAATTTGCATAAGCTTAATTTACTGAAGTCCCTCGGCTTCCAGATTGCTATCGATGATTTTGGCACCGGGTATTCTTCTTTTAGCTATCTCAAGCAGTTTCCTTTTGATATTTTGAAAATCGACCGCTGCTTTATTCAAAATATTCATCAAGATGCGGTTAATGCCGCGATTACGACAGCCATTATTTCAATGGCCCATCAGCTTGACCTCAAGGTAATTGCTGAAGGAGTCGAAAACCAAGCAGAACTGGAATTTTTGCAGCAGCAGCAATGCGATGAAGTACAGGGCTACTTTGTTGGCCCTCCGTTACCCCAGGAGGAGTTTGAAGAGCTGTTGGCCAACAACCTCAAATCGCCAGTGGAGCCGTAATGATGTCGCAGCCCCCTAGCTGTTGCCCGCTTCAGGCACAGTGGCAGCAGCGCATTATTCAACTAGAGCAGGAGAACCACCAGCAGCAGGAGCGCGATCGCCTGTTGACGACGATAACAGCAACAATTCGTCGCTCTGCAACGCTCGCTTCTGTCTTCCAGCAGGCGTTGCAGGTACAGCCACTCCTTCAGGTTGACCAAGCGATGCTGATTCAGCGACACCCCACTGGCAGCAGCGTTGTGGCAGCATCGGGTCGCACTTTGGCAGGGTCAGACGTTGGCGAAGTGTTTTGTCGAGGCGACTGGAAGCCGTTTACGGTCGATGTCGATACCGACGCTGGCGATTCCCGAGACAGAGTGCAGCAGTGGCAGGTACAGACCCTGCTGGCGGTACCGATCGTTTCTTGGGGATGGCTCGCCGTTCTTCATCAGCAGCCGCGGCAGTGGTCGGCAGACATTGACCTGCTTGAACGGGTCGCAACCCTCCTAGAGATCGCCGTTGAACAGAGCCGCGCTCGACGCTCATATCCAGGAGGGCTGGACTGTCATCTGCCCCCCCAATGGCCTCTAGAACTCCAGTGCTCCACCAGTGGAGGCTTCGAGTTGCTTCAGGCTCAGGCCCGACAAGCTGAGCTTCAAGAAGTGCGCCAGCTTTTGTACAAGGAAATTGAGCTGCGCCAGCAGGCAGAGGAAGCTCTGATGCAGGAGCGAAAGCTCACCCAGGCCGTTTTAGAGATCGCTGCTCTGTGCGTGATGGTTCTTGATACTCAAGGTCGGATTCTCTATTTTAATCCAGCCTGCGAACGCATTACCGGCTACTGCTTGAGGGAAGTTGAGGGACAACCCTGGTGGGAATTTGTGCTCCCTGAAGAAGTAGCGGCGAGTCGAGCTGCATTTCGGCGGTTCGATACCGAGCAGTACCGCACCTGCTGGGTTGCTAAGGACGGTAGCCATCGTCAGATTTTGTGGTCTAACACGGTGGTGTTGAACCACGGAGAGAGCGAGCACGTCATCAGCACCGGCATTGACGTAACTGAATATCAACAGGTAGAAGCCGAACTGAGAGTGCGGGCCAGCCAACAAGCCGCCATCGCTCAACTCGGTCAGCAGGCCCTCGCCGAACCCAACTTAGAGGGGTTCATGGCTGACGCGACCGCTTTGGTCGCTCGGACCCTAGACATTCAGTATGCGCGTATCTTAGAACTGCTGCCCCATCAAGGTGAACTCCGTGCAGCAGCCACCTATGGGTGGGAAGAGGACGTGCCGACGGTTCGTGCCGATCGAGAATCTCAGGCAGGCTATGCTTTCATGCTGTCTGAAACCGTGGTAATTGAGGATCTGCGCCGGGAAACCCGATTTTATAAATCACCTTTTTTGCGGAAAAAAGGGGCCATCAGCGGCATGAGCGTCGTTATTAGAGGAAAAGATGAACCCTACGGCATCTTAGATGCCTACTCTACCCGTCAGCGGCAGTTTAGCCAAGATGACGCGAATTTCATTCAGGCGATCGCCAATGTTATTGCCACCGCTGTTGAGCGGCAACGGACTGAAGCAGAACTCAACCGCTTCTTCAATTTGTCCTTAGATATGTTCTGCATTGCCGGAACGGATGGTTATTTTAAGCGAATCAACCCGCGTTTTGAAGACCTTGGCTATAGCGAGATAGAATTGTTATCCACCTCGTTTCTCGATTTTGTTCACCTCGAAGACATTCAGGCTACCCTAGAGCAACTCGAAACCCTTGCCCTCGGTCAGGCAGTCCCCAAGTTTGAGAATCGCTACCGCTGTCGAGATGGATCTTACCGCTGGCTTTCCTGGACTAGTATTCCCTATAGCGATCGCCTCTTCTGCGCTGTAGCGCGAGACGTGACCGAATCAAAACGCCTCGAAGATGCCCTGAGAAATTTGGCAGCCGGGATTCCTGCGACCGATGGAGAAGCGTTCTTTCAGTCGCTGGTGCAGTATTTGGCCCAATCTCTAAACACAGAGTACGCTTTTGTCGGAGAACTCGCTCAGCCAGACCAGATTCGGACCGTCGCTGTGTGTGCCGATGGGGCAATGGTCACCAACTTTGCCTACGACCTACCCGATACTCCCTGCCAAGGAGTTGTGCGAGGACAAATATGCCTATACCCCAACCGCGTCCAGCAACGGTTTCCGCAAGACGAGCTGCTCGCGGCGATGCAGGCAGAAAGCTATGTGGGGGCTCCCCTCACTGGCTCGACGGGAAAAGTTCTCGGCTTAATTGCGGTGCTGAGTCGCAAGCCCCTGCGCGATCTGGCTTTGATCGAGGAAATTCTGCATCTGTTTGCTGTCCGGGCGGGGGCAGAACTAGAGCGGCGACAGGCAGAGACAGCGCTGCGCAACAGTGAAGAAAAGTTTCGCCAGCTTGCCGAACACATTCGCGAAGTTTTCTTTATTATCTCCACCGAGACTGATCAATTTCTCTATATCAGCCCGACCTTCAAGCAAATTTGGGGGGTTCCTTGCGAAATTCTCTATCAGCAGCCTCACCTGTGGTACGAGTGCGTTTATCCAGAAGACCGCGATCGCCTTGCAGCCATCCTTACAGGACAACCCGAAAGCGCGAGTTTAGAGTACCGCATCTACCGAACCAACGGGGAAACGGGCTGGATTAGCATGCGCACTTTTCCGGTGGCTGACGAGTCAGGACACATTTACCGCCTAGTGGGCATTGCTGAAGATATTACCGAACGCAAGCGCTCCGCTTCGGCTCTCATTAAGCGGGAACGCTACTTAGCTGCGCTGGTAGAAATCCAGAACTGCTTACTAGGGGGCGATCCGACCAACTTCTACAGCGATATTCTCGAGATTTTAGGACAGTGTGCTGAGGTAAGCTGCGTTTACTGGTTTGAAAATTATCGAGATTTGCGAGGCCAGTGTGTCTCTAGTCAAAAAGCGGAATGGTGTGCGCCCGAAGTTACTTGCCGTCTAAGGACTCAAAAATTAACCAATCTGCCTTTAGAAGAAGAGCTCGCGCCTCTCTATCAGCAGTTGTCTCACGGAAAGACGGTCGCCGGTTTGGTCCCAGATACGCCAGCCACACAAAGCTTGCAAAAACTCCAGCCTGATACAGTTTCTGTCCTTGTCTTACCCATTTCAATCAAAGGAGAATTCTGCGGCTGGATTGGCTTCGATGAATGTCGAGAGGAGCGCACCTGGGATTCACTAGATATCGATCTGCTCAGTTCCGCCGCTTCGGCGATCGCCCTTCAGCAGGAACGCCAGCGCTCAGAGGTGCTGACCCGCCAGAGTGAAGAACGGTTTCGCAGTACGTTTGAGCAAGCCGCCGTGGGCATTGCTCACGTCGGGGTTAACGGTCGCTGGCTGCGGGTCAATCAGAAGCTGTGCGATATTCTGGGCTACGATCGAGAGGAATTATTAACGCTCACGTTCCAAGACCTGACCCATGCAGACGATCTGGTAGAAGACCTCCACCTCCACCAGCAGATCCTGACTGGCACAATCACCACCTACTCTCTCGAAAAACGCTATATCCACAAGGATGACTACTCCGTGTGGATTAATCTCACGGTGTCTCTGGTGCGGGAGGAAACTGGCGAGCCAAAGTACTTTATCGCTGTTGTTGAAGAAATCAGCGATCGCAAGCAAGCTGAAACCGCCCTCCAAGCCAGCGAACGACGCTACGCAACCTTGGTTCAGGCGGTGCCAGTGGGTATTTTTCGCACCGATGCTCAGGGAAATTGCATCTATGTCAACGAACAAGCCAGAGAAATTGCTGGCTGTCACCAAATCAATCGGCGGGATAGCTGGGGAATCACGTGCGACCAGCCAGTGCATCCCAACGATCAAGAGCGAGTGCTGTCCCAATGGTCCCAATCGTTACACAATCAACTCCCGTTTAGCTGCGAGTATCGCTTGCTCCAGGCCGATAACTCTACTGTCTGGGTGTATGTGCAGGCTCTGCCAGAAATTAGCGATGCCGGGTTAGTCGGCTACGTGGGCACCATTACCGACGTGAGCCCGCGCAAACAGGCAGAACAAGGCCTTCAGCAGCTTAACGAACAGCTAGAGGTCCGCGTCGAGCAGCGCACAGCAGAACTCCAGGCCGCAACCACGCGTCTGGCTTCTCTTATTGAAGCGCTTCAGGTAGGAGTTGTGGTTCAGGACGAACACGAACTCGTCGTCTTAATTAACCAGGCTTTTTGCGACATCTTTAAGTTTCCGGTCGTGTCTCCAGCGCTGATTGGAGCCGATTTTGCCGATTTTGCTCAAGACTACCAGCATTACTTTGCCGCTCCGGCTCAGTTTCAGCAACGCTATTGTGAAATTCGCGATCACCAGCAGCCAGTGAGCAGTGAGGAAATCCAGACCGTAGATGGACGCATCTTTGAACGAGATTACGTCCCCATCTTTATTAACCAGCGTTTCTCCGGCAACCTCTGGATGTACCGAGATGTCACCGAACGGAAACAGGCTGAAAAAGCCATCCGTAAAAGCGAAGCTCGGTTTCGAGCCATGTTTGAACAGGCGGCGGTGGGGATTGTACAGTTCCAATTAGATGGTCGCATTAGCAGGCTCAATCAGAAGTTCTGCGAAATTGTCGGCTATTCAGAAGCAGAATTGGTGGCGAAAACCTGTACAGAGATTATCTATCAAGCGGATGTTGAGCAGTATCAGCGCCAAATCCAATATTTACTGGCAGGTGAGCGAGAAACCTTTTCCCTAGAACAGCGCTACGTTTGTAAGGCTCACAAGCTCGTTTGGGTGAACCTCACGGCTTCCTTGGTTTATGAAAATTCCCAGGCCGATTATTTTTTGGGGGTCGTTGAAGACATTAGCGATCGCAAACGGGCCGAAGCGGAAGTCCTTAAGACGCTGCAAAAGGAAAAAGAACTCGGCGAACTTAAATCCCGCTTTGTGTCGATGACCTCCCACGAATTTCGCACTCCTCTGGCCGTCATTTCCTCATCAGCCGGTCTGTTGCAGGACTATGGCGATCGCCTCCAGCCCCACAAAAGACAGAAACATCTCAACCGCATTCAAACATCTGTTCAGCACATGACCCAGCTTCTCAACGATGTCCTCACAGTTAATCAGGCAGAAGTTAATCAGTTAGAAATTGAACCGACTCCGGTTGAGCTAGTCGAGTTTTGCCAGAACCTCACCGAGGAACTACAATCGAGCTTCTCAAGCCATACTCTACTCTTCACGGCTCATGTCGACTCCGCTAGCCACAACCAAATTCAGGCGTACGTGGATCGCAAACTGCTGCGGCAAATTTTGAACAATCTTCTGTCCAACGCCGCCAAATACTCCCCCAACAGCGACAAAATCTATTTTGACATTTTTGCCCAAGAGCAGGTTGTTCTTAAAATTCGCGACCAAGGCATTGGCATTCCGCTTGAAGACCAGCAGCACTTGTTTGAATCTTTTCACCGAGCCAAGAATGTCGGCAACATTTCTGGGACTGGTCTGGGCCTCGTCATTGTCAAAAAATGCGTAGAGCTCCACCGAGGTAAAATCACCATAGACAGCCAGGTAGACATCGGTACAACTGTCACCGTTACCTTACCCCTAAACTCAAATACCTGTTAATGCCGTTCTAAATTGAGCGGAGAAGGCAAAAAGACTGTTTTCCCTGACAGTCAACTGACGACCGCTCCCCCCATTTTCTCCTTAATTCCCCCTAGCTACTTAACGGCTCCCTGCTCCCATTCCTCAAAAAAAATCATCTCCCTTGTTAAATTCAGCCAAATTTTGGGAACGATTAGTTTGTCTGTCTTGCCCAAAGACTTGCGTAACGACAAGCTCCAGAGGTGAAAGGTTTGCATCGTTCAGTCGTCACTTCCTTTGCTCATGAAACCAAAATGAAGAGAATTTTAGTTATTGAGGACGATACTCAAGTGCGAGAAAACATTGAAGAACTTCTCGAGCTTGAGAATTTTGAGCCGATTACAGCAGAAAATGGTCTCATTGGTTTAGTATTGGCGGCTGAGCAATTGCCTGACCTAATTATTTGCGATGTCATGATGCCGAAACTGGATGGCTATAGTGTCCTCCAGGCTTTGAGACAGAACCCGTCAACGGCTGCTATTCCCTTCGTTTTTTTGACGGCCAAAGCCGAACGCAGCGATCTGCGCCAGGGAATGAATCTAGGAGCTGATGACTACCTCACCAAACCTTTTACGCCTGATGAGCTGCGTCAGGTGGTGACGATGCGCCTGTCAAGGCAAGCAACCATTACTCACAATTATCAACAGCAGCTTCAGCAGCTTACAGCCGGACTCGATCGCGTCGCTCGCACCGATCAGTTAACGGGTTTACCCAATCAACTTCATCTACACGAGCGTTTTCAAAAGCTCCGTCTGAACGACAGTCACAGTTACTCTATTCTTGTCATTAGTCTCGATCAGTTTCACTGGCTGCGCAGTACGATCGGACACTGTTTTATCGAATCTTTGTTAAAGAGCGTTGGTGAACGATTGAAGCACTACAGTCAACATACTTTATTGATTGATACTCTCGCCTATGATGGTGCCGATCAGTTTAGTATTCTGCTCAATCCCGTCGAGAAGGAAGGGACCATTCAAATAGCTCAGGCCATTAATCAGCTTTGCCTAGAGCCATTTTTCCTTCAGGAGAGGGAAGTTTTTATTACCGTCAGCATCGGGATTGTCTGGAACTGTCACAGTCCCTTTCTCGACCGAGGCATTGCAAATGCCGAAATTGCTATGCACCACATTAAGCGGCAGGGGGGCAATGGGTATCGGGTCTACACCGATCAGATGAAAATTAATGCTTCTGAGCGCCTGACTTTAGAAGCCGGACTACGTCACGCCCTAGAGTCTGAGCAGCTCCAGGTATACTATCAGCCTCAAGTGGAGCTGCTGTCTGGAACCGTCATTGGGGCAGAGGCTTTAGCGCGCTGGCAGCATCCAGAATTAGGATTTGTTTCCCCCGGTAAATTTATTCCCATTGCTGAAGAAACGGGTTTAATCGTTCCTCTTGGAGAGTGGATTTTACAGACTGCCTGCCATCAAGTCAAGGCCTGGCAAGAGCTTAATGGTCTACAGCTAGCCGTTAACTTGTCTGCTCGCCAGTTCAATCAAGCCAATCTGATTCAACGGTTAATTGCGATTCTGACAACAACTAACTTCCCGCCAAGCCGCCTGGAATTAGAAATTACCGAAAGTATTCTCATGCAGGATAAAAAAACAGCGCTTGAGATTCTGCTTCAGCTTAGAGAGCTGAAAGTTAATATTTCTATTGATGATTTTGGCACTGGCTACTCTTCGCTGAGCTATCTGCAACATTTTCCCTGCAACCGCTTGAAAATCGATCAGTCTTTTGTTCGTAACATTGTCAATAACAAAAATAACATGGCCATTATCACCGCAGTTATTTCTATGGCTCATAACTTAAACCTGCAAGTGACGGGAGAAGGCGTTGAAACTGAAGACGAACTAGCGTTTCTACGTCAGCAAAAATGTAACTCCTTTCAAGGCTATCTTTTCAGCAAGCCGCTACCAGCCGACGAGTTTGAAGTGCTCATTCGGCAAGAAGCAAGCAAAAAGCATTCCGAAAGCTAGGAAATTATTTGCTAAGACAAACAGCCAAAAAAGAGAGACTTACTATGCGTAAAATTATCTTGATCATCGAAGATGATGAACAAGTTCGGGACAATATTGAAGATATTCTCTTGTTAGAAGATTTTGAGGTTGTGACAGCAGAAAATGGAGCAGTTGGCCTGCGGTTGGTCAAAGAAACCAGGCCCGATTTGATTCTTTGTGATGTCATGATGCCAGAGCTAGACGGATTTGGTGTTTTAGCACAGCTACAGCAGGATGAAGACATTGCTACCATTCCGCTCATTTTTTTAACCGCTAAAGCCGATCGCCTGGATATTCGCCAAGGCATGGAGCTTGGAGCAGACGATTATATTACCAAGCCCTTTACTCATAAAGATCTGCTGAAGGCGATCACCACTCGGTTAGAGAAACGGGCTACTATCGTCAAAAAGAATCAGCAGCAGCTCAGCGAGTTACGATTTAGCATCACTCATTCTCTTCCCCACGAACTCCGTACGCCGCTCAATGGAATTATGGGGTTCACAGAACTGCTGCTTTATGAGGACGAGCTAGAGCGCGAAGAGATTCAGGAAATGGCGCAGTCGATTAAAGCTTCCGCCGCTCGCCTGTACAGACTGATTCAGAACTTTCTGCTGTACGCTAACCTAGAAATCATCGCTGCCGCTCCCGAGCAACTAGCTCAGCTCCGTCAGGCCAGCACTAATTCTGTGCTCGAGCTCCTGAGCGAGCCAGCCTACCAACTGACTCAGGACCATCATCGAGAAGCCGATCTCCAGCTCGAGCTTCAGGATGCCGCTATTCAAATGAGTGCCGACCATCTCCAAAAAGTGATGCAAGAATTGCTCGATAACGCTATTAAATTTTCGCAACCAGGAACGCCGATTAGGGTTGCCAGCTACCTTGATACGCAATATACCCTCAGCATCAGCGATCACGGCAAGGGGATGCGGCCCGAGCAAATTGCTCAAGTCGGAGCATATATGCAGTTCGAGCGGAAAATTTACGAGCAGCAAGGCTCTGGATTAGGCTTAGCGATCGCTCAGCGCCTAGTCGAACTCTACAAGGGTCAATTGACCATCAACAGTACTCCCGACCAGGGAACAACGGTAGCAGTGACTCTCCCCCTCAAAAAGAATTGTTCCTCCGCAAGAGGAAAGGGACACCTGTCCCTCCAGGACGGGAAAAGAACACAGGGTTAGGGAATAAGCTAGTTCATTTTCCCCCTTTCCCTTTCCCCGCAGCTTCGCTGCCTTCCCCGCGCCTGCGGCACTGACTCTGTTACATTAGTTACATACACTCATCGGCTTTTCCCGTTACTCTTAGGAACAGAATAGTAGCGACTTCCAGAACCGGAAGCTGGCAGAGATCCCTTGATCGTGCTGCTTAGTTACTATCCTCCGATTGCTGAATAGGTCGCCCAACTGGGCGGCTTTTCGTGTTCGCAGTCTATCCCTACAGCAGAAGACAGAAGTTACCGGATTCCTGAGACCTTACCCTTGCCAACGGTTACCAAGGCAGCCGAAGACCAGAAGCTCCGGATTTCGGTCTCTTCAGTGCCAAGGTTTGCTGCTAGCCTAAAAAAGTGGCCGAAAGTACAGTTTGCTGTAAATAAACTGCTACAATAAAAGTGAGGTATATTTTATCTGGTTTCGTTTTTTCAGACTACCTCTCTATTGAGTTCATCGCTTAAATATTTATGGAATCAAGTGCCCCGTCAGGCAATGCTGCTGAACCTCCGAGTCATAGATGGGCAAGCATACTGGGAACCATCATTGCAGTAATGACGCTCACGTTGCCAATGCTAGCCATTGCAAATTACTCGGATAGCAACGTCGATTCTCTGCCGCGAACTCCATATTCTTTATCCAGGAGAAATTGAAGCACTCAAGCAGCATTCTGCCCAGTAATGGGGAAAAGAAACCGAGAACGGATACTTGAGCTGTTAGCTGTGCTCGAGCCTTGGCATCACCATCTTGGTATTGCGAGTAGTCAGGGCTTTGAGCAAAAACACTTGACTCCTAGCCAAGATCGGCTAGATAGTAGTAAAGTCTGTTTGAGCTTGACGAACGTCAGACTGCACGGTTGCAGAAACTACTTTCGGCACACCGCTCAGTAAGCTCAATCTCACTCAACTACTGATGGAGGAACTTCGTGGATTTATCGAGCATTCCGGCTCAACCCAAGCCCGGTCTCGTCAACCTGCTGATCGAAATTCCAGCAGGCAGCAAAAACAAGTATGAGTTTGACAAAGACCTCAACGCCTTTGCCCTGGATCGGGTTCTCTATGCGTCTGTCAAATATCCGTATGATTATGGGTTTATTCCTAACACGTTAGCTGACGATGGCGATCCTTTAGACGGGATGGTAATCATGGATCAGCCAACGTTCCCCGGATGCGTGATTACCGCACGACCCATCGGCATGCTCGAAATGATCGATGGTGGTGATCGCGATGAAAAGTTACTGTGTGTTCCCGACAAAGACCCCCGCTATGTGCAGGTTAAAACCCTAGAAGATGTTGCTCAACACAGACTAGACGAGATTGCCGAATTTTTCAGAACCTATAAAAATCTGGAAAAGAAGGTTACAGAAATCCTAGGCTGGAAAGACATTGATAGCGTTAATCCTCTCGTTGAGGAATGCATTGAAGCCTTTAACAAGTAAATAATAGGCCAAGGATGCTTGGTTTCGATCGCGGCTAGTTGGTCAACCACAAGCCCTGTCTCACAACAGGGTAGTAGGTGACCTTTTTTTTTCGTCAGGTTAAGTGGGAAGGCTCAGCCAAGATAATGTCACAATAGAGGAGCGTTTATACTATCTAGACTATGCTAGTTAAATCTACTACTCGTCATATTCGTCTTTACACCGCCGAGGTTAAAAATAACGAACTCGTCCCCAGCGACAACATTCTGACGTTGGATGTCGATCCCGACAATGAATTTAACTGGAGCGAAGAAGCCCTGCAAAAAGTTTACCGCCAGTTTGATGACTTAGTGGAATCCTACAGCGGTCAGGATTTGACAGACTATAACCTCCGCCGGATTGGCTCGGACTTAGAACACCTCATTCGGGGGCTATTGCAGAGCGGGCAAATTAGCTACAATCTTAGTGGTAGAGTCTTAAACTACAGCATGGGCCTACCGCGAGTTGAAAGCCCAGAGACCGAAGGAAAATACGAAATTAAGTAAACCTTATTACCTGTTGAACCTTGCCACAGTCAAGTCCTTGGAGCTATAAACCCTGGTGGTGTCAGCCTTGGTCCATTTTGCTGACTGGCACGACTATCATTGGCGGTACTTGGATAGTGACCCAGACTCTATGGGCAACTATCCTCGTGGCTTTTCCAGTTTTAGCCTGGTGGAGCTACTTTTTAATTCTCTGGCCACGACAGTTCAAGGCGTTATCCCCGTTTCCTGAACCGTCTTCATCAGATTCATAGATCAAGAGGCGTTGTGCTAAAACTAAACAACATTGATGGGTCTTTATGGAGAGAAGTTAAGCAGTGCGCCCGACGTTTCGAGAAGAAATCGGCGACAACGCAGGGTCCGGTTGGAGTTAGGTTGGCATGCAGAAAGCGGCAACAATTCAATGTTCAAATGTTCACTGTCAGGCTGCCAACCTCCTGAGTCACCAATTGTGCCATCGATGCAATACGCCGATTGTGAAACGGTATTTATGGGCTATTGAGGTGGCGGAGGAAAAGCCTGTCGGAGAGCTGATTAGCGATCGCTATTTGCTCAAGCAGACTCAACTGGTTCTCGATACTAAACCCGGTTTAACGCCTCAGCTCCCGTCTGAGATTCCAGAAAGCTTAGTCCCCTATCTACGGCTGTTTCCCTACCGTCTTCACGTTCCGACCGTTTACGGAGCGCTCGGTGCTGAAGCCAATTCTGGTTGGCTGTTAACCTATCGGTCTACCGTCACCGACTTAGACGAGCTGCTGCTGCCCCCCTTGGCTCAGGCATGGCCAGAAGCCGCAGCGCTTCGGCAGCTTAACTGGCTGTGGCAGATGGCAGCCCTGTGGCAGCCGCTTCACAGCGAAGGGGTAGCCTCCAGCTTATTAGCGCCTGCCTTAATCAGAGCCAATCGCGGCATTGTGCAGCTCCTTCAGCTTCGGCAAGATGAGCAGCCACCCACACTCAAGCAGCTTGGTCAACTTTGGTTAAAGTGGCTTGACGATACCGCCACTGCCCTGCAACCGTTTCTACAGAAGCTTTGCCAGCATCTCATCAGTAAAGCTATTCAGCAGCCGGAGCAACTGCTGGCGACCTTAGAGCAGGGACTGCGGCAGGGCGATCGCCCTCAACGCACCTATTGTATTTTTACCGCAACAGAAACGGGACCAAGCCGCGACCACAACGAGGATGCCTGCTTTCCTCTCGCTGGTCAGACGATTCATCCGGCTCGTGAGGACGAGACTTTAACGATTGTGTGTGACGGACTGGGAGGACAAGAAGGCGGGGAAATAGCGGCTCAACTGGCCGTCGAGGATTTAGTTGAGCAGATAGCAATTAGTCCCGAGGATGACTCGAACAAGCTTATTGCCGCGATCGAACGCGCGATCGTCAGCGCCAACAACGTTATCGCTCAGCGCAATGACCGAGAACAGCGTCATGAGAGCCAGCGTATGGGCACAACCCTCACCCTGGCGATCGCCCATTCTCCGTATTTATATTTTTCCCACGTTGGCGATTCGCGGATTTATTTTATCCATGCGGGGGGGTGTCATCAAGTGACGGTAGATGACGATGTGGCCTCTAGAGAAGTGAGGCGTGGCTACGCGATCTACCAAGACGCTGTGCAGTCTCTCAACGCCGGCGCTCTCTACCAGGCACTGGGAATTTACCCTTCAGATTTCCTCCAGCCGATGGTCCAGCGCTTGGTGTTAGACGAAGACTGCGTGTTTCTGCTCTGTTCCGATGGCTTAAGCGACAACGAGCTTGTCGAGCAATACTGGGAGGAAATGCTTCCCATTGTGCAACAGCAGGCCTCGGTAGAGCAAGTCGGCGAGCGGCTTGTAAAAATTGCCAATCAGCTTAACGGTCACGATAATATTACCGTGGCTCTGCTCTATTGTCAGGTAGCTCCCGCTGCTGGACCAGCCACTCCCATTAAATTTTCTCTGGTTTCTCCGCCCCCTGCCGCTCAAGACTCAGCTTTACCTGAGCCAGCGACAGAAGCTGATAGCACGACTCTAGCCGCTTCTCTGCCTCCCCAACGGCCTTTCCGTTACTGGTTACTCTTAATGGTCGTTGCTGTCCTAGGACTAGGAGCCGTTGCTTACTGGTTGTTTTCAGAGCCACTGCGAGAACGGTTCGATCAGCGCCAAGAAAGGCTTTCTCAGTCAACAATCGCAACTCGTACAAAGGTTTGACGAATTCCGTTGATAGATTGTGGTAATAAAGCTTTCTTGATCTTGGCGCTCAAAAGCTAACCGTAGCCCCAAATCCATTAGAACAATGCCACTAGTTCGGTGCATCTAGATTAGTGCCCAGCGACGGGAGCGTAACCACACAGGCAGATGTACTGGAGTCATTGTTCATTTTTTACGGGTCTAAAGCAATCCCTCGGATTTAAGCTGATTGAGAGAAAAGCTGAGTTTCTTCTCGGTCTGCTGTAGGGGTAAACACTGACGGGCTGCTTCCTGTCGCTGGAGCAAATCACCCTCCGTTGGCTGAGTCTGACAACCACGCTGGACGAGGCGCTGATGAACTTTTTCTTGCCAGAGTCTCTCTCCATCCTTCATCGCTGCAATATCGGCGGTTGGCACTTTTACCCGCAGCTTCAGCGGGATGCCTGCCTCCTGCTTATTCTGATAGCCCGGATTAATCAGAAGACACTGACCTGTCGGAAACTTGAGTAAATCTTCCGGCGCACACAGCTTACGGATCTTTTCCTGTTCGGCCATACTAGTGTTGCTTTTTCCGGCACTTCTGCCTTTGGTTTTCTGATGCGTCTGCAACTCTTCATCTCCTAAAAAATCAGAAAATAGCTTTGCTGACTCGTATTCTTGGGGATTAAAAATGGCTTTGCTACCGCAGCCGCCTAAAATCGCACGAGCGATTTCTCTACCGTAGGTTTTTTCTAGCTGGTTAAGATTCTGAAACCCTAGAATACTGACTAAGCCATCTTCTCGATTTTCATTGAGCCACTGAACGAGGGCAGGCAGATACAGAGTCGGTAACTCATCAAGCGCTAGCACCAGCGGGTCTTGGCGCGGCTGGCTCACGTTGCGGTTAACGAGCATGTGCAGAATACTGGCGCACAGCGGACCAACTACATCCCGCCGCTGTCGGTCCATGCCTACAATGAGTAGCTGCTTGCCTGCTAAATCTAGGGGCAGGGTGGTCTCCCCACAAAAGGCTCCCAGAATGCTTGGCTTAGCGAAGCGGGTAAAGGCGTTGTTCGCCGTAGCAATGATGCTGGCAACGGTTTTTTCAGAATCGGCAACCGACAGCAGTTGACCAAAGCTAGCCAGCACCCAAGGATTTAGTTCGCCAAGCTTTTCTGCGTTGCGCAAGCGCGCTGTCAGACTATCTAAAGACAGCAGCGCCTGACACATTAAGATATCGGGGTAGGGAGTGCTTTTTGCCAACAGAAACACGGCTTCAGTAAGCTGATCTCCGGCCATTGTAAAGAACGGATCGTCACTGCCTTGGGTCATCAGCTTGAAATTTTGATTGAGCACTTCGGCAATCTGACGGGCCATCTCGGCATCGGTCGGACTGCGGAGAAAATCGAGTGGGTTGCAGACGGCAGATTCCGGAAAGCCAGGAGCAAAGATGTGCAGTTTGTATCCGGCTTTAAGGGCGTAAGCGGCTAAACGCGAAGTTTGGGTCGGGTATTTGAAGTCATAGAGAATAATCGGAAAGCCGCGATCGACAGCAGAACGCAGCACGGGATCGATGATGCTAAAGGTTTTACCAGACCCAGGACCACCGCAGACGGCTAAACCTCGCTGCAAATCCGGTAAATAAAGGGTTTGCTTTGATGGCGATGTCTGCGGACGGCCAACATAGAGAGAGACAGCGTTGCGGCGATTTTCCCGAATTTGAGCGCAAGCCAAACGGCGAGCCGCCGCTGTTTCCGGCTTGCCGCCAAAATGAGCGTTGGCCTGCTTTTGGCGACGACGGCGATCGCCAAGGACAGAGAGACTCCCCAAACCAATCAGACAGGCTAGCAGAATCAGACTATTGCTATTCAATAGCTCTTGGAAATTATCGGGGACTGGCAGCTCAACAGCTTGAGCTAAATGCCCACTGTTGGGCATCTCTATTCTCGAGTTCTCCTCGACATTTCTAACCATGCAATTATGCGATCGCTTTCAACAAAGAGTTGTTTCTGCAAGCAAGTAATACCAAGCTATCTAGTGCTTGATCTTATTAATCGTTGTTGAAGACTATTTGGCTCATCTTCATAGTAAGTTTACGTCTGGCAACAATCTTTACGTACTCTTCAAACTATTCATCAAACAGTACAGTAAACATTATTTAGTGGCAATGCTCAACTTTTTTCTAACACAGCAAGCCAAAATTGCCAATTTACAATAACTTTAAAAAATTGCGGAAACCACGGAAATCTATAGATTCAGCATGGTTAATCTGCCTTGTTTAAGTAAAAACCAGCAGAAAAGTGTATAGCTAGCTGGCAGAATCGTTTTTTATGGATTAATATTGACCTGCAAATAAAAGTTGTCTGTCCTGCTCGACTCCTCAAAAATGTTGTATTAGACAACAAAACTAACAGATTTTTATTAACAGCAAGCTTGATTTAATTCAAGCGGCAAAAACTGCCTAGCCGTTTATCAACAGAACAATGAAAAAAATCTCAAATGCACTCAGTAAATTCAAACAGCTTCGACTGACCAAATACCAGCTTTGGCTCTGTGCGGCTCTTGTCGCCTGTGTCTATCTGTTAATTAACCACGCTACTGCCTTTACCTATTTAGGAGTTCCGCTCGCGTTAGGAATTTTGATGTGGAAAGACCTGTGGCGGCAGACCGCTAAAGCCGTTGGTCCGGGGGGTAAATATATCCCAGAAATCGTTGCAGCCGTTGCGGCGATCGCTCTAATTTGGGGAGTGGGGATCGCTGAACCAGTGGGAGCGCAATTTTACCAGGATGCTCAAAACTTCTTTTGTGAGGAGCTAGTGGCTGGTACAGGTTCAGACACCGAGAACGTGAAACGAGGCATTTCTGTCACCTTCAATGCGCTACGAGCCTTCTTCCTGATTTACATTGCCGTCTCCCTGATTCGAGTTGTCAATGCGGTGCGAGAAGATGAAGATTGGCAGACGATGGCGAGAACGCCAATTCTGGCCACTCTCATTGTCACAGTCGGAGATTTGCTCACCAACTTCTTTATCTCTGGCGACCCCAGCGACGGTGCCTGTGACACGGGCGGTAGTGGAGGATAAGCTTTAGTCACTGCTATGCCTTCAGAGCGCTCTCAACCGATTAAAGTTAACCGCATTCTTGGAACTCAACCTCGTCTCGGACCTCTCCCTGCCGATCAAGTTCTGCCTTGGTCTCTATTCACTCTATTTTCCTACTTCATCTGTCAGGGATACTACGACTTCGGCTGGCTGCCCATGGTGTTGCTAGATGGATGGCTCATTTCCACCTGGTGGATTCTCACTGGAGAGAGAAGCTGGCGTTTCCTGTCTAAGATCTATCCTCCGGTTCCTCGGTGGGAGCGAGGTTGCCCCAAATACCACAGTTTTTTAGAAGATCACCGCTCATGGCACAAACCAAGAAGAAACTCGGCAAAAAGAGGGTCGGTTTCAAGAAGAACAAAGTAACCCTCTCCCCGTTTGAAGATTTTCTGCATCTTGCTGCTCTCGTTCGGATTGCTTTAAGAGGTCGCCGAGTCGGAGCCTATCTACTGACCAAGGGACAAGGCAAAAGCCTGCGCTTTGTCTTTGGGTTTGAGTGTCAGGGCATTCACGCCACGCCTCGCTCCTCAGAAACCGTGGAGACTGTCTTTAGTAACTTAGAGTCTGGCTTAAAAGAACTGCCCGGCGGCGAACTCCTCACGATCCACATGGGGTCATTCCGCGAGGAACGTCAGCGACAGGCTGAACTCGCTTCTCTGGTCCGCCACGCGCCCAACCTGGAGTCAAAATTTTTGCTAACCGGAGAACGCGCGCGAGTCCAGGAATTGACTCGACTCGGCGTTCGCAAAGAGAAGTTCATTCGCATCTATGTAACCTACACTATTGAAACGGGTAACGTCGGCGCTCAAGATGCGGTAGAGAAGATCCTGGCACAGATGCAGGGAGTGTGGCATCGGTACACGGGTCAAAGAGAAGAAATGAAACAACGCCAGCTTCAGGAAAGTTTCACCCTAGCTTTTACTGACGGCTTTTGCCGCTGGGAGCAGATTCTCACCAATAAAATGGGGCTACCGCTGCGCCCCCTCGACGAGCAAGAACTGTGGGATGGTCTTTGGTCGCGATTCAACAGCAGCGAACCGACGCCGATTCCGCAACTGATTACGCTTGATAGTCGGGGCATAGCAGAAGAAATCAGAACAAAAACTCATGCAACCACGCTACTGCTCAGAGATCATCTGCCGCAGGCAAGCGAATCTTGGCTAAAAGTTAAAGATCGCTACGTCGGCGCACTGACGTTTTTAGAAAAGCCAAGCGGTTGGGCCAATCGGTTAGCTCAGCTTCGCTATGTCTGGAACGTCATGGCCCGCGAACAGGTGCAGGATACCGAAGTATTTTGTCAATTGGCTCCAGCCAATCCTAAATTAGTGCAAATTGCCGTACAGCGGCTCCTCAAGCAATCTATCGTCACGGCTGACCTTGCCGAAGAGAAACAGTCGGCGGATGTGGCAGCGAAAGTTAAAGCCGAGCGCTCCTACGAAGCGCAAAAGCAGATGTACGAAGGGGCGACTCCTCTCTACACGGGCATGACTATTTTAGTTCACCGCGATCGCCTCAGCGACCTCGATGAAGCCTGTCGCTTTCTCGAATCCTGCTTTCAACGTCCGGCTTGGGTGACGCGCGAGCTGAACTACACCTGGAAGATTTGGCTCCAAACTTTACCGATAGTGTGGGAGCGCCTGCTGGCCGTTCCCTATGACCGTCGCCAGCTCTACCTCAGCGATGAAGCCCCCGCTTTCATGCCGTTGGTGACAACGCAATCGCTCGATAAGCAGGGCTTTCAGCTCATTGCCGATGAGGGAGGAGCACCTATTTATATTGACTTATTCACGCAGCACCGCAACCTGGCTCTGTTTGCCACTACTCGTGCCGGCAAATCGGTGCTTGTTGCCGATATCCTCAAGCAAGCATTAGCTCACCAGATGCCCATCGTGGCCATCGACTTCCCAAAGCCAGACGGCAGCAGTACTTTTACCGACTTTACCCACTTTATGGCTCACAACGGAGCCTACTTCGATATTTCCCGCGAGTTCAACAATCTCTTTGAGAAACCCGACTTGCGGGTTTTAGAGCCTGACGAACAGGAGTCCCGCTTTCTCGACTACCGCGACTTCCTAGAAGGAGCGCTGATGACAATGGTAGGCGGGAATAGTCGAGACCCGTTACTGGGTCAAACAATTCGGTCTTTACTCAATTTGGCCCTCAACGCCTTCTTTGCCGATTCCCACATTGACCAGCGATATCAAGCCGCTCTAGAAGCGGGAATCGGCTCACCCGCGTGGCACAATATTCCCACTCTTCGAGACTTCCTTGAATTCTGTTCTCCGCAGCATCTCAATTTAGAATCAATTTCCGGCAACGTCAACGAAGCTCTTCAGCAAATTATCCTGCGCCTTCAGTTTTGGCTCGGCAGTCGCGTCGGTCGAGCGATTTCGCGTCCTTCGAGCTTTCCGACTAATGCTCAACTGATCGTCTTTGCGCTAACGAATCTATCCAACGAAGAAGATGCGGCGATTTTAGCGCTGTCGGCGTACTCAGCCGCGTTGCGTCGCGCCCTTGCTGCCCCTGCGTCTATCTTTTTCATTGATGAAGCCCCCATTCTCTTTGAATTTGAGGAAATTGCTAGCTTGGTGGGGAGGCTGTGCGCAAACGGTGCTAAAGCCGGAGTTCGAGTCATTCTCAGCGCTCAAGACCCCGATACCATTGCTAAATCGCAACATTCATCGAAGATCTTCCAAAACCTCAGCACCAGATTAATTGGTCGCATTCAACCAGCAGCGGTGGAGAGCTTCGAGCGCATTCTTAAGTATCCGCGCGAGATCGTTGCCAAAAATGCTGGCGAAAGCTTCTTTCCGTCTCGCTCAGGAATCTACAGTCAGTGGCTGCTTGATATTGATGGTCTTTACACCTACTGTCGCTTCTATCCCGCTTACGTCCTGCTGGCAGCAGTGGCGAACAACCCAGATGAGCAGATTGTGCGTCGCTGGTTCTTGCAGCACTACGAGGATAAGTTTATTGCGCTGACAGAGTTTGCCAAACATTTAGTCAACTCGATTCGCAACGGTCAACCCCTGCGTATTCCTCAGCAAGCACCGCAACCTCTTCTTGACGTTTCATCTGAACTGAAAAGCTTGAACGGAGCTGGTTCTAAATAGGTAGGGATCGCCCGCTCAACAAGCTGGATAACTCAGGAGTATAGCGATGTTTCAACAATTTAAAAGCCTACGCCGAATAGCCGTCGCCTTCCTCTTGCTGGCTGCTGCGACGGTAATTTTAGAGCGCCATTGGGCGATCGCTAATTCACCCTCAACCCTTCCACCACACGAGGAAACTATGTTTCGGTTTGAAAATTTCGATCGCGCCGGCAACGACCGAGAAATTGAGCAGGCAATCAAGAAACGGCTGCTTGACATGCATCCCATTGGTTCTGATCCTGATGAGCTAATCGAAAGTCTAGAAGCTGCTGAAGCTTACTGTCGCGATGAGTCATCCCAGGACCAAGAATTTTCTACGCATCTGTGTCGGTATCGATACCCTCTTGGCATTCCCGTCAGCAACCCTCGGTTTACGGCAGAAGCGTTTCGGTCAGTCACAATTTACTACGACGAAACTGGCATTGTTGATATTGAAGTGAGCGTTGCTCATACTGCATAGCTTTCATAGCTAAGAACATCCAGGATTGGAATAGGAGTGCGCTAAATGGGACATAAAATCGAGGTCAGATCCTACGAAATTGACCAGCTAGACGAAACAGAGAACAATAATTGGTTTAATCGCGCTGTTGATGCAAGTCATGCTTTTATTGTGTATGCAGATGACCAAGGCAATGAGCAAATTCTGCGAGGCGGACCGAATCCAGAGACGGGCAACATTTTAGCGAATTACGGAGAATACAGTCAAAACGGTGTAGATGGAACGAACCCCGTTAGTTGGAGAGGCGAACCGCTGCGAGAAACACCAAGAGAAATTCGCTCTGTTGTGGTTGCTGAGGGAGGAGCAGAACTCGCCGCCGTTTTTGCCGCGATGAAGGAGCAGGCAGACGCAATTAATAAGGCACGAATTCCCTACATTGCTTGGGGACACAACGTCCAAAACAGTAACTCGGTTGTCGCTACGGTACTAGAAGAAGTTGGACTAGAGCCGAATTTTCCTCCGGGTTGGCACCCTGGGAGGAACGTCAATCTACTGGAGGAACATTTTCGGCAAGGAAATTCCAAACCAAGCAGCGCTCCTGCCTCTAGCCCATCACCAAAGGGTGAATCTAAGCCCACTGCTCAGCTACCTGCTAATGCTTACGAACAGGTTGCTGCTTACGTGCGTAATGCTTTAGCTAGTCCCAATTTAGCTGGATTAGCACTGGACAACCGCATTGCCCAAGCACTGATCAATGGCGAGACTGATCAAGCTGCTGCCAAAATTTTGAGCCAAAGTCCTAACGCACAGCAGGCAATGCAAGCAGGAAAACAGCCGGAAGCCTTTAGCTACATTCAAGCCAGACTAGAGCAGGGAACACAGTTAAATAATCAAACAGCTCAGGTGCAGTCGAACCGCGAACCAGAAATGAGGCTAGAGTAGGGCTTGCATCAAGCTTTTGAAGGGTTTTTGCTCTGAAAGACAAGGAAATTTCACAAAATCTATAACTAAGATAGATTAATTAAAGCTTTTATGAATATTGCTGCTATTGGCACCAATATTCTTTAACAAACAATATCAGAAAGCTATATTTGTAGACAAGAACCAGCGACATCAGCAGTTGTACGAGTTGACAATTGCTTTCATATTTCCTCACTCAATTTCTTTAGGAGCCTGTAAATGTCCAACCAACCAAAAGCTATCAGCATTAGGAGAACTCGTCGGGTGGCGATCGCTGGTAGCCTATCGTTAATCTTACTAGCCTGGAGCGCTAAACCTGCTAAAGCCGGAATCTTTGGTGGTTTGTTTGGCTACTTTACTAACTATATTGAAAATTTTGTCAACGAAGTCGCATCTTACTACATCGATTATGTAGACGATTTTATTGATTACGTCGAACTGGGTGCGGATGTTTTAATGGGCAAATTAGAAGAGCGTTTACCGAGCATGATTGCAACGACAGTATTAGGCGATGACAAATGGATCGATCCAGAAACCTACAGCCCAGGAGCACTGGGATTGCCTAGCCCCATTGAGTTGACAACACAGATTAAAAAAGATATCTACGAAGGCAATGCAGCTTCTTTAGGTCTCGAAACCACTGCTGGCGGACGAGCCGAAGAAGAAGCAAGACGCAGCGAACGAGCGTTATCTAAAGAGATTAGTGATGCTGTATATCTAAGTCAGGAAGCTCAGGAACAGCATCAGATTAATATTGAAGAGACTCAAGCTTTGGTAGAGAGAACTAACGAAGTTTCTAAAGCCTCAGCAGGGCTATCGGAGAAGGCGGATGCTGCCAACTCTAGTCAAGAGGTGTTGAAGCTGTTATCGCAACAAATTGCCCTTGATTCTCGGCAAAATGCCGAACTAACCTCGCTTGTCGGCAGCTTGAAAACGCAGCATTTGATGGCAACGATGGTTGAGCAAAGTCAAGTGGCGGCAGTAATCCAGCAGTCTGAGTATTTAGCTGGACTTTACAGAAGCGAGGGTCTGAAAAAACAGATTAGCGGTGCTAATACAATTAGAGCCGGAAAAAATCTTCAGGGCTACGCGACGTTTGTCGGAGGACTGTAGGCGCTGGCGAATAAATTTGCGGCTACAAAAACCAAGTTTGTCTTCATAGATTCTAGACAATCAAGAGTTTAAGCAACCTGCGCGGCAGGTTCTGTTAGGGTGACAGCGGTTTTAGCCGCTAATAACCTCAAAGTTAATGCAGATTTTCTGCCGTAGAAGCGTTAGTTTCTTGGCCAAGATGGGAACGATAAAAATGTAGCTGGTTCATAGTTGCTAGTGCCCTTGGACCATTGATAATGATGAGATTTTTTTCTGTACGCCTAATCAGCATAGCTGTTGTTCTGTTTCACCTTTCCCTACTAGGAGGAACGATGAGGCTGCCATCAGCACAGGCTCAATCTAACCCTCCTCTAAACTTTGACCCGACTGCCCCAACTCCTGCGCCAACTCCAACAACTTCCAATAACCAGGACTTCTTCTGCGGTCAGGGATGGGAATTTAATGGCTTTCCCTATGACTTGTTTGCCTGGGAGGAGATTCCTTGGGGTATGCCGGGAGATGAGTTTTTAAGAAGATACAAACAGCGAGTAGAGGAGTGTTCGTCAACAGTTTTTAGTGGTGAGCGAGGAATAAATGCTACCCATTCATTTGAGAATAAGAGTCAGAAAGATCATACAACTGTATATTTTAGATTTCATGGAGAAAACAATACTCTTTCCGAAATTTATCTAAATCGTGTTCCCAGTTACATGAGAGATTATCTCTTGCAGCATTATGGAGTGCCTGCTCAAGCCAACTACACGCCAGTCAAAGTTCGTGTTGGTTGTGTTCGTGAAGGGATTGTCTGTCCTCCTGTCTTTGAATACCGAGGAGAGGAACTCTGGAGTGGAATCTGGCGGCTGTCAGAGACCTTCATTCAGTTAGGCACGCCCAATAGCATAACTATTAAACCCGTTGACTCTGACCTACAAAGTCGTCCTGTGTGCGATGAGTTTCTGATCTTCAAATTTTGTTAGCCATGCTTCCAGGAGTAGTAAAGTTTACTCATTTATCATTCTGGCTGCTGGTGCAAGCTGGAGATACTTGTGATGGCGCTGGTAATTTTGACCTAGATCTCTCGGATCAGTTTGCTGAGGATGTCACGGTAGCAGAAAAAGTCAAGGAGAGTTTTGATGGACTGTGGGATGTGGCGCTATCTCCTACCAGTTTTGTTTATAGTTCTCTCTCTGATATTGGTCTACTGTTAGCAGTAGTTACCGTTACTGTGTTTATAGTACGTTGGGGGCGGGAGTTATTAGAGTCTGGAATTTCCAGTAAATCGTTTGGAGAAATTATTTGGCCCTTAGTTGTAGCAGTTTTCTTAAGTAACAATGGACAAATTCTCGCTAGCACGACTCGCGCTATGCAGAACTACGTTCAAGAGCAGGAGGAAACAATTGTCAACGGAGCGTTTCTGGATGTGTTTATTGGAGAAACTCTTGAATCGGCTTTTCGGCAGTTAGTTGGTATCACGACAGTTCCTTTGGGCATTGGCTCGATTTTAGCTCAGTGTACTAGTCACGAAAATCCAGCGTTTTGCTTATCAGGACCACCAGTATATGAAGGAGAGGAAATTGAGAGATTTGAGTCTGGGGCGCTTCAACAGGCAATTTGTGCTTTGAATCCTTATGTAGAATCAGGAGAAAATCCTAAATTAGCTCAGCTCAGCAAAGAACTCGAAAAAGAACAAGAGAAGTTACATTCAATCCTTAAAAACGAAGTGCCAGGTTCTTCTGATGAAGAAGATACTTTCACTGTAGGCATTCCGCCTGAAATATACAAACTTATGTCTGCGAGTGAGGATTCTGGGTTGATGCAGTTCTTTATGGGGTCTGGAGCCGCATTTGTGTGGTTGACTGAACTCGCACTATTTATTACTGCCCTACTTGGACCTCTCGCTCTTGGCTTGAGCCTGCTGCCTGTTGGCGGAAAAGCAGTCTTCGCTTGGCTGACAGGCTTCCTCTCTGTTGCTTTTGCAAAGCTGTTTTATTTCATTTTGACGGGGCTATCTTCGATTGTGGTGCTCGATGCTATTCAGGATGTGTCCCTAACAGACTTTGTGGACTCGATTCTGGTGGGAATCTTTGTCGGAGCACTGGCACCGCTGCTTTCCTTGGCAGTGTGCGTGAGCGGCGGTCGAGCGGTATTTCAAAGTTTAGTCGGCTACGTAGTTCCGGCGGTTGATTCGACGGTGCGGCGGCGGCAGATTTATCGAGCAGGAAAGTAAACAGATAAGCATTTTTGTAAGGGATTGAGGGCTGTGGTGCAGATACTTCCAGAGAAAAAATCGAGAAACTACCTAGCGCTGTTTGTGCTGCTTACCGTGATTATGCAGGGGGCGAGTGTGCTGCTGCTGCTCTTTCAGGGGGCAATTATCAATCGCCTGAGCAAAAACCCGCCCACTCTGGTACAGCTTGTGGATGGAGAATCGATTCGCGTCGAGCCGATGGATTACCTAGAGCGTACGCCCCAAACAATCCGCGAGTTTGTTGAAGATACCATGACCATGCTAATGACCTGGTCGGGGGAACTTCCGGTCGAGTCGGCGCAGGATGAAAAGGTGCCGAGGCGCGACCCAGGAGTGACGATAGCGACGGAATCGGGTCGCTCTCAAAGGATTGCCACCTCTACCTGGCAAGCAGGATTTGCTCTTTCTGAAGACTTTCGGGTTGAGTTTTTGCAGGAACTGACTCGCCTCACTCCTCAGCGAATCTTTAGCAGAAATCAGGATACGCAGGTTGTTTTGGTGATACTCGATTTGTCTGAACCGAAGAAGATTGAAGAGGGTAAATGGAAGCTGGCAATGGTCGCTAACTTACTGTTTTTTAGGGACGGTAGTTCCCTCGGAGAGGGAGTCCCGTTTAACAAAGAAGTTTATGTGCATACTGTCGTTGCGCCAGAAGTGCCTGATGATGCGACTCCTCTAGCTCGGAAAATTTATCAGGTGCGACAAGCTGGCTTGGAAATCTACGCCATGCGTGATTTAGAGGCGGAGGAAATTTTGGAGTAGATATACCTCTATAGAATGGGGGAAAAGAGTAAGGGAGAAAGGAAACTCAAAATTCGATAAAGTGGGGATACATAAAGTGACAGGGATCAAACTGTGACAACGCTGGTTAAGTGGACGGTTGAAGACTATCACCGGATGATTGAGGCAGGTATCCTCTCCGAACGACGCTGCGAGTTAATCGGAGGAAAAATCGTTGAGATGGCGCCGGAAGGACCGCTGCATCGGTTTATCAATGAAACGGTCGGTGACTATTTACGCCAGCAATTGGGAACTGCGGCTCTCGTTTCAGAAGCTCATCCCATTACTCTCGTAGATTCAGAACCAGAACCAGATATTGCCATTATTCAACCTCCTCGGAGTCGATACAGGAATCGCCATCCTGCCCCCCAGGATATTTACTGGCTAATCGAAGTTGCCGATACGACCCTTGCTGAAGATACAGGGGAAAAATTGACAGCGTATGCTAAAGCAGGTATCCCTGAGTATTGGGTCATCGACGTTCAGCGATCGCAAGTCAAAGTCTTTCGCCAGCCCCTCGAAGAGCAATACCGAAGCGAGACAACTGTGACGGCGGGAACAGTTTCGCCACTAGCCTTTGCTGATGTTGCCATTTCTGTAGAACGATTGTTGGGGGTAAGGAATAGCGAGACTCAGCTTTAGCCTTGGCGAGCGATCGCACCGATGCCAAGTTGCCATTTGAGACAATCTTCTATTCACAATACTCACTAGACGAGTAGTTGTTTCATGGTTTCGACTCAGCGCGGAACGTTTAACGCTCCGTTGTTTCTCAGCCAAAGTTTCTGGTCTTCAGTGAATCCTTCTGCGTTTGTAAAAGTCGCGCCTGCTACAGTACACTCCGTTAAATCAACGTCGTCCCATACTGTATCTTCCACATTAGCATCTCGCAAATCAGCGTTTCTTAAACTAACCTGCGTTAATATTGACCCTTCTAAGCTGGCGGAAAACAAGGAAGCTTGAGTAAGATCTGAGGACTTAATTTGAGTATTTTGTAAACTAGCACGATTTAAATCTGCCTGTCGCAGAATAACAGTTTCGATTTCTGCTGCTCTGAGGTTAACACCAATTAGATCAGCTCCCGTAAAATCGGCTCTGGTGATACAGGCGCGGCTCAAATTAGCTTTTTCCAGATTTGCCTGCTGCCAAATTGTTCCCTGAAGATTAGCCGCTTCTAACGAAGCTTGACGAAGATTGGCCCCGCTAAAATTGCTATTAAGAAAAGTAGCCGCTCCCAAATTTGCTGCCTCTAAATTTGCCCGACAAAAGTTAGTGTTTTCTCCTTTGGCTTCTCTAAAATCCACTCTCTTTAAAACTGCTGCATAAGCCTCAGCATTATGAAGAGTGGCTCCATAAAATTTGGCATTTTCGGCCTTGGCCTCTCTAAGGTTGGCTCGTTCCAGGGAGGCACTGTTGAGCATAGCGTAGGCAAGATTGGCCCGAATTAGTTCTGTGCCTGTTAAAGTAGCAAACATCAGCGTTGCTTCCGAAAAGTTTGTGTCTCGGCAAGATGCTGCGGAAAGATTAGCGCCACGAAGATACGCTGCGGTAAAGTCTCCTCCATCTAGCTTGGTTTGCTGTAGATCGATGTGGCTTAGCTCCGCTTCATAAAAAGATTGTCCCAGTCTCAGTCTCATTAAGACTTCATCGGGAGAAAATAGCGACATCTGTAGGTTGAGCCTCCGTATAGATGAATTAATCAATTGGTTCGAGCGGCACTGCTAAGTGTAATTACGCAAACTGACCGTAAATTGCTCCAAAATTAATCATTTTCTCACTCAGCAGTCTACACCATTTATAAGTCAAGCAGAAGGCTATTGAGTCATGCTCACCAACTAAAGAGCTGCCCTCAATTTAGTCTTGATCGGGTATAGTTGATTGCACTCTGGACGTTTTTATTTCCTGGGCTATCTTATAAGAATGAATGATGCAAAGCTCATTAGCCGGCTCAAACTAGGAAAGAATTCTGACACTATTTAAAGCCCCTCATGTTTCAGCTCAAACACGGATTATTTAAATATAACGTTAGTGATTATTATGCTGTTCTCGGAATTCCTGTGGATGCAGACGCTAAACAGATTCGACAGCGATATTTGAAAATTGCTCAAAAACTGCATCCAGATACCTGTAAAGCCAAAGATAAAGCTCAACTTCAGCAGGCTAGCCAGCTATTGTCAAAGTTAGTCAATCCGGCTTACGAACAGCTCAGCAAGGAACGCTCGCGCTCAGAGTACCGGTTAATCATTGCCCGCCTTGGGGAGCAGTTGGCCCGAGAACCAGCAACGGTAGAATCCGAGGCGGCTCAAGAGCTGTCGCAGTCTGGCGATCGCCTAGAGACAACCTACCACAAGCTGCTGCAATCTTTAGCAGACGACTGTTATCAAGATCTTAGCCGAGTCATACCTACTGTGGCTCAGCTCAGCGAGCTGAACTTAATCTACCTCAAGTTCAAACAAACACACAAGCAGCGACCGGTTCCTGCGATAGCGGTCGGGGCGAGTGCTGCCAAAGGAGCGAGCAGTTCCCCATCAGCTAAAACTACTGCGCTAGGAAACAAAGAGCCAGAACTTTCTCCTGTTGAGCTTTACATCCGACGCGCCCAAGAGAATCTTAATCGCCGTCAGTATGACCGGGCCGTTTTAGACCTACGCGATGCTCTCAAACTGGAGCCAAAGAACAGCACCTGTCACGGCTTGATGGGAATAGCCTATCTGCGTCAGAAACAGCTAGGCATGGCCAAAGTTCACATCAATAAAGCCTGGGCAGCTAATTCCAAAGATCCGATTGTCATCCAAGGCAAGCAAGAACTGGACAAACTCAACTCCACATCAGGAGGAGCGAAATCTAATCGCTCAGCAGATGCTAATTCTAAACAGGCAGGCGGTATTTTCGGCGGTCTATTTGGTGGTAAAAAGAAGTAAGAGACAGGGGTTTTGAGGCCGCTGTTTTTGAGTTGCCCACCAAAATAGTTTGTCATGATTCATCAGCCACCAGCCGGTGCGAGAGATTTACTGCCCCTAGAAGTTGTTCAAAAGAGCTGGATTAACGATCGCCTCCAGCAGGTGTTTGCTCAGTGGGGATACCAGCGCATCGTCACGTCTACCTTAGAGTGGCTTGATACCCTGATGGCAGGAGGAGCGATCGAGCGCTCAACAGTAGTTCAGCTTCAAGATAATTCGGAGGGAACTTTAGGGCTGCGTCCAGAATTAACCGCTTCTATTGCGCGAGCAGCGGTGACGCGCATGGAAGCAAAAACCTACCCTCAGCGCCTCTGTTACCGCGCTAACGTATTTCGTCAACCCCCCGCCGGACATCACGGGCGGCAGATGGAATTTTATCAAGCTGGCGTAGAGCTGCTGTTTGCCGGGGGAGTGGTGGCAGATGCCGAAGTGTTGCTGCTGTTGGTGGACTGTTTGCATCAGCTTGGCTTGCAGCAGTGGCAGTTACTGTTAGGAGAAGTGGGCTTAACGCGATCGCTGCTTTCCCCGTTTCCAGAGCCGTTGAAGCAGGAAATCCGACACTGCTTAGCTCATCTCGACCGCGTTGCCCTAGAAAACCTGGAACTGACTTCAGAGCAGCAGGAGCGGGCGCTGTTGCTGTTTGACCTACGGGGACGACCAGAGGACGTGCTTCAGCAGGTGGCTCAGCTCGAACTTGACGAGACGGGACAGCAAATTGTCCAAAACTTGAAAACGTTAGTCGAGTTACTCAACAGCAGTCGCCCCGAACCGCTGCCGCTGATTCTAGATTTGAGCCTACTGCAAACCTTTGATTACTACACAGGCATTGTGTTTGACGTCGTAAGCCGAGGCGATCGCTCTTCCCGTATCGTCGGGCAGGGAGGACGCTACGACAGGCTTTTAGGGCTGTATCATCCGCACAAGCAAGATTCTCCCGGCATTGGCTTTTCGTTCTATTTGGAAGATCTGTATACCTGTCTACTGGCTAGCAACGCGCTACCGACAGAAGCTCCTATGAGCCATTGGCTGGTGATTCCTGACTCTTCGCAAGCGGACGCGGCAGCTTTCGCCTATGCTCAAACCTTGAGAGCCGAGGGAGTCGTGCGAGTCGAGATGGAATTGAAGAGGCGATCGCCGGAGCAGATTCGAGAGTATGCGCGCCAGCGCCGCATTAAGTACTTGGCTTGGGTAAAGGGTGACGGGATTCCGAAAATTGAAGCAGTCAGCTAGCGCCGTAGGCCCGGGAAAAAAGTTCCTACGGAACGGGGAAAAGGGGAAGGAGAAAAATATGACGACTGTTACAATTCCCAAAGGATTTATAGTGACGCCGGGACAGTTTGATGAACTTGCTGATGCCAATACCGGCATTCGCCTGGAGTTAACCGCTCAAGGAGTATTGCTAGTTATGTCGCCAACAGGGGGAACAGCAGGAAGAAGAAATTTTCGCCTTTGTCAGCAATTGGCCAATTGGGCAGAGCGAGATGAAACCGGAGTTGGCTTTGACTCATCAACCATTTTTGTTCTGCCTAACGGCGCAAGACGTTCCCCCGATGCTGCCTGGATTCAGTTGAAACGCTGGAATACTCTCACTCAAGAAGAGCAAGACGGCTTTCCTCCGATTGCTCCTGATTTTGTGATTGAGTTAGTCAGTCCGAGCGATTTAGCAAACCAGCGCTATGAAGACTTACAGCAGAAAATGCCGGAATATCTGGACAATGGAGTGCGCCTCGGTTGGCTCATCGAGCCGAAGACACAAACTGTTGAGATTTACCGTATGGGGCAGCCTGTTGAAGCTTTACAGAATCCGAAATCTCTTAGTGGTGAGGTGGTTTTGCCGGGATTGCTCCTCGATTTGGAGCCGATTTGGGGTTAAATCAGAGCTAGTGAGAAACTTAATGAGTTGGAAAAAGGGAAGGGGGAAAGGTCAGCACAGCAAGTTTTTCCCTTTGCACCCCCAACTCTTGGTTTGTTTGGAGAACTATCTAACTACTTTCGGTCAATGGTATTAGCCCTTGCGATCAACAACTAGTGACTGTTGACTCAATACGAGCCTAATCTATTTTTGGTCAGTCAGCAGTAATACTGAGGGCAATTGTGTTGGGAATTGTCAAACTAGGCTTATTCCACTGTCAAATCATCTTTAGTCTTTCTGCTTCTGAAACATTAAAAGCAAGCAGGAAAAATTAGGGACAGCTCATTTTATGGGTGGAAGTTTTAGCAATCTGCAATAAATATAAACGCTTAATATTTAAAATTGCGAAATTGAGGCGGTAGAGATGAAAACAGACTTATCTTCCCTGAAACCTTCTAACCCTGTTGCCACCCTCGTTTTTATCGATGCTGGAGTTAAAAATTATCAACAGTTAGTTGATGGTGTTATTCCTAAAGCGGAAGTATTTGTCTTAGATGCAGCGGCTGATGGTGTTGAGCAAATTAGCCATGTTTTACAGCAGCGGCAGAATGTCGGAGCTGTTCATATCGTTTCTCACGGTGCGCCAGGTGGCTTGTACTTGGGTAACACCCGATTAAGTCTTGATACTTTCAGGCACTATGCCACTCAGCTACAGAAGTGGAAGGTAGTCAATCTCTTTCTCTACGGCTGTAACGTGGCTGCTGGGGACGCAGGTGAAGAGTTTATCGAGAAGCTGCACCAGCAGACAGGAGCAAGTATAGCAGCGTCGCGTCGAGTAATCGGTGACGGGTACTGGTTCCTAGATGTTAACCCTACAGGGACGACAGCACAGACCCCATTTGATGAAGCAGTTCTAGAAAGCTGGACAGGACGACTAGCGCTAAACATCAGCAATCTCAGTAACTCATCGTATACTGAGCAAGACCCCGCTATTATCCTAGACAGTGATATCAGCTTCTCAGGTGGGACAAACTACAGCAGCGGCTATCTTGAGTTTAGTTTAAGCACCGCTACTGCGTCTGATTTTTTAAGTTTAGTTGCTGATGACAACATTTCTACCGCTAACAACCAGATTTCTATTGTTGCTAATACAGTTTATCTCGGCGATGGCAGCGAGGCAGCAGTAGTCGGTACCGTAGATTCAACATTCGACGGTCAGAATGGAAAAAATCTACGGATTAACTTATCCACTAGTTTTCCAAACGGTAATTTCAACATTGGCTCGCCTGAAGACACAACCATCACGAGTTGGACAACGGTAAACCAGCAGGTCAAATTTGGAAACGATACAATTGCTAACTTAACTACGCCCACCGACAGCACCATTCCCTCAGACTCTAATGGGGACCAAAACACTCCTTCTAGCCCAGGGACGATGACGACAGTCCTTGATGCTACACAGAACGACGGAGGCGGAAATTCTCTTCGGCTCGCCTCTACAGGAATTACTACTGCCGAAGGATATGATATCGTTCGCGGTCCATACGTTTACAGTGATACGGCTATATCCTTGTCATCTGGCGACCAGGTGTCCTTTGAATGGCAAGCTCAAGGGGGGGGAGATGCCTATGATATTTATGGCTACATTGTTGATATTAACAACAATCACATCGAAACTATTCTAGATGAAACAGGCAGTAGTGAATCTGCTGCTACTACTTGGGCAACGGAGACAATTACTGTTTCCCAAGCTGGTGAGTACAAATTTGTCTTTGTTGCCGGTACTTACGACTATTCTGGCGGTAAAGCTGCAGGAGCACAGCTCTACATTGACGATGTAACAGTTACTCAATCGGTCCCGTCCGCAGTTTTCGACGATACTCATGTATCTGCGCTCGCTCAGAGAGTGCAGTACAACAATACCTCAGATAGTCCTGAAACCTCAAAAACTCTCACTGTCTCCGTTCAAAACAGCGCTGATGAGATAGTAAGCGATACGGCAACCATTGATATTACGTTAGTAAACGATGCCCCCACTGCGCTTAGCCTCAGCAGCACCAGTATTAATGAGAACAGTGCGGCGGGAAGTGCAATCGGTACTTTCAGCAGCACTGACCCTGACGCGAGCGAGACCTTCACCTATACTCTAGTGGCTGGCACTGGAGATACGGATAACAGTGCCTTTACCATTGACAGCGACCAGCTTAAAATCATCGACTCCCCCGACTACGAAGCTAAGGATAGCTATAGCATTCACGTCCGCACCACAGATAGTGAGAACGAAATCTATGAAGAAGCGTTTACTATCAATGTCAACGATTTTAATAAAACACCCACTGCTATTGCTCTTGATAACAACCGGGTTAACGAGAATCAAAATAGCCGCACTCTCGTCGGTACTCTTTCTACCATTGATGCCGATGACGGCGACACTCATATTTACCAGCTCGTGGGTGGGGAGGAAGATACAGATAACAGTGCCTTTACCATCGATGGTAATCAACTGAAAACTAACACTCGGCTTAACTACGAAGCTAAATCCAGCTACAGCATTCGTATCCAAACCACAGATAGCGAGAGCGAAACCTACGAAAAAACCTTTACTATCAGCGTCAACAATCTCAACGAAATCCCCAGACTCAGTTTAATCAACACTAATACCTCCTTAGCTGAAGACATCGATACCAGCACTAGGATTAAGGTAGCAGACATCCGCATCTATGATGATGGTTTAGGAGCAGAAACCATTGCCCTGAGCGGCCCTAATGCCGACCTCTTCGAGCTGGATGGGAGAAAACTCTTTCTCAAAGCCGATACTCCTCTCAACCATGAAACCGAAGCTGAGTTAAACGTGCAGGTCTCGGTCAACGACTCCACCATCGGCTCCACACCAGACGATACTGAATCCTTGGCAATCGCCATCAGCGATGTCAATGAAGCCCCCAGCCTCAGCTTCACTAACTCTACCGCTTCATTAGCCGAAGACACCGACACCAGCACTAGGATTAAGGTAGCTGATATTGTCATTAGTGATGATGCCCTCGGCAACAACACCTTAAGCCTCAGCGGGGAAGATGCTGAGAGCTTTGAAATTGACGACAGCGCTCTGTTCCTCAAAGCCAATACCCCCCTCGACTTTGAAACCCATCCTGAGCTATCGGTCTCGCTTAGCATCGATGATGCTACCTTGGGAGATGGAGCGGAAGCAACAGAATCCTACACCCTGAATCTGATTGATATGCCAGATGACGGCCTTGAAGGGGATATTAGCTTATTCTGGTCTAACCGCGCCACCGGAGAGAACCAGCTCTGGCTCTTCACGGGACTCCAGAGGCAGTCTGTGGTATTGCCCCTTACCGATACAGATTGGCAACTGCGAGACGTCGGAGACTTTAACGGAGATGACCAGTACGACCTGCTCTGGCGACACTCGGCTACCGGAGAAAACGCTGTTTGGCTGATGAACGGCACTGACTTTATTCAAAGAAGTAGTTTGCGCTCTGCTTCCAACCTCGATTGGTCCCTGGTGGGCGCGGCAGACTTCAACGGAGATGACAAAGACGACCTACTCTGGCGACACGCGGCTACCGGGAAAAATGCTGTCTGGCTGATGGACGGCACGACTTTTATGAGCAGCAGTTCTCTGCCAGAATTCTCTGGGGCTGACTGGTCTGCGGTTGTTTAATCGGCTCCATCACGGAGCACCCATTGAATAGCGAGAAGAGGGAATTTTCCCTTTCCCCCAATCTATAAATGAGTGCATCCACAACCAGGAACCGTCGTCTTATGCCAATTAGAAAAAGTCATCGGAGATGGGGGAAAGGGTCAGGGGGAAAGAGGAAAGGTAAGCACCGCAGCTCTTTCTCCTTGAACTTCCAATGCTTGGTTAGTTCGGGGAACTATCTGACTACTTTCGGTCAATGGTATTAGCTAAAAGAATCAAAAAACTTTTCAATGATTCTTTCATAAACACAGCAAAGCTCATACACATGAGCAATAGGAATATGCTCCCCCACCTGATGCATCGTATTATCCAACGGGCCATATTCAACCGTAACGCAGTGGGGCACAAGAAAACGGGCATCGGTAATTCCGCCATCGGTACTGAGACGGGGGCGACGGCCAGAAACCTCTGCCACCGCATCCTGCACAAGGCTGACAAAAGGATCTTCAGGATTCGTCCGAAATGCTTCCCCACTGACGCGGAAGCGAACATCGTACTCAACGCCATAGGACCGAGCAAGGGGTTCAATCGTGTCCCGAATGAGCTGTTGTAACCCATTCCCCGTTTGCTCGTCGTTAAAGCGGATGTTGAAGCGCAGATTAACGGCGGCAGGAATGACGTTTTCCGCACAGGGAGCTGTTTCAAACTTAGTAAATTCTAGATTAGACGGTTCAAACCACTCATTACCCTCGTCGAGAGGTAAATTTTGCAGCGCTGCTGCCATTGCCACCGCCGCCGGAACTGGATTGAGCACATTGCGCTGGTAGGCGACGTGTCCCTGCTTGCCTTTGATGGTAATAAAGGTATTGATGCTGCCGCGACGACCAATATGAACGCAGTCGCCCATCTCTAGCGGGTTCGTCGGTTCACCCACTACGCAGGCATCAATCTTCTCGCCTCGCTGCTGTAGCCATTCCATCACGGGTTTCGTGCCGTTAATCGCTTCGTGCTCCTCGTCGCCCGTGATAATGAAGCTGAAAGACCCCTGGAAATCCTTCCTCTTCGCAAGCCACGCCGATACAGCAGCAATAAAGCAGCCAATTCCGGCTTTCATATCCACCGTGCCCCGTCCCCAGAGAATGCCGTCGCGGATTTCAGCCTTGTAGGGGTCGATATCACCCCAGCGCAGGCGATCGCCTTCTGGCACCACATCGGTATGTCCGGCAAAGGCGAGGTTTGGTTCGGCTGTTCCCAATCGGGCATAGAGATTATCCACTTCGTAGCTGCCGGGTTCGTTGTAAAATTTGAGGCGCTGGCAGGTAAAGCCGAGTAATTCCAGATGACGCTGCACCACATCCAACCCCCCGTGTCGATCCGGCGTGACGCTCGGTCTGCGGATCAGTTCTTGGGTTAACTTAACAGGATCGAAAACAGGAACATTGACAAGCATGGCATCTCCTCAGATTTAGACTGTAGACGGAGCAGTAGTTTGCTCAGTTACAAATTGCTTGTAAGCATCAATTAAACGAGTGGTGACAGGACCGAAAGGTTCAAAACGATACTCGTCAATCTCACTTACCGACTCAATCTCGCAGGTAGTCCCAGTGAGAAAGACTTCCTGCGCTTGGGCGAGTTCTTCTAGCTTGATGTGGCGTTCAATAACAGAAATCTCTAATTTCTCCGCCAATTTCATAATAGTTTGCCGGGTAATGCCATTCAAAAAGCAATCCGGTATCGGCGTTAGCAAACTCCCATCGCGTACCAGAAATACGTTGGATGTGGTCGATTCAGCAATCAGCCCTCGATAGTCTAACATGAGAGCATCATCAAAGCCTTGTTGGACGGCTTCATCTTTGCTCATGGTGCAGATGGGGTAGAGACAAGCTGCCTTGCTCACCGTTGGTGCGGTCGTCGGATCGGGCTTGCGCCAGGGTACGTGGCGAGTCAGCTTCAGTGGCTTCTTGGTGTCAATATCAAATAGCGTCGTCGGGAATGACCAGGCAGCAATGCCAACGCAGATTGAGGTATCGGGGGCATATACCCGCAATCTTTCACTGCCGCGCCAAGCAAAATGGCGGATGTAGCCCACTTTAATATTTTCTCGCTCCAGCAGATTATTAGTGGCTTCGACAAGAGCATCCAGCGCATAGGAAATGGTAAAACCAAGAATTTCAGCCGATTGATACAGGCGCTCCAGATGTTCAGCTAACAAAAACGGCTTGCCGTTATAGATGCGCACTCCTTCAAATACACTACTAGCGTAATGCAGTCCGTGGGTGAGCGGGTGAATCGTGGCTTCTTTCCAAACAACTATGTTGCCATTCAGCCACAAAAACCCTTCCTTTTGATCGAACGGAAACAGAGACATAGAGAATCTTCTTTGGAGTGAATTGTTCGACGTGATCGCTATTAATAAACAGAGGGAACAGGAGTTTGCGTCGAACGGGGAAATTGTCCGGTGCGGGACGGGTAAGGGTTAAAGAACACAGAGTTAAGAAAACTAATTTATTCACCCTTTCCCCCTTCCCCTTTCCCCTTTCCCCGTCGCGGAGCGACTTCTTTCCCTGCGCCTGCGGCGCTAATTCCGCAACAGTTCGTTAATCGATGTTTTAGAACGGGTTTTGTCATCAACCGTTTTGACAATCACGTTGCAGTACAGGCTTGGACCCGGTGAGCCATCGGGAAGCGGTTTGCCGGGTAGGGTGCCGGGAACAACAACTGCATAGGGAGGAATTTCCCCGTAGAAAATCTTGCCAGTGGTGCGATCGACGATTTTAGTAGACTGACTGAGATGAACGCCGATCCCCAAAACGGCTCCTTCGCGGACAATCACACCCTCAGCCACTTCGCTTTGACCGCCAACAAACACATTATCTTCGATAATTACTGGATTGGCCTGAAGCGGTTCGAGAACGCCACCAATGACGACTCCAGAGGACAAATGGCATCCTTGGCCGATTTGGGCGCAGGAACCGACAGTGACGTAGCTATCCACCATCGTTCCGGTATCAATATAGGCCCCGATGTTGACAAAGCTAGGCATTAGCACAACATCTCTCGCGACATAGGAACCGCGACGGACGACGCAATTGGGAACGGCTCGAAATCCAGCGCGAGTAAAGTCATCCTGAGTCCAGCCGGAAAACTTGGACGGCACTTTATCAAACCAGGGCGCTTCTTTGAGAGCCTGAGATTGCAGACCACTGGCGATGACGGCAGATTGATTCAAACGGAAAGACAGCAGCACAGCCTTTTTAAGCCACTGATTTACTACCCAGTCATTCCCGGATTTTTCAGCAACACGATATTGACCGCTATCTAATCCTGCTATGGCGTGTTCGACAGCCTCGCGTATTTCCCCTGACGTTTCTGCGTTAACGCTACTGCGGTTTTCCCAAGCCGTATCGATCGTTGTTGTCTGTGTTGTGTCCATCTCGTCTTTACTTAAATCCACTACTGCTAATCTGAGAGTCAATTCTTCAAATGGTATCGCTAACGGGGAAAGGGGGGAAGGGGAGCGATCGCCGATTACTGCTTCAGCGGTTGACCGTTGCTCCGTAACAGCTCTAACCCAGCGGCTACTACCGTTTCTGGCGCTATGTCTAAACACTCTAAACTGTAGGGACAGGTAAAGGCATAGCAGGGACTACAGACAGTCGGACGACGCAATAACTTTACGTCTGTTGCTCTCGGTTGCCACTGACACTCTAATTCAGTTCCGGCAAACAGAATCACGGCAGGGGTGCGTGTGGCATCGGCAATGTGCATGGTGGAGGTGTTATTAGTCAGCACCAGACGCGCCTGAGCAATCAAAGCTGTGAGTTCGCTTAAAGTCGTTTTCCCAATTGAGTCAACGGCGCGATCGCCCAAAAATTCTAGCAGAGGACGAGAGCGATCGCGGTCTTTGGCTACGCCGGTGACGACCACTGGCCACCCTGTCTGTTCACTGAGTTGCCGTGCCGCTTCCGCAAAGCGCATCCCCTCATAGTTGCGAGACTGGCAGCTTGTCCAGGGGTTGAGCAAGATGTAGGAACCCGATACGCCGTTAGAGGTGGGGACATGCAGAGAGAGGTGGCGATCGCAAACCCTAAACCCGACAGACTCGATCAGGCGAAGGTTGCGCTCAACTTGATGGGTGCAATCGGGGGCTGATGCCACCTCATGAGTGAGAATTCCCAAACCCCGCTCCTTTGATTCTCCTAGGCGAAGAGGAATTCCGGCCAGATAACAAATTAAGGCAGGCGGATGAGGACTCTGACTGAAGCTAGTGAAGATAATTGCCGCATCAAATTGACGAGCAGCTAATGTATCAATCAGTTGCCATTCTCGTTCCGGGTCAAAATCTAATCGTCCTAAGTCTTGCCAGAGAACGCGCCAGGGCAGCACCTCATCTACCCAAGGTAGGAGAGAAGCCGTGAGCGCACCGCCGGGACTCGCCATTAACGTTAGCTGAGCGTGAGGCAAATTTTCTTGAATCGCCCGCAAAGCTGGACTAGTCATAATCACATCTCCAATGTTGTCCAGCCGCATCACCAGGATGTTACGAGCACTAGACCACTCTGAGAGCAACGATTGAGGAGGAAACTCTCTCTGACTCTCTACCCCCTGACGACTAACCACTAATCCCGTCCCTCTCAACACCCTCTCCGCCTCAGCCACGACTGCTTGAGGAGACACCGCTTCGGTGCAGGTCTCCCACTCAAAGGGACAAACCCCACTGTACCAGCAGGACTGTTGCGTAAAATTGCTAATGATGCGTTCCGGACATTCGGGATATCCCTGCAAATTAATGTGAGGGGTGGGGTGCCCGTAGCGTTCGTGCCAGGAGGGACCAAACAGAGTAATCGTCGGTACATCAAGGGCGACGGCAATTCTCACCGGTCCTGTATCAGCGCCAATCACTAAATCGGCGTTGGCCATCGCTGCCGCTAGCTTTCGCAGGGTTCCTCGCGGCCAGACGTAGGCATCACCTCCAATGGCAGAGGCAATCGCTTGGGCTTGTTTATCTTCGCTTTCCACCACAAAGATGGTGCCGCCCTGCTGCTGAAGTGCTTTGCCGAGGGCAACAAACTTATCTGGGGACCAGCGCTTAATTGACATTCCGGCATCGGGAATGAGGAAAATGAGGGGACGGTATGCTGCTCCCAAAGCTTGTTCTGCCTGCGCCTTTTCTGTCCGAGAGAGTTCGATCAGCGGATGTTGGTTTTGAACACTATCGGGGGTAATTAACCCCTCTTCAAGCAGAATTTGGAGAAAGCGATCACCCACTCGCTGGTGCGCAGGAGGATTACGCCAGAGATTGGTAACGGTTCTCTTGGCTGCCTTTGCAACAACGTCAGCAATGCCTTCGTAGTTGGTATCAGAAACAATTAAATCAAACCCTTGCTGAACCAGTTCCTCAACGGCTTGACGAGCTTGGCCTTTTTGAGCAACGACAATTTGAGCGATTAGACTATTTTTCTGCAATAAGTCCGCAGCGGGGGAGAAAGTCAGCACCGTGAGGCGAGCTTGAGGATGACTGAGGGCCAAGGCTTTGATAGCAGGAAGGGCAATGAGTCCGTCTCCAATTCCGCCCAATAACTCTATAAATAGAATCTTCTGGATCAAGCTTTAATTCCGACTGACTAACTTACAGAAACGACTTTCTTCACCGCTTTTCAGCTTCTCTTGATAGAGAAAAGCGAGTTTGCTCTCTTCAAATTTTTCAAAGAACTCTTCCCATTCAATTCTCTCCAAGGAGTCTTGCCCACTGTAGCCCGGAAAATCGATGCGCAGCAGCCCCGGTCCATTTTCTTTGGTCCTTTTTACCGTTGCGGGGTAACCGCCTCGCTCTTCAACCCAGCGCTTGATCTCGTCGCGATCTGTCGTTTTTTTAGATTCTGCTTCAGACATAAATAATTTCTCAACGCTGCTATCGAAGAGCATATATCGCTGAAGATAACAGTTCCCAATTGAGCGCTGCTTCTGCCTTTAGAATGAAGATAGCCTTCCTCCTATTTAGCTAAGCTTCAAGTCCACCATTCTGTTTGGAACTGTGTGCTATCGCTGAGCACACCTAGCTTTTCTTCCCGCTCATAAAAGCCCATTCTCAGCAACAACTGCGCTTAGCTAGTTCTTGATTATGCTCTTGGCTCTTTAGATTTCACTCCGCTGATAGAGACAAAATCTAGTGTTTTACTTTTAGATAAAGTATAAGACTAAACAGACATACATGCATAAATATGCATTTCAACCGCCGTTGAGCTGAACTAGTTTCGGTTGCTGTCTTAGCGAGAGTTAGCTTTTAGAACAAAGGAATACGATTACTATGGTTAAAAGTCACAACAATAGTTTGACAAAACAAACAGCAGTCCGTATGGGAGCGATCGCCCTTGGGATGGCGGCCCTCCTGCTTCCTGGCTGCAACAACCCCCAAGAAATTGCGGAAGAAGAAACAAACGTCACAACTGAAGACGTTGCCGAAGATCCAGTAGAAGCTGATGATGCCAACGCTAGCGGATTGGTGACGGTTCGGGGCGAAGTGTCGCAAGAACTTGATGAGCAAGGCTTTGAGCTTCAGTCTGAGGGCGAATCAATTTTAGTCATCAATGCCTCTGGAACACCTTTAACTCTCCCCACAGATGACGTGCCAGTGCAGGTAACAGGAGACTCGGTACAGTTTGTGACTGCCGACGTTGAGAGCGAGTACGGTTTGGAGTTAGATCCAGAGCTATACGTCGATTATGAAGAACAGCCTGCGATTATTGCCGAGTCGATTGCGCTTGCGCCCACGGCTGAACAGCTTGCAGAAGATCCATCACCCTACTATGACCAGGTTATTGCTCTCCAAGGAGAAGCCAGACGAGTTTACTCTCCCAGTGCGCTATCTGTGTTTGAAGACGGCTGGGTGGATGATGTCGGCTTAATGGTTGTCGGAGTCGATCAGGTTCTTCAAACTGAAGGAGAAGGCGGTGAAGTTCAGCAAGGAGAGATGGTCGTCGTGACTGGTAGAGTAGAGCCATTCGATCTCGCTCAGCTTGAGCAGGAGTACGAGCTTGGTTTAGAACCCGATGTCGTAGAAGAGTTTGAAGCAAGCTACACTGAAGAACCCTTCCCAAATCGACCCGTGATCGTTGCTGATGATATTTATCCGTCAGCGGTAGAAGAATAGAGAGCTTTGTGTACCTTTAGGCGGGAATAGCGCTAATCAGCGCCATTTTCCGCTGTTTTGCCCGTATAAATATTAGCTAATTGCCTAATTTAACCAATTAGATAGATGTAGTGTTATCCCTTCAGAGAGATGAGATCTGCCCGTTGTCTAAGAGAAAAAAGAGGTGATTGATTACTAAGCACACGTAACACTTTACTAAGGAAAAAAAATGGTTAGAGACAGAGATGTAGTTAGAGACAGAGATGTAGTTGGAGCTGATATGGATTCCGCTCACTACAAGCGTGCCGTTGGTGTTTTTGAAAGAAAGGAAGATACCGAAGGGGCACTGCGCGCTCTTAAAGAGAACGGTTTCAATATGGATAACGTTTCTTTGCTAGCGCGGGATCTTGATAACGTGAGCGGTGCTGAAGAAGTAACTGAGAAGGAAGGTAACAACGCACCTGAAGGTGCGGGTGCGGGTGCTACGACTGGCGCAGTTCTAGGAGGGATTGGTGGTTTCTTGGTTGGCGCTGGTGTCCTTGCGATTCCTGGTATCGGGCCTGTGCTGGCTGCTGGAGCTGGAATTTCAGAAATTGCCGCTACTCTAGCCGGTGCTGGTATTGGTGCAGCGACAGGTGGCATTATCGGTGCGTTAGTTGGCTTAGGCATTCCTGAAGAGAAAGCGAAGGTCTATGAAGATCGCGTCAAGGCTGGTGAATATTTAATGATGGTTGTTGGCACAGAAGATGAGGTAAAACGGGCTGAATCTCTTCTGCGCGATCGCCACATTCAAGAATTTGAAATTTTCGACGCTCCAGATTATCAAGGCGGAGTCACCCCAGCAGCTAGTGAGGTAGAAACGGGACGCGAACCGGTAGCAGGAAGAGTGGTTGAAAGCCGCGATTTAGACCGAGATGGCAACCCAGAAGTAATCATTGTTGATAAGCGCGATGGCGTTGTCGATAAAGGTGACAACGTTGTTGAGAGAGACGTTCTCTAGGATCTCAGGATAGATGCCGGTACCCAATTGGACACCAAAAAGGTAAATTTTACCCAAAAATATACGAACCAGATTTGGCTACTGTTAACTTGAGCACAACTGATTAACTCTATCCCCATCTTGATGGGGATTTTTTATGAAATTGCTAGAGAGTTCGATGAGTCCGGCAGACAAACAAGCTCGTAGCAGATGAGGAGGTAGCCCAGTTCTATGCCGATGACATAGCGGAAGGATTTCGGCAAGGCGTTCGAGGTCCGGCTGATGACGCAATTCTTTTGTATCGGGAATGGGGGTTTAGCGTTGAGGAGATAGAGATAGAAGTACACCTGTTTCACGGAGAAGAAGACAGGTTTGCGCCCTATAGCTATGCAGTGTATTTCGACGAGAAAATTCCACAAGCCAAGCTGCATGGGTATCCAAAAGAAGGACACTTATTTATAGTACGGCTGTTTGCCGAGGTATTTAAGCAAGTTTCACAGTGAAGACGGAACAGAAGCTAACGGGTCAGAGAAACCCCACCACGTTCGTCACGAGTGCCTAAACTTGGTTTAGGCAACGTGGGAAGTTTTGCTCAACTGTTGCCAGAGAACTCGCTAGATAACAGCTCAGTTTGACGAGCGCGTTCAACAGATGTTCTATTTTCTAAGCCAAATCAACAGAGCAAAAATTCCTAGTACCAGAGCTTCAGCGATCAATAACCCATTGATAGTTTGCGCAGCTTCGGGATGGAGGACAAACTGCGATCGCCAAAGCGTATAGGGGACAAACTGAAGAAGCGCGATTCCTCCAAAGACGAGCCACACAGACCAGAAAACCCCTCGCCACAGGCTAATAGCAGTCACTACATCAAAGCACAACAGCGCTATATCCATCCCTCTCCATAAGAGCGGCGTAGACAACCAGGGTGTCCCAGTTAGGCCTGCCATATTACCAATATGAACAGTAGCTCCATAGAAGAGGACAATCGCTAGCAGTTTGGCGTAGGCAGCAGTCCAGGGATGTTGCAGGGCATCTCGGTTCATTTTGGTTAAACCCCATTCATCGTGCAAAAAGCAAAAGCTCAAAATTAGCCAGGAGCGTAGTACGGTGACTGTATGCTACGTTCTTATCTGAGAGGTATCCCCTCGCAATAGGGGCATCGACTCTCATCAAGCCTGTTTACTTCTAATGCCCGCTCTCAAACTTACAGAGATGCCTGCGTTCTAGCCTGCTTCACCATGTCAATGAGAGTATGGTGAGCATCTTCAGAGTCTTTGAGAACGTGGTCAAACTCGATGCGGACGGGGCGTTCTCCCCCATCAGTCTGGACCAACAAATTCATGCCGTGGGGATCGATGGCGATCATTTCAGCGGCTTGAGTATCGGCAACGTTACCGAAAACTTGAGCATAAAGGGCGATCTCCTCGCTGTGGTCGTCGTTCATATGCTGGCAGATGCGATCGCTAACGGTTGCGGTGAGCGGATCGGGCATAGTTTTACCTCCTGAATCTCTTTACCTAGAATAAACGGTTTGGCAAAACTCTAGCACCTCCATCACCTGGTCAGTTTGCTGAGGATAAAACATTTTGGGTCGGGCAATCACCACCAGAGGAATGCCAAGCTGCTGAGCAACAGCCCGCTTGACGTCTTCTCCCCCAGCTTGCCCCGATGCTTTTGTCACCACTAGGGAAATTTGCCACTGTTGCCACAGGGCGGTTTCTAGCTCAGCACTGATGGGAGGACGCAGGGCAATGAGGCGATCCGAGGTAAATCCAGCCTGAGAGGCAGCGGCGAGAGAGCTTTCTGTTGGCAACACGCGAGCAAAGAGAGTAGCGCGCTGCTGCCAGGGGGCAAATAGCGGAAGGGCTTTGCAGCCAACGGTGAGCAAAACTCTTTGAGCGAGGAGATAACTGCCGCAGAGCAGCTCGTCAAAGTTTAGCTCTCTGCTTAAATCGTTTTCTGCCAAAGTCGGACGTTCGTAGCGCAGGTACGGAATTTGGCAATAGGAGGCAGCGGCGATCGCCGTTTGAGAAATAGCTACTGCGTAGGGATGCGACGCATCAACAATCGCTCCAATCTGCTCTTGTTTCAAAAAGTCCTCTAGTCCACTCTCTAGCTTGCCTACCCTCACTTTCAGCCAGCGGCACTGCGGGTAGAGAGTTTGGGCGGCAGCGGTGGTAACGGTAATCGTGCAGGGTAGATGCTGTTCAGCAAGCAGTCGAGCGATCTCTGCACTATCGCTCGTTCCGCCGATAAGCCAAATCCGTGCCTTCACCAATCAGCGTCTTAGCCTTTGAGGGCTTTTTGAAAGTTTCTGCGATAGGTTTTATTAGCGATTAGAGCAGGCCACAGCAAGGCTAAAACCACACGGTTGCTTAAACTGGGACTATAGTTAGTTCGTTTAAATCCTTTCCAGAATTTCCAAACCCCCCCACCATAGACGATGAGCAAAACAATCAAGATTAACTGGCCCATAGAACAATCCCTTTGTGTTTGATGTTGAGCTTGCTCAAAGCGGCTGGGGCGTGGTTCTAAGTTCCCTCAGAACGTAAGCCGGCCCCGAAGCCGGAATCTTTTCCGGCGGAACTTTGAGTGTCAAACTTTACCGATCAGTCTGTAGATAATATTGTAGGCATTTTTTCCTCCGTCGCGTAGTCGCTTCGTTGTCCCTCGCTGCTCCAAGTGCTACTTTTACGTGTAACGAAAAACGTTATCCCAAACGTAGTCAACCAAACGTTTAGCATCATCAAGCGGCAAAACATGACAGTGGCCCTGAGCATCTTTCTTGAGAAGGGCCACTTCGCTTGTGGAGTTCTTATCTCCATTTTCAATCGCCTTACCCCGTATTTCTTGTAAATTCCGAACGGGGCCATTAATATCAAAGTCTATTTTAGTTTCAAACTTTTTGTCCATCCAGTTTTCAATTTTGTCGTCTAACTGAGAAGGCGTTAGCGCAGCTTTACTAATTAGCAAATGATAATAAACCAAAATGATTTCTTTGCACTCCTCCTCTTCCGCAGCATCAATTAAACTATGAAAGACGCTGGCATTATTGGCAAGGTTTTTAAAAAAGAGCGTATCTGTTACTTTCTTTCTAAACTCAATAACTTTGCTTTTATATTTACTGTATTGCTTAAAAGCAAACCCTCCTAGCACGACAATCAGCGATAAGCTTGCCGTGAGCACAGGCATAAAATCGCGCACATTTTCTTCGCTAATCCTCAAACCAAAAATTTGCGTAGTCCCAAAAACCAGAAAAGAAATTGCTCCAACAAGGAGAGTTAACTTAGGCAAAGTCCTTAGAATAACCGGAATAGCTGCACCAACAGCAGGAACTCCTAACAGGAGGCGATCCTTCCAGGTCATGCTAATCTTTATGTTGGGAAACAGCAGCTCTAAATCAAATTTAGGAACATTTCTGTAGAAGTAAACGTACATTTTCCCAGGAGCAAACTTAAGTAAGCCACCCTTGGTATTCTGGTTTTCAAAATGCTCTTGCTCTTTAAACTTAATCAGTAAAACAACCCGATCGAAAACATCGATCTTTTTTTTAATCTTTCTAAAAAATTTTCTAACTTCAATGGTTTGATAGAAATCGCCCCGCCGATAACACACTAATTCATCAAAATCGTTCAGATCAACTTTAGTTTGTAGTTCAATTAGCGATCGCTCTTTGAAAGCTTGCTTTAAAGCGGCGGAGGAAATCGGCGCATAGTTGGCTCGCTCCAAAACGGTTTTAAAGTCTTCAACGAGTGTAGCTTCCATTTTTGCCAACCGTTCTGAAGTAGGCGGTTCTCTATACTTTCTCTGCCCATCCGGATTAAACGGAGCATAGTTATCCTTCAACCGTTCCAAGTAAGCCTGAAACTTAAAGTGGTAAAAAGCGCAGAGGAGCGAGCAAAATTCTCGAAACTGCTGCGCCTCTGCATCGGTGAGCTGACCATCTTCCAGGCAAAGTTCAATCAGGTCTGTTCGACGATAGGGAATATACGTCTCTCGATCTTGGTACGATGCCATCAGTTTCTCTTCTAGGCAGAAATTGTAAAGTACGACTTGATTTGTATGGGGAAAAGGGGAAATAGTTGCTCCGCAACGGGGAAGGGGGAAAGGGATAACTATCCAGTGCGGGACGTCAAAAGAACATAGGGCTAAGAAACAAACTAGTTCATTCCCCTTTCCCCCTTACCCTTTCCCCTTTACCCGTGCCTACGGCACCTGCCCTCTTCCCTGACTCATATAATTGCGCTAACATTTGGTCTGAAGTTTGAGCGGGTTCTAGGCAAGTTAGCCCCTGGCAGACAAGGGCAACGGCCTGATCGGGTAAGTCGTCTTCTGCACGATAGACAGCGGTGGGAAAGTATTGAGGAATGATGCCTGCTAGCTGCTCCTTGGTCGTTCGCACCAGAGTAGAGTGATGATACCAATCTAGAGCGACAAACAAAGTCGGACAAGCCACCGGAGACTGCTGCATGATGCTGCTGAAAGCCTGGAGAGTTTTTTCTGCGCGGTCGAGGTAATTTAGATCTTCGGTGAGAAGGGCTAAACGAACGAGGTTAGCAACTGCGACTCCGTTTGGAGAGGGAGTCGCGTTATCAACATAGCTGCGCTCGCGCACTAACAGCTCATCGCTGTTTTCCACTGCGTTGTTGTAGTATCCTCCCTCGCTCGCCCAGAAGAACTCGTCAAACTCTCGCTGGATAGCCACTGCCTGCTCAAGCCACTGAGACTCTTGAGGCTGACAAGCATACAAATCGAGCAGGGCTTTGATCAAGAACGCATAGTCTTCTGATTGAGCGAGAACCTGAGGTTGACCGTCGTAATTGAGACGATGCAGCCGTTCATCCTGCCACTGATGCTTCAGGATAAACTGAGCGGCACGAGTGGCTAATTTTAGATAGTGTGCCTGACCAAAAACACCAGAGGCTCTTGCTAACCCAGAAATCATCAAGCTGTTCCAAGCCACGATCATTTTGGTGTCCGTTACGGGAGGAATGCGTCCCGGCCAGTTGCCGGATTTTGCTTCCTGGTTGTTCTGTGCTGGCGCAAAGGTTTCGACCTCTTGGCTACCGTATCGGGCTGCAAACAGCTTCGCTAACGTTTGCTCTAGCTGTTCTGATAAATGTCCTCCCTGGCGGCGCTGGAGCACGTTGCTGCCTTCAAAATTTCCGTTGGGCGTGACGGTAAATTGCTCTACAAGTTCCGATAACTCTTCGGAAGTAAGCCGTTTCTGGAGTTCTGAGTAGCTCCATACGTAAAAAGCTCCTTCTTCCGGTTCGGCCTCGTCTGGAACGGTGAAACTATCGGCATCTTGGGCGGCGTAGAAGTAGCCTGCGGTGGCGGTCATTTCTCGCTGAAGCCACTGTACCGTTTCTTCAATAGCCCGCTCAAAGGCCGGTTCTTGATGGCCCATACTCCAGAGATTTGCTAAATACTCCACGATTTGTCCGTTATCGTAGAGCATTTTTTCAAAGTGAGGCACGGTCCAGGTTGAGTCTACCGTGTAGCGGTGGAAGCCTCCGGCCACGTGATCGTATATGCCGCCGAGAGCTAAATCTTGCCCACGCTGAAGCCAAGGGTGCTCAGCGCTGTAGCGATGTTCAAAGCGGCTGCCCTGAAGCGCAATTTGAGCATAGGGAATCATTGGAAAACACGGACGACCCAAGTCGTTGGCGCTAATCACTCCGGTATTGGCTTCTACTCCCTCTACCAGAAGTGCTTTGCTTGGGGCCGCCTCTCCCGGAGTGAGCGTGGTGGTTTGCTCAAGAGTGGAGACGATTTCTTGCTTAAAGTTCTGGAGTTTCTCTGCTTCTTGGTCGTAGAAGCGGCGCACAGACTGCAATACCTGCATAAAACCCGGGCGACCGTAGCGCGGCTCCACCGGAAAATAAGTCCCGCCGTAGAAGGGGACGCGATCGCCGGGCGTGAGAAATAGATTCAGAGGCCAGCCGCCTTGCCCTACCATCATCTGAAGGGCCTGCATGTAGATACTGTCGATGTCTGGTCGTTCTTCGCGATCGACTTTAATAGGCAGAAAGTTCGCGTTCATATACGCGGCAATTTCAGGATCGGAAAAGGCTTCTCCTTCCATCACCGTACACCAGTGACAGCTAGAGTAACCGATCGACAAAAAGATCGGTTTATTTTCGGCCTCAGCGGTGTGAAGCGCCTCTTCACTCCAAGACCACCAATCGATGGGATTATCGGCGTGTTTGCGGAGGTATAAGCTTTGAGCGTGGGCCAGGCGATTTGGCATGGGATAACTGAAGTGCTTCTCCTGTTAGTCTACCGCGCCTCTACAGGAGCGCTAAGGATCTGTATTGATCATCTTTTCATAGGCTTGTCTTGCTTCCGGGGTAGCTGCGGCAAGACACTCGGCATGAATCCGCTCTAAGCGATCGATATATTCCTGATTTTGAACCAGGACGGAATTGGCTTTGGTCGAAGCAATCATCGTCAACTGCGCTCTTAGGGGTAAGTGACGAAAGGCATCGAGCCGTTGTTCTAATGAGGACATCAGTACTAAATATAAGCGTTGATAAAAATGTTAACGCGAGTTGACAGAAGGATTTAAGTCGGTTACTCGGTCTCAGCCGAAAACAGTAGCATTGATGCAGAAGATTGATGCCAACGTGGTCGGTATTGTTACGGCTGTTAAAGAAACGAACGCTTGGGTCAAGAAACTGGCGGCTATCGACGCAAAGTTGCCCCAGTTGGTTCGCGCACCGCTCAAGTGTCCCCTCTTTACGAAAGGTGAAGAGGGCTGAATTCCCGTAGAGGGAACCAACCCTTCTGGGTTTCTTAGTTGTAGGCAAAGGCGAGTTCAATCAAATTGAGAAAATTTGAGCAGTCACTTTAAAAGCGATCGGCCACAGCCAACACAGCACCCAATCCTTTGAGCAAAATATGTCCATTCGGCTAATCCAGATGGAGGAAGTCGTCTAGGAGTGGCTTCGGCTACGGTGCTGGAGTTCGGGTTCAGTCTCCGTTAGATCCGATTTGGATCGACTACGCCATCAACGATGAAGGCGATTCTGAAATCGAATTTGGGATTGGAGAAAAGTTTTAAAGAAAGCTCAATTTCTAGGCTGAGACCGGAGTTAATTTGTTAGGATACTCGAATCTTTTGCTTTGTAGATTTTCAGTGAAGAGAGGCAGCATGTTAGGCGATATCGCATCCTCCAGCATCGAACTTCCATCCCACGCTCCACTGCAAATCGTCATTGTAGAAGACGATCCGGTGATGCAGCTAGGACTAGAGCAGTTTCTGGAGGATTGTGAAAACTTTCAGGTTCTCGGTCGAGCCGAAGATGGCTATTCGGGCATTGCCGTGACGCTTGAGTTAAAGCCGGATGTGGTGGTGATGGATATTGGCTTACCTCAGCTCGATGGCATTGCCGCTACCCAACAGATTAAGCAAAAACTGCCAGACGTACGAGTAGTCATGCTTACTTCCCATACCGCAGACATGGAGATGGTCGCGGCGTTAGCTAGCGGTGCTGATGCCTACTGTATTAAGGGAATTGGCCTAGAACAGCTCAAAATTGCGATTAACTGCGCTCATACCGGAGCTGCTTATCTAGATCCACAAATTGCCCGTCGCGTCATCAATCATCTGCAATATACTCGCCCGAGCGCTCCAACGATTGAGCTATCGAAGCGGGAACTGGATGTATTAAGACTGGTTGTTGAAGGCAAAAGCAACCCGGAAATTGCGGCTGAACTGTTTCTTAGTATCAGCACGGTCAAGACTCACCTCCGCAGCGTGATGAATAAGCTGTCGGTGGACGATCGCGTTCAAGCGGCGGTCGCCGCGTTAAGAACCGGACTCGTTTGATTTGATTGAACTGTTCACAGCCCTCACCGCTGTTTTAACGGATGAATTCTTAACCAGTTCAAACAGCAGGCTAGTCTTGGAAGAGTGGAAGAAATCGAGTACGAGGGCGAGCAAAATATCATGACGTGCAGACGATATCGAATCTGGTTTTCTAGCCTCATCCTGACTGTATTAGTCAGTCTCGTCCTGGGGATATGGCCTAGGGCAGTTTCTCTCTCATCGACTCAGACTGAGCTGTTTGATGCGGTTTGGGAAACCATTGATGAGAATTTTTTCGACCCCAACTTCAACGGCATAGACTGGGAAGCAGTGGGAGACCAATACCGACCGCAGGTCGCCCAAGCCTCGTCGCGTACAGAACAGGCAGCTCTCATTAACGAGATGCTCGGCGAGCTGCAAACCTCCCACACCCATCTTTATACCCCCGCTGAACCGGCCTACTATCAGGTGCTTGGCATCTTCTATCCGCGTATCCGGGAACTGCGGACTCAGCTTCAAGACACCTTTCCAAACGGCAAATTGGAGTATGCAGGCATTGGCGTTGTCACTCAAGAAATAGACGGCAAAACCTTTGTTAGAGCCATCTTTGATGGTAGTCCAGCCGCAGCGTCAGGGCTACAGGTAGGCGACCAAATTCTCAGCGTCGCTGGTCAGCCCTTTGAACCAATTCAGTCTTTTGCCGGACAGGTAGACCAATCTATTAACCTCCTCGTGCAACGATCGCTCGCTCCTGACAGTCAGGAAGAAATAACGGTGAACCCTCAACTATTCGACGGGATCGCCATGTTCCTTGATGCCATGACAGACAGCGTCCAGGTCGTTGAAAGAGCGGATCAGCAGATTGGCTATATTCATATTTGGTCCTATGCGGGGGACCAGTATCAGCAAAAGCTGGAAGAAGAACTGATCTACGGTCGTTTAAAAGATGCCGATGCCCTAGTGCTCGATCTCCGGGAAGGATGGGGAGGCGCACCGCCAACGGCCCTTCATCCCTTCACGGCCCGAGGTCCGAGCGTAACGAGTATTGGACGAGATGGGCAAGCTTCGACCTACCAGAGCCAGTGGAATAAGCCAGTGGTGATGCTGGTCAACGAAGGCAGCCGCAGCGCTAAAGAAATTTTAGCCTATGGTTTTCAGCAGTACGAGATTGGACCCGTCGTTGGTAGCAAAACTCCCGGCGCAGTAGTAGCCGGACGACCTTTCCTGATGCCCGACGAGAGCTTACTGTACGTGGCGGTGGCGGATGTCTATGTTGATGATACGGTTCGTTTAGAAGGTGTCGGAGTCACTCCTGATGTGGTGGTTCCTTTCCCCATTGAGTACGCCCAGGGAAATGACCCGCAAAAGGAACGAGCGATCGCCCTCGCAGTAGAAATCCTTAATCAATCGAAAGGGACTCATCGCGGTAGTTAAGTTATCTGTACATAGCGGTTCTCGGCATGAGATACACCTAACACCTGCCTCCTGCCTCAAAACTAAAAATTCTGTTCCTCACGCTTTTTGAGAACTGCTATATCTTCCAGGAGAAAAAACAATTAGCCATCAACAATCAACAACAAAGCCGCCTAGTAATCTACCCCTCATTAACTGGAGAACTGCCCTGTGAACCATCTCGAAGTTGCACAGTTTTGGAATCGGAACGCGCCAGCCTGGACTGCTTTATCTAGGCAGGGATATGATGTTTATCGGGATTTAGTTAATACCCCCGCTTTTCTGGAGCTACTGCCCAATATTGCTGGTTTGAAAGGACTCGACATTGGCTGTGGCGAGGGAACAAATACGCGCCAGCTTGCTCAACTAGGGGCTAGCATGGTGGCTATTGATGTGGCGCCATCTTTTCTTGAGTATGCCCAGGCTCAAGAGCAGCAAGATCCTCACGGAATCCTTTTTCAAACCGCTAGTGCCCTAGATTTGCCGTTTGGTGAGGCGACGTTTGATTTCGTTACGGCTTTTATGAGCCTGATGGATATGCCCGACAATCAAAAGGCGATTCAGGAAGCCTACCGCGTACTCAAGCCAGGGGGGTTTTTGCAATTTTCTATCACCCATCCCTGTTTCGATCCGCCCTATCGTCGCAGCCTGAAAGATCCAGCAGGACAAGAGTATGCGATCGCCGTCGGACGCTACTTTGAGCGCGAAGATGGACGTATCGATGAATGGATATTTAGCAACGTTCCTGATGAGCTGCGGCAGCGCTGGTCTAAATTTCGCATTCCCCGCTTTCATCGCACCCTCAGTGAATGGCTCAATATGCTGATTGCTGCCGGATTTGTGATTAAAGCGCTGGCAGAACCGCGAGCGAGTGAAGCGATCGCGCGCACGTGCCCCACCGTTGCCGATACCCGAATCGTCGCTTACTTTTTGCTCGTCCGCTGCTGTAAACCTTCCCCTTGAGATGCAGAACGCTCCATCCGCACGATTAACCTTTATGGATAACCTGCGAGTCGCACTCACGATTCTCGTTGTCGCTCACCATGCTGCTCAGCCCTACGGACCTACAGGAGGCGAATGGCCGATTTTTAATCCCGAACGAGCTATGCTGCTAGGCTCCTTTTTTGCCGTCAATGCCGCCTTTTTCATGGGGCTGTTCTTCTTTATTGCGGGATACTTTACTCCAGTAGCTTGCGATCGCAAAGGAGTTCGGCAGTTTCTCCAAGAGCGGCTGCAGCGATTAGGGATACCGCTTTTGTTCTTTACTCTCTTCGTCTTTCCACCCGTCCTTTATAGTCTAGCTGCCCCACCCGTTTCTTTTTTCGCCTTTTTTATTCAGGTGTACATTCATCAGTGGGATATCGAAGTCGCTCACCTGTGGTTCCTGATGCATCTCCTGGTTTATACGGTTTGCTATGTTCTCTGGCAGCATCGCTTTGATCTCCCCACCCATACTCAGATACCGAGCCATCAGACCATTCTTGTTTACTTACTTAGCCTCACCGTTGTCACGTTTATAGTTCGCATTCAGTATCCAATTGACCAATGGGTGAATCTGTTTGGGATTTTGCCGACTGAGGTGGCTCATCTTCCTCAATACGTTAGCTTATTTATGCTCGGCATCGTCGCTTACCGTCGTCGCTGGCTTGAGGGAATGGCAAGGTGGCGAGGATACATCTGGCTAGGAATTGGGCTGAGTGCTGCACTGCTGCGCTATGGCTATAGCCTGAATCAGGAAAGACTGGCGCTTCCCATGATCTTTGCCGGAGGTGGATTAAACTGGCGTAACCTAGTCTGGAGTGGTTGGGAAGCAACAATTTGCGTAGGGCTTTGTATTGGATTGTTAATTTTGTTCCGCGAAAAGCTTAATAGTCAAGGAAGGCTACTGCGAATGCTATCTGCTAACGCCTACGGAGTATACTTAATTCACCTTTTGCTTGTTCTCTACCTGCAATTCCAGTTTGCCGATTTATCTCTTGGTCCGCTCACCAAATTTTTGCTCGTCTTTACCACTGGAACTCCTCTATGCTTTGCTCTTAGTGCACTTCTGCGGCAACTTCCGTTAACCAAATTAGTTGTCCCCTAGTCAATGAGAACCATGAATATTTCTTCACCCGCCGATATCGTCTTTGTCGAAAACGGAAGAGTTGATGTTGAGCAGCTCAACGCTCTTTATCAAACGATTGGCTGGAATTCAAACGGACAGCGAACTTTAGAGAAAACAACAGAAATGCTGCAAGTCAGTCACTACTATATCGCCGCCTATGCCACTGACAGTCTTCTGGTGGGCTTTGCTAGGGTATGCGGCGATCCCTACATTGTTCAGGTGCTAGACGTCATTACCCATCCCGCCTATCGCCGCCGGGGTATCGCTACACGCTGTATGCAAGAGGTCATTAATCATCTTCAGCGCTCTCAGTATATTTCCGTTACCCTCACTGACGGTAGCGGGATTACAGATTTCTACCAGCGTTTTGGGTTCAGAGTCATTCATGGTGATGCTGTTGCGCGAGTTTGGCGACGAGGGTGAGCAATTTAGCCGCGATTAATCTCCTGCCGTCCCGTGGTGGCAAGAGGCAAGGTAAACCAAAAAATCGTTAACGAATTGGGTTCGCTCACGACTCCAATTTGCCCCCCGTGGGCCGTAACAATCTGTTGGCACAGATAAAGCCCTAACCCCAATCCGGGCATATAGCGAGCACGGTTGCCGCGAGTATACAGCTCAAAAAGACGGTGGCACTGCTCGCGGGGAATCCCGATCCCGTTATCCTGGACGGAACAAAGTAGCATGGGCATCTTTGCTTGGTTCGACGGTGGTAGAGATACTCCGTTAGCGTGCCTCACAAAATTGAAACCATTCTTAACCACTTCGGCCTTCAAAATCAGCTTAATCCCTGGTGGATTGTGCTTGAGGGTATTATCCACTAGGTTACTAAACACTCGCCACAGATGAGTAGGATCGGCATTGACGAGAGGAAGCGCTGCATTGATAGTATTGTGTAGCTCCACCTGATTTTGTCTCAGTCTGGGTTCAACATCCGCGAGCACTGTGTCAACGACTTTACTAAGCTGTAGAGGCTGGCAGTGCAGCGTGATGCCTTTGCCATCGGCATGATAGGCTTCGACGAGAGCGTTAATCAGTGCAAGCTGGCGATCGCTTCCTTGAGCCAGGCGTTCTAAGACCGAAATGCCGACCTTGACGTATTCATCATCGGCTTGATTAAGTAATCGTCGTGTCACCATTGCCGTTCCCATCACCGGACTCCGCAGATCGTGAGAAATAGCGTGGAGAAAGATTTTTAGCTCTCGCCGGGATTCAAACTCAGAGCGCCGCAGCCGTTCATAAACATAAACGCCGACGTTACAGATGAGACACACCCAGGCAATTTTAATAAACGTGCCTAAGCTATAGATACTGTCGAAAATAGAGAGATTTCCCACTTCAGTAATACCAAGCAGAGGCAGGACCACCGTGTAGTAGGTAATTGGGAGGAGCTGAGAGAGCAAATGTAGCGGCCAGCGTAGCGGTAAAAGGACGGCAAAGGCTAAAAAAACAGTTGTGCTGGGTTGAGCAGGAATATCATAAAAGGTGGCAATGAGTTGAGTAACAAAGCCGTTAACGGAGCCTGCAAAAATTAGAAATATCGTGGCTGGATAGCATTTTCCCCACCTGCTTCGATGCATCAGTAGGCAGCCGATAATCAGCCCGACGATTAGAAAAAAACCGATAATGGTAATGTCACGTAAATGGTCGGCTAGCCAAGGTTCTCCGTAGAATTTATCAAAATCTGACCGTAACTGCTCGATTTCAATGACATAAATGTAAAGTCCGTGACTGGATGAGATTAGAAAGCAAATTAGCCCAATCCAAAGCCCGAATCCGAGCCGCTTGTACAAAAACTGATGTCGCCAGTTGCGGTAATCAGCGGATTCTGTCGGAAGCAGAGTGCCTTTTATCTGAAACCAGCATTGCTGCCACTGTAGTTTAACGCCACCGAGAGACAGACTCGCCTTGCTACGACTATTCATAGAAACAGCTTCAGTTGTTGAAACGAGAGTACGGGTAATCGCAACTTACATGGGTCGGGGCGATCGCACATCATGCAGAGCGCGGGGCTGCCGCGCCTAGCTCAAAATTTCTTTGATTGCAGGTTTGAGGTCTGTTTGCTGGTTCTTACACCTATCTACAACTGTAGTGCTTAATTGCTGTCTAAGTTCCGATTGGCAAATAACTTTGCAAATATCTCAACGTCAATCGTTTAGTTTCTACTACGAGACGTTGCCGAAAGTTTTTCTCTTGACTAAGAGACAGCCATAGTAAGGTTCCGATCGCTTTCACCAGCACAAAGGCGATCGCCTCATAATCGGCGGATTCTAAATCTGGATAGCGTTGGGACAAAGACGCTACCAAATCTTGAATAAGTTGAGCATCAGCGGCATTTTCGATTTCTTCTAGTTCTGGCATTGTCCCTTGCACCTGCATGAAAATGGCGTGATAGCCGGGGTATTCAGTAAAAAATTGAGCGGTTGTATCGATAAGCCGATCTATGTAGACAGGCAGAGACAGCATGTTGATCTCGTCAGTATTCAACTGAGCAAAACGTTGGTGGAGTAGATCCGTATAGCGCATTGTTAAGGCTTGCAGAATTGCCGCCTTATCGGGAAAAAACTGATAGAGCGACCCAATTGGGACTTTGGCACGAGCGGCGATCGCATTCGTCGTGGTGGCATGGTATCCATCCGTAATAAAGAGCTGTTCAGCCACATCCAAAATCCGGTTGACTCGCTTCTGGCTCCGGGCTTGTTGCGGTTGACGACGCATGCCCTGCGGTTTTGATAAATTTGAAGCCATTCGATTTCTCTCTGTCTCCTGAAATTACTTGAGCAAAACTCACATTTTTCTTGACAAAAAACGAGTAAGCCTCATATTATTTATAAGTGAGCTTTACTCATATTTTAAGTTAAGTTGATCAGGGAGACCCTTCTATGAGTCAAAATTTGCTTGCATTACCCAGTCCGAAAGCTAGCTCTGCCCTAGCAGAATATAGTCAAGACCCGTTAGGCTTCATGACCCGCTGTGCCCGCGAGTTTGGAGAGATAATTCCGTTACGGTTTGAAGGCAAGCTATACTGCTTACTCTCCAATCCAGAGCATATCACCGAAGTTTTGAAAGATCGGTTGTTCGTCAAAGCGGAGGATTTACGGATTTTGCGGGGCTTGCTAGGCAACGGCTTACTTACCAGCGAGGGGGATTTTTGGCAACGGCAGCGACGGCTGATCCAACCGGTGTTTCATCAGCATCGCATCAATAGTTATGCCGCCGTTATGGTAAGCTACACCGAACGACTGTTGCAGTCGTGGCGCGAAGGGGAAGTGCGCGACGTGCATGATGAGATGATGCGCCTCACGCTCAATATTGTGATGAAGACTATCTTTGACCAGGACGTGACAGATGATGAAGCTAGCCGCGTCGCTCGTGCCTTAGATGAGGCAATGACCTGGTTTGATCGGCAAACGGCGGTTGAACCGACCGCAAGCGAGTTGTGCGCTCGCCGCATCAACTTTGTGGTTCAACTGCTCCAGCATATCGGATTGAAGCACAGCAGTACTGCCAGTGACAGCGATCGCCGCTACCAAAAAGCGATCGCCCTGCTGGACGAAACGATTTATGCTATGATTCAACATCGTCGTTCGAGCGGGATTGAAAGCGAGGATCTGTTGGGCATGTTAATGCAGGTGCAGGATGCTGACGACGGTAGCCGCATGAGTGACAAGCAACTGCGCGATGAAGTGGCAACGCTAATGCTAGCAGGACACGAAACCACCGCCAACACGCTGTCTTGGACGTGGATGCTCCTCGCAAAGCACCCCCGCGTTCAGACAAAACTCACCGCCGAGTTTGAGACCGTTTTGCAGGGACGCCCCCCCACAATCGCCGACCTGCCGCAGTTGCCATACGCGCACATGGTCATCAAAGAGGCGATGCGACTTTACCCACCTATTACCGATGTGAGCCGAGAAGCCGCGAGGGATTGCGAAATTGGCGGCTATTTTATCCCCAAGGGAACCACGCTGATTGCTAGCCAATGGGTAATGCACCGCGATCCGCGCTACTTCACTGAGCCAGAGATGTTTAACCCGGAACGCTGGGCAGACGATCTGGAAAAGCGCTTACCAAGAGGTGTTTACTTTCCCTTCGGCGATGGTCCGCGCGTCTGCATCGGCAAAAATTTTGCCCTGATGGAAGCGGTGTTGATCTTGGCAACAATCGCTCAACGGTTTCAACTAGAACTGGTAGAGAGTCGAGCGATTGAGCTTCAGCCTTCGATTACCTTACGTCCTCAACACGGTATCAAAGTGGTGCTGAAAAAAGCCTAGACCCCTCACAACTTTGAACGCTCGATAAAACCCCTGTTTTTATATCGAGCGTTTGAAATCCCTGTACAATAATTTATCCCTCGTGGAGTCAACGATGAGATGTTCGCGTTTCCTTTACTTCGGCTACATTGGGTTTCGCTTTCTGCGTTATCGATTTTCTCCCTGGATCGCACTGGTGAAGGCGCTACTTGATTTGCTTTTTGCAGCGGGCGTTAACCGCGCCACTGCGAAAATCCGCTACCTGAGAGCGATCGGCAAAATTAATTTTGCTGGTGTCTACGAAGTTATCAATGATTTGTTGTGGTGAGGTCAATCACAATGTGCTCCGCTTTACAGCCACTCAACTTTCGCTGGCTTTGGTTGGGACAAACTTTCCTTCTCTGTGCCTCTCAGTTCTGGTTTGTGGCCTTGACCTGGCTAGTGTTGCCAAAAACGGGCTCAGGATTCGCCGTTGGCATAGTGTTGACGGCAGCCGCCTGAAATCGTATCTAATACCAATTAGAAAAATTAATAGGAGACTTGATGAGTTGGGGGAAAGGGAAGCACAGCAGCTCTTTGCCCTTGAACCTCCAATTGTTGGTTAGTTTGGGAACTATCTGACTACTTTCGGTAAATGGTATAATAATTGCCTCTGATGAGTTTTGGGTTGGGTAAGAGGGAACGGACGATAGCAACTGGAACAAGATTCTTTATCGGCATCACTCGTAGAAGAGGTTCCCGGTCCTTCACGCTCACAAATGCTCTTTAGCCCAAAGGACGGCAGAGATGCGATCGCGCAGTCCAAGCTGGCTGAGAATGCGAGTCACGTAGTTTTTCACTGTCCCTTCTGTGATGTAAAGTGCCCGAGCAATCTCTTGATTGTTTTTGCCTTGAGCAATAAGTTGAAGCACTTCCAGTTCTCGTCTGCTCAGGTGGCTTTGAGGCTGTACGGTTGATGCCGAGGGTTTCGGAGAGAGATAGGCAAATACTTTTGGGGCAATCGTGGGTCCGAGTTGACTGTAGCCTGAGTGTGCCGAACGAATGGCCGTGACAATCTGTTCAGCCGGAGTGCGCTTGAGCAAATACCCAATCGCCCCAGCCTGCAAAGACTGTCCAATATATTCGTCATCGTCGAACACCGTGAGGACAACAATGCGAATCCAAGGATAGCGCTGGTGAATGTTGCGGGTGGCTTCGACCCCATCGCATACAGGCATTCGCACATCCATCAAAATCACGTCGGGCTGTAATTTAGCGGTTAGGGCGATCGCCGCTTCCCCATTATTAGCTTGTCCAACGACTTCAATCCCTTCTCTAATCGAGAGTAGTTCCCCCAACCCTTCTCGGAAAACTTCTTGGTCGTCAACAAGCAATAGTCGAATCATAAGCCCGAAAAATGATTACTATGATAAGATTCTGTCTACTCAGCTTATTCCTAATTTTCTCCTCAATCAATTTTCCCTTTTTAGGGGAAGAACCACCTGTATTTGAGTGCCTGCCCCTGGGGCGCTGCAAATCCTTAAGTCGCCGTTCAAGAGCTGTACCCGTTCTTTCATGCTCTGTAGCCCAAAGCCAGAATAGGACTGGGCTGGATCGAACCCTTGACCATTATCTTCTAATCTCGCAGTCACGCCATCAGACGTTGCTTGACAACCCAGATAGAGTTGAGAAGCATTGCTGTGCTTTTGAAGATTGGTTAGTCCTTCTTTGATAATGCAGTACAGATGATGGCTGACCTGAAAGGGCAACGGTGGCAAGTTGATTTCTGCATACACTTTCAGCCCTTGATTATGCTTGAGTTGTTCGAGTAAGCTCTGTAAGGCTTGAGTGAGATTAAAATCATTTTGGTGCATCGCTTGTAGTGTCAGACTCATATCCTCAACGCACTGATCGGCCAAGAACTTAGCTAAATCAATCGCTCTAAAAGCGCGGTCGGGTTTGTGTTGGCGAAATTCCTGAGCGAGTGCCAGTTGAACTTGGAGGTTTGTTAGCGTGTGTCCAAAAGAATCGTGGATGTCGCGGGCAATGCGAACCCGCTCCAATTGAGCCGCTAGTCCCTCAACTTGTTGTGTTAATTCTTCAGCTCTTTGGCGGCTTTTTTGTTCTGCCAGCAGGGTAGAGCTAAATAGAATGACGAAACTGCTCGACATCACATAGTGAGCTGTGCTGTTCGCAATCAGATGCCGGATAACGGTCGGCTCTCGAGGATTGTAGTTAGTTGGATTTTGAGGAAATGCCTCGACAGCTCTAGGGAAAGACCAAACAAAAATTCCCACATACAAAATTCCCACTACAGCAGAGAGCATCACTGTCCGTTTGCGCCTGAGCATAAAACAGCTTTTAGCGATATATAGATAGATAAATAATTCCAGATGAATACCACTTAGATACCCAAGGGTTAAGACCAGCAAAATTTCTAGAGAAATATAGGCGTACTTGCTCCACAGCGAGCGATGAAGGGGAAATATCATACTCCAGGCCGCAATCGTGACAAAGAAAGCACTCAATTGCCAAAACCGTTCTGCTGTCAGGTTTAAGGTGTCATTTGCCGCTAGGGAGAAATAGTAGACAACGTGTACAGCGATCAATGTCCATTCCACATAACGGAACATCTTTTGAACGGATACGGAAGGGCTGATGGCTGTCATCTTAACTGTTGCAGTGAGAAACATATCAAGGCTAAAGTGATTTTTTCCAACTGACAATATGACCCACGTCATATATTTCCATGAAATTCATATGATTCTGGGTAGTAGCGTCTCGCCTCAATTTCTCCTACCTTGAAATAGACACAAATCGCTCTGAATATTGAGCCTTTTCTCTAGATAAATTTAACGCAAGAGTCCACTAAACAAGACTCGCTATAAATTTATGTTGTTCCAAAGGCCATTCTTAAATCGCTAACATGAAAGTTGTCAAAAACCCAATTAGCGATAAAAAATGTGTTGTTAAAATTTACTGGTAAATACTCAAATGGCCAAGCAAAAAATCAGAATCGGTTGTCTTTGCCTTACTCTAATCAGTAGTACCATTATTGTGACAGATTTTCATTCTCGGATTCTTTTAGCAAATGAATTAACGCCTCTAGAAGGCGCTCGACTAATTCCAAAAGAAGCTTTGGGATCTTTATACATTTCTACCAGTTCCCAGGATTGGCAAAAAATTCAACAATCAGCCCCCCCTGAAGCGCAAAGTTTATTCAAACATGAACTGAATGCTTTTAGTCAAACAGCAGCTTTACAGAAAATTGATTATCAGCAAGATATTCGTCCTTGGCTTGGCAATATCGTGTTGGTCTTTTTGCCAAAAGATAATTTTCCTGAGCGCAGTCGCGAAAATTATGTAGCAATCATTGGTGTCAAAAATAAACTTGGCTTGTTGAAATTGGCTAGCCATCTTAGAAATCAGAACGATCTCCAAATTGAGAGCAGCAACTACCAAAATGTTCCTATCGTTAAAGTTACTGATAGTAACCGCAACATTATGTGGTTAGCGGTTTTTAAAGGCCAGTTGCTTATGTCTTCTAGCTCAAAAGGTTTAGAGTTAGCCATCGATGTTTATCAAGCTGAAGCTTATCTTGGAAAATGAATGTCATTTCTATTATTATCGATAAAAAATTATTCCCGATTAAATTTTTACTTTTTGCTACGGTTTTCAGTTTTGCTTATACACAGGAACCTATCTATAACCTGCCCGAAAATGCTGATGGAAATCAAACCACTAAATTTCTTGACGGCTTGGCTAGAGCAGGGCATGGTTTTCTCGACCGAGACTGGACAGCTAACACGATAGATCCTCTGCCCGCCTTTACGTCATTAGTTGAACTTACCTATAGATATATTCATCATGAATATGCTTTTTATATTTACTATGGGTTAATTATGGGGCTATATGTTTGTAGTCTATTTGGAATTGCCAATTATGTGTATCACATCAAGAAAAGTTTGGTAGGAACTTTCCTCTATTTTGCGCTTTTTGTCGGCATTCATACCGTTCATTTGAAATTGGGACTCTTTGACAGTGCTTGGCATCTTCACAGCGGAGTAGCAGGACAGTATATTTTAGGCCCTGTTCTTCAGCCCTGTACGTTTGGCGTTTTTATCCTGCTGTCGGTTTGGCTAGCCCTATATAAAAAGTATTATTGGGCAGTTTTAGCTAGTGCGATCGCCGCTACTTTCCACCCTGCCTATATTTTTAGTGCGGCAGTGTTTGCCTTGTCTTACGTTCTCTTCATTTTTCCAAAACAGCCTAAAAAAGCGATCGCTATTGGTTTTCTGTCGGGGCTGCTGTTACTGCCAATTGTTAGCTATATGTACTTGAGTTTTCCGGCAACGACTGGGGCCATCAAAAAGCAAGCAATGGAGATTATTGTCAATTTTAGAATCTCTCATCACTCGGTTCCAGAAGTTTGGTTAGCATTAGGCACATCTCATCTACAATCTGTAGTAGCAATCATCGGTTTATATCTAGTTAGATACACCCCACTATTCAAGATTCTACTGATTCCTTTTCTAACGGCTTTTTATCTAACCATTCTGCAAGTATCGTTAGATAGCAATTTAATCGGGTTTGTTGCTCCTTGGCGCTTATCTGTCTTTCTAGTCCCCCTATCAACTGCCGTTATTATTGCTGCGATCGCGTCGTATATTGCTGAGTTAGTAAAGAGAAGATCTGGGATCGAGCGCGGGGTAGTTGGCATTAGCTTGGTAATTATTTCTGCTCTAACCTTTCAGGGGTTAGACCAGCAAATTGCTCTCTTTCACTATCAAGGAGAAAGTACTCCCATGCTGAATTTTGTTAAAGCAAACAAACAAGCGGGAGATACTTATTTAGTTCCTCCTAATTCTCACCCCCTTCAAAAATTTAGATTGTATACGGGAGCGCCAATTTTTGTGAATAAGAAATCTCATCCATATAAAGATACTGAGGTAATTGAATGGTATCGCAGAGTGATGAGAGCTAACCAAGTGTATGGACAAGAGGGCGATCGCTGTCAATTACTGCAACAGCTAGAGACAAATTACGCTCTCACTCATGTGGTTGCTGAAAGGGAAAATCAATTCTCGTGCCGTTTTTTAACAACTTTATATCAAGACCGCAAGTATACAGTTTATCAAATTCACTAAAGGGGATAATGCTGACGTACTTTAGACATCATTGCTATTGGCTCCATTGCCGATGGCAGTTCCTCTTGCTTTGGTCCGGTCTATCACGCGGGAAAGATTGCCTTACACTACTACTGGTCGGGAGTTGGACCAATCGTTTACCATGCCAGCGACGGTCTTGTTCGTCTGCGATTGTACCGTCCTGGTGCAATTCAAGGTTCCTTAGCCTGGGCACCAGTTAATCGCCTTAAGACAAGAGCCTATAAAATCCGCGCTAACCGGGTTAATGCTGCTCCGACTGCGGATGTGGTGGCAACTAGAATAGCCAATTGGATTGAAAACAGTAACCAATGGGTAGGAACCGACGACGAGCCTTAGAGCTTCAAAACATTCAAATATCTCTTCGCTTTGTTTCCCAACTTTTTTTATCGTCTTCAGCTTTACGGCTGGCCCAGAGGCAGCAAGTTCTCAAATTCTTCTGATTAATATCCACTACCCTTTTGTCTCAAGGATACCAAAGACATTGACTCGATATTGCTGCACACTTCAACACGGTGTCTTCTTTGACCGCTCCTATTGCGTCCTAACTTGCATTATTAACTAAGTAAATGTTTGAAACACTATCTGCTAAATATCGGTTCAAACGATTTTTCACCCATGACTTCGCCATCCCAGGCTATTTCGCCTTCGGAAAACTACTGCTCCATTTTCTCACCAATAGTCAATATGGTTTTTTTGGCGATGAGCTTTACTTTATGGCAGCAGGAGAGCATCTAAGTTGGGGATTTGCTGATTTTCCCCCCCTGACCCCTGTTATTGCTAACATCAGTCGTTGGTTGCTAGGAGATTCCCTATTTGCGATTCGCCTATTTCCAGCGATCGCCGGAGCGTTGACGGTTTTTTTAACGGGAGTCATGGTTCGCGAACTGGGAGGAGGAAGTTTAGCTCAGGGCCTCGCTACGCTCTCCGTTATCATTGCGCCTGGGTATTTGTTTATCCATACCATTCTCACCATGAATGCATTTGAGCCAATGCTTTGGATGCTTTGCGCTTACCTGGCAATTTTAATTCTAAAGTACGAAGCCCCTAAGCTTTGGCTTATAGCCGGATTGATTGTCGGGATTGGGTTAATGAACAAGTTTTCAATTGCCTTCTTTGCCATCAGCTTTCTCGTTGGCTTGCTCGTCACTCCAGCTCGCAGGCTTCTTGTCAATCAGTGGTTTTGGCTTGGTTGCCTGATAGCCTCAGTCATTTGCTCGCCGACAGTTTTTTGGCAAATTCAGCATCACTGGCCGTTTCTAGAGCATCAAAGGGAAGCAAACTTATACGATAAAAAACCGTTTCTTTCGTCTACTGTTGACCTGGTTCTACAACAAATCGTTTTGGTTAACCCTGTAGCATTTCCCGTTTGGTTAACAGGAATTTACTATTATTTATTCGCCAGAGATGGCCAGAAATATCGCGGGCTTGGCTGGACATTTATTGTTATTCTAGCTTTCTTTTTATTCTTTGAGGCTCGATATTACTATTTGCTTCCTATTTATCCCGTATTTCTGGCTGCCGGAGCGATAGTGTTTGAGCAACTCATCCATTATTATAAAAATTCTCTAAAATATTTTCTCCTCTGCGTTCTACTCGCGGGCGGCATCGTGATGGCACCAATCGGTCTGCCCCTCTTGCCAATGGAGAAACTAATTAGTTACTCAAACTTCATTTATCGACCTCCCGCATTATCGAGGTTTTCTCCTAATCAGTCAGCAGAGGCTCCCTGGCATTTTAGACTGATGCTCGGTTGGGAAGATACTACGTCTACCGTAGCAACTACCTACCATAACCTTAGTTCTAGCGAACAGTCTAAGTGTGCAATTTTAGCTTGGAGCTATAATTATGCTGGAGCAATAGATTTTTTTCGTCGAGACTACAATCTTCCTCAAGCGATCAGCGGGCATATGGGCTATTACTTTTGGGGAACCAGAAATTATTCGGGCGAAATTGTCCTCAGCGTCGGTGGTAATTTAAGTTTCCTAAAACAAAAATTTATCCCCGTGGAAAAGGTGGCGACTGTCACGAACGATCGAATTGTCGGCGTTACAAAGAATATCCCAATCTACCTCTGTAAGGATATCAAAAAACCTTTAAAAGAGATCTGGTCAGATTTTAAATTTTATTTTAATATGCCAATTTAGCAAGTTTTTTCATTATTGGAAGCTCTTATGTCTCACAAATAAATCTATTTTTTTACAATGAGTATTACTCTACTAACACTTAAAACTCGATTAAAGATAGGCTTAGACTCTATCTTCAAAAACACTCCGAAGAGCCTTGCAGTTTAGCCTTTAATCACTTCGAGTATCTCTTGGCCTTAGCTAAAGAATATTAAAAGCTAAGCATTAAGCTCCCCATACTTAAATCAAGAATTCTTCTTATCCTTGTTTTTGATTGGGTAGTGCTAAACAAGTAATGGCGCATTGTAACAAGGTATTTCAAGTTAACTTATTCAAAACATAAGGATAGTATTCTGTATGTAGTGAAAGACCAAAAATCAAGGGAAATACTGTTGAAAAGCCTGGGGCAAAAGCATCGCGGCTTTCTAACAGTATTTAGTTCGTGTTATTGTCCTAGACAAAACTACTTGTTAGCACCTTGAGCTTGCACCCGTGAATAGCAACGGAATCGTATCTTCCGCTAAGCCAGATTTTCGCTTTTGAAAACAGCTTAAACAGTTACGGACAACTCACGTTCTGAAGAAAAGCTCCAGAACCGTATCCTCATCAGTTCGTAAAACGATATGTGGCAGTAGAAATTCTCCGCACTCCCAGAGCCAAGCGAGTTTTGGATTGGAAAGCTTGTAAATCTAGAACGCGCTCAAGTCTACTAACTTGGTAAACCGTCATTAACTGCGGATAGCTCCAGGGTGAATGGTCCTTTATGCCTAGTAGCTCATTAACTGTGTCCAGTTGGAGGTATCCAGTTGGACGATGTCAAACTCGCTTTGCTCTTTCAATAATAAATAGAGATAAAGACTAGCTTTCCTAATCTGTTTAGGCAAATCTGTGCTTGATTCTTCGCAACTGGCTAGTCAATTAGTGACAGAACGATCTTGTTAACTAAGTGTTTAAGGCAATGTTGCAGGTTCAGTGTTTAAAAATACCGATTCTACCCGATAAGGTTAACCAGTTGCGTCACTGGCTAACACAGCTTTCTAATCGACACGCCGAAGTTCTCGAAGCACTCAGAACCGAGGGCTTTGCTGATGGAGCACTTTTCTTATCAACGGAAGGCGCCACCGATTTTTTATATATCTATTCCCGCGCCCAGGATCTATCCGCTGCTACTGCTGAGTTTCAAGATTCGTTGCTGCCGCTTGACATCGAGTTCAAGTGTATGATGAGCGATTGCCTCGATCTGCGAGGGATTATTCCGCTCAACGTCAAGTTTGCTGCCGATCTCAAAGATTTTGCGGCTGAACAAGCGCAATCCTCCCATTATTGCTAGCAGCACATCACAACTTTGGGAAGTAACAATGCCTTCCAGTATCGAGCCACTAGGGTGAACCAGTTGGAGGAAGACGGCTAAAGGAACCCCGTATTATCTTAATTCTCAGAACCTAAAGCAGTTGTTCAAAGATGATGACCTGCGCTTGTCCAATTATTTTAGTGGGTTAACCCTATGGCTTCTATACATGAGCTAATTCAAGAAGCGATCGCAGCGGGCGATTTAGATCCCGAAACCGAAGCTCAACTACGAAAGATCGTTAAAAGTTGGTCTGACGACGAGGATATGCAAGCTTTTGTCAATTTACAACCCGCCGAACCTTTTTGTCAGAGGTTTCCTGATTTTGAAGAACAGAACCGGTGCGAACAGACAATTCAGACGAATTTCGACCGTGCTTACCAAATTACTGCCGCGATCGCCGCTGCTGCTCTCATCGCTCTGAGCACTTCAGGAAAACTCGAAACGGCAGATTTAGCTGAAGGGGTTGGGACAACAGCATTACCATCAAATATACACAAGTAGGGAGGGAAAATTAATGCACCGTCTCACGCCTGCTGTAGCAGTCGGCATCGCTATTCTCCATAGATATCCCTAATTCTGGTGACTGCGACTGAATTTCTAGTTTGCGGAGCAGGAAGACAGCTTACTGGTGGTCGTCAGGGGCAGAGTGAACCAAAAGATGGTAAAAGAGTTGGAATCGCTGATTACCCCAATTTCTCCCCCGTGAGCCGTAACAATTTGTTGACACAGATAAAGCCCTAACCCCAATCCAGGCATATAGCGAGCGCGTTGACCGCGAGTATACAGCTCGAAGAGTCGCTGACGCTGCTCGCGGGGAATTCCGATGCCGTTATCTTGGACGCGGCAGAGCAGCATCGGCATCATGAGGCTAGAAGTAGTCGGTAAGGTTGGTAACACCGTTTGGGGTCGGTTTGCTCGTAGCAAAGACATGCTGCTGGGCTGGCAAGCCAAACTGTGTGCATCCTTTAGCACTTCGGCCTCTAAAATCAATCGAATGCCGGGAGGGTTGTGCTTGAGGGCATTATCCACCAGGTTACTGAATACCCGCCAGAGGTGAGTGGGATCGGCTTGAACGGGCGGCAGGGCAGGACTAATGGCGTTGTGTAGCTCTACCTTATTTTGCGTGAGTCTCGGTTCAACATCCGCGAGCACTGCGTCAACGACAGCGCTGAGCTGAAGAGGCTGACAGCGAAGCGTAATGCCCTGGCTATCGGCATGATAGGCTTCGACGAGAGCATTGATCAGTGCTAGCTGGCGATCGCTTCCCTGGACGAGGCGCTCTAGCACCGGAACATCAATTTTGACGGAGCCATTATCGGCTTGATTGAGTAAATGTTTGGTCACCAGTGCCGTTCCCATGACAGGATTACGAAGGTCGTGGGAGAGCGCATGTAACAAGATCTTCAGCTCTCGCCGGGATTCAAACTCAGAGCGGCGCAATCGTTCATAAACACAAATGCTGACGTTACAAATCAGGCACACCCAAACGATTTCAACAAAAGCTCCCAGATTGTACACATCTTCAATAATAGAGAGGTTTACGTTTTTAGTAAATCTGAGAAGAGGTGAGACCACCGTGAAGTAGGTGATTGGTAATAGCTGAGAGAGTAGATGCAGGGGCCAGCGCAGCGGTAAAAGCACGGCGAAGACCAGAAAAACAATGGTGCTTGGTTTAACGGGAATTCCATAGAACGTGGAGGTAATCTGAGTAACCAACCCATTAAGAGAGCTAGCAAAAATGAGAAAGACAATTGCTGGATAGCGTTTTCCCCAGCGGCTTCGCTGCATCAGTATACAGACAACAATGAGCGCTGTTGTTACGAAGAAGCTGATCAAGGTGATATCGCGTAAATCTTCGGCCCGCCAAGGTTGACCGTAAAGTGTGTCTAGGTCTGAGCGGATCTGCTCGAGTTTAAAGATGTACTTATAAAGGAGGTGACTCGTTGCTATCAGGAAGCAAATCAGCCCGATCCACAGCCCAAAGCTGAGCTGCTGATGTAAAAACTCATGTCGCCATCGGAGATAATCGGCTGATTCGGCAGGAAAAAGAGTGCGTTTTACCTGAGACCAGCACTGATGAGTTTGTTGTCGCAGGTCGCGAAGATTCATAGAAACAGCGTTGGTGGGCCAGAGTGCATCGGTAATGGCACCTTACCTTAGCGGGGGCGATCGCACATCGTCCACTCAGTCATTTTTGAGAGCATTCTAGGCTTCTCTTTGTGGGACAACGCAGGAGAAAACTATGTTATACCTCTTAGAGCAGCATTTCCCCTCAACAAAGTTTCAGAACGACAACAATACGCACAGAACAGTATCCTGTTTGACCAGTCGGACGATGTGGCATTCTCTCTTAACATGAATAATATTCCTTGTCCTCAAAAGACACTTAACTTTGCCAATAGACGATTCTGTAAACTAAACCAGTGTTTGTCAGCTACAAAAGATTTTTAATTGCAATTAATGGTTATTTTAAAAACAAATCGCCTGCTCCTGCGCCTCTTTAGAGAGGAAGATTTCGAGGAGTATGCCGCTTTATTTTCTCAGCCAGAAGTGGTTCAATATCTGGGCAACGGAGCACCGCTATCACGGGTCGTCGCTTGGCAGAGTCTTGCGTCACAACTGGGTCACTGGCAGCTCAGAGGCTATGGGATGTGGGCGGTTGAGGAGCGTGATAGTCAAGCGTTTGTCGGACGAATTGGCTTTTTCGATGCCGAAGGCTGGCCTGGCTTTGAATTAGGATGGGTACTAAAGCCTGCTTACTGGGGGCGGGGTTACGCTACAGAGGGAGCAAAAATAGCGCTGAACTATGCTTTTGATTATCTAGACCAAAAGCGCGTGCTCAGCCTGATTCATCCCGACAATATCCGCTCAATTCGAGTTGCTGAGAGGTTAGGAGCGAAACCTGCGGGAGAGACGGAAACCTTTGGTAAAAGAGTACTGGTCTACGCCATTGAGCGACGAGAATAAAGAATCGGGTTTATAACCTCGTCAACTTTAGTTCCAGGTCAACGGAAAGAATTGTTCTGTTCTGTATTAACTAAAAGACGATTGAGGCAGTTGAGTGTTAGCTATTAGTCCCTGCTCGTCGCTGCTTTGAGCAAGCTCGCTCTTCTGTTTAACCTCCTTTAAAGATTGAGCCTCTGTGTTGAAAGCGATCGCATCTGAAGCCTAAACAGTGGAAATATTGGGGTTACTGTAGCTCAATTAGCGTGACTTCAGCAGTTTAGTCGCTTTTAATACATCCCTCTAGACCAGATTGAAGGAAACTGCGAGTAACGAAGATAACAAATACGGGGAAACGGGGAAGGGGGAAAGGGTAAAGGCAATTTCTTCATGGCCCAGAATTTAGAACTATGGAAAAGCTCTCTCCCGAACTACAGACCTTACACGCAACTTTAGTAGAACAGGGCGTTAAGTATGCGCTAGCTAGCTACGTTGATGTTCACGGCATCTGCAAGGCCAAAGCAGTTCCCCTGGCACACTTTGCTCAGATGATGCAGGGAGCGGAGTTGTTTACCGGAGCCGCCCTGGATGGCGTTCCCCAAGCTGTCAATGATGAGGAAGTGTCGGCAAGACCTGACCCCGATACCGCTACAGTCCTTCCCTGGAACCCAGAAATTGTCTGGTTCGCTAGCGATCTGTATTTGCAGGGGAAGCCGTTTAGCGCCTGCTGCCGAACGATCTTAAAAAAAGTCCTCAATCAGGCCGCTCAAATGGGTTTAGGCTTTAATTTGGGGATTGAAACGGAATTTTTTATCCTCAAAGACGCTAACGGTCAGGCTGTCCCGGTGAGCGATCGCGATACGCTAGCTAAACCCTGTTACGACCTCACCGGATTGCTCGATAACTACCCGTGGGTGAGCGAAATTGTCGAGACCATGAATCAACTGGGATGGGATGTCTACTCCTTCGACCATGAAGATGCTAACGGTCAGTTTGAAACGGATTTTGCCTACTGCGATGCCCTGAAAATGGCGGACCGTTTAACATTTTTTCGGTTGATGGTTAAGGAAATTGCCCGCAGACACGGCCATTTTGCCAGCTTTATGCCCAAGCCCTTTGGCGATCGCACGGGCAGCGGCGCTCACTATAATATGTCTCTCTACGATATTAATACGGGTGAGAACTTATTTACTAGCAGTGACGATCCCCGTGGCTGTGGACTATCAAAGCTCGGCTATCAGTTTATCGCTGGAGTGCTGAAACATGCAGCGGCGGTATGTGCCGTGATTGCGCCCACCGTAAACAGCTACAAACGATTGATCCCGAGAGGCAGTATGTCGGGGTTTACCTGGGCTCCTGTCTATATTTGCTACGGCAACAACAACCGCACCAATATGCTGAGGATTCCCCTAGGCGGGGGGCGAGTTGAGTGCAGAGCTGCCGATATTTCCAATAATCTATATTTAGGAGCTGCCATGATTTTAGCAGCAGGTTTAGAAGGAATCAGAGAAGATCTAGCTCCAGGGGAACTCCATACCGAAAATATGTATGAATATTCTCCAGAAGAACTCAAGATGAAGGGCATTGATACCTTACCCCGTACCCTTGGCGAGGCCATTGAAGCCTTTGCCGCCGATCCTCTCAGTCAGTTAGTGATGGGAGACTTGATGTATCAGACCTACGTAGATTTCAAATCCCAGGAGTGGCAGGAGTACCATAACCACATTTCTGATTGGGAACGAGAGCGGTATTTGAAGTTTTTTTAGCAAGTAGCTCTTAGCTGTTAGTTTTTAGCTGTCCTACTACAACCTTGGATGAGAAGGACGCTTATTAAGTAGTCAGGAGACCATGAACCATCAACAATTAACAAAAAACTAGAATGTTAAGACTGATCAGATTAGGAGGAAAAAATGACAACAACGTTAACAATTCCGGTCATTGATTTTGCGGCTTTTATCAACGGGAATGAGGCTCAGCAGCAGCGAGTTGCTCAAGAGATTTACGAAGCTTGCCACCGCATCGGGTTTATGTACCTCAAAGATCTAGGAATCTCTCAAGAGTTAATCCATCGCGTTTTTGCCCAGTCTCAACATTTCTTTTCTCTGCCAACCGAGGTCAAAAATCAGGTCGCTTGGTCCGATGCAGTCAGTAATCGTGGCTATGTGGGCATCGAACGAGAACGCCTAGACGAAACCAAGCCAGGAGATCTTAAAGAAGCGTTCAACGTTGGCAAAGAAGTTGGTGCGAATGAATTAGAAACCAATCCCGCTTTAACCCGCAACCAGTGGCTAGCAGAGGAGCCAGATTTTAAAGAAACCGTTTTAGAGTTCTACAAAGCCAGCGCGGCAGCGGCTGACCGCGTTTGCCAAGCCTTTGCACTTGCCCTCAACACGTCCGCCTCTTTCTTTGCCGATAAGCACTCTCAGCACGACTATACCCTGCGACTGCTGCACTATCCTCCGGTTCCACAGGCTCCTAAACCGGATCAGGTGAGGGCAGGAGCCCATTCTGACTACGGAAGCCTGACGCTGCTCTTTCAAGATGCAGTGGGCGGTTTAGAAGTGCGAACAGCGCAAGGAGAATGGATTAACGCTCCCTCCATTCCCGGTACGGTGGTGGTCAATACAGGAGATTTAATGCAGCGGTGGACAAACCACGTTTTCTGTTCAACCAAGCATCGGGTGCGGATTCCCACCGACGAACGAGTGAAGCGATCGCGCTACTCGATTGCCCTGTTTTGCCATCCCAACTACGATACCGAAATTGCCTGTCTCGAAAGCTGCCAGGGAAGCGAGCGCCCTCCCCTATATCCCCCAATTAAGGCAGGAGACTATTTAATGAGTCGTCTGCAAGCTACTTACTAGCGCCGCAGGCGCGGGAAAACTGTCGCGTTTACGAAGTTCTTCCGGAGGAAGCACACGACGGGGAAAGGGGAAAGGGAAAGGGGGAAAGGGAGTTTAGCTGCTCCTTTTTTAGGGAGGCTTTGGTCGTGTAGCAAATAATACAAATAAGTTAGCTTCTGTTTGCCAAGCTAAGTCAGAGGAAGCTTCTATGCTTTGATAAACAAATTGCTTTAAATTTCATGAACTAACAAGCGTATGCTGCAAAAATCTCCCCTTTTCCCCTTCCCCCTTCCCCCTTCCCCGACTTCTGCAAGAAGTCTCCTCGGCTGTGTTGTCCTGCTAATATCGCTCGTTCTAGGCGGCTGTGGTGGTTCAAATACCGAGCAAACCACTGAACCGACGGAAACAGAGGCCGCTACCGAAACCACTGCGGAGGACGAACCGAGTTTGGCGATCGTGCTTGGGGGTCCGGCTAACGATGACTCGTGGAATGAAGCGGCTTACGATGCGGCTCAGGCATTAGAAGCAGAAGGCGTAGAGGTGGCGATTTCAGAATCCGTGGCGGATGCGGATGTGGCTAGAGTGCTGCGTCAGTATGCCGAGGAGGGCTATGACGTCATTATCGGTCACTCCTACAATCATCAAGATGCGGTCTTTCAGGTGGCTCAAGAATTTCCCGACACCAATTTTGCCTGGGCAGGCGCAGTGGGCAAAACCGCAGAAAACGTTGCCGACTACGACCAGCCGTTCTACGAAGGTGCGTACTTGGTCGGCTTGATCGCGGGTCAACTGAGTGAAACGGGTCAATTAGGAGCGCTGTATGGCTTTGACATTCCTGCCTGTCACGCGATGGGTGAAGCGATGCTAGAGGGAGCGAAAACGGTTCGTCCTGATGCCACCCTAACCGCTACCGCCGTTGGCGACTGGTACGACGTCGCTAAAGCCAAAGAAGCCGCCACGGCCCAAGCTGAAACGGGCGTTGACTACTGGATTGGCTGCGGACAAGCACCAACAATCGGGACAATTGAGGTTGCCAAGGAACAGGGCGGCTATGCCACTGGCTATGTAGGCGATATGTCTTCTTTGGGTCCAGATGTGGTAGCGGCAAACCTGGTTTGGAACATGCAGCCGATTTTCGAGCAAATGCTAGCAGATACCGAATCTGAAGAGTTTGCCAACAAATACTACCAGCTCTCGATTGAAAACGATGTGGTACAGGTTAACCCTACCGAAGTGGGACAAGAGCAGCTCCCCGAAGACACCATCACTCAGCTTCAGGAAACCCGCGATGAAATCGCCTCCGGTAGTTTTGAAGTTCCTTTTATTCCCAATTAATCTGTCCGGTGCGGGACGGGGAAATAGTTCCTGTCGGAACGGGGAAAGGGTAAGGGGGAAAGGGAAATTTGTCCCGGAGGGACAAATGGAGAACAGAGAACTAAGGAATCGGCTTTAGAACTCCTCCCCGTTCCCTGCACCTGTGGCGCTTCCCCTTTCCCCCTTTACCCGCGCGTGGCGCTTCCCCTTTCCCCCTTACCATTCCTCCTTTACCCGCGCCTGTGGCGCTTCTTCCTTATGACCCCTCCTACTGTAGAACTACGCGGCATAACTAAACGCTTTGGCGACCTTATAGCAAATGACGGGATAGATTTTACCCTAGCTCAGGGGGAAATTCATGCTCTGTTGGGGGAGAATGGGGCGGGGAAAACAACCTTAATGAATATTCTCTGCGGACTGTACGAGCCGGATGCGGGGGAGATTTGGTTGAATGGGAAGGGGGTCAAGTTTCCGTCGCCACGAGAGGCGATCGCCTCGGGCATTAGCATGGTGCATCAGCACTTTATGCTGGTGGATAGCTTTACGGTGGCGGATAATATTGTGTTAGGTCAGTCTCAGCAACTGTGGCGAGAGGACGTTCAGCAACTCCACCAACGGCTCACTCAGCTCGCCCAACAGCACGGTTTACAGATCGATCCGGCGACTCCGGTTTGGCAGCTATCGGTAGGACAGCAGCAGCGGGTAGAGATTCTCAAAGCGATCTATCGCCGAACAAACGTGCTGATTCTCGACGAACCGACGGCGGTGTTAACGCCTCAAGAAGTAGACGATCTGCTTCAGACTCTCAAAAGTTTGGCGGCACAAGGAACGAGCATGATTTTTATTACCCACAAAATCCGAGAGGTGCTGGCTGTGTGCGATCGCGTCACCGTGCTGCGGGATGGCCAGAAAATTGATACCCTCCCCACCTCAGCAACGAACGAACGCAAACTAGCGCAGATGATGGTTGGACGGGAAGTGAGGTCGTGGCACAACGGGACAGCGAAAGAGGAATTGCAGACAGCGAACACGCCGCTGCTAACGATTGAGAACCTATGGGTGGATAACGAGCGCGGGTTGCCTGCGCTGCGCGGAGTCAATTTAACCGCCTGTAGCGGGGAGATTGTCGGCATTGCTGGAGTCGATGGCAACGGACAGCGAGAATTAGAGGAGGCGATCGCTGGGCTGCGTCCGAGTACACAAGGTCAGCTTGAAATAGCGGGAAAACTGGCTCACATCCCTTCCGACCGCTATACAATGGGACTGATTCAAGACTTCGCGGTTGCCGACAACATGGTGCTGCGAGACATTAACCGTCCGCCGTTTACCACAAAAGGCCTTCTTCAGCCCCCGAAGATTCTCCGCCACGCGCTCGCGCTCATTCAGCAATTTCTCATTCGCACTCCCTCAGCCAAAACTGCCGCCGGCAAACTTTCTGGCGGTAATGCTCAGCGGGTGGTGCTGGCGCGGGAACTGTCTCGGGAGCCGCAATTGATTCTCGCGGCTCAGCCAACGCGAGGACTCGATATCGGGGCGGTTGCAGACGTGCATCGCCAACTGAGAGAGCGGCGGGATGCCGGGGCTGCTATTCTAGTGATTTCTACAGAACTCGATGAAATTATGAGCTTGAGCGATCGCGTTGCGGTTCTCTACGAAGGTAAAATCGTCGGCATTGTCAACGCTACCGCCGCCGATGTCCGTCAGTTGGGATTAATGATGGGAGGAGGCGATGCCGCTACCGCCACCAGAAACTGACGTTAATCCGCCTCCAGCAACAGTTCTGTCGGGCGGAAACCGCCTGTGGGATGGAATTAAGAAAGGAGTTGTCGCGGCGATCGCTCCTCTGATTGGAGCTATTTTAGCGCTCGGGATCGGCGGAATTTTAATTGGTTTGGGTGGCGTCAACCCTTTGGTTGCCTACCAGGAGATGATGGCTGGAGCCTTTGGCGGCACTCGCCAGCTTACTGAAACCGTTCTCAAAGCGACCCCTCTCCTGATCATTGCCCTCGGATTAACCATTGCCTTTCGCAGCAAAGTTTGGAACATTGGCGCAGAAGGACAGTATTACATGGGTGCGTTAGCCGGCAGCGTGGTGGCGCTGACCTTGCCTGAGTGGTCCCCCTGGATGTTGATTCCCCTGATGCTCGTAGCTGGAGCCGGGGGCGGAGCCTTGTGGAGCGCGGTTGCTGGAGTCCTCTATCTGACGCGAGGAACAAATATCATTATTTGTACCCTGATGCTAAACTACATTGCTATTTTGCTCGTTACCTATGCCACTCGCGTACCGCTCCGCGATCCCGATGGTTTCCTTCCCGAAAGCGCTCAGTTTAGTGCCGCTGCCCAAATTCCGACTCTGTTTGGACGAATACATATCGGCGTTTTCCTGGCGCTGCTGCTGGCTGGGGTCGTGTCCGTTTTGCTGTGGCGAACGCCGCTAGGGTTTAAGCTCCGGGCAGTCGGATACAGTGCCAGCGTTGCCCGCGCCACGGGCATTCGCGTTGCTCAACATCTCCTGATTGCCATCATGCTCAGCGGAGCGTTTGCTGGGGTTGCAGGCATTATTGAGACGAGCTATATCTACACGCGCCTCAAAGCCGGAATCTCTCCTGGCTACGGTTTCAGCGCTATCCTGGTGGCGCTGATGGGTCAACTCCATCCCGTGGGGGTGTTAATTGCGGCGGTGCTGTTTTCCGCCTTAACGATTGGCGCAGAAAGTCTTCAAGTATCGCTTCAGGTTCCCGCTGCCGTTGCCCAGGTAATTCAGGCACTAGTGGTGTTGTTTGCCATTTCCAGCGATGCTCTCGCTAGGAGGAATGTAGATAATTGATCTTGTAGAATCAATACTGCAAGGGTTAAAGGAGTCTAAGAGAGATGTCAATTGTACAGGTTGCTTCTTAAAGGGAAGCGACGAAGAGCAAAAGGCGTCGGTTAACTGGCGCTTCTCGGTGATTGATGCTAGAGACAAATTAGACCGACTCTACCCAGAACCTAGCCTGTCATAATCCAGTTGGTCATCTACTAGTTTTTACTGTGGTGGTAATTTTACTATTTCTTAGTACGATCGTGGCTGGAAAGATAGCAAAAGCATGTAGTTAACCTTTTTCTTTTCCCACCATCCGTTAGAGCTACCACCGCAATCAAGTCAGCTTCAATAAATGAAGGGTACGAAAGTTCCGTACCCCTTGCAGCAACATAAAGCTCTGTCTTCAAGCATCAAATTTGCGTCTGCTTATCCTCCCGCAACAGCCGGAACGATACTCACTTCATCTCCATCATTCAGAGGAGTTTCTGCTCCTTGCAGGAAGCGAATATCTTCGCTGTTGACGTAGAAGTTGAGAAAGCGACGCGGCTTGCCTTCTTCGTCACAGAGACGGGACTTAATGCCGGGACAGCTACTTTCTAAAGCATCAAATAACTCATTAACGTTGCTGCCGGAACATTCAACCGTTGCTTGGTTATCGGTGTATTTTTGGAGAACGGTGGGAACTAAAACTTTAACAGCCATAGTCAACTTATAAATCAGATTATTTCACAAATTAGCTCACGCGTCGTTAGCTAGTAGGAAAGCGAAAAGCTAAGAGCTAATAGCTCTTGACTTAAACTAAAACTTGTTGCCATTCGAGGCGTTCTAGAGTGCGAGAGCGTTCTAGGGCTCTTTCAAAGCTATCCAGTTTTGCCTCAATTGTCAGCGGTTCGCCGACATAACCCTGAACGGCTTCTTGGGTTTTCAATCCGTTCCCGGTAATGTAAGCAACTGTGGTTTCTTCAGGGTCTATTTTGCCAGCTTCAACGAGCTTCTTTAGTACCGCAATGGTGGTTCCGCCAGCGGTTTCAGTAAAAATGCCTTCTGTTTCAGCAAGCAGCTTCATGCCTTCAATAATCTCGGCATCGGTAACGGCTTCAATGTTGCCTCCTGTTTTCTTAGCAACGTCTAAAGCATAAATTCCGTCTGCGGGATTACCAATCGCAATGGATTTAGCAATAGTGTTGGGCTTTACGGGAGTAACAAAATCTCGTCCTTCTTTGAAGGCTTGGGCAATAGGAGAACATCCTTCTGCCTGTGCACCGCTGAAGCGAACGTTCTTGTCGGCGACTAAACCGACTTCCACAAACTCTCGGAACCCTTTGTAGATTTTAGTGTATAGAGAACCAGAGGCTAGAGGCGCAACGACGTGATCGGGAAGCTGCCATCCTAGCTGTTCGGCTACTTCAAAGCCAAGAGTTTTAGAGCCTTCTGAATAGTAGGGACGCAGGTTAATGTTGACAAATCCCCAGCCGTAGGTGTTAGCAACTTCAGAACAGAGGCGGTTGACCTGGTCGTAATTACCCTTAACCGCCATCAGAGTTGGGTTGTAAATCAGCGTTCCCAAGATTTTGCCAGCTTCGAGGTCGGCGGGAATAAACACGCAGCAGTCTAATCCAGCATGAGCAGCGATCGCCGCAGTAGAATTAGCGAGGTTGCCTGTACTCGCACAGGAAACAGTAGAAAAACCCAATTCGCGGGCTCGCGTTAGCGCGACCGATACCACCCGATCTTTGAAACTCAGGGTCGGCATGTTGACGGCATCGTTTTTAATATAGAGATTTTTGAGACCAAGGCGACGAGCTAAGCGATGAGACTTGACTAAAGGTGTCATTCCTGTGCCAACATCAATGGGATTCTCGCTCTCAACTGGCAAGAAAGCTCGATAGCGCCAAATTGAGTGAGGTCCGGCTTGAATCGTTTCACGACTAACCTGACGACGAATCGCATCGTAGTCGTAAGCGACTTCTAAAGGGGCAAACGTCTCTTCACAGATATGAATGGCCTTCAGCTCATACTCTATGCCTCCTTCTTTAGAGACTAGTTTGGTAAAAGTCGGAGCCGTTGATTTGTTGCTTACCTGTACCTGGGTCATGGGGTTTTCTACTTATATCCGTCAACTGCTGGGCTGATAGTAGCATAGGCAAAAACCGCCGTCAAACATACCCGACTTTTTTTGTCGGATATAAAAACTCCCAGAATTTTCTGACATTTGGCTGGCTAACAGCAGGAAAATTCCGAGGAAATACGGCCCATCGCTAAAATTTCGCCGTGAAATATCAGCAGATTTGCGATTTACGGACCCCTATCGTAATAGCTATTGTGAGTTTAGAACTTATCAAGATGGCTATTGCGATATAAACAATATGATTGCAATTAATCTGCTTAACCCTCTCACTTCTGCGCCCTTGCAAAGCTGGTACTTTAGCTCTGAACCAGTGGTTCGCATTGGACGTTCCAAGGATAATGAAGTGACTGTGCATAGCGCCATCGTCTCTCGCCGTCATGCCGAACTCAGACGGAAAAACTTTATCTGGGAGCTTGTGAATATCAGCAATAATGGAACTTATATTGATAACAAGCTAATCGAAAGTACGCTGATCAGAGAAAACGTCATCATCCGTTTATCTCCTACCGGTCCAAAACTTCAGATTCAGTTCAACGCCGATCGAGCAAAAGCCTGTTTGAGAACGAAACAAAAACAACGAACTGCTAAGCAAGTTGCAGAAAAAGCGAAAGAAACGATTGTTGCGTACAAGCCGTAGCGGCACGATCTTCAGCCTTTGCTACTTGGCTGTCGAGCAAGACACGCTTTAGTCCTGAATTTAATGAATGATGACAAACACTCAGTCTAGAGAGGTGCTGACCTTTTGTCACTAAACCTTGAGGCAAGGAAAAAGTTAACATCAAGAACGAATATCTTACTATAGATTTCAGAGTAACTTGTTTCTTGCTACATGAGCGATCGCCAAGCCGTTGTTCAATCTCTTAATCAGCTAGGGAGTCAAAAAATCCCCTTCTTGTTTATCTTAGATTTCGAGCTAAAATCACCAATAATCTATCCGCTAAAAGAGCTAAATGCCAGAAGCGACATTCTTTATCAAGTGCTCGATGCTCGAAATTTTTCTTTAACTGATGTATTAGCTTATCACTCCCTCAGTCTCAAGAAAAATCCCCTATCTTTCACCCAATACAAACGTGCCTTCGATCAGGTTCAAGAGGCAATCAAGCGGGGAAATAGTTTTCTGGTTAACTTAACGTTTCCAACAGAAATTACCATAAACGCAACCCTAAAGGAACTCTTTTACCGGAGTCAGGCAAAGTATAAACTGTGGGTTGAAGATCGGTTTGTCGTTTTTTCTCCAGAAACCTTTGTCGAGATAAAGGCGGGAACTATATATACTTATCCAATGAAAGGAACGATTGATGCCGCCGTTGACAATGCAGAGGCCGTTATCTTAGCAGATGAAAAAGAAATGGCCGAGCATGTTACCATCGTAGACTTACTTAGAAATGATTTAAGTATTTATGCAAAGAAGGTCAAAGTAGATAAATTTCGCTATTTGGAATCGATAGAAACTAATTCGGGAAAGCTATTGCAGGTCAGTTCGCAAATCAGTGGAAAACTTCCTCCTGATTATCACTGCAAGTTAGGAAACATTCTCGTCAGCTTACTCCCGGCAGGCTCCATTAGCGGTGCGCCTAAAGCCAAAACGCTAGAAATTATTCGAGCGGCAGAAGGGTATCAGCGAGGATACTATTCTGGGGTATTTGGCATCTTTGATGGAACAGATCTGAGAAGTGCAGTAATGATTAGGTTTATTGAAAAAATCGGCAACAAATATTATTTTAAAAGCGGCGGTGGCATCACCATCTTTAGCGAAGTGGAAAAAGAGTATCAGGAACTGCTCCAAAAAGTGTATGTGCCAATTGTTTGAAAGCATTAAAGTATACCGTCACGAAATTTACAACCTGCCCTATCATGAAGATCGCGTTAACCGCTCCAGGGCTGAACTATGGAAGATCGAGGAACCAGTAAATTGGCAGCAGCAGCTTACAATTCCTGCTCATCTGGGAGAAGGACTGTACAAATGCCGCGTTACTTACGGTCCCGAAATTCAGCGAGTAGAGTTTCTCTCCTATCGAGCCACTCCTATCCGGTCGCTGAAGATTGTCTGTGACGATATGATCGCATATACTCACAAATATCAGGACCGACAGGCTTTGCTGAGTCTACGAGAACAGCGGGGAAACTGTGACGATATTCTGATTGTTAAGAATCACTGGGTTACAGATACTTCTTACTGTAACGTTGCTTGTTGGAGTGGAGAAAAATGGTACACTCCTGCCAAGCCTCTATTAGCAGGAACCCAAAGAGCATCGTTAATTGCTCAAGAAATTGTTCACGAAGAAGATATTCGTATTCAAGACCTCAATAAATTTAAGAAGCTTAAATTGATCAATGCTCTATTAGATTTTGAATCAGCACCTGTTATTCCTATTTCGTGCATTTTGTAGCCTGAAAACTAGTCCTAGTTTCGCTTGGCTATTAATAACAGCAATAACGCTGCCAAAAAAATCAGTTAACTTTCTCGGGCCAATTTATACCAAATATCTTCTATTGCCAACAAAGATTCCAAAATTACATCTGCAATAATCAGTTTTTGATTGTAGTTTGTAAAATCTTCAGGAATAGCAATACATTTCATTCGTGCTGCCTTGGCTGCCAAGACCCCGTTCAAGGAATCTTCTATGACCAAACACTCTTCTGGCAAAACCTGAAGCTTTTTAGCTGTAGTAATATAAACGCTTGGATGAGGTTTCCCATACTCTTCTTCAGTGGCAGAGTAAATTTCTTGAAAGCGATCGCGAATGCTCAGCTTACCCAAAGTAACTTCAATAAGACTATAGGCAGAGGAGGACGCCAAAGCCAATTTGACTTCTTTCTGCGCGAAAAAGCTGATTGCTTCCTTCACTCCCGGCAACGGTTTTCCCGTAAGCCGAATTAGCTCAATCACCCGGTTCACAACTCGAGCTGCTACTTCCTCTCGAGTCATATTTTGCCAAGGGAAACGTTGATACCAATAGTCAACAACCTGATCGATTCTCAATCCCGTTGTTCTTTGACAAAGCTCATCGTTAAGAATAACGTTTACCAACTTAAAAACTTCAATCTCTGCTTCTCGCCATAGGGGTTCAGAGTCGATCAGTAAACCATCCATATCAAAAATTACTGCTTTGATCATGCTGAGTGCAGGAAATAGCGGCAAGTGGGGACAGTTTGCATTAATAGCATATAAATCAGGAGCAACCAAACTTTGCGACTAGACAGCGCCGTAACACAAACAACGCTCTTCAACAGGGACTAAAAATTCTGACGAACAACTAGCAGCACCGTCATCAACAGCGATCGCCCTCCCTTGACTTTTGTCGGGCCAGGAGGGATAGTCGCCCCGCCGCTTTGCCATGAGTCATGTCGTGTTCAGGCGCCAAAACTTATTTTCGGCGAGCGCTCCTCGATAAGAAGGCCAACACAAATGACGCGCTCATCCCCATCCTGGGTCCGGTGGGGATAAGCTGACGGACTCCCTGTCTACGGTGACACTCTAAGTCCCCTTTTTGGCGGTGCTGGTGTATGGGCTCTTTGGCTTTTTTCCTGTTGGAGAAACTTTGTGACCAATTTCTGACTTTTGATGTGTCAATTTTTTTCATTTGGGAACTGTAGACAGCCAATTTTTTTCTTATATTGTTGAAAACTTTTAGGAAACTATCTTCTCAGTGATGTAAATCCTCCTCTTCCTTCCTAAGCCAGCTTACCGTTTCTCCAGACAACTTGAAGGCAATGACAACCTCCCTTGAAAAAATCACCAGCTGTGTTCTTTTTTGTCTTCAATCTGGGAAATCTAGGAGAGAGGAGTGATTCAAATCCTACTAGAGTCGTTACCCAACCATTACTATGCCAGCTACTTTCCCAGACACTAACCTACAGAACGACACCGTTTTAGACAACGAGAGATTGGATGCAGAGTTTTCTGACTCAGCATCCAATGACAAATCAGCCGATGAGTTAGTGGAACTCGATTTAGAAGAAATGGATGCCAACAGTGCATCCCAAAGACGTAACCGCAATACCACCGATCTTGTTCGGCTCTATCTACAGGAAATCGGTCGTGTTCCTCTGCTGAAAAAAGATGAGGAAGTTGCGAAGGCGCAGCAAGTACAGCGCTACGTTCAGCTCCTCGAACAGCGTAGTGAAGCTGCTGAGCAAGGAGATGAAGATTTGCAGCAGTTCGTCAAGCTTCTTGAAGTTCGCGACCAGTTGGTGAGTCACCTGAGTCACCGTCCTTCATTAGAGCGATGGGCACAGATGTGTGAGTTAACAGTTGCTGAACTGAAGCAATCTTTAGCCACTGGCAGGCAGCGATGGGCGCAGGTGGTTGGAATGGACAAGAAGGAACTGGAGCAGATCCAAAAAGCTGGGTTGCGGGCTAAGGATCACATGATCAAGGCGAATCTTCGTTTGGTGGTGTCAGTCGCTAAAAAGTACCAAAATCGTGGTTTGGAACTGCTAGATCTGATTCAGGAAGGGACGCTGGGGTTAGAGCGGGCCGTTGAGAAATTTGACCCCACTAAAGGATATCGTTTCAGTACTTATGCTTACTGGTGGATTCGGCAAGGCATTACGCGGGCGATCGCTACTCAAAGCCGAACGATTCGGCTTCCGGTTCATATCACCGAGAAACTCAACAAAATTAAAAAAGCGCAGCGAGAAATTGCCCAGAAAAAAGGCTGTATCGCTAGCCTAGGCGATATTGCTAAAGAACTAGATATGACCGCTCCTCAGGTTAGAGAAGTGCTGCTGCGCGTTCCTCGCTCGGTTTCTTTAGAGCTGAAGGTGGGCAAGGAAAAAGATACCGAACTCGGCGAACTGCTCGAAACTGAAGATGCCTCTCCTGAAGATGTCTTAATGAGAGAATCGCTTCACCGCGACCTGCATCGACTCCTCGAAGATTTGACCAGTCGCGAACGAGACGTCATTCAAATGCGGTTTGGCTTAGCCGATGGTAAATCCCATTCCCTGGCAGATATTGGTCGCGCTTTAGAGTTGTCCCGCGAACGGGTGCGGCAGATCGAAGCCAAAGCCCTGCAAAAACTGAGACAGCCGAAGCGTCGCAATCAGGTCAAAGACTACTTTGAGTCTCTCAGTTAACCGTCTTGACTCGTGCGCGTCTTGCTGCTTTGGTTTTCAGCGAGCAGCGATCGCCTCCGCTGACCTGACGTTTTTGACCATAAACAGAGAAGGGAACAGGATAAACCTGTTCCCTTCTCTGCGATCACAGAAAAAAGCTAATGGTCAGAAAAAACCTAGACTAAATCTGATTGATAGCAAATCACCGCGAACAAGGTGGCCATGACCGTGATACCAAGAGCTATCAAAGGATGTTGTCCTTGGCTCACTGCAAATGATGTCACAACTCCAGCCCCTAGGGCGGCAGTGGCGGCGGCGCTGACAAGATCTTTATTCGTTTTTCTATACATATGCGGCTGCTTAAGGAATTTAGGTTAAAAAAGTGTGTTTTTCAAAACAATGTCTTCCCAAAGTACCATTCTGTTTGGATTTGCTGATTTGGTTTCAGTGGATCTGCAACTAAGTGTAAAACTCAGTCAACTTTCTTAATGAATCACAGACGTAGAGATTTGGTGATTTTTACTAGCGGTTTCTTGTTATGGAGACTTGATTCTCTTTGCTGGTTGTTAGAATAACAATCGCCTAATTTTTTGCTTGGCTTATATGTCTAACTACACCGTTGAACTTCACCATCAGGGCAAAAACTATACTATACAAGTCTCAGAAGCACAAACGATTTTGCAAGCCGCTGAGGATGCGGGGATTGCCCTCCCCAGTTCTTGTAATGCCGGAGTTTGTACAACCTGCGCGGCCAAAATTCTCTCCGGAACTGTCGATCAAAGTGAAGGCATGGGTCTTTCTCCAGACCTGCAGGCAGAAGGATACGTGCTGCTCTGTATTGCCTATCCTCGCTCAGATCTCAAAATCGAGTCCGAGAAAGAAGAGCTAGTGTACGAACGGCAATTTGGACAAGCTTGACGGGCAGGAAGGTCGAATAGGAGACAAGGAGATATGTCTTCACCGGAGTAACTGCTTTAGCATCGTAGCTATCAACCCGACAGGAGACAACGACTAGTCGTGATCATTATCAATTGCGGTATGCCAAAGTCGGGCACAACCCTTGTCATGGAATACCAGAACGACTTAATTAGGTGTTTATCGTCTCGGAATGGATTGGAGGCAGCTCAAACGCTGGGATATCTTCCCAAGATAGAGTGTAAAACTGCAAGAGCTTTACGTAAGCTCTCTATTCAAAACGGCGATTTTTTGGTTAAAACACACTCGAAACCATCCTTTTGGATTCGAGAGTTAGTTGCCAAGGACGAAGCGAAAGTGACTTTCTGCTTCCGCGATCCTAGAGACACGATGTTATCAGTAATCGATCACGGCAAGAGAACTCGTGAAGGTCTTGATTCATCCGGCGCGTTTGCCGAAATTATTACTCTAAGAGATGCCATCTCCTTCGCTAAGGCCAGCATCAGGCTTTACTATGCATGGCGCAAGTATGGTCAGGCTCTATTCATCCAGTACGAAAAGTTGATGTCGAACAAGATGCAGTATCTGGAGAAGATGGCAACTTACTTTGGATATCCCTATGAGGAGCAAACCCTTGACGATATTTTCCAGAAGCACGAGCGCCTTAAAGAACGGGCCTGGAATTTTAACAAAGGGACTGTTAATCGTTGGCAAACTGAAATGACCCCAGAAGAACGTGCGCTCTGCAATAAGCTGTTTAACAAAGATCTTGTGGCAATGGGCTACAAAATTCTGTAAATTCGATTCTTAATATCAGCAAAGCAGAAAGATAAGGTCAAGTTGATGGGAGTTAAGGTGAGCCAGAAATGGTATAACAATCGCAGCACAACAGACTACTTGAAGCCCCAGACAACAAGTGCAAAGCTATTGCCGCTGCTGAGTGCTAACTGAAGTCTAGCGATCTGATAAACTACTTAAAACCCCGAACAAGATTATGACCACCCACTTCATTACTGCCGAAATTAGCCTCCAAGAGAATTCTACGCAGCTCCAGCAGGAAATTACCGCAGAATTAGAAAAGCGGGGCGAACCCCTCCGTTGGGCTATTACTAAAGTTGATAGCGAGCAGCAGCTAGCCCACGTTGAGGCTGTTGTTCTATCCTCTGACGATTGAAGTAGGGCTTGTGCAGAGTCTTACCGTTGTTCTGATTGTGCCGACCGGAGTTGGAGCCGCCATCGGCGGCTACGCCGGAGATGCGCTGCCGGTGGCTAGAGCGATCGCTCAAGTGAGTCACCGCTTGATCACTCACCCCAACGTGCTCAACGGCGCACAGCTATACTGGCCATTATCTAATACGCTCTACGTAGAAGGCTACGCCCTTGACAAATTTGCTAATTCGTGTTGGGGATTGAAACCCGTTCATCAGAATCGCGTAGGGATGATCCTCGACCAGGGAATTGAGCCAGAGCTGCGCCTGCGACACCTCCAGGCGGCAGAGGCCACCCGCGCCACCCTGGGACTGACCCTGACCGACTATATCGTGACCGATGCTCCTTTGGCAGTTGAGCTGCGCTCTGCCCCATCAGGAGCAAGCTGGGGGACGATTGGTAACCCCGGTAGCCTGCTGCGAGCAGCCCAAAAGCTAATCGAGCAAGCTAGAGCAGAGGCGATCACCGTGGTGGCCAGATTTCCAGACGATGACAGTGAGGCGTTGCAAAACTACCGCCAGGGAGCCGGAGTCGATCCGCTAGCGGGAGCTGAAGCCGTAATTTCCCATCTTTTAGTGCGCACCTTTCAGATTCCGGCTGCCCATGCTCCTGCCCTAATGCCTTTACCTCTCGATCCTCATCTGTCGCCGCGCTCGGCAGCCGAAGAAATTGGCTATACGTTCTTGCCCTGCGTTCTCGTCGGACTGAGCCGCGCTCCTCAGTTCACAACCGGGAAAGAGCGCTCGGAGATTTGGGCAACAGATGTCGATGCGGTCATTGTTCCTGCCGATGCCTGCGGCGGAAGCGCCGTTTTAGGGTTAAGCCGTTCGGCACAGATTATTGCCGTGACAGACAACCAAACACAAATGCAGGTAGCACCAGAACCATTAGGGATTAAAGCAATTCGGGTAAACTCATATTTAGAGGCGCTCGGTGTTTTGGTGGCCTACCGTGCTGGAATCAGCCCGGAGACCCTGCGCCCTTCCTTGTCCTCATTACGGTGTTTACGAACAGATCGTGGCTAACCCGAACAACTCTGAACTCGACTTAACTCGCACCCAAATTCTGATGGTGATGGGCGGAACCGCCGTTATCTTGCTGGCTGTTGCTAAACTGTGGCAGCAGCTCGGTGCTGTTGCTCTGCTCGACGTTCGCCTCACCATGTCAGCATTACTCCTGGGGCTTGGTCTGGCAGCAGGAATCACGGTAGCTAGCAGTATAATTTATCGTCTCTGGCCCGCCTATCGCCGCAGCGCTAATATGTACCTCAATCTGGTGCTGAAGCCTCTGCTGTGGCCCGACTTAATCTGGTTGGGGCTGCTGCCAGGTTTAAGCGAAGAACTGCTGTTTCGCGGCGTGATGTTGCCTGCCCTCGGATTAAACTGGAGTGCCTTAATTCTGTCGAGTACCCTATTTGGCGTTCTTCACCTCAGCGGGGCCGGACAGTGGCCCTACGTAGTTTGGGCAACGGCAGTCGGGTTCGTTCTGGGCTACAGCGCTTTAGTCACCGGAAACCTGTTGGTGCCGATTGTTGCTCACGTCACCACTAATTTAGTATCGAGTATTCTCTGGAAAATGGGGAAATCGGTCGGGTTCCCCTCGTCTTAGGGTTGCTCTGGGACGGGGAAGAGGGACAACAAGCTGAACAATTCTGCCCTTTCCCCCCGCGCCTACGGCGCTATTACCAAGCAGTGGTGACTGGAACCGTCAGGCGATCGCGATTGTGAGCAGATTCCAGATTGAAGTGTGGTCCTTTGGGGACAATGCCGCTCGGATTGACATGAGGGTGGCTCATGTAGTAGTGCCGCTTGATATGCTCCAGATTACAGGTTTCCTTGACGCCGGGATACTGATAGATATCTTTGAGATAGTTCCCTAGATTTGGGTAGTCCCAAATATGGCGCACATTGCATTTGAAGTGGACATAGTAAACCGCATCGAAGCGCAGCAGCGTCGTAAACAAACAGATATCGGCTTCTGTAAGCTGGTTGCCGCACACATATCGCTGTTCTTCAAGGACTCCTTCCCAGTGGTTGAGAGCTTCAAAGAGATTAGTCACGGCTTCTTCGTAGGCTTCTTGACTTGTCGCAAATCCGGCTTTGTAGACTCCATTATTAATCGGCTCATAGATCGCATCAATCGCTTGCTCGATGTCTTCCCGCAGCTCCTCTGGGCAAAAATCTTCCTGGTTTTGAGCAATAGAGGCAAACTCATGGTCGAACATGCGGATGATTTCGCGGGATTCGTTATTGACAATGGTGTTTGTTTGCTTATCCCACAGAATCGGCACCGTCACTCGTCCGGTATAGTGAGAGTTTGCTTTAGCGTAAACGTCTCGGAGATAGTGCGTGTGATTGACTGTATCGGGAACTGAGCCAGGGTAGTCCGAAAATTCCCATCCGTCCTCTGCCATCAGCGGAGCCACAATTGATACACCGATCGCCTGGTTTAATCCTTTAAGCTGTCGCAGGATTAAGGTTCGCTGCGCCCAAGGACAGGCGTAGGATACATAGAGATGATACCGTCCTGATTCTGGCTTGAAGCGGCTAGAGCCATCTGCCTTTACCCACTCGCGGAATGTCGTGGGGTTGCGCTGGAAGCGCCCTTTGTCATCTTTTTCGTATCCTTCCTGTTTCCATTCCCCATCAATCATCATTCCGGTTGCCATAACTTTCTCCTTAATTCTCCAATTCCTGATTGTGACTTCTCCCGACGCTCAATCAAAGATTAGAGCGCGGGCTTCTTCCTTCACACGGTCTTGTCTAGACTGAGTTGTTAGCTCAATCCCCGACAGCTCCCATCCAGAAGCAATTTCGATTGCCCATAGACCCCGGGCACAAATCACTTGCGAGCTAGCAATATCCCTAGGC
>JBHJGN010000032.1:0-40235 GCA_050331735.1 Cyanophyceae cyanobacterium
TGCTGCCGCGAGATCTTAACTCGGCTGTACTGATTCAAAAAGTGGGGCTGGGCGTTCGCCTCACTATAAAACGCGAATCCCGTCAAGGGAGGAGAAGCCAGCGTTGTACCGCCTAAGCGGTCAACTTCTGGAGTACGTCACCCTGTTTGCTAATATAAGCGAGGATGAGCCTCTACATGTTGATTGTGAATGTCTGCCCAAACAGCTCAGATTCTAGATGGAAAAGCCCTCGCGCTCAAGATTCAGCAGCAGCTTAAAGAGCGCATCGAGCAATTACAGCCAACCATTGGTCGTTCTCCCGGTTTAGCCGTCTTAAGAATTGGAGACGATCCGGCCAGTGCTGCCTACGTTCGTGGTAAAGAACGTGCCTGTAGAAAGGTCGGGATTGCTTCGTTTGGACGGCATTTTCCGGCTGATACTCGCCTCGAAGACGTAGAGCAGATGATTCAAGCACTCAATCAAGACCGGCAAGTTGATGGGATTCTCCTCCAGTTACCTTTGCCAAATCATTTAGATGCAGATTATCTTCTATATCAGATTGCTCCTCACAAAGATGTTGATGGTTTACATCCGCTTAATCTCGGGCATTTAGTCCGCTCGGAACCAGGGATGCGAAGCTGTACTCCAGCGGGAGTGCTGCGGCTGCTTCAGGAATATCATGTTGAGCTCCAGGGCCAACAGGTCGTGGTGGTGGGTAGAAGTATTTTAGTGGGTAAACCGCTTGCGCTGATGTTGCTAGCCGAGAATGCGACAGTCACCGTGGCTCATTCGCGCACTCAAAACCTTGCTCACGTAACTCGCAGCGCTGATATTTTAGTGACGGCAGTCGGACGTCAACACCTGTTTACGGCTGCCATGGTGAAGCCGGGAGCCGTTGTCATTGATGTAGGCATCAATCGCCTCACTGACGCTCAGGGATCGCCCTTAGTGGGCGACGTTGACTTTAATTCAGTGGCTGAGGTGGCTCGCTATCTAACGCCTGTCCCCGGTGGCGTTGGTCCGATGACGGTAGCAATGCTGCTGCAAAATACCGTCCTCAGCTACAGCAGAAACAGTGACCAGACTGATTGAACTTAATAACTAATAACCGACTAACCCCTATTGCTGTTTGCTAAGGCACGAACCATCGGTAATTGATTGCTGGTCACTGAACTGTATTTGGTTAAAGTGACACATCAGGTAATAATTAAAACAGTCGGTACAGGACAGGGCAGCAAGATATGGTTGGAACTGAAGCGAAATTAGGCTTTGAGCTATCGGCTTATTTGCAACAGCGCAAGAATTTAGTTGAGCAGGCGTTGGCACAATCTTTACCGATGGCCTCGCCCCCAAAAATCTACGAGGCCATGCGCTACTCGCTGTTAGCGGGAGGAAAGCGCTTGCGTCCGATTCTCTGCCTAGCGACCTGTGAACTCGTTGGGGGCACCGTAGAGATGGCCATGCCAACGGCCTGTGCCCTGGAGATGATTCACACAATGTCCCTGATTCACGACGACCTCCCAGCCATGGACAACGATGATTATCGCCGGGGTAAGTTAACAAATCATAAAGTATTTGGCGATGATATTGCCATCTTGGCCGGAGACGGATTGCTCGCTTATGCTTTTGAATACGTTGCTACTCACAGCTCTGTTCCTCCAGAGCGAATTCTCCAGGTTGTCGCTCGACTAGGACGAACGGTGGGAGCGGCTGGACTCGTCGGCGGTCAGGTGATGGATTTAGAGTCTGAAGGGCAATCTGACATCTCCGTAGAAACCCTCACGCTGATTCATACTTGTAAAACCGGGGCGCTGTTAGACTCTTCGGTGGTGTCTGGGGCAATTTTAGCAGGAGCAGCGGACGCTGAGATCGCCCGCCTCAGTAAGTATGCTCAAAGTATCGGCTTAGCCTTTCAGATTGTGGATGATATTTTGGATATCACGTCCACTCAGGAAGAGCTGGGCAAGACAGTGGGCAAAGACCTACAGGCTCAGAAAGCCACCTATCCAAGTTTGTGGGGATTGGAGGAGTCTCAGGCACAGGCTCAACAGCTTGTTGAAACAGCCGTGGCTGAACTGGAATCCTTCGGTGAGCCAGCCGCTCCCCTCCGGGCGATCGCCCGCTACATTATGACCCGCAAGCATTAGCACCACAGACCATGCAGGACTTTGACATTTTAAACAACCAAGTACTGTTAGTGGCTGTCTTCGCGTGTGGACTCGCTCAGCTCTTGAAGGCAGTAATTGAGCTAATCAGAAACGGCAAGGTCACCCTTGGATATTTGGTGACGACAGGAGGCATGCCGAGCGCTCATTCTGCTCTTGTCGGGGCCCTCGCGACGGGTGTTGGTCTGACAATGGGCTGGTCTAGCCCCGATTTTGCGATCGCCTGTCTGTTTGCAGTAATTGTTATGTACGATGCGGCGGGAGTTCGTCAGGCCGCTGGCAAACAGGCACGCCTGCTCAATCAAATTATCGATGAACTGTTTCGAGGCAAAGAGCTTGGTGAGGAGAGAGAGCGCCTCAAGGAGCTGCTCGGACACACGCCTTTTCAGGTCTTCGTGGGGCTAACTCTCGGCATCGGCATTTCTCTACTAGCGCTGCCTAGTTCGTAAGCAGAAGCATCAATAACATGGTACCTCTGTAATTTTTTTCCCTTGTCCTTCAACCTTTTCCCGACTTCTGAATTTCTGCTGAGGCTAGTGGGTCAGGAATTGTCTCTGAAGGAGCCTCAAATTCTCCAGTGAGAACGTATTCGAGGCGCAGCTTTAGCCAGGTAATAAACTGAGGATTTGTCGAGATGACAGCGGCTGATGGCTGGGGACACTTGGCCTGAGTAGCAGAGAGAGCGGGCGCTTCTAAAAAGGCTGGCTGCTTTACTAGCCAAAAATCAATTTCTTTGTGGTTCTCTTGATAGTGACGGGTTCGTTCCTTGAGAACTTCCTCGAGAGGCTCTTCCTCAAGCAGAAAATGTTGACTGGCTAAAACGTAGTAGTAACGCATAAGCGAGTGGAAATGGTGGTTACGACTTCCCGACACGGAAGCGGATACCTAGTGTATCATTTTTTGGCAATTTCAAAGCCAGTCAGCGATCGCTGACTGGCTTCGAGACAGCCGGCACTGCTGACAAGAGCTGGGTGGCACTCCTGGGCGTTAACGGATGGAGATTTCCTCCGCCCACTCAATTCGGAAACAGAGGAGACTCTTCAAATTGAGGCTGTTCTACCTGAATTGGCTCTTGGATCTGAGGAGTGACAATTTCCGTCGTTCCTAAGTAATTTTGCTGGGAGTTTTGCTGGGAGTTCGGCTCGGAGACATTATCAAAATTTCCTTGCTCAAAGCGTCCTTGAGGTTGTTCAACCGGAGAGAAGGAATTGTTAAATTCGTAACTGTTGAGCCGATCCTCGGGCGGTCGATAGGAGGAGCTTCTAGGCCCGGTCGGGGTGTTTGAGCCTGCTCCGTTCAAGCCCGAATTAAGCGGGACCGTTCCGTAGGGAGCAGAATCAGCAGTATCGGTAAAGGTGTTAAAGTCTCTAACTTTTTGGCGGCGAGCTTCCGCCTCGACATTCCGTTCCGGCTCCGGAACAGAATTATCTACTGCTGCTTCGCTCTCCTGAGCGGGCTCAGCCTGATCGGCAAAAACTCGGTCAACGGCTCTTTGAAGAGGATTGTCTGTAACGGGGGCTGGCTGAACCGCTGGAACCTCGGGATTGGCATAGCCTCCTCCCCCACCTTCGTTACCAAGATTGGATGGTGAAGACTCGCTGCGGTTTGAGTCAAAGAAAGAGCGATAATTATTGAACGATGCCCTTTCTACCAAATCTGGACTAGACTCCGACGCGCCCTCTGTTTGGGTTCCTCCCAAAGCAGGAAAAATACTCTGGGTGGCATCTGCACCCTCTTCCGGACTTAACTGCTCTAACAGAGTCTCCGATTGTGGTTGAGCAGGCACGTCTGTGCCAATTTGAGCACTGCTACCATCAACAAACTCATCTGGAGCCGGAGCGGCAGTATCGAGGTCAATTCCCGGTTCGTCAATGGTTCCGGGCTGTTCAACCGTGGTGTTGAGCCATTCTGGATGCTGCCAATATAGCCCTGCACAAACGGCAACAATGGCCAGTACTGCCGCCGAACCGAGAAAGAGAGGACGACTGAACGGCTGTAGACCGGCTCTGACATAGCGCAGGACAGAATTTTTTTCAGGGTCGTACTTCTGGTGAGTCGGGTGAAATTTTCTCATAATTTGCCAGAATATATTGATTGATAAACAAATTGGTGACTGCGTGCCTTTTAAAAATACCGTTTAAGCGATCAAAAATCGGGTAACGATCCTCCGGCTAAACCGTTGGGTTTCCAAGAAGTGGTGCTACCTCAAATTATAGGGGGAGCGATCGGCTTTAAGAGCGAATTGAGTCAAAGGTTGTTACTGAGAAGACCGCACCAAGAGCACACTAGCTGCCCCAACTCCCAATAAATTCGGTAGCCAAGCCGCCATCACCGGAGAAAGCACGCCCCAAACTCCCAGAGAGCTACAGAGGAAGATGAGCAGATAGTAGGCAAAAATTAAGCCAACACAAATACCGAAGCTCGTTGCTCTGCCGGTGTTTTGAGGACGCAGCCCAACGACGGCTCCGATGAATCCAAACACTAAACAGATAAAGGGAAAAGCAATTTTTTCCTGAATCCGCACTTTAAGCTTGCGAATTTTCTGATCGTCATCGCTAAGCTCAAGAATTTTAAGATATTCCTGAGCCTGCACAAAATTCATTTCGTTGTAATCTCGTTTTCTTTGCGCTACATCTAGAGGGGCTCTAGGCAGTGACAGTTGTTGACGGTCAAAGCGGACAATATTCTGGTAAGAACCATCTGGAGCCACAATATAAACAACGCCGTCGAAAAAGTCCCAGGTGTTAGCGGCGACGTTCCACGTTGCCGACTGGGCGGTAATAATTTGACTAATTTCTGCCTGAGAGCGATCGAGAATGGTGAGATGGCGCATTTCTTGCCCGTCAAATTCTTCGGCATAGAACAGACGAGCTAACACCGTTCTTTCCTGACCGTCTGTTTCAACTTCTTTGTATTCCTTAAAAATAATATTGTTTTCCTGAAAGGTCGGTTTTACTCTGTCTAACGCTTTTTCCAGCGCGATTGTCGCTTCGTAGTTAGCGGCTGGAGCAATCACATCGTTGACGATGAAGGTCATGCCCGTCACGAGCAAACTGAGAAAAATACCGGGAAGGATGATACGGTAAGTGCTAATCCCGATACTGCGGAGAGCAACCAGTTCGCTATCGCTAGATAGACGGCTGTAGGTCATCAGGGTGGCGAGCAGAATAGCCATGGGAAAAGCCCAGACGATAAATCCTGGAATTTTTAACAGCAGCACTCTCAGAGCGAGCGATAGCAGTAATCCTGATTCTGTGACTTTACGAACCAAATCAAATCCAGAACCAATCGCCACAATTAAGGAAGTAAATATTCCCATGCCAAAGAGAAACGGCAGAATGAGTTCTCCGGCAATATATCGGTCTAGAAGAGAGAGGCCAGTCAGTTTGATTGACCAGTGAGATCTTCCCGCAGTCATTTGAGCATATCAATAAGTTTGATGGCCCTATTGTAGTCAGCCGAGGGGCAAGTGGACGACACTGTCGCCTAAGCAAACTATCTGCTTGACTGATGTGCCTTCAGAAGCAGGACGGCATCTTCTAGAAAGCTCAATCTAGAGACATAAATGCTGTCTGAAGGCTCCACCGGAATGCAGGGGGACGATGTAGCCGGAAGCGATAGAAAGCCAGGAATAAATCCGGCAATTTCCGGCACAGTACGTTTAATTTCCAAGCATAATGCACAATAGCGCAACCTCGGTATTTTCTCTTAAAAAAGCTTTTGCTCAATAGTCATTGATGCTGCTCCGGCAAGACCCATTTTCTATTTAACGGTGCCCTGATCTTGCTCAACGTTTCTCCGGAGGCAACTCCGGAGAAACGTTGAGTTTTTTGACTCTACCTAGAGGAGAGACTTTCAACGAATTGAAAGTCCTGTTTTTTACTTTTCCGTGTCCGTAAAAAAACGGAGACAACTTTAACGAAGCTAGCCTCTATCAACAGATAGATATCCGTAGAAAAACTGATTTCAAAACCAAGAAATGAAGATATCTAATAGATAGTCGCATTTTGCTCGCATCAACAACAAAGCCGGATCTCGATCAAGATCTGTTAGTTTGAAAAGAAAACCCGCTTTTTATCTTGAGGACGCTAGATTGGTGAAAGTTGACTCTCGGACTGCAAATACCGCCAGTACCCAAAAAGCCAAGATTCTGATCATTGATGACCATCGCTTCAGCCGCATGACAATGATTGATATTTTGTCTTTAGATGGATACGAGGTATTAGAAGCAGACAACAGTGCGGCGGTGCTTGATTTGGTGTATGATAGCCACCCAGATTTGATTTTGCTGGATGTCATGATGCCTCAAATGAACGGATTTGAGGTCTGTCGTCGTTTGAAGCAAGATGAACGCACCAGACAAATTCCCGTAATTTTTGTAACCGTTACTGACGATCGACGACTGCGCCTCAAGTGTATTGAAGCGGGAGGAGAAGACTGCTTAGTTAAACCATTAGACCGACTGGCTCTCTCGGCGCGAGTCAAGTCGTTGATTCATCAAAAGCGGCTCAACGAAAATTTAGATCAAACCGAACAGGTTCTGTTCTCCATTGCTAAAGCGATCAAAAATCGTTACCCAGACGGTAATAACAGCGAAGAATTAGCCGCCTTGAGCCGAGCCTTTGGCTGCTACGTTCGGCTTTCACCGGAGGATATTCAGAAGCTGAGATACGCCACCTATCTCCACGATATTGGCACCGTGGGCATTCCAGATGCAGTGCTGCTTAAAGAAGGGAAATTAACCCCAGAAGAACGAGAAATGATCGATCAGCACGTTCTCCTGGGGGAAGAACTGTGTCAGCCCCTGCGTCATCGGTGCGATGTTTTACCGATTATTCGTCACCATCACGAGCGTTGGGACGGTAGCGGTCATCCTGATGGTTTAGTCGGAGACGAAATTCCTTACTTGGCCCAGGTCTTTCAAATCCTCGATATTTACATGGCTCTGACCAGCAATCGACCGTACAAACAGGCCCTCACTTCCAATCAAGCTTTAGCCGTCATTGAAGAAGAAGCGGCTCGTGGTTGGCGAAACCCTCGACTCACTGAGCAATTTGTTGCTTTTATTCAAGCCCAAGAAACGCTCAAATCAAGCCTGTAGTTTGCCAAATACTCACCGCTCGTCTATCTCTGTATTTTTAGATACCACTTCTTAGCATCGAGACCGATACGATGAAGAACACTGTCACCGCTCAGGAGCGGTGAATAACGCTTATGTAAGACCAGTGAGGACGATGAAAACCATTAAATGGGTATGGGCTTTGGCTGCCGCTCAAGGGATTGTTTTACCAGCCGAGGCCGCTTCAATGGATTTTGGCGAGACTGCCGTTGAAGAAATCTATTACCTGTCCAGAAATTTAGCGGGTCGAAGCGTTGGCACCCAAAAAGAAGCAGAAACGGTTGACTATTTAACTAATCGCTTGCAAGATCTTGGTTACACTCCAACCCTTCAGCCGTTTACCTACGAGTGGCAAGATGAAACGCTCACCTCTTACAACGTTATTGCAAGGCGACCGGGTGCTTTCGAGCAAGAAATTATCGTCGGCGCTCACTACGATACAGCCCCCAGTACGATGTCCCTTGATCGCTCTAATTTAGAAGGCACCAATGATAATGCTTCTGGCGTAGGCGTACTATTAGAACTCGCGCAGAGACTTGACGACCCGACCTACTCTGTTGAATTTGTCCTGTTTGGGGCTGAAGAGATCGGCTTAGTTGGTTCTGAAGCTTACGTAAATCAACTGAGTGAGCAAGAGCTTGACAATACTCTGGTCATGGTAAACCTCGATAGTTTGGTATTCGGGGACTATCTGTATTTTAATGCTGGTCGCGGGGCCACTGACAACCCAGCATGGTTTAAGTATCGGGATTTGGCGCTCTCGATTGCTAATGAATCGGGGGTTGAGGCGAAAACAAACCCCGGATTGAACCCAGCCTACCCAGCCGGAACTGGATGCTGTAGTGATTTGGAATCTTTCGATCAGCTGGTTCCGGTACTGGCGGCAGAAGCAACCAACTGGGAAATTGGCGCTCTCGATGGCTATACTCAAACGGACAATCCGCAAGTTCCTGGTGGAGCGACTTGGCACGATCCAGCTACCGATAATATTGAGTTCATCAACGAAGTTTTCCCGGGGTTGATTGAGGAACGGACCCGCGATTATACGCTGGTTCTCGATACTTTTATAGAAACTGTAGAAGAAGTATCGGTGCCTGAACCAGCAGCGGTTGTGGCAACGTTAACCGCTGCTGGTCTAGGCGGATTGTTGACCAAACGCCGACAGCACAAGTAAATTTAAACTCGAGCCGTTTCCTGAGCTTGGGGCGATCGCATCGGCACATCAGCCCGCATCGCGCGAAACATTCCAAACCGACACAGACCGGTTCCAAAGGCTAACCGCATCAGCAATAGGGTCGGAACTTCCCGCACTGATTTAAGCAAGCCCGGTAGGCCAAACCGCATCCATCCTTGAGGGCGCACGACTCCTTGCCAGATAGAGTCTAACCATGAAGGCAGGGTTTCTCGGGTCCAGTCGGCGGTGACCACCTCCCCGCTAACAAGACCCGTCTCCTCCAAAAGTGCGGAGAAGCCTTCAATGCTCGCAAAAGCGGGATGCGACCACTGATCGAGTAATTGCCGCATCACGGGCTTTTCCCAAAAGTTCAGCGGCTGGAGGCGAGTATCCCTTTGATTCCAGTCAGCAACCACCAATACCCCACCAGGTTTGAGAACCCGCATGAGTTCTTGGGCAAAAACAGCTTTGTTGGGCATATGAGGTCCGGCTTCCACCGACCACACTACATCAAAACTGGCATCTGGGAAAGAAAGCTGCATAGCATCGTTCACCAAGAAGGAAGCATTCACTTCGTCCGGGGTTAACTCTTGGGCGCGCTTCACCTGTTGGGGACTGATCGTGACACCAGTGACGGCAAAGCCGTAATCCTGCGCCAAAATCCGGCTACTGCCTCCAATGCCGCAGCCAACATCTAAGAGCGCTGTTCCGCGGGGAAGGTGGTGTAATTCTCCCCACTTTACCATTTCATGTACAAAGTCAACTTTGGCAACTAGAAAATCTTTCCGTTGCGGAGGGGAACCGTAGTGTCCTAGGTGAATATGCTCGCCCCAGTAGTATTCGAGAATCCCGTCTTCTGTCCACTGATCGTAAGAGTTGGCAACAGAGTCAGCGGATTGGTAGCGACGAGCGGACATAAAATAGAAGCCAAGACCACCCGTCAGTAGGATAACTAGCAGTCCCAGGAAGTATAGTAAATTCATGTTGGTGATTAATTGTTGTTTCCTGTCTTCTCTACGGTACAATCTCAGGCTCTTGTCAAAGAGCTAAACAATCAAGAGACTCAATGTGCTTTGGAACGGCATAGAGGGATTAGCTCATTTTTTTAGCACATGGGACAATCTTTCTAGTTTCTTGGCAAGAGCATACTTAAAGTAAACGAGCTGGCTAAGCTGACGAACATAGAGGGGCTGACTGAGAGAATAACCATGATTTTCTAGCCAGTTCCCGGCCAAAGATTCTAGATAGCCAATTTGAATTGGGGTTAATGTCGTCTTCCACTGTTGCGATTTGCCGCTGTTGATGTGCCTGGAAAGCAGTAGCGTTTTGGGGTCGTAGGGATTAGCTGTCTGCTCTGCTTTGGCGTTCCATTTCTGAATCCGATGGAGTTGATTTTGTTTGCTATGAGCGTTAGCAATTTCCTGAGTTTTTTCAGGCGATAGCTCAATATTGAGATGAGCGGCAATCCTCTCAACTTCTTCAGGAATATTTTGGCTCATTTCTTCATACTGAGAAATTAACAGACCTGGAAGACTTGTCCAAGCATAGTAGTTATCCAAACACTCAGGGATTTCCCTAGTTTTAAAAACAATATTGTCAAATTTGGTTTTTCTCATACTCATCAGGGAAACAGTAACATCTCGAATATCTCGAAAAGTATAGATTCCAACTGCCTTTCCTGATTCCAAAGCTGACCTTGCTCCTTTAAGATGCTTAATATGATGTAACTTACACACCTTAATAGAGTCATCAGAATAAGCTCTTTCTAATTCTGCAAAATTACTCCAGCGAATTTCTCCGATCCCTCGTCCCTTTCCAGATTCTTCTGAAATAGAAGCTGCTAGTTGGTACTGCAAAGTAGAACCAGAACGCATCATTCCACAACAAAATACAAACATAACCGCTCCTTCAGCGACGATTTAATATTCATTTTAATCTCCACAAGCTGGCGGCGCACTGAATCTATGAAGAGACAGATAAACTAGAGCTAGGAAATCTGTTACAGAGATATTGTTCGTGTGGTCTTCTCACAATCGAAACAACTCAAGCATCAAAGCAAACACACGCAGCTCAAATAGAGGTTTTCTGCCCACTCTATCTGTGCCTGACTTGTCCCTGTCTTTTCAATGAGGGGACTGACAGCTCGTAAAGCAAAAAAAACGCAAAGCTGGCAAAAACTATTGCTAGACGTAATAATTAGATGCTAGATCTATTTAAGAATGTGGATGTGATTATGGACAGTGGAATTATATACGTAGCAACGGGGAAAAAGTACTGTGCAGAAGCCAATATTTCAGCAGAGTCTGTACGTAGTGTTATGCCAGATATTCCCATTACCATTTTTACAGATAATCGGGATGAAATAAAGAGCAATTTTTTTGGTGCGATTGAAATCATTGAGGAACCAAGCTTTTCCTTCTTCGATAAGATCAAACCTCTTGCTCAGTCTCCTTACAGAAAAACCCTTTTTCTAGATACCGATACCTTTGTTTTGGAGCCTGTCTATGAACTTTTTCAGGTTCTAGATCGATTCGAGCTGACCTACTGTCAGGCTCCGGGAAGAGGGTTTGATAATCCTAAACTACTAGCAGAATGTCCTTTGGCTTTTGTAGAACCTAATACTGGGGTAATGTCATACCTGAACAACAGTAGAATCAACAAATTGTTTTATGAATGGTTTGATTACTATAGAACATTACTGGCAGAAGTCCCTAGAAAGATCACACACGATCAGCCAGCACTGCGGAAGGTACTATACGACTCTAATATTCGAGCATTAGTATTACCTCCAGAGTACAACTTTAGAACAGTTTATCCAGCGTTTAAGGGCAAAATGCCTGTTAAGATTCTTCATGGCAGAGAACCAACTTTAAGCAGAGCGACAAAAATACTGAAACGACAAACAAAACCAGGAATAGCAGTCTATGATTTTCGCGATCCCAAATGGGTTAAAGCCTGGAGAGCAAACATAGCAAGAAATCAAAAGAGGATCGAGAGATTAATGCAGAAGATTTTTGCTTAACTCAGTGAGCTCCTCGAGGATTTATAAAATAGCTTGGCTAATAGGAGACTGTTAACCTAGAGGGGAAATCATCTTTTCAACTCATTTGTAAAGCTGGGCATAAACTCGCCGAGAACTCTATAGCGGTAGACCACTGCGCCATCGCTTCATCAACAAAGGTAAACGAATTATAAATAGTTTGACTAGCAAGGTTATGCTTTTCAAGCTCTTGGCATTTTTTAATAAATATAGAAAAGCCGATGGACTCAGCCACAGCCCCTTTTGCTTTAAGAGGTGCTGAGTTAGCTCGATGTCGCTGAGAGTAAGTCCTAGCTGAGCAGTCAATTTTAAATTAGAGGGCAGACTATTTGGACAAAAATTTTCCTGATATCTAGCGTTAACCCATGCTTGCTCTTTTCCTTTATACGTTTTTGATTGAGCGTGACCAAAGCCAATATTGTAGACGAAGGAAGTTGTTGGAATTAGATGTACCTTTTGGTGCTTTAAAGCGGCGAGGGTAAACGTGATTACCCAATCTGTTTGTTGATTTTTTTCTAGCCAAAATTGATTAACTATTGTCATTTTTGTCTGGGCTGTAGCAGGAATTTTATAGAAATGATGAAAAGGATTATATTGCCCCGAACGATGAGCTAGAGCAATTTCCTGCCACCGATCTGACCACGTGCCAAACCCCCAACAAAAAACGCGGTTGGAGACAATGAAATCTGTATCAAGCTGCGGCTCTAGTTCTGCTGGTAAGCCAGCATAGGCACTGACTGAACAGACCTGTGGATACTCCCGATAAGCCTGCAAAAGGCGGCACATGCGGTCGTAAAAATAAGGATTAGGAATCGTATCATCTTCTAAATAAACGAGAGCATCACAAAAAGATAGAACCTCCGTTAACCCTAAAATAACGTTTTGGTCACATCCTAAGTTACTAGTTCTGGCGACAATTTCGATGGGGACCAATGAAAACTCTTTGAGTAAAGCAACACACCGTTGAATGAGAGGCAAATCCTCACTTTTTCTAGGACCATCAACAAAAGCAACAATCTTGGGGGGCAATAGCGATTGTTGACTGATCGCTTTGAGCACTGCCTGGAGTAAATCGGGACGAGTAAAAGCAATTAGAACAAGTGGTGGTAATTCAGCAGGTAAAACAACGTTTTCAAGAGAAGTAGGCAATTCGACCGCACTATTCATCTTTGACAATTTTCCTCACATACCTATAGTTTTGCTCATCCACGATCATTTTTTCCGTAGAAGTTTCTAACTCTGTATAGCCTATAGATAGATGCCGCCGCCACCTTAGAGGCTCTTCGATACTACTAGAAAACTAGATCAGCGCATTCCGGTTGCCGTTCCCGGTTGTCAAGCGTCTCTCGTCCATCTCAGTCGCGAAACGGATGCGGTAATATCTGAATAATACGGCAGACATCCATTGAAAATTTTAATAGGAGTTGCTATGGCAGAATCCCACAACCGCGCAGACTGCTGCAGCGTTGGGCAGTCAATGCCCGCTGCTCCTAGTGAAGCCCAGCCCAATCGGGGCGGCTGCTGTGGTCACGACCAGCGGTCGCTGAGAGCCATTGTGATCGCGACGCCTTTGCTCCTCATCGGACTGATATTCCACGACGCGCTGCACAGTACCCCCGTGGCTATTGCGGAATACGCCGTCTTAATTCCAGCCTATCTACTGTGCGGTTGGGGAGTCCTGACCACCGCCGGACGCAACATTCTGCGGGGACGCCTCTTTGACGAGAACTTTCTGATGACCATTGCCACCCTTGGGGCGATCGCCATCCACGAACTGCCAGAAGCTGTGGGCGTCATGCTGTTTTTTCAGGCGGGGGAACTGGTCCAAGGAGTGGCCGTCGGGCGATCACGCCGTTCGATCCAAGCACTGCTGGAGGTGCGCCCAGACACGGCCAATCTTGTCAACGGGGAGGTCAAAACCGTTGCACCAGAAACCGTAGCAGTCGGTGAGGTAATTCTGGTGCGTCCCGGCGAGAAGGTTCCTCTCGATGGTGAGATTATCGAGGGCAGTTCCCAGGTAGAAACTTCAGCCCTCACTGGGGAATCAGTGCCTCGTGCAGTCGCCAGAGGAGATTCTGTGTTAGCAGGCATGGTTAATCAATCTGGAGCCTTAACCGTTCGCGTCACGAAGCCTTTTAACGAATCATCTATTGCCCGCATTCTAGAGCTAGTCGAACACGCAAGCAGCCGAAAAGCCGAAACTGAAAAGTTCATCACCCGCTTTGCCCGCGCCTATACCCCCGTCGTCGTGTTCCTTTCCCTGGCGGTGGCCCTGCTGCCCCCCCTGCTGCTCCCCGACGCTACCGCTGCTACCTGGACCTACCGGGCGCTGGTGCTGCTGGTGATTTCCTGCCCCTGCGGACTCGTGATCAGCATTCCCCTCAGCTACTTCGGCGGAATTGGGGGGGCCGCGAAGCAAGGCATGCTGGTTAAAGGCTCTACCTTTTTGGATGCCTTGACTCAGGTAAAGACAGTCGTATTCGATAAAACTGGCACCCTTACCAAGGGAACTCTCCAGGTGACAGACGTGATTGCCCACAATGGTCTTAGCCAGCGCCAACTGCTGGAGCTAGCTGCCCAGGTGGAGTCTCGGTCGAATCACCCCGTCGCCCAGTCCATTCAACGGGCTTGCGGAAATCTGCTTGACACCTCCAGAGTACAAGATTATGAAGAAATCGCGGGACACGGAATTCGAGCGAGCGTTGATGGACGCATCGTGCTAGCTGGAAACGATCGCCTGCTGCACCGAGAAGCGATTCCCCACGATGTTTGTGTCGTAGACGGGATGGTGGCTCACCTCGCCGTTGACGGTGAGTACAGCGGACGCATTCTCATTGCCGATGAGCTGAAGCCCGATGCTGCCGCCGCAATTCAGGCACTGCACCAAGAGCAGATTCAAACCGTTATGCTCACTGGAGACAGCCAGCCCGTCGCCGAGGCGATCGCTCGTCAGCTAGGAATAGACCGTTACCAGGCAGAACTGCTGCCAGAAGATAAGGTCGCTGCCCTAGAGTCACTCATGACGATAGACCCAAACTACAAAGTCGCCTTTGCCGGCGACGGTATCAACGATGCCCCAGTGATTGCCCGCGCCGATGTCGGCATCGCGATGGGGGGACTCGGTTCTGATGCAGCGATCGAAACCGCGGATGTGGTGATTATGACCGATGCTCCCTCCAAGGTTGCCCAAGCCATAGCGATCGCTCGCCGCACTCTCCGCATTGTTTGGCAAAATATCATCATTGCCCTAGCGGTGAAGGGGGGATTTATTTTTCTGGGGGCGTTTGGAGTCGCCACCCTTTGGGAAGCCGTCTTTGCCGATGTCGGTGTGGCGCTGCTGGCGATTCTCAATGCTAGTCGGGTACTGCGAATGCAGGAGCACCACAGCAGAAGTTAGCACTTAGAAGCAACACTCCATCTTAAACTAGTCTTTTAGTGCTCTCCCTAAAGTCCTTTGACGCTGCTACTCACAATTGAGCAGAGCGTCAACATCTGCCTCTACACTCTTCTCCAGATTGCGCGTAATTTTCTTAATGCCCTAATTCCACCAGGCTCCAGTGCGGAAACCCCTTCACAGGATGCTTATCTTTCGGGTCTGCTCCGGACAATATCGCTTGCGCCCAGCTTCTCATACTATCCCTGCATCCGTCCAGCCTGCCTGATTCTGCGGCGAGCCTGAATCTGCGATCGCAACAGCTTCACCCGATACGGATCGGCCTCTTTGCACCACCGTAGCTGGTGTCCCTGGAGTTGAGCGCAGTGGGCAGCTAAGCACCGCAGCCAGCCTTGACGATGACTAATAGCGTTGAGATCGTCGAGTAATCCCCAATCCTGTTCCTGACGAGTCAGTTTAGCAAAGCGCTCATAGTGAGGATAGTTCTGTGTCACGAGCGCGTCTTTCTGGTGAAGAATCGGGGGATTGTTAGGGTCGTAGTCCCGATAATGCACCTGTAGATTGTGTAAATTAACATCCATACTGGTTTGCAGGACTGGATGCGGATCGCTATCAAAGTTGGGATAAAACAGATAGGAAATTCTCGGCTGACGAAGGTGAAATTTAACGACGTTAGCCTCTTCTAATCGTCCAATGGTCCGACTCGCACAGCCTTCATAGAGGCGCAGGAGGGGATCGAGAACAGGCAGCGCACTGATATGAACCGTCAAAGAATAGCGACCCCGCTTGCCGATAGAAGCGTGGGCAACCTCAGCAACGTTGTCGAGATCGCCCACACTAAACAGCATCATATCGGCCAAGAGGCAGGCTTGTCGGTAGTTGCCCAACAAGGCTTTCAAATCTTCTCGCAGAACAGGAGGCAGACTTCTTGGTTTGGGTCGTCCGCTGAACTTGCCGAGGGCTAGATACAGCTTCAACTCCTGACGGCGCAGTTCGGCGATCGCCTCCCACTCTGATTCATTTGTTGCCTGAAGAATCACTTTGAAGGCGCGCCGGAGAGTGCCAAATTCTGCTCGAATCTCCGCCTCCTCGGGCAGCTCTCCTGTCGTTGGTAAACGACCGCGCTGAGTCATAAACGCCATCAGGGGAGCCAGCAGCTCTTGGTAGTCCTCGAAGCGCTTTACTGGAGTACGGATGGTGGGAGTTGTAGTGCGCGAACGAAAGCGAGAAGCTCGGAAAGTTTGAGCCTGTAACTCGTCCCGGAAAACAAAGTACACGCCTAGCCCAACGGGAACGGCATCGACGTTGAGTACCTGGTCGATGTAGGTTTTTAGTTCCTCCTGCTCGTAATATTTTTGAAACGTATTGCGACCGGTAATGATGCCGTCGCCGTAAGCGACTAAACCCCGATGGCGATCATCAATTAGCACCTGCGCCGCCACAATAAGAACACGACTAGTTAGTTTCCAGGCTCTGACTAGTGCTTCGCGCCGCTCGACCGGATCTTCAATGACGTTGATAATGTAGCCCAAATTAACAATATCCGCCGCTGTGCAGGGAGAGTGAGGACGGTAGTAGGGATCCCAGCCAGAACTAGGGTATCCTTGCTCAGCCACGCGCTCCACGTCGCCACCGTAGCCACACCCATAATCAAAAAATCGTGTATCTGGAGTCAATAATTCTGCCTCCAGCGCCAAGCGGACAGGGCGGGAGAGGGCTTTACGCACAATTGCCGCTTTGTGACGATCGATGCGAACGGGTTGATGAGCTCGCCCAAGAGGACACACCAGCCGATGACCGACAAAGGTGAGCTCATAATCGGCTAGAAGTTGGTTCCACTCCTGGCTAGTGCCGATCTGTCGAGAGTTATCTAAAAGCCCTAGGGCGGCTTCAACACGGGTCAGTTGGGCAAACTCTTCGTAGTGAGGATAAGTTGGGGCGACGAAGGTTTCTTTACGATGCAGGATGGGTGAATTATCGGAACCGCTATAGTCTCGGTAGCTGACTGATCTAGCCTCCAGATAGACAATGACGCTCGCCTGAAGTTCGGGATGAGGTTCGGTATCAAAATCAGGGTAGAAAAGATAGGAAACTTTAGGCTGTTCGGTGCTAAATTTAACGAGTGTTGCCGCTCCTAATTGCTTGATATCTTGCTGAGCAATGTTTCTCGCCTGACGTTCGTACTGTTGCAGCAGCGGAGCGAGAGCCGATAGAGCACTAGAATGAACATAAAGAGCGCTCGGCAACCGCTTCCCGACAGGACTATTGTGGCAACTAATCGCGACTGCCCTAAACTGATGGAACTCGAGCATCAGCTTTAACCAGATTTATTTTTGATAGTTATTGGTTGATGGTTCCCTGACTGCGGCTGGGTGTCCCGGACGAATACCATTTTTTAATGGTGAGGCTACACGGGTAAAAGGTGCTGACTCCTTTACCCTTTCCCCTTTTCCCCCACTATGCATTTGTCGCTCCACTTGCCAGTATTGACATAACTTATGTGAACGGCTTTATGAAACTTTATCATATTGGTTTTGGGAAAGGAGACCTCGGTTCTAATCCTCCCGAGCTAGCGCTGCTGTCGGGGGAACCGGAGCGATCGCGCCTCATCGCTCAACGTCTCCAGAATTGCCGTTTACTGTCGAACTATCGAGGGTTAGACAGCTATGTTGGCTATTTGCCCAATGGAAAGCCGATTTTAGCGGCAACGAGCGGGATTGGTGCGCCCTCTGTCAGTATTGTTGTTAACGAACTTGTCCAGGTGGGAATCACTCAGATGATTCGCCTGGGAACCTGTGGCTCGATTCAGCCTCATGTCGGCGTAGGCAGCCTAGTGATTAGCCGCGCTGCTCTTTGTCGGCAGGGAGCGGCTCACGATATTGCTCCTCCAGAATATCCTGCCGCTGCCGATCCGTTTCTGACGGTGGCTCTGGTGCAGGCAGCCCAAGAGTTACAGGTCAACTACCATGTGGGCATCACTGCTTCTGTGGATACTTTTTACGAAGGTCAAGAACGAACTCAGTCTGCAAATCCAACTTTGCTGCGATCGCTTGTCGGCGTTACTCAAGAATACCGTAGCTTGAATATTCTCAACTACGAAATGGAGGCTGGAACCCTCTTTAAAATGGCTGGAGTCTACGGTTTTGCTGCTGCCTGTATTTGTGCGGTGGTGGCTCAGCGGACTGACCAAGAACAAATTGTCATCGAACAAAAGCATCAAGCAGTCGAGCAGGCCATTCGCGTTGCTTTGGCAGCAGTCAATCAGTCCTCGTTAACAGCAACAGCTCCTCAAGAGGATAGCGATTAGCTTAATAACAAACGCAGAAACTAGATTTTGAGCGCCAGAACGCCATTAACAATCAGGAAACCAGTTTTCGTCGAGAATCTGTTCTAAACTGAGGTCCACTGGCTCTGGTAAGTCAAACAGTTGCTGGACCGATTTTTTACAGCCTGGCAGCACTTCTTGATAAATTTCATCTAGTCTTGCTTGTAAGCTGGGAGAGTCTTTCAGTCTTTTTTGAAGCAAAATGCGAAAATTAACGATTTCTGAGCGCCAATGGGCTCGATTGATCTTCTCTGCCTCCCAATATTGCAACTTTAATAAGTGCTCAGTCAGACGCATCAATAGACTTTCAACGGCGCGTTTTTGACTCCTCCCCATATCTTCTATTTCTTCAACAAGATTGTCCCAATCTATGCTTGAGTAATCTCTGTCTTTGAGTGCTTTCGCCATGGCTTGAGTCCATAGATAATAGTCGTATTCGTATTCCACTGGATTCACCAAACAAGTCCTCGACTGCCAACAAATTCTCAATCTTGTTATTGATGCCAAGCAAACAACAAGCGATGGCTCTTTAAAGTGTCCCGATTGCGGTGGTCAGAGAACCATCAACAGAGCTGTTTGGCTCTCTTTACTTTCTATTATGAGGGTCTAGCAGTCACGCTGTTGTCAATTCATGACAACTTGCAGTTTACTAGAACTGCACCTCATCGCTGACTTGTTGATGACTGAGACTGCCTTAGACCAGTTTTGGCAGCTAATTGGCGGCGCGATCGCTCTGCGCCCTCATGCCTTTGAGCAAATTCACTTCCTGCCCCTCAATACCCAAGTAGCTCTGCTGGTCGCGTTTTTGGCCGGGCTATCTCAGGGAATTGGTCAGGGCATTGTCCTGTTTGTTAACCGCGTCAAGCCCGTCCGCTTCGGGCTCAGTCTGGTGATTGGCGCGATTCTGTATGCGTTTAGCTACGTCTTTTGGGCGTTGAGTACTTGGCTAGTCATTCGTCTGTTTCAAACCACCACTCTCCTCGCGGTGGTCCGGACGCTCGGGCTAGCCTATGCTCCCCTGCTGCTCAGCTTTCTCGCCGCCATCCCTTACTTTGGAGTGCCGGTGTTGGTGGTGCTGTCGCTGTGGAGTTTGTTAGCCTTTGTGGTGGGGCTCAAGGCGATCGCCGGGTTGGGGCTCTGGTCGGGTTTTGTGTGTGCTGCTTTGGGATGGGCGGTGTTTCAGGTGCTCCAAAGAACGATTGGGCGACCGATTGCGAAGCTGGGCCAACAGCTCAAGAATATTGTGGCCGGAGTGGAGTTAGTCACCGATTTGAAGAAGATCGAGCAGATCGTTTATACGGCACAGAAAAACCATGAAGAGAACCGTTAAACGCTTTGGCCTTGCTGCTACGCTCGCTTCTACGGCTGTCGTTCTCTTGGCTGTAGCTCGCCGGGGATTATTCCGGGGAGCGATGGCAGAAACCGTCGATTTCGCCTTCGATTTAATCGAAATTGCTGCCGTTGCTGTTATCTTTGCCGCCATATTAGCGCCCCTGGAAGCGCTGGGCTGGTGGGCTGGCTGGTATGGAGATAGTTTAGATACGGCAACAGGAACCCTAGAAGAACCGATTCCGCCTCAAACCAACGTCGTTCGCTATGTGGTGTACCTCGACGGCATTAGTCAAGCCACCTTTGAGTACGTGCCGGAGGTCAGTGAGTTTCTGCGTCAGTTAGCGATCGCTCTGCCCGATAACATCGCGATTATTCGCGGAATCTTGCCCTACTCCCCGATCAATCGCCCAATGACCGAAAACCGCTTCCTGGCGTTCTTCTGGCGTTGGGCCGTTCGCCTGCGGCTGCAGCACCCGAGAAGCTGGCTCAATTTTTTCATTAATATTCGCAACGTCTTCATCGTCGCCGTTTCAGCGGATCAGCGCTACGGACCGATCTACAATCAAGGCATTGCTCAAGTGATTTATAAAAGCCTAATCAGTCATGGCTATCGTGCGGGCAGCGGCGTTCCGATTACGCTAATTGGCTACAGCGGCGGCGGCCAAATTTCTCTCGGGACAGTGCCCTATCTCAAGCAGGCACTGGCGGCTCCGGTTGAAGTGATCTCTTTAGGAGGCGTTTTTAGCGGCAATAATCAGTTTTTGCAGCTCGAGCACTTTTATCATCTTGTGGGCAAAAGAGATCGCGTAGAGCGTATCGGCGCGGTTCTCTGCCCCCGACGCTGGTCTGTGGTGACACTCTCGTACTGGAATCGTGCCAAAAAAAGCGGCAAAATCAGCCTAATTTCCTTGGGAGCCGTCGGGCATGAAGTCCCCGGAGGCATTATGGACGCGCATCGGACTCTCAGGGACGGTCGGACTCATCTTCAGCAAACCATCGAACTCGTCACCGGCATTATTCAAGGCTCGTTTCCCAATCCTCAATCCCTTCACCGTCGGCCAGGAAACTACGACCGCTATCAGCAAGGACCGTTTAACCACGTCAGCTACTATCCGCTCTATCAGTCGCTGCCTCAGCAGTATCGTCCGGTGGCTCCTTGGATGGGGCGGTTAATTCTACCGACGCTGAAGCAGCGGCAGCAGGTGCAGGGGGTTTGGTTTGAAGTTTGGAGAGCTGAGGCCGGGTACGAGCATTTGGTCGGTCAGGTGGTCAAGCTACGCTGGAGTCAAGACCCCCAAGTTCAGGAATACGTCCGAGCCGTAACGCGCGACGTGTACTTTAGTCCAGAAACCGAGTACAGTCGCCAGCAGGGCAAAATTCATCCTGACCGCCTCGACCGCTGGCGACAGGTCGATCCCCTCGAGTCGCTGGCCGGGGCCAGACCCTTCGATGACGTTGTTGTTAAGCTGGCCCATCCTACGGTGACAGAGAGTCCAGGCGGCATCATTTTTACCATTGCTCAAGAACCGATTCAAATTAGCGGGCCATTTTACGGCTTGGTTCAGTTTATCCGACCGCTGGTTGGCGATCGCTTCGTGGTCATCCATTTCAATCGCGCCAACCGCCAGTTCAGCGGACTGCAAGAAACGGTGCGGATGCCCCAAGTAATTGCCGACCGCAACGGCGTTTATCCCTCAACCAGCCATCAAATTGAGCAGTCGCCCCTCAATCAGTCCGGCTGGTATATCTATGGAGCCAAAGACCGCGAGGGACTGTTTGTCGTCAGAGCGATCGCGCCTCGCGCTTTGTTTCAACTCAAGCCAGAGCGCGTCATTTCAGACTCCAAAGCCGCTCACTACATCAAAAACCAAGCGTGGCACAACATCAAGGCCAAGAAAGGAACGATCGAGTCGGTGCTGTGTTCCCTCCACAATCCCCAGCCTCTGGACCAGTGGACGGTCGGAACTCGCGCTCTGGTGGTTCACGTCTATGGCGGGATCGGCGGCAGCCAGCGCGAACCAGCGGCTCAGGGGCCGGTTTACTTCGGTCACTTTGCCTATGGAGTAGCGGAGGTGGTCTATGAACCCCTCGCCAACGAGTTGCGCTTTGACATCCACTATCATCAAGTCTACACCCACAACCCTAACGGCATTATTGCCGGGACTTTGGCTTGGTCTTGCTACATGGGCGATCGCCAGTGGGGCATTCTCGGGACTCGTCCCGTTGCTGATGTGCTCATCAACCTCGATGCCTTTACCGCCAGCTTCGACGGTCGGGCAGAATCGGCCCTAGACCGCATGAGTCGTCAGCTCGAAGCCATGACCGCTCGCTATCGCATTGGAGACGGTACTGGAGGAACCTATGTTGGACCAGCCAACAACTGTGCGCAAGATTCCAATCAAGCCCTCTATGCCACAATTAAGGATCTCGAAACTGACCTCAAGGCTGACGAGCAGTTCTACCAAAGCTGGCTGTCCGACTGCCCCCAGCAAGCTCAGCGTTTGCAGCAGTTGGTACAGTTAGAAAAAGACCTCAAGCGCCAGCTCATGCCTCTCGGGAACCCCAGAGAAGACTGGGAAAGCAACGCCTACGTATTAGGAATTAGTCTAGAAGATCGCCCGGTGAGAAACTTGATTCGCGGGCTCGGCAGTTGGCGCACCATGTTGCCCCGTTTGGCGAGCGATACCGTAGTCAAAACGTTTCTCGAGCAAGGGGCATCCGTCTGGGTGCTGCGGACTAATCAAGTGGGCGGCAGCGATCCCAATATCGAACCGATTGCTCCCGTTACCTTCTAAGGTTTTTTCGCCGTTTCCGTTTGACTATCCAGACAACAGAGCCGGCAATCAAACCAGCAATTACCACTTTAGAGACCGGACCTAAATACTCTTCTACTCTAGAGTAGTTAGCGCCGAGTAAATATCCGGCATAGGTTAACAGGCTCACCCAGGCGGCGGTTCCCAGGGTTGAATACAGCAGAAACAGCCCAAAATTCATCTTGCTAATGCCCGCCGGCACAGACACGTAGGTTCTGATTCCCGGCACTAGACGCCCGAAGCAGGTAGCAACATACCCGCGTTTGTCAAACCAGTTTTTGGCTTTGACGACATCTTCTCCGGTAATCGTCAACCATTTTCCGTGGCGGTCGGCAAATTTTTTAATCCGTTTCAATCGCCAGCGGATCCCTAAGTAGTACCAGGGAAGTGCCCCTAAAATCGAGCCGACTACTCCCGCGATGACGACAAAGCTAAATCTCAGCTCTCCTGTATTGACGGTAAACCCGGCTAACGGCATAATCAGCTCCGAGGGAATCGGCGGAAAGACGTTCTCGAGAAACATCAGGAGGGCGATGCCCACGTATCCGAGGGAAGAAACAGTGTTGGTGATCCAGTCGAGCATTGATTCGTCGCAGCTTGAGAGGGTTCCTGTTGGTCGCTAGACGAAGATTAACATAAGTAAAGGCGACCATGCCTCTACCCGATCTCCTCTTTTCAAAAGAATTTTCAGAGAATGTACGCATTACCGAACAGGGTTGATACTATGTAGCTATTCAGCCCCCTCTGTGATCATGGTTAAGCGATCACATCAGCCTATTAATGATTGAGCCTGACTATCCTAAAATCATTTTGTCCTTTGCCTATCGCGGCGCCAAGATTGAAATTGATCGGAGTGAGTTTGACGGACGCGCGGTCTATGCAGCTTGGGTTAGTTACGACCGTGGCTGCGCTGTTGCCGTTCCTTACGCTATATCTTCTGCTGAGGCTGTCAGAAGAGCAAAACGCTGGATTGATGTTCAATCTCAAACCCGTTGGCTTTAAGATTGCCAAAAGTCGCAACGATGGTCAAGCATTTCAGCGAGGCTAGCTTTCGCAAATCACTCCTGCCTCTTTCTTACTCACCAAGAGAGTTTCCAAAAACCTCTGTAACGACTCGCAAGGGCAGGAAGGCGGCTAGAAAGCCTGGGTTTCGCGAGCGATCGTCTCAATGACCTGACCTCAAGGTGGGAATGAGGAGCGTCGCTCTTGACGTTAGCTACAATAGAGCTGTCGCGCTTACCATCGAGGATGCCTAAAGATGACTTCTCAGTTGTTCTTGCAACGATTTTCTGGTCTGGTTTCCTCTTCATACTATTCGTATCTCTGGTGCTACCGCCTCTACCTTCAATTGCAAGGACGACAATCTGCCGAGAAAATTGTTGTCTATCAGATGGGAAAAGTAGGCTCAACAACCATCTGGAGAAGTCTTGAGTCCCTCAATCTTGGCATACCGGTATACCACGTGCATCGCCTTAGCCCTGAAGCCGTAAAAAGAGGATTACAAAAAGCGAAAGACAATTTTTCCAGTCTAAAGACTATCCATCCAGAAGTCGTGCATGCCGAATACCTACGTTCTCAGCTCGATCAGCTTCCCCTCAAGAAACCCTGGAAGGTGATTACTCTTGTCAGAGATCCTGTCGCCAGAACAATTTCCAAATTTTTTGAGAAAAATAAGCGCAAGATTCTCGTCAGCAAGGCTGAGGTTGACTCCGGAAATCAAAACTATCAAGAAACCTTGGAAAAGTTACTAACAGCATTCAGCGAAAAATATATTCAAGATGCCAACCCTCCGCATCCCTATCTGTGGTTTGAGAGAGAACTAAAGGCAAACTTTGGCTGCGACTTATTTTCAGAGACTGATATTAAGAATAAACAATACCACATTTGTAATGTTGAAAATGCAGAAGTACTTTTGCTAAAACTTGAACACTTAAAAGACTGCCACCAATCTGCATTGCAAAAGTTTTTAGGAATTGACAATTTTACCCTAAAGTCAGAAAACGTCAGTTCAAAGAAAGAATATGGCAGTCTCTACAAAGATTTTTTGAACCAAGTTAAATTATCAAGTGCGTATCTTGATGGAATTTACAACTCAAATTTGATAAGAAGATTTTACTCTGATGCCGAAATTGAGCAGTTTTATCAACGTTGGGAAAAGTGCCTAAAATGAGGTTTAATTTTGGTAAACTCAGTTGAACATTTATTGATGCGATTCGCCTGCATCCGTCAAGATGAGAAGGCTAGGTAATACCATCTCTGGAAAGTAAAGCGACAGATGCGGGGTAGGGGAAAAAGGGGAAATCGTTACGACCGGAACGGGGAAGCGGTGCGACCCTGCGCCAGGGAACGCGCACCAAGACGGGGAAGGGGAAAAGGTTTCAGCTCTCTTTTGTTTGTGTAGCATCACTATTAAGAAATGGTGTAACCTCACTCCTCAAAGTAGAGTAAAAGTAGGCAATTGTTTCCGCAATGACGGCTCGCGCTCCATCACTCGTGGTCCACCAGGGCGTTTCATATTCAGCAGAAAGCGCGATCGCTCCCACTTTGATTTCTGGCTCTAGCGCTTGTTTAAACAGCAGCCAACTTCTGCGAGTATGCACATCATAGGAGTACAAATTCACAGACTCGATCGCGACTGGAGACGTTGCTAGCCACTGGCGAAGGGCCACTGCTGAAGCCGCAGTGCGATATTTCTTAACGTATGGCGCTGGCACAACGGCTAGTTGACTAGCATCGAAGCCAAGGGCAATGAGGGTATCTGCCGATAGCTGCGCTAAATTTTTGTACTGAGACAAAAAATGCCCTTTCGGAAGAGGCAGACCCGTGGTAATTAAGAGCTTGTAGTGTCCCCGCTCAAACTCTGTCATGGCCGCTTTAAGCGCCTGATCGGACAACCATCCTTCCACGACCAAGGCATCAGCTTTTAAAGGCTTAGAGCAGGCTAGGAATGGCTGAATGCGAATGGCAAACAGCCAGAAAGCAACAATCGCCAAACTAACGATAACCAGCCAGCCTCGCAGAGTAAGCGTCCACTGTAGCCTGTATTCAAGTAAACCCCAAGTTTTCACTCGTCAGCAGCAGCCTGTATGAATTACTCGGCTTTAGCGTAGCGCTTTTGCTTGAGGTAAGCAAACACCGACTTGTCGCCGATATCGGGGGGAATGGGCTGTACTACTTTACGAGCCGCAAACACAACAAATAGTAGTGCCCAGGCTGCTAACAGCAGTTGTTCAATTTTAGGGGTCAGTACGCCAGCTAGGTGTCCTAACAGCAGTAGCGGTACGAGAGGAGTTAAAAATTTTGTTTCTAAGCGGTTGAAGCAAAACGCTTCTTTAAAGTAAATGCCAGTCAAAGCGGCAAACGTAAATCCAATCCCAAACAGAGTCAGGGGGTGAGCGTAGACAAACAGCGCGAGCGGATCGCGGTATCGCCAAGCTAAAACACTCGCGGAGAGTGTCCCAACCACCCAAAATAGCTGTAGCAGACGATGCAGTGGGGCTAGATAAATATGAATTGTGACTAGACTGATAGCTAGCCCGAGCGAAAACACGGCGAATAGGAGCGTTAACGCTGTTAACACAGTTGATGTTGCCCCTTGCCATAACACAAGCAGACACCCAAGGGCAAAGCTAAGAGCGGCAGTGGCTAATCCTGACCGATAGAGAATGACACCTCGGCGATCGCCTGGGGTAATGGTAAACTCTCCAAACTGTCCCTGATAAATTTCTGGTTGAGATTGCTGTATTGTTGTCATGGTTGCTGACCGGGTTTTTTAGCGCTAGCGACAGGCAAAAGCCAGAAGTTGGCTTAGGAGTCTCTACCGATCATTTTACCGCTTGCACATTTCTCTGTCTTGAATAGCAGAGTCGAGAAAATACTGAGGCGATAGTTTAGTTAGCTAGATGGCCAGCTCCTTTTTCTTCCTCTGGCATTCATTGTTACTGATCCGGATTAGCAGACTCTTTTTTTAAAGTTTTTGTAAAGTAGTCCCGTGTGTTATGAAGAGCACTAGATATTTAGCCTGCTTTGAGGTATATTGCCAACAAAATGTGTCATGATACATAGCACTTTTTTTGTTGAGTGTCATTAATTTCCTAGGTCAACCTTCGATCGAGTCTCAATCCTATGAATAAGAATTCATTACTAGCTGCCCTCACAGGCGCAGTTTGCCTTAGTGTAGGTAGCGGAGCCTTTAATCAGGCTAATGCTGTTACTTTCAACTTCAGCGGTTCAGGAGGATTTGCTAACTCCTTTACATTTACAGAAGAGGGGTTGTCGGTTACCGCCACGGCTTCTAACGTCACGGCTGGTGAAACCATTGACGCTCAGGTTACGCAAAATTCTGCTGGCTTAGGGGTTTTTGCCGGTGATGTCGATGAGAATTTACGAGTTGACGGCGACCTTGAAGGCTCGAGCAACGGTCAAACCAGCATCGATACTCTCGATTTAACGTTCGATACGGAAGTTTTCTTTTCTTCTGCTACTTTCACAAGAATCGATAGCTCGGATGAGTTTGATCTATCAATCGATGATGGTGAAACAGAGCGTAGTGAACTTAATCCTGTCGGAAATGGCACAGTAACGGTCGATTTTCCTAGCTTAAGAGGATCAACATTCTCATTCTCAGCTACCGACTTTAATGATGGCTACAGACTGCAACAGGTTGAGGCAGCAATAGTTCCAGAGCCCCTGACTATTTTAGGTGCAGGGACGGCTCTGGGCTTCGGCATTGCCTTTAAAAAAAGAGCGAGCAAAAAGAGCTAAACGGGAAATTCAAGTCTGCTCGTCGCTTAAAACACGATTGGTTCTGAACAGGGCGCAACCTGCGCCCTCTTATTCAGCTCTTTTCGGCTCACGGGCTAAGCTACGGATAAACAACAAGCGGCTGTTGCTGAGTTTGCTCGTGAGTCACAATTTTGCGAAATTCATCTCCTTCAATCGTTTCTTTTTCGACTAGCAGATCGACAAGCCGATCCATCAAGCCGCGATTTTCCTGAAGAATTTGTTTGGCCCGCTGATGACAGTGGACAACGATTGAGCGCACCTGCTCATCAATGAGTGCTGCCCATTCATCAGAATACTCAGGACGATTCATAAAGTCGCCGCCCAGAAAGACTTGTCCACTATCGTTTTCTAGGGCTACCGGACCCAAATCAGACATCCCAAATTTAGTGACCATTTGCCGAGCTAAAGCAGTAACTTTTTCCAGGTCGTTACCGGCTCCGGTAGTGACCTCCGCATCTCCAAAAATGACTTCTTCAGCAGCTCTACCGCCGAGAATGCTGGTAATCCGAGCCATAAGCTGAGTGCGGGTGATTAAGCCTTGTTCTTCATCGGGAGTAAACCAGGTCAATCCTCTCGCCTGTCCTCGAGGAATTAGCGTCACTTTATCAACTGGATCGTGTCCAGGGCTAAGAGTGCCGACCAGAGCATGGCCGACTTCGTGATAGGCAATCAGGCGTTTACTTTTGCTGTCAGTCAGGGGAGTCCCTTCCATCCCTGCAACCACGCGATCGACCGCATCGTTGATCTCCAGCATGGTGATCGCTTCCTTGCGGCGACGGGCCGTCAGAATAGCGGCTTCATTAAGCAGATTAGCGAGATCGGCCCCCGTAAAGCCGGGGGTACGGCGAGCAATCGCCTCTAGAGATACGTCAGCCGCAATTTTTTTGTTCCGGGCATGGACTTCTAGGATACCGAGGCGGCCTTTCAAATCGGGAAAGTCAACGATCACCTGGCGGTCAAAGCGCCCCGGACGCAGCAGAGCAGAATCGAGTACGTCAGGGCGGTTGGTCGCGGCAATAATAATGATGCCGGTATTGCCTTCAAACCCGTCCATCTCGGTCAGTAGCTGGTTTAAGGTCTGTTCTCGCTCGTCGTTGCCACCGCCGATTCCGGCACCGCGCTGGCGACCAACGGCGTCAATCTCATCGATAAAGATTAGGCAAGGAGCGTTTTCTTTAGCTTTTTTGAACAAATCGCGGACTCGAGAAGCACCGACCCCAACAAACATTTCGACAAATTCTGAACCAGAGATACTAAAAAACGGGACGCCAGCTTCTCCAGCGATCGCTTTGGCTAATAGCGTTTTTCCGGTTCCTGGAGGACCGACTAACAAAACTCCTTTAGGAATCCGAGCGCCAATGGCGGTAAATTTTTCTGGCTGTTTGAGGAACGTGACTACTTCTTGCAGTTCCTCTTTGGCTTCTTCAATACCGGCAACATCGTGAAAATTAATGCCGGTTTTAGCCTCCATCTGAAATCGAGCGCGAGACTTGCCAAAGTTCATCGCCTGTCCAGAGGCATTCGCCGAACGGCGCAGGATCATCATCAGCCCGACCAGCAGCAGCAGCAGCAGCATCAAGTTAGCAATCAGTCCTACCAGGGCCGTGTTATCAGGAGAAGGCTGAATGTCAAAGTCAATGCCATTGTCCCGAATTTTAGTAATTAGTTCAGGGTTTTGCTCAAACAGCTCAACTTCTCTTGGAGGCTCATCGGATTCTTGACCAGCTAGCGTTACTAGAGCGTTGTTCGTTTCGGGATCGAGTTCGATTCTCCGTACCTGTCCCGCTTCTATCTGCTCGATCAGTTCGCTGTAGGTCAGAGGCTCTTCTTCCCCATCTGCCCAGGCAGGAGTGGCCAGCAGAAGAGACTGAATCAACATCCAGCCAGTAACCAGTCGTCGGAGAGAACGGGCTGTACTCTTCTTTCTTTCGTCGAATGGTTCCATCCAAGAGAATTGTGTCATCATCGGTGCTACTTACGGTGCGAGTTGAATAAGAAAGCTACATGCTTCTAGAGCCGGGTATGAAGTTAGGGATTAAAGCAGCAGCTTCCAGAATACTGGTTGACCCCAGTCAGATTTTGAGTTTTGCGCTTGTGAGCGATTAGCCTTTAGCTCTAAGCAAGGACGCGAATGGAACTGGTAGATCCCGCTGTTGCTGGCGGTGCCGGTAACGGGTTAAAGTTCCCCTGTGTAATGACCATGCTGTTCAGCTCACAGCCTACAGCCAGGAGCCTTTAAAGGCCTGTCATTGCTTACCTCGTTCGCTATTTTTTCGATACCGTGTTTCCTGTAGAACGTTGCCTATTCCTAGGATAACGCCTCGACCCACTAAACCAATTCCTTTACCAATGACCTCAGTCAGCACATAAATTAAACCCCGACCGACGAAATCGACAACCGCTTGTAGACGAGGAGCGAGTGCATCTCTCGCCTCTAACGCCATCGTGACTATCCAGGGAATCCCCTGCAGTTGATTCAGCTCGTTCTGCCGGGAGGCATAAACAAACGTTGTTTTGATCCCGCGATCGCTAAAATAAAACAGCCGATACTTGCTCTCAAAAATATCGGTCGGCGCTGCAAAATATTTTTCCTGTCGATACCGCCAAGACAAGTTGTTCCGAAACTTCGCGATCTCTCGGGATGAAACCAACTGCTCTTTATAAAGATTCTGAACGTCTTCTGCCTCAAAGAAGTAATTTAAAATGACCTGCATGACCGCATCAGCAACGTGAATAACGAAATTCTCGACAATCAATTCGGCTCTTTCGTTTGCCTCCGGTGAGCCATGACGATAGGAAACATCATTGACTCTCAAAGATTCTTGAAAGAGAAAATAAGCCATTAGTTCTGTGATCCAAGGAATTTTATCGAGAAGTTCCTGTTGAATAAGAACTGCTTCTCTAAGCAAAATCTCCGTTAAATTTAACCGATTTCCCGCTGCCAACGAGGGGCAATTTTTGCTCAAAAAATTGATAGTAGCAGTCTGCCACAGTTCCCGCAAAATCAGCGGCACTCTTTCTGGCAACTGCTCGGGCGTTACCTGTAAAAACCGTAACTCTGCTAAGTTTTCTTGGAGCTGGTTAACAATTAGATATAGTAATTCCTGTTTTTTTTGGTGCTGAAGAATATCGATTTCTAAAGGAACTCCGGTGAGGTTTTGTATATCTGACTGGATTTTTTCTAGAGTATGATTAAACGCTGATTCTGTTTCAATCTTAAAGCCGCCGGATCCTCTTCCGGAGGTGTTTTGAGTCGTCAGCTCAGCAGCAGCCGGAACAACAGGCACTAGGCCTGGTGTTTCTTCTAGTTCTACAGGCAGAAGCTGACTGACAACCCAGCGAGCTGCCAGCAGCTCTCTTTTCCTACCGCTCCAGAATAGCCAGTCAACTAGAGACAGTTGGGCATTGTGGAGATGATGCTCTATCTCTGACAAGCTACGACTAATCTGTTGTAAACCAGACTGCCCGGTGCTGATCAGCCAGGTTTGTTTGGGTTGGCGTAACGGCTGCAATGGGTAAGCGGCGGCAAGGGCTGAGATTTGCCAGTAAGTGTCTCCTGATGCCACCTGGCGCAAAGCAGACACTAATTCGTCGACAGATATCCCTTTCGGGCAATAGCCCCGTATTCCCAAAGTCTGAACTATTCTGAGCTGCTGCGGATTGGGAGTCGTGCTCAGCAGGAAAACAGGAAGTTGAGGATGTTCGTCAACGAGCTGAGCTAGCTCTTCCAACACTAAAGTGCCGCCAACGCCGGCCAAAACAATTAAATCAGAGAATTGCTGTTCTAAAATTGCTAATGCCGCCGCCGCTGTATCGGTTTGAGCAATGACCTGGAAATCGCCGTATTCTTCTAAAGCTGAACTCAGCCCAAGTCGGAAGATCGGGTCGTGATCGATAACAAGGATGCTAGTCGAACGCTCGGATTGTTGCTGGTCGCTATTCATTGATTGGTAAGACCAATTCCCGCAGAGCTTTTATCGTATCCTCATTGTAGGGTGGAAACGCTTAGCTCTCCTGTTTCCATCTAACTTAATGATGACGTTAGGGGAAAGTGAATCAGACTGAAAAGAGTTCGCTGCCTTGTTTCTAAATCTCCGCTTCTTGATCAATAGCGCGATCGCCCTCCCTGTAGCCGTAAAAATCGATGCGATACTCAGAAATTTTGACTCCCGTTTCCGCTTCAATTTTTTCGATGACTGCTGACGGTAGCTCTACGTGAACGTCAATAATCTGTTTTGTATCGAGGCAGTTGACGTGGCTATGCGTGTCGTTGATGTTACCATAAAGCCTGCCATCACAGCGTTCGACGCATTCGATTACACCCTGACTAGAAAGGGCTTCTAAGTTCTGATAAACCGAGGTATGCCCAATCGTTTTTCCTTGCTGATTGAGGCGATCATAAATTTCCCGGGCCGACAAGTGCTCCTGCGCTTGCCAAAGCAGCTCCAATATATATCGGCGCTGACGGCTCAGCCGCATTCCTAATTCCTGGCAGCGGTGAACGGCATCCTCTAAGGAGCGAATTGGTTTTACTGATGCCTCTTGGTAATTCATGGTTGAGGCTTTAACTAATACAATACAAACTCATTACCACTTTAACCTAGTTCAGCTAAAAATGTCCACTTTTGTACTAACCAGGGCTCAAGCTTGAAGCAATTTCTTCTACCAAAAGAAAGAGTTATCAAAAAATTCGGCAGTTCTCTAGTTGAAGCTAGCTCATTGGGAACGAGAGCGTCAGAGCCTTGGGGTGAGGCTGTAAATTCGGGCGCGACTTCCCGTCAGGTTACTGTCGCTTGTAGACAACTTGAATCATGATTCCTTGAGAGTTTCAAGCTGTTGCTCAAGTTCTGCCGTTTTCTTTTCCAGCACAGTAATGCGCTCTTTAAGTTCAATGGCGAGCGTTGCCAACCGTTGAACTATCGGATCGCTGCGCCCTATGATTTGACCATCGACAACTTGTGGAGGACTGGCGGTTGGATCGGGAGAAGGAACTGGACGAGGAGAACGTGGCTCGATGCGTGAAGGTTCGGGCTGCCTACGTTGTCGAATCTGACGCAAACGACGAACTTCGTTTTCTAGCAAATTTACTCGCGTTCTTAAATTAAGGAGTTCAGAAGATGTTCTCGCCGATTGAGCAACAACTGGTTCTGTTTTCTGCCAGTAAATCCGTCCTCCAACGAGGAGGACAACGAGCAAGCCAAGACATAGCTTCACAATTGGTCGGCGTAGCCAATCAGAATTCATCGCAAACTTGAGGAAGGGTAAAAGAAAAGCTCTTTGCTAACTATTATTCTGACAAGAAAAATGATTGTTTGTCCTTAAAATCTAAGGGGCTATGGCATTTTTCCTACTGATGAGTTTCGCAACTTAACCCCCTCTCGAATTTGCTCAGAAGGATGAAGAATCACGACTTGTCCTTCTGCTAACCCCCCCTCGACAACGGCTTCAAAATCGCTGCGCTGGCCTATCTCGAGCTTTGCTTGCTTCCCCACTGGTGTAGCGGCTGAGAAATCGTGCTGAGAAACAGTGGATGATAGTGGTTTCTCTACACTCGACTTCGGACGACGGGACATCTAGCTTGAGCCTAGACAATAAATTTGAGAAACTTGTGAGCAGAGGATAATACCAATTAGAAAAAGTAATAGGAGACTTGATGAGTTGGGGGAAAGGGGAAAGGGAAGCACAGCAGCTCTTTGCCCTTGAACCTTCAATTGTTGGTTAGTTTGGGAACTATCTGACTACTTTCGGTAAATGGGATAAGCTGTTGTTGCTGCCAACCGAGGCTTTAGAGTCTGCTGCGAAGAAGCGATCGCCCAACAATTCTGAGCAACCGGGAGCCGAGTTCTGACGCGTCAGTTGAGCGGCTTCACAAGTTCCTCAAAATGTTTGTTTACGCTGAAGAAGCGCTCGAAAAAGTAGTCAACGGCAAATCTCAAGCGCAGAGTGAAGCAACAACCCAACAGCACACATGGTCCTCAAGCAGCGTTTGCGGATTACTCTCCAGGGAATCGTACAGGGAGTCGGATTTCGTCCGTTTGTCTATCGGCTGGCGACCGAATTGGGGCTAGTGGGTTGGGTCAACAATTCTGCTCAAGGCGTTACCATCGAGGTGGAGGGTCACACCATTCAACTAGAAATCTTTCTCCGCCGCCTCGAGAAGGAAAACCCGCCTCCCTCGGTCATTCACCGTTTACAGTCTTCCTGGCTCGCTCCGACTGGCGATAACACCTTTAAGATTCGCCCGAGTACCTCGGGAAAAAAAACAGCGCTGCTCCTCCCGGATCTAGCAACCTGTGCTGACTGTCTGCGGGAAATATTTGACCCGAGCAATCGTCGCTATCGCTATCCGTTTACCAACTGTACCCACTGCGGACCCCGATTCAGCATTATGGAAGGGCTGCCCTACGACCGCTCTCAGACCACGATGAAGCATTTTCAGATGTGCGATCGCTGTCAGGAAGAGTACAACAACCCCCTCGATCGCCGCTTCCACGCCCAGCCCAACGCCTGTCCCGCCTGCGGTCCTCATCTCGAACTTTGGAACGGGTCCACCAAGCTTGCCTCACGCGATGAGGCTTTACTGATGGCGGTCCAGGCAATTCGTCAAGGAAAAATCGTGGCGATTAAAGGACTGGGAGGCTTTCATTTGGTTGTTGATGCTGGCAATCTGGAAGCGGTGAGGCGACTGCGCAACCGCAAAGGACGACCAGAGAAGCCGTTGGCTTTGATGTATCCTTCCCTGGAGCTGATTGAGGCTCACTGCCAGGTTTCCGCCCTAGAAGCGCAGCTATTATGCTCGCCCCAAGCCCCGATTGTCCTCCTCAGAAAAAAAAACCAAGGAGGCTTTTGCCAAGCGGTGGCGCCAAAAAATCCCGGCTTAGGCGTGATGCTTCCCTATACGCCCCTGCACCACCTACTGATGGCAGAACTAAGCTCTCCAGTGGTTGCCACCAGCGGCAATTTAACAGATGAACCCATTTGTACTGACGAACGTACAGCCCCGGCAAGATTGGGAAACCTGGCCGACCTTGTTCTCCTCCACAATCGCCCGATTGCCCGATCCGTTGATGACTCGGTGGTGCGAGAGATGGCAGGACGAGAACTGGTGCTGCGTCGCGCTCGTGGCTATGCTCCTTTGCCCGTTTTTTTAGGCTCTCAGTCTTTCCAAGGGACCGTTTTAGCCGTCGGCGCTCAGCTAAAGAATGCGATCGCATTAGGAGTGGAGCAACAAGTCATCCTGAGCCAGCACATTGGCGATCTGGAAACCGTCCCAGCATTTGAGGGATTTCAAAACACGATCAGGGACTTTCAGCACCTGTACGAACTCACGCCATCGGTCGTTGCCGCGGATGCTCATCCTCACTATCTTTCAACCCAAGAGGCTCAACGGTCGGGCATTCCCACCGTAGTCGTGCAGCATCACTATGCCCACATTCTTTCCTGTATGGCCGAAAATCGGCTCTTGGAAGATTGCTCCTTCCCTGTACTAGGGATTGCTTGGGACGGGACTGGCTACGGACTCGATGGCACAATTTGGGGAGGAGAGTTTCTCCTCGTTACCCAGAGCTCATTTGAGCGAGTCGCCCATTTGCGCCCCTTGCGTCTGCCGGGTGGAGACAAGGCTATCAAAGAACCGAGACGGTCTGCCATCGGATTACTCTACGAACTTTTTGGAGACGAACTGTTTGAACTAAAATTACCGCTTTTACAAACCTTTACAGAGCGCGAACTCAGCATTCTGCAAACGATGCTGCAAAGACAGCTCAATTCACCTCTCACGTCGAGTGCTGGGCGCTTGTTTGATGCCGTCGCTGCTATGACAGGAATTTGTCAGCAGACAACCTATGAAGGGCAGGCCGCCATAGCGTTAGAATTTGCTGTGTCAGGATACAGAACAGAGCAACGTTATCCGTTCGAGCTGCGGAGTCGCCTCCATAGGAACCGCAAACTGCCCGCGGTCGTTGATTGGGAAACGACAATCCGAGCCATTCTTTTCGATCTAGAACAAGGTTTGCCAAGAAACGCGATCGCCACTAAGTTTCATAACACTTTAGTAGAGACGATCGCGGCAGTGGCAAAACGAGTTGGACAAGAATGCATTGTCCTCTCAGGTGGCTGCTTTCAAAACCAGTACTTAACAGAACGAGCCATTAAGCATTTGCAAGAGGAGGGATTTCATCCCTACTGGCATCGGCGCGTTCCGAGCAACGATGGCGGAATTGCTTTGGGTCAAATTACGGCAGTTTTGAGAAACAGAAGTCGCGAGGATTAAAATATGTGCTTGGCCGTTCCTGGAAAGCTACTCTCAATTACCGAGGGCGATTCCCTTTTAAGGATGGGGAAAGTGAGCTTTGGTGGTGCGATCAAAGAAGTAAGCCTTGCCTATGTCCCTGAAGCTGAAAGTGGCGATTATGTTGTGGTTCACGTTGGTTTTGCTCTGAGCATTCTCGATCGACAAGAAGCAGAAAAAACTCTCAAGGATCTTCAACAACTTTAGCTCTCCGCCTCCCGACGAGATCACATAAAGTCGAATAAGCGGAGAGCCAATTGTTAATTTGCCTAGAGTTGCTAATCGCTCCCCAGAAAGCGATCGCCTTGACTATGAGGCAGTTTGGCAGATTCACTTTCTTCCCAGAATGGTGGGAAGCTCCGCTGCCTTGAAACGGCCACCAGCTCACAGAGCAATCGCTCAAGTCCTGCTCACCAACAAGCTGAAGCTCAAAGCCAATCTGAGCGCTACCCTTAAAAACTGACTAGAAGAAACTCTCGGCTTGCTTGATGAGATAGAGCTGGACGCTGCGAGATTTCTCCAACCGCATTGGTTCTCTCGCCCAAACTCCAGGCACTACTGACAACGGCACGGACGTGGTAGAGTGGATCACGGGAGAGTAGATTTGGCACAAGCAACCAGAATTGGCGGTTGGCGCTATGCGAACGATGATTTTTGAACAGGTGGGTCAACCGCTGCGAGAAGCTGACCGCCCTATTCCCAAACCAAAACCAGAACAGATCCTATTACAAGTACAGGTCTGTGGAGTGTGTCGCACTGACTTGCACATTGTTGATGGCGACCTAGCTCAACCTAAGCGGCCTCTGATATTAGGTCATCAAATTGTGGGGACGGTGGTAGAGACCGGACGGAAAGCCACAAAATTTTCCGTGGGAACGCGGGTCGGAGTCCCGTGGCTAGGACAGGTCTGTAACCGTTGCCGCTATTGTGTAGCGGGGCGAGAGAACTTGTGTGATCGCGCCCTCTTTACCGGATACGATCTTAATGGCGGGTATGCTGAATATGCCGTGGCCGACGAACGCTTTTGCTTTGCTATTCCCAAAAGCTTTTCCGACCTCCAGGCAGCACCTTTGCTATGTGCCGGATTAATCGGCTATCGTGCTTACCGTATGACGCAGGAGGCACAACGGCTTGGCTTCTATGGCTTTGGTGCCGCCGCTCATATTCTAATTCAGATCGCAAATTATCAGCAGCGACAGGTCTATGCGTTTACTCGTCCTGGGGATACTTCAGGTCAACAGTTTGCCCGCCGTCTTGGGGCAGTTTGGGCTGGGGGGAGTAACGAAGCTCCGCCAGAGGAGTTAGATGCCGCGATTGTTTTTGCGCCGGTCGGAAAGCTGGTGCCCGCCGCGCTATCGGCCATTGCCAAAGGTGGCACCGTTGTATGTGCGGGCATTCACATGAGCGATATTCCCAGCTTTCCCTATCACCTTCTCTGGGAGGAACGAGAGTTGCGTTCGGTTGCCAACCTGACTCGCCAAGATGGGGAAGAATTCTTGTCTTTAGCCCCCCAAATCCCTGTTCATACTGAGGTGACGGCTTTCCCGTTAGCAGAAGCCAATGAAGCGATCAATGCTTTACGCACTGGCAAGATTAATGGGGCGGCAGTGTTGGTTGTAGACGAGCTGAAACATCGGGGTTAGTCGTTAGCGCCCGTGCTGAACAACTAACCACACACGAACCCAGACCGATGCCGATCTGATGCTGCCAGATTAGTCGTCGTATAGAACAATCGGCGCGTTCGGAGCGATCACGACGACGCGATCGGCGGTGATGTTACCCACGGCTGCCCCGGCTGCTGCCCCACCTAGAATTTCGCCGACGTCCGCATCGCCAAACACTTCGCCGATAATCGTGCCCCCGGCTGCACCGATGGCGGCGTCTTCGGCGATCGCACCCAAAGAAATATCTCTGGGGTCTTTGACATCCTCTAGGACAGGAGAACTGGCACTAATCCGATAGCTGTAGCTGTCGTAGGTGACGGCTTCGGCCAGATAGCGCAGCCCTCCTTGAGCAGGCACATACTTGCCAACGATGGTAGCCCCAGCCGGAATAGCGATGCCGTCGATGGCTCCCCGTTCTGCTGCAACCAAATTGTAGGCATAGGTGCGATCGTTGTTGAGGTAGAGCGTTTCTGACTGGGAACTCGTTGCGCTAATCGAGCGCTCTTGGGCTCCAACCGCTGGAGATAGCCCCCAACTACTTAAGGTAAGAGCCAGTGCTGTCCAAAGAGCGCGGTTCAAGATGTGGAGTTGATGGCGTTTTGTCTTGAACATATCTATTCATTTACGCCTCCTATCGTTATTCAAGCAGTCGCTAAATAAAACAATTTTAGGAGTCGATACTCGCGGTGGCTTTTTCGGTTTGTAAAACTGTTTAAGAATAGCCTCATTCTTTTGAGAATTAGTCATCATCGCTCTCCAGAGAGGCTTTCCCCGGACTGAATGATGGGCAAGAAAACGTCCTCCCTCGGCTCAAAGAATTGTTCTTGCCTGTCGCTCACGTCATCTGGAAGCGTCAGCAGTTCGCTGCTTCGCGAGACGACTGGGGCTGCTTTACGCTGTTCGCCATCAGCCGCTTGTTCGTAAGTTGACGTGATGAAGTAAACGCGGTTGCCTTCCTGATGCGAGTCAAAGCTCCAAATCGTTTGGCTGTGGCTAGGAAGTGTGACTAACAGCGTTAGCCCTAGGGTGAATAGTGGTAGTAATGGTTTCATCGAGTATCACCCCCTTACTTCAATTATAGACAATAACTAAGCCTCTCGGAGCATCTCCACCGCTAGCTGATTGATTGGCTGCTCAGTCTAGACGATTAGCGAGTGGCTGATTTCAGATAATGGTGTACTTCTTCACTCATCTGGATGAGGTTGGGGACTCTCTTTGTCCCTAAGCAATTTTCAACGCTCTAATTGTTGAGAAGCCTAACGAGCGAGAGTTTGAGGCTAGATCGATTTGACACTCTCTTTGAGGTGCTGCTTCTTCGGGAGACGATAAACGATCCGCCCTTTGGTCAAGTCATAGGGAGATAGTTCTACCTTGACGCGATCGCCAACCAAAATCTTGATATAGTGATGGCGAAGACGACCAGAAAGATAAGCCAAGACTTCAAGGCTGTTGTCTAACTTGACTTTGAACATGGCATTGGGCAAGGACTCAGTGACGACTCCTTCGATGGCAATTAAATCTGCTTCAGCCAAAACTCTGACCTCCTGAACTTGTCTGATGCTGACTTCATCCTAGAAACCATTTATGAGGATCTTGTGAAGCGAGACGATTTCCGGTTGAAGGGTGGGACGCGAGCGCCGAGGTTTCTAAGATGAGTGGTTGGTCATGAGTAGAAATCAGGTTTTATTAAAAGTTTTGGCATAACACCCTAAGTTTACAATTTAGGGAAATCGGAAGGCGATCGCACAACATCAGCAACCTTCTTCAGTAGCTCTTCTGTCGTGTAGGGTTTGGCTAACGTGGTCGCCGTTCTCAACGCACTACCTCCCTCTCGGCTAGTCGGCAATCCGCTCATGATGATGATTTTGACGGCTGGCTTGATCTTCTGGAGAATGGAAACGGTTGTATACCCGCCCAGGACAGGCATATTCAGATCGAGCAAGACAACCTGGATTTGCTCTTGGTGCTGAGCAAAAAGGGCGATCGCCTCAACACCATCGCTGGCTGTGAGGACTCGATAACCATAGGTTTCGAGAGCGGCTCTAGTCATTTCCTGAATGGGGGCTTCGTCATCGACAACCAGAATCAACTCGCCCTTCCCCTGGGGAAGTTCTGGGGGAGTGGCTGGAATGCTCTCTGCGGAGGTGGAAGCAGGCAAAAATACGTTGAACTGCGTACCTCGGTCTACCTCACTAGACACTTCCACGAAGCCGCCGTGACTGCGCACGATGCCGATGGCGGTAGACAATCCTAAGCCTGTCCCGTAACCAACTTCCTTGGTGGTGAAGAACGGCTCAAAAATGTGCTCTAAATTGTCAGCCGAAATACCAACCCCCGTATCAGTCACCGCGATCAGAACATAGGTGCCTTCCTGAGCCTCTCGGTGGAATCTGGCATCGTTTGCATCGATGGTGAAATTCTCGGCGGTAATCCGAAGGATACCGCCTTGGGGCATGGCATCCCGGGCGTTGACCGCGAAGTTCATCAAGACCTGATGGAGTTGAGTGGCATCTCCTTCTACGGTGTGGAGGTTCGATACGCTGGTTTGAATGTCAATATTTTTAGGAAAGGTTTCGGTGGCAATCTTCTTGATGTCTGCAATCAGGTGGCGAACCTGCACCGGGCCGCGATCGCCTTCCAATCCTCGCGCAAAGGTAAGGACTTGCTGAATTAAGTCTTTTCCCCGCCTAGCATTGGTTTCGATAATTTTAAAGACATTTTGAGCTTGCGGATCGAGGCTCAGCTTTTTGGGTAGCAATTGAGCAAACCCTAAGATAGGCGTGAGAATATTGTTGAAATCGTGAGCAATGCCTCCAGCGAGCGTCCCTAAGCTTTCCAGGCGTTGAGCACGCAGAAATTGCGCTTCTAGCTGTTTTTTCTCGGTGACGTCGGTATTAACCACTAAAATAGAGGGCAGTTTCCCTTCTTGGCGTACCAGTGTCCACCGACTGTTAACAACAATAGGTTGACCGGCTTTGGTCATCTGATTGAGTTCTCCCTGCCATTCTCCGGTTGCCTCTAGCTCCCGCTGCATTTCGGGAAGGTTAGACAAGGGTTCAGCATACAGAAGTTCATTGGCATCTTGACCGAGGACTTCCTCACTGCTCCAGCCGTACAAACGTTCGGCTCCTCGATTCCAATACAAGATCCGATGA
>JBHJGN010000033.1:0-58774 GCA_050331735.1 Cyanophyceae cyanobacterium
GCTTCTCTTGATGAGGGGCAAGGACTTGGCTTTTGGTAGTTGAAGATGACCTATGTAGTTTTGTCATCTGAAACTATTGCTGGAGGCAAGGTCTGAGGAGAACTATTTACCGATTAATTGAAATCGGAATTGTTGGAAACGGAGGGATTGCTTAACTTCAAGAGATAACTCGTACATTTCCTATTTACCGATTAATTGAAATCGGAATTGTTGGAAACATGTCTTGTGCTGTCTGAACCCTCGCTGAAAACTGTGTAACTATCAGAATTTACCGATTAATTGAAATCGGAATTGTTGGAAACCTTTGAGACCACTGTTGTTACAGATCCAGTTTTCAAGTGACCATTTACCGATTAATTGAAATCGGAATTGTTGGAAACAAGCTTAGTTTCAACGTGTCATCATCAACTAGCTCAACCTTGAATTTACCGATTAATTGAAATCGGAATTGTTGGAAACGGAGATGTTCCCACTCTCTCGCCGCAACAAAGACCGAATAGATCGTGTCGATTTACCGATTAATTGAAATCGGAATTGTTGGAAACCATTTAAGTCTACGGAAGAAACTATCAAGTTTGCAGCGGAAGTCTTGTATTTACCGATTAATTGAAATCGGAATTGTTGGAAACGAAAGAAATATCTCCAGTTTCACGATTTTTACGAATACCAGAAATATTTACCGATTAATTGAAATCGGAATTGTTGGAAACTCAAGCGTATCAAGCTGAAGCTTGACTTTGACGTTCTGTCGAACTATTTACCGATTAATTGAAATCGGAATTGTTGGAAACAATCATACATCTTGTACACGTCGACCGTTTGTTGAGCCGACATTTACCGATTAATTGAAATCGGAATTTTTGGAAACCTCACGACAGCAACGAGCTCTCCCCTGGAATAATAAAGGGTTTTAATTTACCGATTAATTGAAATCGGAATTGTTGGAAACCAACTCGAAGCAGGAAACAGTATCATACATTACACGTACGATTTACCGATTAATTGAAATCGGAATTGTTGGAAACGAGCAAATAATTTCTATAATTGAGGGCTTTTTTGAAAAAGACACTATTTACCGATTAATTGAAATCGGAATTGTTGGAAACTGTCAAACCATGAACGTAGGTAGACGAAACTAAAAGACCATTTACCGATTAATTGAAATCGGAATTGTTGGAAACGTGCCATTTCAAGAGCTTCATCTGAAGAAACCGGCAAGTAGCGGAAGGCGAATTCACCGATTAATTGAAATCGGAATTGTTGGAAACCAACATTCTCATCCATTAATTCCGCATAGTGTGGAATCATTTACCGATTAATTGAAATCGGAATTGTTGGAAACGCACCGCCGCCTTCGAGCTAAAGAATTTTTTCCAGCTATAGTATTTACCGATTAATTGAAATCGGAATTGTTGGAAACAAACTTGTCAAAGGGACTACTTTGGAAATTCCATTGTCCAGTATTTACCGATTAATTGAAATCGGAATTGTTGGAAACTTCTAGACTCTTCATGAGCTATTCGAGCATGGTTGAAGATGTGGGTGCATTTACCGATTAATTGAAATCGAAATTGTTGGAAACATCGATGTCTTCCAGCAACAGACCTTTCTGAGAAAAGTTGTGCCATTTACCGATTAATTGAAATCGGAATTGTTGGAAACCCTGTGCTTTTACGAATCCTTCTTGAAGGCTGTCGTAAAAGGTAAGAATTAAGGGAGAGGGGTTGACAAGAGAGAAAAAGTGGATAGAGTAGCCAGTGATGAGTGAAGCCAATCCAGCACAAAACTCCAGAGATTTAAACCAGTTGCCGCCGGAAAAACTGGTAGAAATCATAGTGGCTCAACAAACTCAAATTGAGCAGTTACACCAAGAAATAGAAAAACTCAAAGGCAGCTTGACCCTGGATAGCCAGACCTCATCAAAACCCCCTTCAAGCGACTTACTCAAGAAAAGCGAAAAGGCGAACAACCAGACAGACCCCCAAAACCAATCAGAGAAACGCCGACCGGGAGGACAACCCGGACACAAGGGCAAAACTCGAAAAGGATTTGGGCGAGTAGACCGCTACTGCATTATCGCTCCAGAAATTTGCCCCACCTGTGGCAAGCTAGAAGTAAGCCGGGAAGTTGTTAAAGTAGAGACTCAGCAAGTCGCGCAACTAGTAGAACGACCGATAGAGATAGTTGAGTATCAGCGACACCACTGCCGATGTCTGACTTGTGGTAGAACAGCACTAGAGGATTGGCCAGCCGAAATCCTACCGGGACAGGATCTTGGAGTCAGATTACAAGCCTTGTTAGTGTGGTTAGGGAACTATGGACATTTATCCTACGCCAAGCAGCAAGAGTTACTGTGGGAATTAGAGGAAATCGAAATTAGTCCAGGGACTCTAGTGACGACAAACGAACGAGTTGAAGCAGCGATTGCTGGGAGTGTTGAGGAATTAAAGGAGTGGATAGTTCAGGCTCAGCCCCATCTCCATAGTGACGAAACGCCCTGGTCAGTCAGAGGAGTCAAAGAATGGCTGTGGGTCTTAGCTGGTGTTGACTTTTGTTGGTTTCATGCTGGAGATACCCGTGCCAGGAAAGAACTCGAAGCCGTATTAGGGTCACAATATGGTGGAGTTCTCATTAGCGACGATTTCAACGTCTACAATGGTTACCCTGTTGCCGGGCAACAAAAATGTTTGGCCCATCTACGCCGTCATTTCCGACGTTTGTTGCAAACCAACGGCAAGCATAATTAGGTGATTGCCCAAACATTTCTCAAGCTGATTGATGAAGCTTTTGAGCAACATCGAGGTTGGCGAGAAACCGCTGATGAGAAACAATACGCTCCTGGGCGCAAGACTTTCAAGAAAGAGTGGCTCACTCGGTTGCCCACTGGCTCACTTCAGCCGGATACGCTGCCGGAAAGCTGTTACGCTCCTTGAGGGATAAGGCGGCTCAGTGGTGGTATTTTCTCAAGTATCCCGATGTTCCTCCTGATAACAACTTGGCAGAACGGTGTCTGAGAACCGCTGTGGCTAAGCGAAAAGTTTGTGGTGGCTCTCGGAGTCTGGAGAGGTTTCGCCATACGGCTCACTTACTAAGTGTGATTCAGTCTTGTCGTCTTCAAGGTCGTTCCGTCCTGCGTTTCTTTGAGCAGGCTTTACAGGCTACTGTTAAACCTTATTTTTGTCCTTCTCTTGTTCCTTGATTCAACACCTGAATCCTTACCAACAGACAACATTTTTCTAGGTAAAGACTCCATTGAGTTCGGCTTTTTACCGATAGACGTTCTGCCTGTCGTTCGCTGATGGTCACAGCTCCAATAATACTTTTTATTTTTCTCTTTCTGCCTGATTTTGTTCCACTGCTTTTCTGGATCAAATTTTTGCTATTTCTGGGTTTACGTAATTAAGCAGATGACCTCTAACTGCCTCTTCTATTCCTCCCAATGTTTGTACTTGCTCAGGAGCGGTTTCTTCGTACAATAATTCGGCGAGCGCCTGAGCGTGTTCTTGAATCTTCGTTAGCTTGTCAGCCTTCATGTTCACTACCTTCACTATTCTTTCAGGATAATCATTTGCCTTCTTGAGTTCACTAGGTCTTTCTACTTACTACATAACTGGGAGGCACTCGGTGCCGATTTGGTGAGGCTGCTGGACTCAAGTGGAAGCATATTAGCGAAGACTGTAAATCAGTTTGGATCGGTGAATCTGTCTCAAGAGGAGTTAGGACGGCGACTAAGACAAATCGTGCTAGGACTATTCAGTTAACGCCAAAAGTTATTGAGATATTGAAGTCGCGCCGCCACCATCGTCATAGTTTTGAGGATTTAGTGTTTCCTGCCCCAAAGGGTGGAGAAATTAATGACTACACCTTTCGGCGTCGTGCGTGGAAAAGTGTGCTTGAGCAAATTGCTGTTGATTATCGGAAACCTTACACTACAAGACACACTGCCATCAGCCATGCGTTAGCTGGAGGAGCGAATTATTTGCAAGTTGCTGATGCGACAGGCCATGACCCTCACCCTCAGATTTTGCACGAACACTACGCTTCTGTTATTGAGCAAAAGTCGGTCTTCGTTGAATTCTAAGTTTTCTTTGCTGTTTTTCTTATTCTGAATCTTAGTAGCATGAACTGGACTAGAGACATCAAAGCAATTGCCCTCTGTCACCTTAGCGTTTCAGATGACCGTGTCATAAACAATGCTGTCTTTACTAGACATAGTATGGGAAGGCTGAATTAGTCGCGTCAAACTTGGGCGGAGGCGACCTCCGCCCAACAACATGAATGAAACCATGATTTTAGAGGTCTTTGGGTTAGAATGTAATACCATTTACCGAAAGTAGTCAGATAGTTCCTTAAACTAACCAAACATTAGAGGTTCAAGGGCAAAGAGCTGCTGTGCTTCCCTTTCCCCTTTCCCCTTTACCCCAACTCATCAAGTCTCCGATTACTTTTTCTAATTGGTATAAAACTATTCCCAATCCGGTTGCGGGAACACCGACGTGCGTGCCGATTAGCCGCAGACACAAGATGAGGCAACAACGCTGCGATTTAGGGAAATACCAAGCTAAACCTACCCGTCAGGGAGAGCACCGTTACGAGGAGCGCTTGGACAAGTCTTTCAAAAACTACAGCTATCGCTCTTCTGCCATTTTCAGCCGTAGGCTTAAGGGACGCATATCTGTCCATACCGTCTCAATGTACTCCAAACACTCGGATTTCGTGCCGACTTTGCCAGCATCTTGCCACCCCGAAGGATTCGAGCGATCGCTCAACCAGATTGAATACTGTTCTTCGTGGTTGATAACAACTTTGTATTTGTTTTCTTCTGCGTTCATCATTATCTCCTTAGTTGATTAGTTGCTAAAATTCAAGCAGTTTTAGTCTTCAGTAACGGTAGTGGCAATATTGGCTGGCGAGGCTGTGTGCTGGGAAGGCTCAAACTTCAGATAATCGTGGCAGAATGCAACCCACTCAGGGCAAACGCGGTCAAAAACAACGTTTTCATCTAAATAAATCCCATCGGTAACCACATAATTTTCTTGAAGATAGAGAAAATCTTCATCCGTTAACACTCGACTGACTTCAACAGTTTGACCATCAACAATCTGTTGCACCTTGCGAGTATTATCAGTTTGTTCGGCCCACTGGCTGAATTGACGAAGCTGATGGAGAGGATAAGCTTTACAGTAAGCTCCCATTGTTTTCATCGTTAACACTCCTAAATTGAACATGAATTGGAAACCAAGTTGCCATCGCCAGATGACTATGACAAGCGAGCTAAGGGCGATTCTAAGAAACCACTGCGCACGAAAAACGAGAAATAAGTTTGCAGTAGTTTATCATTCGCAGGAGGACAAGAAATCGCCGTTCCTTGCAGTGCGGTCATGGTATTTTGGCAGTCAAACCTAGACTCCAAGGATGGTGAGAGGCGATCGCTATTCGAGTCGAGCGAGGGGGCGACCGTTGGAAAGCGAGGCAGCATGGGATAGAGAACGTTCTGCTGAGATTGCAGCAGTTGCTCTCGCCAGCGCTCGTAAGGCAGTAACTCCAGGGATTGTCCCGATTGCTCAACTAACCAATCTACTAACTCTTGCACTGGTATGGGATGAGGGTTGACAAGATGAAAAGCTTTGCCTAGCGCCTCTGGTTGTCTAGAAATATAAACAATCGCCCGACTGACATAATCTACCGGAGTCATGTCGATTAACCGCTCGCTATCAGGTTTTGGTAAGCTTCCCAGTTGAAGACAACCTTTGAGGGTCAGCGAGATAAAATCGTGAGGATTACCGCATCCCGTTCGACTGTCACCCGTTACTCGACCAGGACGATAGATACAAATAGGTAACCCTCTCTCTCCGGCGGCGCGAACTAGCTTTTCTGCGACCCATTTACTCTGGGCATATCCACTTTGTAGGCGATCGCCATATAGTGGATTGTCGCCCTCATAAATAAAAGCGGACTTGTTCAGGTCGGCTGTGGCAAACACACCAAACGTAGAAATAAAGTGAACGGGTTTGGTTTTCTTGGAGCAAGCCAACCGCAAAACCTCCTGAGTGCCTAAAACATTAATGGCCTTGAGGACAGAATAGGAATAGACAAAGTTAACGAGCGCTCCACTGTGATAAATGACATCAACTTGCTCAGCAAGGCGGTGAGACTGTTCCCCGCTCAGTCCGAGTTTTGGTTTTGACAGATCGCCTAAAACTGGAATAATTCGAGGTTCAAACTCACTGCTCCATAGAGCGTAAGTCTCTAAGCTGGCTCGCAGTTTAGAATGCGCTTCGTGTAGACTAATAGCTCGTACTAAGCAGTAAATGGTTGCATCAGTTTGTTGCAATAGCTCGTAGAGCAAAAACGCTCCTAAAAATCCGGTGGCACCCGTCAAGAAAATGGCCGTCGGTTCTCCAGAAGCAACTTGTTGCGTGGGGATAATGGCAGAATCGAGAATTGCTTCTCGCTCTAAATCGATAGAATCCCCGTTAGGCATAGGGAGACCCGCACGCAGGTCGGCAATAAAACTCGCTTGCTCGGCTAGGGTTGGCATTTCAAACAAGTATTTCAACTGCACATCTACTGCAAAGGTCTGTTGAACGAGCGTTAATAACTGAATAGCGAGCAGAGAATGACCGCCGATTTCAAAGAAGTTATCGGTCAAGCTGATTGCTTCTAAATTCAGCAAAGTTCTCCAAATCTCCGCAAGCTGCCGTTCGACTGCCGTGTGAGGGACAGTTTGTGGTTCGACATCGCTTGCAGTCAGATAGGGAGCGGGGAGCGATCGCCGATCGACTTTGCCATTCGGAGTGAGCGGCAAAGCCTCCAGATAGACAAAGCGACTCGGAATCATAAACTCAGGCAGCCGCGATCGCAGAAATTGCTGTAGTTCCCGCGCTTCTGGAGGAGACGAAGGCGTAAGCGAGATGCCGTAGGCAACAAGCTGCTCCTCTTCTTGGAACTTCCGCGTTACCACTACAGTTTCCCGTAGCTGGGGATGCCGAGCAAGCTGAGTTTCGATTTCCCCAAGCTCGATCCGAAAACCGCGAATTTTCACCTGAGAGTCGAGTCGCCCTAAAAACTCTAAACTGCCATCCCGACGGTAGCGAACCCGATCTCCGGTGCGGTAGAGCCGCGTTCCGGGCTGGTTGCTGAAGGGGTCGGGAAGGAATTTTTCAGCCGTCAAGCCGGGGCGGTTGAGATAACCACGGGCAACCCCAACCCCGCCGATGTAAAGCTCTCCCGGTACTCCAATCGGCACGGGATACTGTTGAGCATCAAGCAGATAAACTTGCAGGTTAGCGATCGCCTTGCCAATCGTGACCTGACCGACCAATTCCTGGTGCGTCGCCCAGATCGTCGCTTCCGTTGGACCGTACAGATTCCACACCTGACAGCGGGAGCGCAACTGGTCGGCTAAATCCTGAGCAAGGGACTCCCCACCGCAGAGAATTTTCAGCGATGAATCCGGTTCCCAGTGCGCCGCCAGCAGCATGCGCCACGTCGCCGGAGTGGCTTGCATGACGGTCGCCTGGGAGCGCTGGAGGAGTTCGGCTAAGCGGAACCCGTTAGCCGCTACCTCGCGGTCGGCAAGAACGATTTGTGCGCCGACTGTCAGAGGCAGAAAAATTTCTAAGACGGCAATGTCAAACGAGAGAGACGTGACCGCCAGCAGAATATCCGATTGAGCGAGTCCCGGACTGTGGCGGTGGGCGTGTAGAAAATTGACGACGGCGCGGTGAGAAATTTGTACGCCTTTGGGGTGTCCGGTAGAACCAGAGGTATAGATAATATAGGCGAGATTGCTTGGGTGCAGAGGAACTTGGAGATTAGCGATGTTCGGTTGTGGTTCTTCAGTTGAATCGAGACAGAGAGTTTGACCGGAATAGTGAGGAAATAAAGCCAACAGATGGGATTGCGTTAGCAAAATTCCGATGGGAGCGTCCTCTATCATATAAACGAGGCGCTGCTGTGGATAAGCTGGATCGAGGGGAATGTAAGTTCCGCCAGCTTTCAACACGCCGAGCAGGGCGATTACCATAGCTGGAGAGCGCTCTAGGCAAATTCCGACGCGGACTTCAGGAGTCACCCCTAGCTGTTGCAGTTTGACGGCGAGGTGGTTGGCGCGAGCGTTGAGTTCTCGATAGGTTAGAGGGGTTTCCCGATGGGTGAGGGCGATCACCTCTGGAGTTGAACTGACCTGAGCTTCAAACCCGTGATGAATGCAGTGCTGAGGATAGTCAGCATCAGTCTGGTTCCAGGCGGCGATCTGCTGCTGCTCTGCGGGGGTCAGTTTCGGCAACTGAGCCAGATGCTGGGGATGGGCGGCGATGCCGTCGAGGAGGAGTTGGAGGTAGTCTAGCATTTGCGCGATCGTCTCCTCGTCAAAGCGATTGCTGTCGTAACTCAACTCTAGATAAGGGGCTCGTCCCCCCGCTGCATAAAGACTGAGGGGATAGTGGTTGTGATTTTCACTTTCAAAATTGACCACCTGTAGCGTCTCATCCGGCTCCCGCAAAGAGGCTACGGGATAATTCTCGAAAACGACCAGGGTATCAAAGAGCGGTGTCCCTGGCGGCAAGTCGCTCCAGCCCTGAATCTGAACCAGGGAGCTATATTCATACTGCCGCATCTCCACCTGGCGAGCTTGCAATCCTTGCAACCAAGTTAGCAACGACGCATCGGGTTGAACTTGGACACGCATCGGTAAAGTATTGACGAACGAGCCGACGATAGCCTCAACGTGGGGTAACTCGGCAGAACGTCCCGACGATGTGACCCCAAACACCACATCTGTCTCCCCGCTATAGCGACTTAATAGCAAGCTCCAAGCCGCCAGCACGAGGGTATTCAGCGTCAGTTGATGCTGGCGAGCGAGGGCGTAGAGAGCTGCCTCTCGGAGCCCCACGCGCTGGGTAGCGTGGGGTTGCTCTGGGGGTGAGGGGTGAGGAGTGCTTCGAGAGAGGTGCAACTGAGTCGGAGTCGTGAAGCCTTGAAGGGTTCTGCGCCAAAACTGTTCAGCGCGATCGCGGTCCTGCTGCCGCAGCCAGGTGATGTAGTGGCGGTAGGGAACGGGAGTGGGTAATGGGCAAGGCTCATCCCGAACCAGACTTTTGTACAGCGCGAAAACTTCCTTGAAAACTGTCAGTCGTGACCAGCCATCTAGCAAGATGTGGTGTTTGCTAAAAATAATGTGGTAGGTATCTTCGGTTAGGCGAATGACCGTCAGACGCAACAGAGGCGCTTGGGTGAGGTCGAATCCCCGCTGACGATCGCTCTCCAACAGGGCTGACAACGCCGTTTGTCTGTCGTCGGCAGGGCGATCGCGCCAGTCGTATTCGCTCCAGGGCAGCTCTACCTGGCGGTGAACCACCTGCACGGGTTTCTTTAATTCCCAGTGGAAAGATGTCCGCAGGATCGGATGACGAGCGATTACCTGTTGCCAAGCAGTTTTGAATGCGTGGCTCTTAAACGCTCCTGTGACAGTGAGCTGGTTGCGGTCAAAATAGGCTCCAGAGTGCGGCGAGTAGAGAGCGTGAAACAGTAAGCCCTGTTGAATGGGGGCGAGTTCGTAGATATCGGCAATTTGCGTCTTCATCACGGTATTGAATTAGCCTAGTTGTCCGAGGAGTTTGTCAAGGTCAGTTTGGTCGAGGGCGGCATCCGGGAAATCTGAGGGAGTATAGCCGCCCGCCTCTGGAGACTGACAGTGCTGCACCAGCGATCGCAGTGCCCGCCCATACCCGTCTGCTAACTGGGCGACGGTTTCTGGGTGCAGGGCAGCGCCGTAATCCCAGCGCCAGGTGAGCTGACTTTTGCTAACCCAGCCGTTAATATCCAGCAGGTACGGACGCAAACTCCGAGGACTGCGACCTAAACCGGGAGATTCAGCAGCCGGACTCAGCCATGCTGGTTCAGCGAAGGTAGCGTCGATTTGTCCGAGGTAGTTAAAGCGAATTTGGGCTGTTGAGGCACGAAGCTGGTATTCCGTTAAGTAACGCAATACGCCATACCCAATTCCCTGCTGGGGAACGCAGCGGAGCTGTTCCTTGATAGATTTGATGGTGTTGCCTAGGTGATCGCTGGGACTCAGGCGCAGCGCCACGGGGAAAAGAGTGGTAAACCAGCCCACTGTTCGAGACAGATCGAGATCTTCAAACAGGGTTTCCCGCCCGTGACCTTCTAAATCGACCCGCAGCACCGCTTCGCTATTCGATTGACACGCTATGGGGGAATATTCCGGGTCGAGAACGGCCATCGCTAACGCCGTCAGCAGAATCTCGTCAATCTGGGTCTGATAGGCAGCGGGAACCTCCTGGAGTAACGCGGCTGTTTCTTGAGGAGAGAGGGAGATAGAGAGCGATCGCGCATCAGCCACTCGATTTTTGACATCGGACTCCACCGGGAGACTAATCGTGGGGAAGGTAGCGACAGTCCGCCAGTAGTCAAGTTGCTCTTGCAGGTGTTTAGAATTAGCCCAAACTGGCAGTTGCTCTGCCCACGTTTTAAACGCCGTCGTTTTAGGGGGAAGTTGAACAGCTTGCCCCTGCTGGAGTTGTTGATAAATCTGCTGCAAATCTGCCAAGAGAATCCGCCAGGAGACCCCATCAATAACCAAATGATGCGCCAGAATCAGCAATCGCCAGGAGCCATCCAACTTAAATAGCACGATCCGCAGCAGCAGGTTTTCTAGATCCAAACTGGCCTGTAACGCCGCTGCTGTGGCTTCGAGGGCAGGGAGCTGTGCCGATTGGGGCAGAGCAGACAAGTCGATGTAGAAGAACGGCGTGTCAGCCGGCACTAGTGCGTTCCACTGCTGCCACCCCGTTAGTTCCTGCTTAAATTGGAGCCTCAAGGCATCGTGATGCTCGATGAGATGATGAACAGCTTGTTTTAAGAGGGCGGGATCTAGCGGGTGTTGGCTTTGCAACAGCACTGATTGATTCCAGTGATGGGCATCCTCGCCGGCTTGCTCGAAAAACCACTGCTGAATGGGAGTGAGCGGAACCGACCCCACGACAGGAGTTTGAGCGGCTGAGGGTGTTTGGGTAGTATCAACGAGGGGGGCAAGTTCGGCAATAGTAGGATGCTCGAACAACTGTTTAGGAGTAAAACGCAGTCCGGCTTGGGTGGCGCGGGCAACGACTTGAATGCACAGGATCGAGTCGCCACCGAGTTCAAAGAAGCTGTCGTGAAGTCCTACTCGCTCGACCCCCAACACCTGACTCCATAATTGGGCGATCGCCACTTCTACAGAGGAGCGGGGAGCGACAAACTGGCGGGACGACGGCGGGACCAGCTCTCTCTTCAACAAAGCTTGGCGGTCGATTTTGCCATTGGGCAATAGCGGTAAGGTGTCGAGAATGGCGATCGCAGGCGGAATGGCTGCTTCTGGCAGCCGCTCCTGGAGAAACTGACGGATATCGCTAACAGAGGGCGGCGGGGAACGGTGGGTGAGCGCGTAAGCAGCAAGCTGCCCTTCGCTGCGGCACAAAACCACGGCAGTTTGAAGGTGGGGGTGCTGTTGTAGGGTGGCTTCAATTTCTCCCAGTTCGACCCGATGGCCTCGAATTTTCACTTGGGAGTCGCTGCGTCCGAGGAATTCTAGCGTACCGTCCAGTCGAAACCGGGCGCGATCGCCGGTTTGATAAAACCGCGCTCCAGCTTCTTCACTAAAGGGATCGGGAAGAAAAACCTCCGCCGTCAAACCCGGACGCTGCCAGTACCCGCGACCGACTCCTGCACCGCCGATGTAAATTTCTCCTGCTGCCCCAATCGGGACGGGCTGTAGGGCTTCATCGAGCAGATAAACCCGCGCGTTTGCCAAGGGAAATCCGAGGGGGGCTGTTTGGCTATCGAGCGCTGCCTCCCGTCCTCGCACGGCATAGGTCAGCACCCCCACCGTCGTTTCGGTTGGACCGTAGTGATTAAGAATGGCGCAGTGGGGCTGTAGCTGTTGCAGTCGAGCCAGATCGTCCCAATAGCTCACTTCGCCGCCAAGGATGAGGTGTTTGGGCAGAATGGCTTGCGGACGCGAGCCGCTGAGGAGTCCCTTTAAATGGGAGGGCACAATTTTGAGATAGTCGATGGGGTGAGCTTGGCAGTAGTCAGCGAGGGCTTCGGAATCGAGGGCGCGATCGCGGCTGATAACGTGAAGACAACCGCCTGAACATAGGCTCGCAAACAGGATAGTGTGACCTACATCCGCTGCTAAAGTTGAGATCAGCGCAAAGTTTGCCTTGGTGTCGTTGCCGAGAGCAAGCTGAGGCAGAATGCTGTGAACGTAGCTTGTCAGTTGGCGATGGGCGATCGCCACTCCTTTCGGCGTTCCCGTCGAGCCAGAGGTAAACAGAATATAGGCTAGATTATCGGCGTTAACGGTACTATTAGGAGTGGTTTCTGGTGCGTGACAAATCTTGCTCCAATCGGCATCAAGACACAATACCTGGGCAGACGCAAGAGCTGGACCAGATAGACTCCGAGCTAAGCTGAACTGAGTAACGATCACCGTTGCTCCGGTATCTTGAAGGCGAAACTGAACTCCCGATAGCGGAAGGTCAGGATCGATAGGAACATAAGCTCCTCCTGCTTTAAGAATCCCCAGTAATCCTACGATGGCGGCTGCCGAGCGCTCGATGTAGAGGGCTACAGGGGTTTCGGGTCTGACTCCCCCCTGTTGTAAGACGTGGGCTAGCTGATTGGCGCGAGCATTGAGTTCTGCGTAGGTGAGTGAGTGCTCCTCAAAGACAACGGCGCGAGCATTGGGGTGCTGCTGAGCTTGGGCTTCAACCCACTGATGCAGGCAGACATCGAGCGGTGGTGGGGTCGAGGGAGGAGCCAGCAGGCGTTGACGCTCCTGATGATTCACCAGATTGAGCTGACCAATAGGCGCGGTGGGAGCGGCGAGAACGGCATCGAGAGCTGTCTGAAACGTCCTCGCTATTTGGGCGATCGCCGCTGGCTCAAAACGATTGGCGCTGTAGTGAAATTCCAGCTCTAAGCTACCCTGTTGAATGACTGTCAGTTTCAGTGGGAACGGTTCGAGGCAGAGGTGGCGTTGCTGAACGGAAAACGTCACCCCGGCATGGGTCAACTCAGAGAAACCCGTTACCAACTCGAAACCAACCGGAATCGGAGTGGGAGTTCCGCTGAAGTACGCTTGCCACTGGCTAGCGTCGAGGCGCGATCGCTCAATCTCCTCAAAGAATTCACAGCAAGTCAGTTCAGGAGTCCAGTTGGTGGTGAGGGGCAGCGACTTTGCCAGCAATCCGAGAGCATTTTCCAATTCTGCGTAGTGGCGACCGTTGGTCGTTACGCCGATGGTGAGGCGCTGAGGCTGTGCTAGTCGAAACAGAACAATTTTCCAGAGCGCTAGCAAAATGCTTGACAACGATATCTGCTGCGCACGACTGAGAGCCGTTAACTGCTCGCTCTGCGAATCGGTCAGCGAGTGATTGAGGCAAGCAGGTTGAAACGGCGGAGTCTCTGACAAATTAAATTCAAACGGTAGTCTGAGGGCTGCCTCAGTGCGATCACTTTTTTGCCAGTAGTCTCGACCTTCTCTGGTGTCCTCAGATTCGAGGAGGTCGTTCTGCCACGCCGCTAAATCGGCATACTGCATCGGGTCATCCTCGCTCGCCTGTCCTAGTACGACTCCATACTCTTGAGCGATCGCCTGACTCAAAAGCTTGAGGGTGGTGGCATCCGCGCAGAGGGTCGGCAGTGTTAAATGGAGTAAAGTTTTTTCTGTGCTCAACACCTCAAGGGTGGCTTGCAAAGTCCTCTGTTGGCGAGGGTGCGTCGCTGGTTTACCGAAGTTGATGTCAACCGATCCCTCCTCGTCAATGACCTGTAGCGGCAGCGTCATCTCCGGTAACTGTTGAAACGTCGTGCGGAGGATCTCATGGCGCTGCACCACCTGTTTAATGGCCTGGATGAGAGCAGAAATCTCTACACGACCCTCACACGCCACCGTCACCCATGCCTGTTGGGGCAGAGTCGGATGTTGCTGCTGTAACTCCCACAGATAAGCCTGTTGGGGAGAGAGACGATAGCCTGCAATTGAATTTAATGACACGATTCTTCCTCCATCAGCGACGACATCAACACGGTACGACCCAAGTTGCGACTGCCCCAGGCATCGCCCATCCCTGCCAGCACCCGCCGAGAACCGGAAAACGCCTCGCGTCCGTGGGCGACCAAGAGGTTGTCGAGCAGCAGCACGTCCCCCGCTTGCCAGAGGAATTTAACCGTCTCGGCAGCGTAAGCCTGACGGATATGAGCGAGAACTTCGGGCGGAATGTCGGAACCATCGCCGTAGTAGGCATGGCGCGGAATCTGACCGACTCCCGTTCCGAGCAGCAAATCTCGCAGGTGGGTGTCGAGGGTATCGGTGTGAAATAAATGAGCCTGATTAAACCAAACCAGTTCTTGGGTGTGGGGATGAATGGCGATCGCCTGACAGACCTGCCGCGTTTGCAAGCCGTCTTTCCCCTGCCAGGTCCATTCAATTCCCGCTTGTCGGCAGTAATTCTCCACCGCTTGACGCTCTTGAGTTTGAAACACCTCCTGCCAGGACAAATCGAGACCGCTGCCGTAGTTGCGAACGTAGAGCACGCCCTGTTCCTGGAAGCGCGAGCGGATCTGGGCATCAATCCGAGATAGCACCCGCCGACTGTCTGCAATGGGAGTTTCCCCTCCCGTCGGAGCGGGTGCGACACAGTAAAAGGCAATTTTTGAGGGCCACTCACGGGCATAAGCCATCTCGTTGTGGAGGGGAATGACGCGATTGGCAGGATATTCTGTAGAGGTGTAAACACGATCACCAACCTGAGTCCGAGGTGTAGAGCGGTAGGTATAGGACATCGGCGTTCGAGCGATCGCTCGGATAAATGCGCCAAAGTCCGCCACCACAAATCCGCGAAAGAGAATGCCCCCGTGATGTTGAAGCCATCTCTTTACCGTCTCGTGATGGTGCTGCACCCACGCCGTTAAATTCAGGGACGTAGTCGGTTGCACCACGAGCGGCAGTGCCGATGGGTGGAGGAGAGTCGTGCGGACGAGCTGTTCTGAGGAAAGACTGACACGCCGACGTTGGGGCTTACGAATGCTGAGAGGGGGTTTTGTCGGTTTCATTGGGGTATACCGTTGCTCAGAAGTAGTTAGATACATTTCTCGGTTGGTAAGTAACAAGGCATTAGCGAGTCGATTTCTGTCAGTGGGTAAGATGTCTCTTTCTTCTCCTCATCTCATTACTTTTTCTAATTGGTGTTAGACCTCCGGGCTGGAGCGAATGGCTTTACGTCGAGTTCGCTGTAACTTGTTTAAGCTTCTTTTGGTGAGAACCTGAGCCTGTTGCTGTTGCTGTTGCCGCGACTGAGCGATGAGGTAATCCTGCCCCTTCGCCACTGTTGCATCTAAGTGTTCGACCAGCCATCGCAGTAACGACGCGAGCAGCTTGAGCCAGCGCTCGCCCGTTTCTGGGGCAAAAGCGCGATCGCTCAAGATCTCTAGGGAAAACTCTGTTCCCGGTATGGCGCGAATGGTGAGGGGATAACCGTTGTTGACCAGCGACTGTACGCTTTCAACCTGCAGGCTGTGGGGTTTATCGAAGTCAGCCTCGATGGGATAGTTTTCAAATACCACCAGGCTGTCAAAGAGCCGCGTTCCGGGAGGAACGTCGCTCCAGCGCTGAATCTGACCCAGGGGCGCGTACTCGTACTGACGGGCCTGACTTTGCTGAGTTTGAAGCTCTTGCAGCCAGAGACGACAAGCAGCGGCGGGCGTAATTTGAACGCGGACGGGCAACGTATTAATAAATAGCCCTACCATCCGCTCAGATCCCTCTAAATCGGGAGGTCGTCCGGCGGTCGTGGCTCCAAAGACTACATCTGTTGTGCCGCTCAGATGACCGAGCAGTAAGGACCAAGCGCCCTGAACCAAGGTGTTGAGGGTCAGGTGAGCGCGTTGCGCCAGTGCTTTTAACTCGGTGGTGGTTTCTGAGGGAAAAGTCAGCCTCTGCACCGAGCAGTCTGAGCCGGCTGATTGATACTCCTTGGAGACTAAGGGCGTTGGCGTGTTAAATCCCCGTAACCTTTGCCGCCAAAAGTCTGCGGCTCGAGCGAGGTTTTGCTGGGCTAGCCAGGCAATATAATCGCGGTAGGGGCGAGCCGGCAGAGTGACTGTCTCTCCTTGGCACACTCTGTGGTAGCCCAGCAACACGTCTTGAAAAACTAGGGGCAGCGACCAACCGTCGAGCAGGAGATGGTGAAAGCTCCAGAGTACTTCGGTGATGTCCTCTGCCAGTCGCAGGACGCGCAAGCGCATCAAGGGAGCAACGTTGAGCTGAAAACCCCTTTGCCGATCGCTCTGGAGAAAACGCTGCCGTTCCTCCTGCTGTTGGTTGGGAGTGAGCGATCGCCAGTCGCTCACCCGCCAGGGAACGGTGGCGTAGGGCTTGACAATTTGCAGAGGAGTGTCCCAGAAAAAGGCAGTACGCAGAATCGAATGGCGATCGCTCACCTGTTGCCAGGTCTGCTGAAGTGCAGACAGATTCAGCGCTCCTCGCAGCCGATAGCACATTTGAGTGACATACACGCCCGAACTCGGCGCATAGAGAGCGTGAAACAGGATGCCTTGCTGGGTAGGAGAGAGCGGATAAATATCTGCAATAGGAGCGTAATGCTCGACGAGGCGTTCTAGAAGTGGCTTGTTGAGGGAGGCGAGGGGAAAATCGCTAGGCGTGTAGTCGTGGGAAGAGCGACAGTACGCGAGCAGCGATCGCAGTTTTTCAACACAGGCATGGGCGAGGGCTTGTACCGTTGCTCGATACGGTGCCGAATACGTCCAACACAGCTGAAGTTGACCTTGTGTAAGGCTGCCGTCAACGGTCAGGGGGTGCGTTTGTTGATTGGCTAGTCCCTGGTTAGAACCGGCGGACTCCGGCGCGAGGGAAAAGAGCTTCGTTGTGTCGGACCCCCTGTCAACGGCGGTTTCTGTCCAGCCGCGATCGAGCTGTCCGAGGTAGTTGAAGCGAATATGGGGTGTGGGATCTTCCTCTGAGGTACGGCTGAGATAGCGACGCACCCCATAATCTAGCCCTCGGTGGGGCAGGCGGCGGAGTTCTTCTTTAACGGCTTGTAAAGCTTTGCCAGGAGAAGCGTTGCTTCCATCAAACCAGACTGGAAAGAGGGTGGTAAACCAGCCCACCGTGCGCGATAGGTCAATATCATCAAAGATACTTTCTCGCCCGTGCCTTTCAAGAGCGATCGATACCTGCGAACATTCCGTTCCCTCAGCATAAGCCTGTACGACAGCAGTCAGCAGCACCTCGTCAATTGATGTCGGAGAGGCGGCACTCACCTGTAAGAGGGTTTGGGTGTCTTCTAGAGAGAGGCTAACCGTTACCGTAGAGCTTGTGGCTACGGTATTGTCTTCGTTGGGGAATACAGGATACGCCTCCGGCTTTCGAGCTTCACAGCGCTCCTCTGGGGAAAGTTCCTGGGCGTAGGTTTGCAATCGTTGTGCCCACTGTTGAAACGAGGAGGTTTTGGGCGGTAGTTGCAGATTTTGACCGCTTACTTTCTGACGGTACAGCATCTGAAAATCTTCCAGCAAAATCCGCCAGGATACTCCATCAATGGCTAAATGATGTACGACGAAGAGAAGACGAGGCTCAAAACCAGTCTCAAACAGCACAAACCGACATAGACCGTCAGCAAGACTTAAGCTCGCCTGGACTTGGGTGGCAGCGGCTTCGATAGCTTGAGTTTGTTGAGTCTCTGGGAGGGCAGAAACATCGACCCCATGACAGGGAACGGTGTCTCTCGGCGGTAAATTTGTCTGGGTCCACGTTGAACCGTGGTGAAAACTCAACCGCAGCGCATCGTGATAGTTGAGTAGGTAATGGGCGATCGCTCTTAACTGAGCCAGCGTCAGCGGCTGATGTAGCGTCAACAACAGGGACTGATTCCAGTGGTGGCGTTCGACGAGGGGCTGCTCGAAAAACCAGTGTTGAATGGGGGTCAACGGCACTGCCCCCGTGACTGGCTGCTGATGAGCCACTGTCTTCACCCTCCCCACAACCTGGGCTAGGGCACGAATGGTTTGCTGCTCAAAAAGCTGCTTAGGAGTTAGTTGAATTCCAGCCCGCTGCGCCCGCGCCACCACTTGCAGACTGAGGATTGAATCTCCCCCCAGCTCGAAAAAGTTATCGTCGATGCCCACCGTTGGTATGCCGAGGAGTTCGCTCCAAATTGCCGCTAGCTGTTGTTCTACAGGCGATCGCGGGGCAGTCTCTTGAGGGGGGCGCGATCGCGGGGGCGCGGGCAAAGCACGGCGATCGACTTTGCCGTTGGGATTTAGGGGAAGAGTTTCCAACTCGACAAACGTCGTCGGAATCATGTATTCAGGGAGTCGTGCTTGCAGCCACTTCTGTAAAGTTTGTCCTAATTCCGCCGTATCTTTTGGGAGGTTCCCGTTGCCAGGATGCCGCACCAGATAGGCCACCAGACGCTTTTGTGCACCTGTCTGATCCTCCCGCGCCACCACCACGACCTCATGCACCTGGGGATGCTGTTGCAGCACCGCTTCAATTTCCCCCAATTCGATGCGGAAACCACGAATTTTAACTTGATAGTCGAGTCGTCCAAGAAATTCAAGGTTGCCATCGGGGAGGGTGCGAGCCAGATCCCCCGTTTTGTAGAGACGCTGGGCTTGGGCAAAAGGATGGGGAACGAACCGCTCCGCAGTTAAGCCGGGTCGGTGGTCATAGCCTCGCGCCAATCCCACTCCGCCAATGTACAGTTCTCCAGGAACGCCGACAGGAACTGGGTTGAGATGACGATCGAGCAGGTAGATTTGGGTGTTAGCGATCGCCCGACCGATGGGGATGGTTGCCCCTTGAGAATCGGAATGTTGGGGAGACCGTTGACAAGCCCAGTAAGTAACATCGATAGCCGCTTCTGTGGGACCGTAGAGATTGTGCAGTTGGGCCTGTAAACGGCTGAAAAAGCCTGCTTGAAGCTCCGTCGTCAGCGCCTCGCCGCTGCAAAAGACCTGTCTCAGACTCCGGCAGGCTTCAAGTCCTGGAGCTTCGAGAAACGCCCGCAGCATCGACGGCACAAAGTGCAGGGTGGTAATTTGCCGTTCGACGATCGTGCGCACAAGATAGTCGCTGTCTTTATGACCTCCCGGCTGAGCAATATGAAGGCCGGCTCCCGCCATCAGCGGCCAGAAAAACTCCCATACCGATACATCAAAGCTAAACGGAGTTTTTTGCAGGACGCGATCACCGGCGGTGAGAGAATACTCAGCCTGCATCCAGTGCAGGCGGTTGCAGATTCCTCGGTGGGTGTTGGCGGCTCCTTTGGGCGTACCTGTCGAACCGGAGGTATAGATAACGTAGGCTAGGTTATCTGGCGCAACTCTACTACTGGGATTGGTAGGCGCACATTCGGCTTCAGGAGCATCCGGGGAAATAATTTGCAGAGATGGCGACTCTCCCAGAGAGATAGCGGTGTCGGGGGAGGCGATCACAAGTTTGAGGCGAGCATCGGCAACGATGAACGCTAAGCGTTCCTGGGGCAAAGCTGGAGCGAGGGGAAGATAGGCTCCCCCTGCTTTGAGAATGCCCAGCAGGGCGATGACGAGATCCAAAGACCGTTCCAGGCAAACTCCGACGACAACTTCAGCACTCACCCCTAAGCTTTGTAAGTGGTGAGCTAGTCGATTCGCTCGCTGGTTGAGTTCGGCATAGGTAAGCTGCTGGTTCTCGCTGGTAAGAGCGATCGCCTCTGGGGTTCTAGCGACTTGGGCTTCCACCAACTGATGCAGGCAGCCACTCTGGGCATAGTGCGTTTCGGTTTGATTCCACGCCTGAAGTTGCTGCCATTCTGGGACCGTTAACAGGGGTAAATCCCTGATCAGACAGTCGGGGTTGGCAACAATGGCGTTCAACACCGTGAGCAAGTGCGATCGCAGGCGTACCACAGTAGCGGCATCAAACAGGTCGCTGCTGTATTCGATCCTCCCTAACAATTGACCTGCTCTTTCTGTGAAAATGAGGGTGAGATCAAATTTTGCTGTTTGAGTGGTCAGGTCGAGAGGCGCGATTGTCAGTCCTGGCAAGCTCAGCGATGCCGAAGGTGCGTTTTGGAGGATTAACATCACCTGGAAGAGAGGCGTGTGGCTCACCTCCCGCACCAGTTGCAGTTCGTCGATAAGCTTTTCAAAGGGTAAGTTTTGGTGAGTATAGGCTCCCAGGGCCGTTTCCCGAACGCGAGCCAGCGCGGTCCGAAAGCTCAGTTCCCCCGCGACAGCAGTACGGAAAGCCAAGGTATTAATAAACGCACCGATCAAGCCCTCGGTTGCCTTATGGGTGCGATTGGCCACGGGGGAACCTACGGTAATGTCAGTTTGCCCTGTGTAACGGTACAGTAAAACCTTGAACGCACAAAGCAGCGTCATAAATAGGGTAGCATTGCTGTCCTGACCGAGTTTTTTCAAGGCTGTCGTTAGCTGGGCATCCAGTTCCAGGGGCAGCCTCGCACCGCGAGTCGGCACTGGCGGACGGGGATGATCGCTAGGAAGTTGCAGCACGGGGGGCAGAGTCTTAAACTGCTGTTGCCAGTAGCGGAGGTGGGGTTGCAGGGTCTGCTCAAACAGCGGCTGGCGCTGCCAAAGCGCAAAGTCGCCGTATTGAATCGGAAGTTCAGCCAAGGAGGCGGCTCGGTTTTGGCTAAATGCCTGGTAAAAAGCCGTCAGTTCCCGCACAAAAATTCCCGTTGACCAGGCATCGGAAATAATGTGGTGCAACGTTACCAACAGCACGAACTCCGTCGCGCCCAACTCCAGTAAAGTGAGGCGAAGCAGGGCATCGCGGGTTAAGTCGAACGGCTTTTGCCCTTCCTGTTGGGCGAGATGTTGAAACTCAGCTCGTGCCCGTTCGGGGAGTTCTGAGAGGTCAACCCGAGCACAGGGAACGGTGAGATGCTTACGAACGAGCTGCTGGGGTTGTCCGTCTACCGCCACAAAGTTGGTTCGCAGGATTTCGTGGCGAGCGATAATGGCGGTGATCGCCTGTTCCAGCGCCTCAACATCAAGGATTCCTTGGATGTGGAGGGCAAAGGGAATGTTGTAGAGGGCACTGTGCGGCTCAAGCTGGTCGAGAAACCAGAGGCGTTGTTGGGAAAACGAGAGCGGCACCATCGTTCCCGGTTCTCGCCGAGGAATTGTGGTCTGTCGCGGAGGCTGACCCCGCAGTCGTTTGGCGAGGAGGGCACGCTTAGCGGCGGAAAGTTGGTGGGTCGAGGCTGGTTTATTCATGACCGTTCTCCATCAGGTTTTGAGCTTCTTCGTCTGAGAGGGCTTCGATTTCTGCCAGCACGGCTGCTTCCACCACGGCTGCCATCTCCGCCACTGTATGAGCTTCAAACACCTGACGCAGGGGTAATTCCACCGCAAAGGTTTCGTGCAGTCGGGATAACACTTGTGTGGCTAACAGAGAATGACCCCCCAGCTCAAAAAAGTTGTCGCCAACGCCAACCTTTTCTACCCCCAGGAGTTGTGACCAAATGGCGGCGATCGCCTCTTCTGTTGGAGATTGCGGTGCGAGGTACTCGGAGGCTTCCACCCTGATTTCGGGAGCGGGCAGGGTCTGACGGTTGACTTTGCCATTGGGAGTGAGGGGCAGGGTTGACAGGAAGACAAAGTGATTGGGGATAGCGTAGGTGGGGAGGAACTGCTGTAAAAATTCCCGCAGTGCTGAAGTTGAGGTTGCCTGTTCCCCGTTGCCCTCGGTCGGCACGATATAGGCAACGAGTTGAGGGTGATTGGAGTCATTTTTGCGAAGCTGAACGACAGCCTGTTGCAGGTCGGGATGCCGTCCGAGGTGCGCTTCAATTTCTCCGAGTTCGAGGCGAAAGCCGTGAAGCTTGACCTGTAAATCCGTTCGGCGGAGAAACTCGATCGTGCCATTGGGGAGGGTCCGTGCCCAATCTCCAGTGCGATACAGGCGATCGCCGGGAACATCAGCAAAGGGATTGGGGATAAAGCGCTGCGCCGTCAGGCTTGGGCGCTGCCAGTAGCCTCGCGCCACACCCGCCCCACCAAGGTAGATTTCTCCAGGAACTCCCATCGAGACGGGGTGGAGATGCTCATCCAACACCCAAATTTGGGTGTGGGCGAGTGCCCGTCCGAGGGGCACAGTGACCGCTATTTTGGAGTCGAGGGCTTCCCACTCTAGAGCACCAGCGATCGCCCCGACGGTGGTTTCGGTCGGTCCGTAGTGGTTGAAAATCCGGCAGTAAGGAGCGGAGTCGCGAATCTGCTCGACGAGACTCCAGTGACAGGTTTCTCCCCCTAGAATGAGGCACTGACAGGGCAGAATCGCCTGAGAGTCAGGGCAGTTCAAGAGAGCCTGGAGGTGAGAAGGAACAATTTTCAAACAGTCGAGCGGCTGCTGGCGACAGGTGGCGGAGAACGCCTGAGCGTCCGCAGCCCGTTCCGGGGCGATCAGGTGCAGCGTTCCCCCTCGGCATAAGCTGGCAAAGAGCGTAGTGTGACCCAAGTCAGCAGCGAGGGTTGACACAACCCCATAGTGGGCGGCGGCGGGAAGCTGGCAGCGTTCCACGATACTGTCGAGATAGCTTAGTAGCTGGCAGTGGGCGACCGCCACGCCTTTCGGCTGCCCGGTAGAACCAGAGGTATAGATAAGATACGCCAAGTTGTCAGGAGTGACGGCAGCGGTTGGATTCGTTTCCGGTTGCTGAGCAATGTTGGGAGCTGCTTCCCCATCGAGAACAAGAGCCGTTAGGGGCACGAACTCTTCTCTAAACAAGGACTTCTGCGTGACTAGCAGGGGCACTTGAGCATCCCGCAGCCGGAAATTCACGCCGTCGAGGGGCAAGGCGGGCTCGAGGGGCAGATAAGCACTCCCCGCTTTGAGAACGGCTAGTAGAGCAACCAGCAGTTCTGGAGAGTGTTCTAAATAGAGGGCAACGGGAACTTCTGGCGCAGCTCCTAACTGCTTTAGGGAGTGCGCCAGTTGGTTAGCGCGATGGTTGAGTTCTCGATAGGTCAGTTGCTGCTCCTCAACCACCAGCGCTACACGGTCGGGAGTGAGGGCCGCCTGACGCTCGAAGCGGTGGTGAATACAGTCTTCAGGGGGAATGAAGCACTGGTTTTGTCCCCGTCGTTGAGGCGCGTTAAGTTGGGCGATAGCAGCTATGGGGTTAGCTATAACGCTCCTTAATAGGTCTGGCAGTTGCTGCTCCCACTCCGCAATGACCTTGGCATCGATCCAGGCTTCATCGTAGTGGAGTGCAACGCTCACTCCTTGGCGCTCTTGAATTGCCGTTAACCGCAGTTCGCTGCGGTCGGGATAAATGTCTCGTTCGGTCAGCTCAAACCTAACTCCATTGACGGTGAGAGCCTTTGGTCGCGCTATAAACTCAAAGCCAACCGGAAGCGATGGCGGGAGGAGGTCGTTAGGGACGTAATCTTGCCAAGCAGCCAGCGTTCGCTGCTTCATTTCTACCTGCCGCAGTAAAGCGGAGAAAGGGGTAGAGCTTTCTAACTGAATGCTTAGAGGCAGTGATCGCGTTATCGGTCCGCAGGTCAAGGTCAATTCCTCCTGTCGTCCGTCACAGTAAACTCCGATCGTAAAAGCGCTTTTCCCGGCGTATCGCCAGAGCAGCACGAGCCAGCTTGTCAGCAGCAGAGTCTCCAGGGATTCGGAGCGAACGAGGGCTTGGGCGAGGTCGGCATCGAGGGAGAAACGACGCACTTGGGGGGTAAACGAGTTTTGCTGGAAGTGGCGGTAGCGTAAGGGGGGCAGTAGCAGTGGGGAGAAATCTTGCTGCCAAAACGAGCGAGCGGCGATCGCTTCTGCGTCCGTTTCCGTCAGTAGCTGGTTCTGCCATTCGGCAAACTGGACGTACTGCACCTCCTGCGTTCGCAATGTCCCTTGACCGTAGTGCTGGCACAGTTCGCCGCAGAGAATTTCGTAGGTTTTGCTATCGGCACACAGAGCTGGAAGCGTTAGCAGCAGCCAATGTTTCCGTTCTGCTTCGCGGTTAAGCTTCACCAACAGCGCTCGCAGCAAGGGCAGCCGCTCTAGGTGCCACTGGCATCGTTCGCTTTCTCTAAATTGAGCGATAGCGGTCTCTTTCTCAGTCAGCGACAAACCGCTCAAATCTACTTGTTGCCAGGACACAGCTCCCTTATTTTTAACGACTTGTAAAGGCTGTTTCGCGCCGGGGGTTTGTTCAAAGGTCGTGCGGAAGATCTCGTGGGTGTCGGCGATCGCTAACAGGGCAGCCCGTAGCGCCTCTATCTGAAGCGCGCCGTGCAGTCGCATCGTACACTGAGCAGGAAGCACGTTCCCCGTAGCTTGCTGCTTCCAGATGTGTTGTTGAATGGGGGAAAGTTTGTAACCCGTAATGGCAGAAGAATGCATAAGCAGAAGGAGGCAGAGGACAGGAGGAAAAGCGTTTATGATCTAGCGTCTAATTTCGCCTGAGTCATCATTTGACCCATCGCCACGAGAATCTGACGCGGACCGACGTAGGGCTGCCGTCCGTGGGCGACAAGCATATTGTCGAGCATTAAAATGTCTCCCGGCTGCCAGGAAAACACCCGCTCCGACTCGCTATAAGCGGTATCGAGGGCGGCAAGTACCTCCGGCTCGATGGGAGAGCCATCGCCGTAGTAGACCTGACGGGGAAAGCACTCCGTGTCGCTGACGCGGTCCCCTAGAAGAGAACGCAAAGATTTTTGAGTCGCCGGGTCAAGATAGGCCGGATGATGGAGCTGGAGCTGGTTAAAGACTAGCCATTCCCCGGTTTGGGGATGAGGTGCGATCGCTGGACGCACCTGCCGAGTTTGCAAGCCGTCGTCGTCTAACCACTTCACCGTCATCCCCAGCTCCCGACTGCGCTGCTCGACCACCGCCCGCTCCCTGGTGCGGAAAAAATCCTGCCAGGATACGTCTAACCCCTTGATGTAGTTGCGCACGTACAGCAACTGTTTTTGCTGTAAACGTTTCCGCACCTGCCAGGGCAGGGCTTGATACACCTGGCGACCATCTACCGTGGGAGTAGCACCGCCTTGCTGAGCAGCTTGCTGGCAGTAGAACCAAATTTTCATCGGCCACTGAGCCAGGTGAGAGCTTTCGTTGTGGAAGCGGATCGCTTTGTCTGAGGGGTAAGGCGTAGAACCATAAACCTTGCCGCCTGCGCCCGCGCGGGGCAAGTCGCCGTAATCTGCAAATAAATCGGGGCAAAGACCCTGAACCACCTGCTCAAATTTTTGGGCTGTCGGCACAGAAAAACCGCGCCAGAGAATTGCACCGTGTTGAAGGAGTTGAGTTTCCAGAGGCGATCGCTGAGCCGCTGCCCAGGTTGCTAAGTCTACTCCATCGCTCTGGGGCTGAATCATCAGCAGCCCTGACGGTTGAACTGCTATTTTTACTAAATCAGCGGTAGCCTGCTGGACGGCTTGAGGAGTGACGCGCTGAAACTTCCGTCTTGGCGGTGGCACTGGCTGATGTTGGGGAGGAGACGAGGCGTAAGCGTTTGACGAAGTCAACGCTTCAATCTTCTGATCGGGGTGGTTCACGAGTCGTTCGAGTAAGGTTTCAAATTGGTGAGCCATGCGGTTTATAGTGGTAGCCGCAAACAAATCGGTGCGGTAATTCCAGGCCATCGAGATTCCTGTTGGGGTTTCGTGGAGAAACACCGCCAAATCGAATTTAGCCGTCCCCATATCCAGTTCCAGAGGAGTCAGCGTGAGGTTTGGTAGCTCCCAAGAGGGGACAGGCGCGTTTTGCAGGACGAACAGCACCTGGAAGAACGGCGTTGTCCCGGCTTGGCGGGGGGGCTGGAGGGCGTTAACTAAATGGGCAAAGGGCAGATCTTGATGGGCGTAGGCTTGGAGAGCCACATCCTGCACGCGCTTCAGTAACTCCCGAAAACTGGGATTGCCAGCTAAATCAGTACGCAGCACCAGCAAGTTCACAAAAAAGCCGATCAGTCCTTCAATTTCGACCGAGTTGCGGTTGGCAATATCGGTGCCGACGATAATATCGGTTTGCCCTGTATAGCGATACAGCAGCAGGTTGAATCCCGCCAGCAACGTCATGAACAAAGTGACTCCAGAGGCTTGAGTTAAGGCAGTCAATTTGTCCGTTAACTCCGGCGAGAGCGTCAATCTGACCGTCGCGCCTTGAACGTGCCCGGTTGAGCGAACAGAGTCCGTCGGCAGAGACAGAACAGGCAGCGGTCCCCCAAGCTGTTGCCGCCAATAGGAAAGCTGCCGCTCCCAAGCCTCACTGCCGAGCTGCTGGCGCTGCCACCAGGCAAAGTCAGCGTACTGAATAGGAAGAGGCGGTAGTGTGGGCGACGAGGTGGTGTAGGCGGTGTACAGGTGGGCAAGTTCCCTGATTAAAACTCCCTTCGACCAGCCATCGGAAATGATGTGGTGGGTAACAACAAATACTACGTGTTCGCCCTCGCTTAAGCGCAATACCAAGACGCGCAACAGGGGAAGGTGGGTGAGGACGAAGGGGGAGCGAGCAACCGCGATCGCCAAACGCTCTACTTCTGAGGCTTGTTCGTTAGGAGCGAGCCTTTGCAGGTCGATCAGGGGCAGCTCTAGCTCTACGCTGGCAACAAGCTGAACGGGTTGCCCTTGGTGAACAGTAAACCGGGTACGCAGAATTTCGTGCCGCTGCACAATAGCCCGAAAACTCTGGTGCAGGGCTGCTAAATTTAAGGCTCCCGTCAACCGCACAGCAGACAGCTCGTTATAGTCTCCAGTGCCGGGTGCGAGCTGCTCCATAAACCACAGTCGTTCTTGGGCAAAAGCCAACGGTAGAGGCTGGTCGCGGGAAACGGGTTCGATGGTTGGTAATTTGAAGGGATTGGCGTGGTTTTGAACCCAGGCAGCAAGTTCGGCAATGGTAGGAGACTCGAAAAGCTGGCGCAACGGCACTTCTACAGCAAATGTCTGACCAACGCGGGTGATAACTTGTGTAGCTAGGAGGGAGTGACCGCCCAGGTCGAAGAAGTTTGCTGTCACGCTCATATCCTTGACTGTTAGCACAGACTGCCAAATGCGAGCGATTTTAGCTTCAGTAGGGGTGCGGGGGGGAACGTGGTCCTCCGACGAAAGCGGGGTAGGAGCCGGTAAAGCGCGGCGGTCAATTTTACCGTTAGGCGTGAGGGGCAGAGCCTGGAGGCGCACAAACTGTTGGGGAATGGCGTAGGATGGCAGTCGCTGCTGTAAAAACTCGCGGAGTTCTGCTGATTCTGTCGGCGCTACGGGAACGATGTAAGCCACTAGAGAATCTCCGGCTGCCACCGCTACCGCCGTCTCCACACGGGGATGGGCTTGCAGACAGGTTTCAATTTCTGCCAATTCCAGGCGGTGCCCCCGGACTTTCACCTGGCGATCGCACCGTCCCAGAAATTCTAAAGTCCCGTCCGGTTTCCAGCGAGCCAAGTCCCCAGTCCGATAGAGTCGGCTCCCCGGCTGGTCGCTGAAGGGATCGGGGATAAACTGCTCGGCGGTTAGTTGAGGACGCTGAAGATAGCCCCGCGCCACTCCCTTCCCGCCAATACACAGTTCTCCGGGAACACCGATGGGCACGGGATTGTCAGCGGAGTCGAGCAGGTAAATTTGGGTGTTGGCGATCGCCCGACCAATGGCCACCGCGCCGTCCCCCTCGACAACTGGGTGGATGGTCGACCAGACGGTGGTTTCCGTCGGTCCGTACAGATTCCAAACGCAGCGAGCGCGAGAACGAAGCTGTCGGGCGAGTTGGGGAGCCAAGGCTTCCCCGCCACACAGAAGCTGCAAATGCCGCTCTCCCGACCACCCCGCCGCCAGCAACAACCGCCAGGTAGCCGGAGTGCCCTGCATCACCGTGACCCCGGCCTCCTGCATCTGCGTCATCAGTAACCGCCCGTCCGCTACCATGTGTCGAGGGGCTAACACCACCGTCGCTCCCACCGTTAAGGGCAGAAATAGCTCTAAAACCGCAATGTCGAAGGACAAAGAAGTAACGGCTAGCCAGACATCCTGCTCCTTGAGCTGTAGGTGTTGCTGCATGGCACAGAGGAAATTGGCAACGGCTCGATGGGGAATTTGAACACCTTTGGGTTTTCCGGTGGAGCCGGATGTGTAGATGATATAGGCGAGCTGTTCGGCGATAACGGGATGGGAATTGCTGATGCTACGGTCCGCCTCAACGCGATCGACACAGATCACGGTTGCCTGATGCTTAGGGAGAGCAGAGAGCAAGTCCGTTTGAGCAAGCAGTACCGATACCTGAGCGTCGCTCAAGATCGAGGCGATGCGTTCTTGAGGATAGCTTGGGTCGAGAGGGATATAGGTTCCGCCTGCCTTGAGAACAGCCAGGAGGGCAACGAGTAGAGCTGGCGATCGCTCTAGATAAATCCCCACCCGCACTTCTGGTCGTACTCCCTGCTGGCATAAATAGGCGGCGAGTTGATTGGCGCGACGGTCGAGTTCAGCATAGGTAAGCTGTGCTTCACCACAGCGCACCGCTACTCTTTCAGGAGTTCGTGCGACCTGACGCTCGATTTGCGGCAGAAACAGCTCGTCAGTGTCCCGGTCGGTTTGATTCCACTCCACCAGAAGCTGCTGCCGTTCGCCGTCCCTTAACAGAGGCAAGGTTTGTAAACGTTCGTCAGGTCGAGCAACGATTCCTTCTAGGAGCGTTTGCAAGTGACCCAACAGGCGCTCGATCGTTGTTCCCTCAAACAAATCGCAGCTAGATTCAATCTGAGCAGCGATTCCGGCATCGGTGACGGTGATTTCTAGGGTGAGGTCAAATTTTGCCGTTTGGCGCGGGACGGGGAGATGAGTGAGGGTGAGTCCCGGCAGGGAGAGCGCGGCGGTAGGAGCGTTTTGCAGGACGAATAACACCTGAAAGAGCGGCGTATAGCTAAGATTGCGGTTGGGTTGCAGATCCTCAACGAGCTTCTCAAAGGGGAGATCCTGATGGGCGTAGGCTCCAAGAGCCGTTTCGCGGACCTGCCCCAAAAACTCGCGAAAGCTCAGTTCTTCAGAGGGATAAGTGCGCAGCACTAAGGTATTGACAAAAAAGCCAATTAGCCCTTCGATTTCTCGGTGATTGCGGTTGGCAATCGGAGTGCCGACGGAGAGATCGGTCTGACCAGAGGTGCGAAACAGCAGGACTTTAAAGGCCGCCAGCAAGGTCATAAACAAGGTAACGTTCTGCTCTTGGCTGAACTGCTGTAGGGCTTTGGTCAGCGTCGGCGGGAAGGAGCGCGAGCGCACGTCGCCCCGGAAGGATTGCACTGGGGGACGGGGGCGATCGCTGGGTAAGGACAACAGAGGCAGTGCGTCTTGAAGCTGCGAGCGCCAGTAGCTCAGTTGAGCCTCCATTTCCCCCTGGAGCCACTGCTGTTGCCAGTGGGCAAAATCTACGTATTGAAGGGGGAGTTTCGGGAGCGGGTCGGGCTGTCCCTGAGAGAAAGCGTTGTACAGCACCGCTAACTCCCGCGTGAGGATTCCCAAGGACCAGCCATCGGCAATAATATGGTGGAGCATGACGAACAGCACAGACTGCTGGGCTTGCCGTCGCACCAGGGTTAAGCGCAGCAGCGCTCCTGCTGCCAGGTCAAACGGACGCTCCTGTTCCCGGTGCGCTAAACGTTGGACTTCTAGCTCCTGTTCGTTCGGGGTCAACGCCTGTAAATCCACCACTGGAATTGTCACTGCCCCCGTAGGAGAAATGACCTGTACGGGCTGACCGTCGGCAGCGGGAAAGGTCGTTCGGAGGGTGGCGTGACGTTGAATGATGGCGTTGATGCTCTGCTCTAGGGCAGCAACATCCAGATGACCTCGCATCTCGATGGCGGCGGGAATGTGGTACGAGGATTCGGGTTCGAGGCGGTGGAGAAACCACAGCCGCTTTTGGGCAAAGGACAGGGGCAGTGCTCCCGTGTGGGGGATGGGGGTAATGGTTCGCTCCGAGGCAGGTGAGGGCTGACGGGACTGGAGAGCTTGAATGCGCTCGGCGAGTTGGGCAATGGTGGGAGACTCGAAGAGGGTACGGAGGGGCAAAGTTACCTCAAACTGCTCCTCAATACGAGAGACGAGCTGAGTGGCGAGGAGCGAGTGTCCGCCGAGCTTGAAGAAGTTGTCCTCTACACCCAGCACATCCTGCCCTAACACCGCTTGCCACAGGCGGACTAAAGCCTCCTCCATGGCTGTACGCGGAGGGAGAAACGCCGTGGCGACCGCCGCCCTTAGCTGGTGAGGATCGGGGTCAGGGAGCGCTCGCCGATCGACTTTGCCGTTGGGAGTGAGAGGCAGAGTTGCCAAGGAGACAAACGCTGCCGGAATCATATATTCTGGAACCCGGTTTTCCAGAAACGCCCGTAACTCATAAGGAGCCAGCGCTTCTCCTGGTTCAGGAACAACGTAGGCAACCAGATGCGTATCTTTAACAACCGCGATCGCTGCCTGAACCGCCGGATGTTTTTGCAGCTTGGCTTTCAGTTCCTCTAGTTCGATGCGGAATCCCCGCAACTTCACCTGAGTGTCTAAGCGACCCAAAAACTCAATCGTGCCGTCTGAGCGGTAGCGAGCGCGGTCGCCGGTTCGGTAAAGTCGCGCTCCCGAATCGCCAAATGGATGGGGAATAAAGCGCTCCGCCGTCAGTCCGGGTCGGTTTAAGTACCCCCGCGCTAGCCCAAGACCGCTGATGTAGAGTTCCCCGGTCACCCCGATGGGAACTGGCTGAAGCCATTCATCTAAAATATAGGTTTCCGTGTTGGAGATGGGGCGACCAATAGGAGCCATCTTGTCATCGGGCTGGCAGCGATGAAGGGTAGCGCAGACGGTGATTTCGGTCGGTCCATAGGCATTCCAAAACTGACGCTGGTCGCTCCATCGAACGAGGTGCGGCGGACAGGCTTCTCCGGCGACCACGAGCGTGTTGAGGTGGGGCAGGTTGGTTGGCGGTAAAGTCGCTAACGCAGACGGAGGTAAAGTAGCATGAGTGATGCGGTGTTCCTGAAGCAGTTGCCCTAACTCCGCTCCGGCGATTCCCTGACTCGGACCCAAACAGAGTGCTGCGCCGCGCCGCCACGCCATGACCATTTCCCAAACCGAGGCATCGAAGCTGAGGGAGGCAAACTGCAACACCCGCGAGGAAGAATCAATGTCAAACTGATTTTGAGCTTCGCTGAGGTGGCACAGTCCGCGATGGCTGAGCATTACCCCTTTAGGCTGTCCGGTCGAACCGGAGGTGTAGATGACGTAGGCTAAATTGTCGGGGGAAACGGGGCTTTCCGGCGGTTTAGTGGAGTCTTCTAGACGAACTGTGTCCAGATCCAGGAGCGTTCCGGGGTAGTCCTCGAAGCGCTGATGCCACGGCGATTGCGTCAGCAGTAAGGTCGCTCCCGAATCGGCGAGCATAAACTGTAAGCGTTCTTCAGGATAGGTCGGATCGAGGGGAAGGTAGGCTCCTCCAGCCTTCCAAATAGCCAGAATAGCTACCATTGCCAGGGGCGATCGCTCCACGCATAAACCCACCAAGGTGTCAGGACCGACTCCCCAAGTCTGCAACGTTTGCGCCCAGCGGTTAGCAGCTCCGTCGAGTTCTCGGTAGGTGAGGGTTTGAGACGGGGAGACCAGCGCGATCGCCTCTGGGGTTAATCGAGCTTGACGGGTGAATAAGTGGTGGAAGCAGACTTCGGGGTAGTCGCGGCGGGTTTGGTTCCAGTCTAGTAGCTGCTGCTGGTGGGCAGCAGAAAGGAGGGGGATGTGGGCGATCGCCTGATTGGGGTTGGCGATGCTGTCTAGAATGGAGTGCAGACCATCTACTAGGCGGCGAATGGTGGCGGGAGTAAACAGATCGCAGCTGTACTCGCACCATCCTGTCAACCCGTCGGCGGTTTCCAGCAGATTGAAAACGAGATCGAACGAGGTCGTTCCCGTGTGGAGGGGGAGCAGTTGAAGCGTGAGTCCGCCACACTGGGCGCGATCGAGGGGGGCGCTTTGAACGCTCAGCATTACCTGAACGAGGGGGGCGTGACTTGGCGATCGCTCTAGATGAAGGGCTTCTATGAGCTGCTCAAAGGGCAGATCTTGATGGGCGTTAGCCTCCACAACGACCTCCCGCACTCTTCCCAGCAGCGTTCGCCAGCTCCAAGAGCCGTCTAGAGAGGTTCGTAGGGCGAGAGTATTGACAAGCACGCCCAAAAGTTTTTCGGTTTCAGAGCGATTCCGATTGGCAACCGGGGTTCCGATTAAGAAATCGGTTTGCTGGGTATAGCGGTAGAGCAGCACGTTCAAAGCTGCCAAGACGGTCATAAAGAGGGTCGCTCCCTCCTGCTGTGCCCGGTGCTTGAGGGATTGCGTTAGCGCTTGCCCAACCTTAATCGGTTCAGTCGCGCCGCGAAAACTCTGCACCGCCGGACGAGGGTAATCTGTGGGCAACGGCAGCAGCGTCGGAACATCCCGCAACTGCGACCGCCAGTAGCCCAGAAGGCGATCGCGCTGTTTGTGAAGTTCCTGTCGCTGCCAAACGGCGTAATCGACGTACTGAATGGGGAGCGGAGGCAGGGGCGATGGACGGCTGCCCTCGTAAGCTTCGTACAGGGCAATGAAGTCTCGCACGAACACTCCCAAAGCCCAGCCATCGGCGATGATGTGGTGGAGGCTGAGGCAAAGCACCGCCTCGGTGGAACTTAATTGCAGTAACACCGTTCTCCATAGCGGATGCGATAAATCGAAGGGAGCCACCGCAATTTCAGCGGCGATTCGTTGCTGTTCTAAGTTCCGTGGCGCTGACGGCAGTTGCTGTAGGTCAATCACCGGTACCGTCTGAGACTGGGGAGGAAGAATGGTTTGTCTGGGTCCAGAGCGATCGACGGTAAAACGGGTCCGCAGAGATTCGTGGCGAGCGCACAACGCCGTCAAAGTTTGTGCCAACAGTTGGCGGTTAACTGCACCAGAAATGTGAATGGCGGCAGGAACATTATGTAGGGGACGCTCCGGTGCTAGCTGGTGTAGGAACCACAGCCGCTGTTGAGCAAAGGACAGGGGAAAGGAACGAGCGTCACGAGGCTGAAGGGGAATTTGGGGTTGGCTCTGTAGTCGTTGTGTTAGCCGCGCTAACTGTGCCGATGACAGGTTAGCAATGCGATTAGTAAGATTTTCCATCCGTCTGCCCTCCGTCTAAGGTCAATGATGCCCCCAGCTCAGAACGGTCCGGTTCTCCGCTGCCATCGAGTTCTTCAAGCACCGCCCCATCGATTTGAGCGGCGATCGCCTCCGCGATTGCTTGCGCCAGGGCTGCCACCGTCGGTTGCTCAAATAACGTTCGTAACGGCACGTCCACCGAAAAGCCTTCCCGCACCCGCGTGATCGCCTGAGTGGCCAGTAGAGAATCTCCCCCCAGCTCGAAAAAATTGTCCTCAACCGAGATCTCCTGCCGTTGGAGCACCGCTTTCCAAATGTCGGCTACAGCTTGCTCTAGAGCGTTACGGGGCGGCTGGCGCTCGGCAGGAGCGGGGGCGGTAAAGCTCAAGTCCTTCTGGAGAGTGCGCCGATCGACTTTCCCATTGGCGGTGAGCGGCAACCGCTCCAGAGGAACATAGGTTTGAGGAACCATGTAGACGGGAAGTTTGCGAGCGAGGTAGTCTTTGAGGGGAGCAGGGGTGAACGAGCGCACGGCTGAGGGTCCGCGGACCAAAAACACATCAAACCCCAAACGATCGGCGGCGGTATTTAGCTGTAACCGCTGCACCTCGCTAAATCCGGCATTTAGCAGAGCCTGTTGCCACTGTTTTCGAGATAGCAACGGATGGTGCTGTCGCAAGGACTCATCTTCAAAGCGATCGAACCCCTGCTGTAGTCCCATCGTTAGCTCGAAGGCACTCTGAAACTTCGTTTCTTCGAGCAGCAGCAATACGCCCCCTGGTCGCAGGAGCGATCGCACATGGCTCAAAGTTTCGGCAATATTGCGGGTGGCATGGAGGACGCTAGCGGCGATGACGACATCGAAGCTATGCAGCTCGTAGCCCTGGTTTTGAGGAGGCTTCTCCAGATCGAGCCGCCTAGTTTGCAGGAACGGATACTCGTAATTCTGCTCAGCTAGCTGAAGGAAGTAGGGAGAAATATCGGTGAATACGTAGGTTGTGCGTTCTGTCGGTAACAGCGGCAAAACGTGAGTGGTCGTTGCCCCCAACCCCGCGCCAACTTCAATCATCCGTAGCGGTGCATCGGACGGCCACCCCTCTACTAAAGCGGCGATCGCTGTACGCATCACGGCATGACTGGTTTGGAACTGCTGCTGGTACACTTTAGGAACGGCTGCGGCTGTATAGATTTGAGCAGAATGACGCTTTTCCGTGAGGATGTCCGCCAGATGGGTGGCGATATCGGTTAACAGGGCGAGCTCTGCTTCTCCCAGAGCTAACGACTGACGGGCGCTGGTGTGGATTTGAACCAGCAACTCCGGCGGTAACTGCTCCGGGAGCGATCGCACCAAGAGATAGTCGCTGCCGACTTTCAGGTATCCGTGACGAACCAGTTCCCCAAGCGCACGACGAGTCCAGCGGCGGTAGCGGGGGGAAATCTGACTGCGCTGCATCAGCCCATCGAGGGAGTAGCGCTCGTCCCTAGCATCGCCCTGCCAAATCCCTAACCGCTGTAGCGCGACACCAACAGCGCAGATATAGAGCTGTTCTAACTCCTGCCAAAACGCTAACATCTCCTCAGCTCCCGTCTCGCCGATTTGGAGTTGGGAAGCTTTCTCTACCCAGGTTTGCCAACGGCTGAAGCTATCCGGGGCATCCTGCTGCACCCGCACCGTTGCGCCGGAGTCTGCTGCCAGCAGCACGAAGGCGACCAGTTTCCGTTCCCCACTGAGCACCACCGCCCGCTTGACTTCTGGGTGCTGTTCGAGAACCGTCTCGATTTCCCCCAGTTCGATGCGATGACCGTTAATTTTAACCTGGTCGTCAGCCCGTCCGAGAAACTCAACATCTCCGGTGGGTAGATAGCGTCCCAAATCGCCGGTGCGATACAGGCGCTCTCCGGTACGGGGATGGACGATGAAGCTGGCTGCGGTTTTCGCCTCGTCGCGCCAGTAGCCCTGAGCTAGCCCCACCCCGCCGATGTAGAGCTGTCCGGTGACCCAAAGCGGGCAGGGTTCGAGGTGGTCGTCAAATACGTAGAAGCGTTGATCAGCCAGAGGTTTGCCGTAGGGAATACTCGTCCAGTGCGGCTCGACTTCGTCCACGGGATAAACAATCGACCAGATCGAGGCTTCTGTAGCACCGCCCAAGCTGATTACTTGAGCACTAGGGCTGAGCGCTCGGATCTGGTTGGGAAGGCTGAGGGGCAGCCAGTCGCCGCTGAGCAGCACTAACCGCAGGGATGGCAGCAGGCGCTCAGAACGGTGGTTTCTGTCGGCCACTAACATCTGCATTAAGGTCGGAACGGAGTTCCAAATGGTGACTTCCTCACGGACGATTAACTCTCCCCAAACGGCAGGATCTCTCGCCGCATCTGCGGGCGGCATGACGATCGTTGCCCCCGCCGCTAGCGTTCCGAAAATGTCGTAAACCGACAGGTCGAAACTTAACGAAGAAAGGGCAAACACGCGATCGCTCTCGCCGATCTCGAACCGCTCATTGATGTCCAAAATCGTGTTGACCGCGCCGCGATGGTCGATGGCTACCCCTTTGGGTGCGCCGGTGGAGCCGGAAGTATAGATGACGTAGGCTAGATCGGTGGCTGCCTGTACAGACAGGGAGAAGGAAGCAGAGACGGTGGGCAAGGCAGTATCAATGGCTAGCGTTTGCAGTCCAGGAGGAAACGTCCCCTCGCTCTGAAGCCAGCTTTGGGTTAGTACGATGCTCACCTCACCCCGTTCAAGCAGATGCCAGCGACGCTCCTGGGGCAAACACGGATTAACGGGCAGATACGCGGCTCCAGCCATGAGAATTCCTAAAGCGGCAACAACTTGCTCCCACCCTTTTTCCATGGCGATCGCCACTAGCTGATTGGGTCGGACGTTTTGATGGCGCAGGTATTGAGCGACTCGTTGGGCTTGAGCGAGCAGTTCTCCGTAGGTTAAGGTCAGCGAGGAGGTCACGATGGCTGGATGCTGAGAACGAGCCTCGGCTTGGCTCATGAAGAGGGTATGAAGCAGCGCGTCCTGCTGAGAAGAGGCGGTTGGTTCGGCTGAGGGCGCGTCGGGGAGGAGAGCGAACCGCTGTTGCTGCCACGCCTCCGGTGCCGTTGCCAGGCAGTGTAACAGTTGCTCGTAGGCAGCGAACATGGCTGCCACTGTTCCTGGCGGGAATAACTCCTCCACCGCATCCCAATTGAGCACCAGCGCTCCTGCTTCTTCATAAACCTGGTGGTCTAGCCAGACCTGGGGGGTTTGGGCAATGCCGTAAACCATCTCCCCCAGCCAAGCGGTAGAAAATGCCGAGTCGCCCTTAAGCTGAGGGGTGGCTAACAAGCTAGTAAACACTACTGGCATGGTGGTTTCTGAGGATTCAGACCGCGCCAGGTCTCGCATCACTCGGACTCCGTTGGTGTAGCTGTGTTCTAAGTCTTGCCAAAGCTGCTGCTGTAACTGCTGCGCTCGCACCTCAAAGCACTCTATAGCGGTGTAATCGACAGCGAGTAACGTCAGCGAGGTAAAATCTCCCACCACCTGCTGAACCTGGGGGTGAATCGGCAAACGGTTAAAGGTGGTGAGGTTGAGGGTAAAGCGCCGCGTCTTGCTCCACATGGCTAACACTTCAGCGTAGGCAGCGACGAGAATGGCGGAGGGAGTCAGTCCAGCGCGGCTGCCATTCTGTTGCAGCTTCTGCCAAGTTTCCGCCTTCAGCTCGAACGTGCGGCGAGTAAAGCGCGGCTGCTGGTGTTGGGCAGGCGCGATCGCCAGCGGCAGTTCTGGAGCGCGGGGCAGTTCCCGCAGGCGGTTTTGCCAATAGGTCAGCGAGCGCTGGTACACCTCAGACGACTCAAACCCTTTCACCGCCAGCACGTAGTCTCGGAACGACAGTTCTAGCGGCGGCAGGGATGCCTCTAAGTTGTGATAAAGCTGTCCCCATTCTTGGCAAAGCAAGCCCAAACTCGCGCCGTCGACGAGGAGATTGTCAAAGCTCAAGCACACCCTAACCCGTTCGTCGAGACGCACTGCCCGCACTGTAAACAGGGGCCATTGACCCTCGGCGTGAATTTGATGGGAGAGATGCTCGCGCAGCTCGACCAGTTGGCGCTCCCGCTCTGCTGGCGCCGCCGTCCGCAAATCGAGAACGTCAATGGTGTAGGGCGGGACGGAAGCTAAAATTTGCTGCTGTCCGTCGGGCAACACGATCGCCCGTAACATATCGTGGCGGTCGATGAGCTGTTGAAAAGCCTTGCTGAGGCGATCGCCATCAAGATTTTCTCCCTCAAATTCGGCATAGACATGAGCCGCAATGTTGCCCATGTCAAACAAGCCGCGCCGTCCGAGCCAGTAGGCTTGCTGAATATCGTTGAGCGGAAAAGGTTGGTGGCGTTCCGGTGCTGGTTTAAGCTGTGGCAGAGCCGTGGTGGGGGTGTCGGCGAACCCGGCGAGAATCCGCCTCGACAAAGCTGCTATATCAACGCTCTCCAGCAGGTCCGTGAGCGGAATCGTGCTGGCGAAGCTCTTTTCTAAGTCAAACTTCAGCTCTAGCGCCACAATTGAATCTAGGGCGAGGCTACTGAGGGGAGTGTCTGGCGCGATCTTATCGGGAGCGATGCCGAGGGCGGTAGCAAGGCGATCGCCCAAATCAGCGGCTAATCGCGCCTGTCGCTGGGCTGGATCAATCGCCAGCAGGGCCGTTCGCGTCAGCGACGCTTCTCGACGGGAGGGGAGGATGAGGTCGGACTCAAGTGACGCGCCCCGTTCGGCTAAGGCACTCCAGTAACGCTGTCGTTGGAAGGGATAGGTCGGCAGCACAATCCGCTGACGAGAAAACCCGCGCTCAAACCCGACCCAATCGACTTTGGCCCCCTGTTGGTATAGCTGGCTGAGGTCGGCGAGTAAAGTTTCCCAAGTAGCCCGCTGGGGATGGATGTTGAGGGACTGATATTCCTGGACAGACCGCAGCGGCGGACTCTGAGAACCAGCCGTTCCGCCCAGATTCTGCCAGCGTTCGAGAACCTCGACTGGGGTAAGCATCTGTCCGGTACGACGGCACCATAGTGGACAGACGGGAGTTGAAGTGGCGGCAACGGGAAGACTTGCGTTCGTAATCACTGATATTCCTTGTTCCAAGCTGAAAACTCCTGCCACACAAGCCGCGACGATTTCTCCAACTCCTTCCCCCCAAACGCCATCGGGCTTTATTCCCCAAGTCTTCCAGAGTTCGGCGAGGGCATATTCGACAACGAACAGCATCCAGGGGGCGGCAGGAGGGTCTACCGGAGAAGCTGGATAGAGACGGTCGAGGACAGCCCCTTCGTGGCATTGAGCCAATAAGGCGAGACAACGAGTGAGCGCCTGTCGAAAGGTTGGAGATGTTTTGTAGAGCTGACGACTATCCACCACTGAGGATATCGGGTGGGGGAAGGCGAAGACGAGCGGGGGGGATGCAAGCGAGGCGGTGGCTCTGCTTGCCAAGGACAGAGACTCCGTTAACTGCTGCTGCAAGGATGAAATTGAATCTGCTACCCAAGCCTGTCGGTACTGAAAATGCGATCGCCCAACTCCAGTCGTAAAACAGAGATCGCCGAGATCCAGTTGCGGACGATCGCTCAGATACTGTTGAAACCGTTCGACCAACTCCCGCAGGGCTTGAGGGGTTTTGGCCGATAAGCTCAGCAGATGAAGAGGACGGTCATCAGCTTCGCTTTGGGATAGCGTTTGCGGTTCTGGGGCGGCGCGGACGACAACGTGGGCGTTTGCCCCGCTCATTCCAAAGGAGTTAACTCCGAAAACAGGATGCTGAGCAGCGGGTAAGGGAACGAGAGTGGTGGGGATGCGAGCGGGAATATCGTCGAGAGCAATTTCAGGATTGAGGTGCTGGAGGTGGAGGTGAGGCGGCAGCGCCCGCTGCTGTAAGGCCAGCACCACCTTGATCAGGCTGGCTAACCCGGAGGCGGTTTCCGTATGACCGATGTTGGTCTTCACCGAAGCGAGCCAGAGGGGAGCATCGGGCGATCGCCCTTCCTGGAATACCGCCCCCAGCGCCCGCACTTCCACGGCATCGCCGATGGGGGTTCCGGTTCCCTGGGTTTCCACATACTGCACCTCTGCTGGCTGGACCCCGGCTTGGCGGAGTGCCTCTCGCACAACCGCTTGCTGGGCGGAGCCGTTGGGAATCGTTAAGCCGCCGCTGGCTCCACTGTGGTTGGTGGCTGAACCCGCAATCACCGCTAAAACGTTGTCGCCATCGGCGGTCGCCGCTTGGAGAGGCTTGAGCACGATTGCCGCACAGCCTTCGGAACGAACGTAGCCGTCCGCTGCTGCATCAAAGGTTTTACAGCGACCGTCCGCCGCCATCATCTGTGTTCGAGAAAAGATGATGTTCGTCTCCGGCGAGAGCATCAGATTGACTCCTCCCACCAACGCCATCTGACACTCCCGATTGCGCAAGCTCTGACACGCCAGATGGACGGCTGTGAGGGAGGACGCACAGGCAGCATCTAGGGCTAGACTGGGACCTTGCATCCCCAAAATATACGACAGCCGACCCGCCGCAAAGCAAAATCCCGTCCCAAATCCGGTATAGGGATCGATTCCTGCAAGATCTCGTCCTCTGGTTTGCAGGTTGGCATAATCCGCTGTACCGATCGCCACATAAACCCCCGTCTGTCGGGTTTTTAAGCTCTGCGGGGCATACCCGGCTCGCTCCAACGCCTCCCAACTCACTTCCAGCAACAGACGCTGTTGAGGGTCCATCTGAGCCGCTTCGCGGGGACTAATCCCGAAGAAGTCGGCATCAAAACGATCCACCTCTGAGAGAAAGCCGCCCCAGCGTGTATAGGTTTTACCGGGGGTGCTGGGATCGGGGTCGTAGTAGGCATCCACGTCCCAGCGTTCTGGAGGAACTTTGGTCACGGCATGGCGACCGTCCTGTAACAGTTGCCAGTAGGCGGCGGGGTCTTTCACGCCACCGGGGAAGCGGCAACCGATGCCAATGATGGCAATTTCTTCTGTTGGTGTGTTGCTAACACCGGGGACAGGCTCTTGAGATGATTGAATCGCTTCGAGTTGGTGATAGAGTTCGTCGGCTAGCAGCGCTAGCCGTTTGGGGGAGAGATCCTTAATGCGATCGAGAAACGTACTACTCACGGCAATCTACCTAGGAGTGGATTGGGACTTTTCTGCAAATAAGCGCTCGACCTCGTCATCGGAAAGCTGGGCGATGCGGTCGAGAGGTTCATCTGGGGTTGAGGGGGCTTTGGTCTCAGCGGCAGGCGCGCTTGCCCAGCCGAAAATTTCTTGGGCGATGTAGCTAGAGAGGGCGTTGACCGAGGGGTGCTCGAAGGTGGCAGCCACAGGAATGACCGCTCCCAGACTCGCTTCTAAGTGGTTCTTCAACTCCAGCGCCATCAGGGAATCCATCCCCAATTCAAACAGTCCCCGCTGGCAGTCGAGGTGGCTCGGTGGCAGCCCCATGACCCTAGCCACCTGAGCCTGGACGTGCTGGCGCAGGCGAGACTGACGAGTGGCGAAGGGCAGATGGTGCAGTTCCTCCAGCCAGACTCGGTCAGTGCTAGCGGTGTTGGGGTCAGTTCGTGCAGGCGATCGCAGCGCCTCTAGAAACGGCTGAGCGGCGGCTTGGGGAAACACCTGGAAAAATTCCGACCACGGTACGGGCAAAACTCCCATCTGCGGAGGGACAGAAGAGGCGAGGAGATATTCGAGCGACCGCAAGCCCTCGGCAGGAGACAGCGTCCAGCCCTCCGGCAACAGTTGCTGCCCTGAGCGAACGTGGCGGGCGCGCATGCCCACCTCTGCCCAATCCCCCCAATTAATACTGAGGGCGGGCTGACCGAGCTGCGAGCGGTAGTGGGCCAGAGAGTCGAGGAACGCATTAGCCATGCTGTAGCCCCCAAGCTGTTGTCCCACCGGACCTAGCAGACTCGCCCACGAGGAAAACAGCACAAAGCAGTCGAGATCCCCTCCGAAAATCTGATGTAGGTTCCAACTGCCCAGTACCTTGGGTCGCAAAACGTTCATCAAGGTGGAGGGAGCGAGCTGAGTGAGGGGCTTTAGCCCTTGAGGAACACCCGCTAAGTGGAACACGCCGCGAACCGGAGGACAGCCGCCCTCGCCAACGGTAGCGATCGCCTGCTCAATTTGCTCGCGGTGGCTCACGTCGGCGCTCGCTAGATAGACGCGCACTCCCCGCTCTTCTAAAGCTTGAATAGCCGCCACTTGTCGCGCTTTGCGGCTGTCGGCGGGCAACTCTGTCCAGGTGGCGCGAGGCGGTAAGGGCGATCGCCCAAGCAGAATTAACTGCTGTACTCCCTGTTCAGCTAACCACTGGGCGACGAGCAAGCCTAAATCGCCCAGTCCACCTGTAATCAGATAGCTACCCTGGGTAAATGCTTCCAGCTTGGAGGGAGGTTGATGATGGCGGAGTAACCGGGGGGTATATTGGGTTCCCTGACGGAAAGCAGACATCTCTGAGTTAGTCAGGATAGCTTCGAGCAGTTCCGCCGCCGCTTGCGTGGTGGAGGCTTGCGGATCGAGATCCACCACTCCCCCCCGACGGTGGGGCTGTTCGACCGCGAACACTTTCCCCAATCCCCACAGCAACGATTGAGCGAGCGCAACGCTGCTAGAGCTGCTGGCGGTCACAGACTGTCCGCCACGAGTCACCCACCAAATCGGCGCGGACTGAGAATGCTCCACCGCTTGGAGCAGTTGGAGGGGCAGTTGAGTAACGGTCGCTAACGCCGCGTCCCAGTTGTCTGGGATGGAGTTGAGGACGGGGGCATCGAGTCCCCACAGATAGAGGAGACCGTGATAGGACTGGGACAGTAGGGCGGGTAAGGCAGACACGTCCTCACTCCCCGCCAGCGTCGTTACCCGATCGCCCTGCTGCTCAAAGAGAGGGGTTAACGCGGCGGCAACCCCAGTGCGATCGGCCAAAACGAGCCAGTGCCGCGCCGCTGGTTTGGCAGTTTTTGCCAGCACGATGGCTTGGGAACACTGGGTTTCGTCTGTATGCCCAATCGCCACCGTATCAACAGCCCAGTGCTGGGCTTGCAGCAGCGATCGCCAGCGCAACGCAGACAGCAAAGGATAATCAGGACGCAGTTCTAAGTCCGTAAACCGCCACCACCCTTCAGTTAAGCCAAAGATGAGGTCGAGCCAGCGTTGGGGTTGGGTTCCCTCCAGCAGCACTAACAAGCCACCGGATTTCAGTAAGGCTTGAATATGTTGCAGACTCTGTTGCAAATTGGCGGTGGCGTGAAGGACGTTGGCAGCGAGGACGAGGTCGAACTGCTGGGGGGCAAATCCTTGGGCTTGAGGAGCTTGCTCGATATCAAGGCAGCGATACTCCACAAAGGGATAGGCAGCGAATTTCTGCTCGGCTTTTTGAACGAAGAGCGGGGAGATATCGGTGAAAACATACTCGGTGTGCTCGCTCTTGAGCTGAGGCAGAATCGAGGTGGTTGTTGCCCCAGTGCCTGCACCGATTTCTAGAATGCGAATTGGGCGATCGCTGGGCTGGTGTTCGAGGGCGAGAGTGATGGCGTACTGCACCAGCTGATTGACCCTGTTGGCGGCAGGAGAGTCCTGGTAGAGACGCTCAACCGCAGCAAAAGAGCCGTTGGGAAAGAGGACTTGCCGGGGATCGCAACGTCCTTGCAGCACATCAGCAAGAACTTGACCACATCGATGCAAAAGCTCTAGTTGGGGGGCATAGTCGGGATATTGGGCTTTCAGCCGAGAAAAAGTTGTCTCAGGGTCGCTGACGAAGGGGCGCTTAACGCTCCACTCATCTCCCGATGCTTGGAGGGCACCCACTTCGCTGCCAATACGCAATAACCGCTTAAAGAGGCGCTGGTGGGAATCGACCACTTGAAAGCGGTGCAGCAAGTCTGCGGTTGTCACCGCTCCGGGCTGCGCAATGCCTCCAAGCTGCTGCAATGCGTGAAGAACGTACTCGGCGCTTAACGCTTCAAGCTGGGGGAGGAACGCTCTATAGTCTTCCCACTGTTGCTGCATCGACGGTTGGGCAGCGTAGGCGCGGGTGCGATCGCCAATAACGTCAGGGTCTAACAGGGAGGCAGAATCCTTCGTTCGTGATGTCGGTTCTTGACGTTGGCAAGGCTGCCAGTCAACGGTGTAAAACCAGTTGTCAGCGCTCTTGGTCGGAACTGAAGAATCAACAAACGCTTGCTGTAAGCGGATTCCCGTTACTTCCATCAGGAGCTGCTGACCGTCGCGGTCGAAAATCCGCACGTTGCCTTCGTAGTGAGGTGCCGCAACCAGAGGTGACGTGAGTTGAGCATGGCTCCAGAGGCGAGCGCTGAGCGGGGCATAAACCTGTAACTGCCCCAAGCCAACGGGTAAATATTGGCGGCGGTTCTCCATCAGGGGGAGACAGGCGAAAAAGACCTGTAAACAAGCATCCAGAAAAGCAGGATGGGTGTCATATCCCGGCTCCGAGAGGGATGCTGGCAATCGCACTCTGCCCAGGGCTTCTCCATCTCTGCGCCAGAGCCGTTCGATGCCCTGGAAGCTCTCACCGAGTTCCACTCCTTGGTGTTGCAGCTGCTGGTAAAACTCCGCTCCTGATAACGGTTGACAGCGCGCTTGAATGTCGGCGATGGCAGGCGGCTGCCCTTTAGTGGCGCGGCGGTTTTCTATCGGTAAGGGGGCGCTCTCCGTCTGACAAGCTCGACGCAGACGGTCGAGGTGGGGCAAGTTGGCTAAAATCAGGTCGGGGTCGGGACCAAAATCGAGCAGACACGCCAATTCAGTGATGCCGATTTGCTGAAGCTGTTCGACTAAGCCCAAACAGCTTTCTGGCGTTCCCAGTAACGCCCGGCGATCGCTAAAAAACTTCTCGAACACACGGACGGCTAAACTATCTAGATCGGCTTTGGAGAGAGCATCGACCTGAATATCAAAGCCCCGGCTATAGCTCAACCCCTGGAGGAGATGGATGTGAGATTTCAAATAAGAGCAGTAGGGTTGGCGAACTTGTTCCCGCACGACATCAAGGGCCTCGCCTACAAAGGTATGCAGAGCTACGGTAATTTCTCCTCCATGAGGATCGAAACCGCAAGCCGCTCTAGCGCTGCGATAGAGGTCAAGCTTTTGAGCGAGGGCATCCACTTCTTGGTCGAAAAGATGGGTTAACAAATTCGCCCCGCTCTCTCCGGCTTGAATAAAGGTGTTCGGATTGCTGGCGGCAGTTACCCAAATGGGGAGGGATGTCTGCACCGGAGTGGGGTAGATGCGAACGCTGGCGGGCTGAGCGTTGCCCGCAGTTCTGGAAATGCTTTCTCCCTGCCAAAGACTCTGCACCGTTTGCATCGCCTGGAGCAGGTCTTGATGGCGGTTACTGTAGCGATCAGGAGCCAGAACAAAATCTTGCGGATTCCATCCCGAAGCAAAGGAAACTCCCACCCGTCCCCCCGATAGGTTATCCACCATTGCCCATTCCTCCGCCACCCGAATCGGATCGTGAAGGGGCAGCACCACACTCCCCGCCTGAAGGCGCACCCGTTGGGTTTCACGCGCGAGGGCAGCATGCAGAACGGCGGGATTGGGGTAGAGACAGCCCAACTGGGTAAAGTGTCGTTCTGGAATCCAAATGCTGGAAAAACCTTGGCGGTCAGCGTACTGGGCGCTTTCGAGCACCAACCGATATTTATCCGCTCCCAGAGACTGCTCGCCGCTGGCAAAAAACATCAGACCAAACTGTATCTCTCGCCGTGGGGCTAGGGTTATCGGTTGGTTTAGGGCTGTTGAAGCGGGGGACTGAGTCATGAGCAAAGCTTGAAAAAGATTTCTAGCGGGGGGTTTCCGTTAGTTGAGGTCTGACCAATGCAGAGTCGCCGTGGCGTGCAGAATCCAGGGAGAAGCGGCGGCGGAGCAGGTGCGGCTGTGAGTTTGAAAAGTGGCGGAGTCGGGGGATTGTTCTAAGAGGGCAATTTGAACCTGACAGTTGCCGTCCCGCGACAGAAACAGCGGTTGGTGTAACGCTAAATCTCGCAGTTGGTAGCGACGCTCACCCCAGGTCTCTCGCGCTGCCGCTAAAGCCATTTCGATATAGGCTCCCAGGAACAGCGTCGGAGTTCCCCATACTTGATGCTCGCCGAGATAGGACAGGCGATCGCCATTGAGGTTAACGGTCCACAGGCGATCACTCGGTCGGTGCGCTAGGGGGGCTAAACGCTTTCCCAGCAGGGGATGCTCGGAGCTAGCGGCGGACCCAAGAGGTGGTCGCACCGTCGCCGACCGTTGAAACCAGTAAGACTGTCTTTCAAAGGGGTAGGTGGGCACCGACACTAGCTGACGGCGATAATCGCGGTCAAATCCCCGCCAATCGATCTTGAACCCAGCGCTCGCTAACCGTCCCAAACTCGTCAACATCACTTGCCAGTCCGATCGGCTGGGGCGCAGGCTTGGCAGCCACTGGCTAGTATCGGCGAGCGCTGGTGGCAAACACTGTCGTCCCAGCCCCAACAGCGTGGGCTTGGCACCAATCTCCAGGAACCAGCGGTATCCTTCACGGTGTAGCGTTTCCATGCCCTGGCTGAACCGAACGGGCTGGCGAATGTGCTTCACCCAGTATTCAGGAGTGGCGATCGCCTCCGTAGCCCACTGTCCGGTCAGATTACTGACAAGGTTAATTCGGGGTTGAGTCCAGGGAATTTTGCTCGCCTCTGCTCGAAAAGGCTTCAATACTGGCTCCATCAGAGCGGAGTGGAACCCGTTGGCAACCTGTAGCCGAGTGGTGCGAATTCCTGCGGCGGCGAGGTGAGTAGCGATCTCCTGCACATCTTCCCGCAGACCCGACAGCACCGTATTGCGAGGTCCGTTAATAGCAGCAATAGCAACGGGCGCATCGGCGACGATAGCGGCGGCTCGTTCAGCCTCCACCGCCGCAACAACCATCGCACCGTTGTCAGGAAGGGACTGCATCAATCTCCCCCGCGCAGCGACCAGTTTCAAGCCGTCTTCGAGGTCGAATACCCCGGCTAGACAAGCCGCTACGTATTCCCCAACACTGTGACCCATCACCCCGTCCGGCTGGATGCCCCAACTCTGCCAGAGTTTAGCTAAGGCGTATTCCAACGCGAACAGTGCTGGTTGGGTATAGGCGGTTTGCTGGAGGAGATGACGATGGGAAGGTTCTGGGTAGAGAACCGCTAGCAGCGAGGGTTTAAGATCCGCTCGCAAAATGGCATCGCAGTGCTCTAAAATTTTCCGAAACGTTGGCTGGGTTTCATATAATTGTCGTCCCATGTTGACCAGTTGGGTTCCCTGTCCAGAAAACAAAAAGGCGATTTTCGGCTTCAACTGACCTTGCTTCTGAACGAAACCGAACTCCTCGCCAGCTTTGACCCCTTGGAGTTGTGACTGAAGGTGTTCCTTCGAGCTAGCCACAAAGCTCACACGATGGGCAAAAGACGATCGCCCAGCATTGGCGGTAAAGCAGATATCTCCAAGGCTGTGGGGTGAGGTGGAAAGAAACGGACAGTAGCGTTCGACGAGCTGCCGCAGGGCGGCATCAGTTTTCGCCGAGAGGGTTAGCACATGCAGGGGACGTTCTGGGTCATTAGATTCCCTTTGCGGGGAAGCGGGTTCGCCTTCTACAACGAGATGGGCGTTGGTGCCGCCAAATCCAAAGGAACTGACTCCAGCCAGCCGTCTACCCCAATCTTTCCAGGGTTGTCCTTGGGTAGCAATCGTAAACGGAGTCCCGTCGAGGGCGATATGGGGGTTAAGCTCATTTAAATGGAGGTGGGGCGGAATTTCTTGGTGTTGTAGAGAGAGCACTACTTTAATTAGTCCGGCAATGCCCGCCGCTGCTTCTAAATGTCCGATGTTGGTTTTCACCGACCCGATGACGCACGGCTGGTGTTCTGGGCGATTCCCCAGCGCCGCCTGAATCGCCTTCATCTCGATCGGATCGCCGAGCGCCGTTCCTGTGCCGTGGGCTTCGACGTACTGAATGTGGGCAGGGTCAATTCCGGCATTGTTCAACGCCTGCCGAATTGCGGTCTGCTGAGCAAGTCCGTTGGGGGCACTGAGTCCGTTACTGTGTCCATCCTGGTTAATGGCTGAGCCGCGCACAACCGCCAAGATCCGATCGCCATCGCGCTGAGCGTCCGCTAGTCGTTTTAGAATCACGATACCGCACCCTTCGCTACGCCCGTAACCGTCCGCCGCCGCATCGAAAGTTTTACAGCGACCATCTGCCGCCAGCATGCGAGCCTGGGAAAAGGCTACGGTCAGTTCGGGGGTAAGTAACAGATTGACTCCCCCCGCTAGAGCGAGGTCGCATTCCCCCTGGCGTAAACTTTGACTGGCAAGGTGAACGGCAACGAGCGACGAAGAACAGGCAGTGTCGATGGCTAGACTTGGTCCCTGTAGGTTTAAGCAGTAAGATAACCGATTGGCCGCAATGCTCGCCGCTGTCCCCGTTCCCAAGTAGGCATCAAGGCAAGCCGGCTCCTGTGCCAGCAACCGAGCGTAGTCACTCCCGCTCGTACCGATAAACACTCCAGTGGAACTTTCGGCTAGATGTTCCGGCGGCGTTCCGGCATGTTCCAACGCTTCCCAGGCTACTTCTAAAAGCAGACGCTGCTGTGGGTCTATTTTTTCGGCTTCGCGGGGCGTAATGCCGAAGAAAGACGCATCGAACTGAGCGATGTGGTTCAAAAATCCTCCCCAGCGGGTGGTCATTTTTCCTGGAGTAGGAACTTCAGCATAGTATGCCTCTACATCCCAGCGCTCGCGGGGGACTGAAGTAATGGCATCGCCCCCGGTGTGCAGCAGGTGCCAGAACGCTTCAGGATTCTCGGCTCCTGGAAAGCGGCAGCCTAAGCCGATGATGGCAATGGCTTCTTCTAAAGGGCGATCGCTTTTCACCCTCGGTATCTCTGCCTCGGTCCCGTCTGCTAAACGCTGCGAGAGGGCGGCAATGGTGGGATAGTCGTAAAGCAACGTGGGGGAAAGACGCTGCTGCAACCGCTGCTCCAGCTCTCCCGAAAGCCTCACGGCGTTAACGGAGTCAATGCCGTAGCTAGCAAAGGATTGATGCGGCTCGATTTGACTAGGATCTAGGTGCGCCGCGCGGGCTACCTGCTCGACGAGCCATGTTTGAATGCTGGGTTGGGAATTACCGGCTGGTCTGTCTTCCGGCTGCGCCGCAGTCCACTCGCCGATGACGGCTAAGGTCTGATCTAAAAACTGCTGTTTACAGGCACGCCGCTGAATTTTGCCGCTCGATGTTTTCGGAATCCCGCCGGGTTTGAGGAGAGCAATGGCGTATATCGGCAAATCGTGATGGTAGACGATCGCCTCTCGGATTGCCCTAGCAATCTCCTCAACGTTGAGGTTGCGCCACACCTGCCGCTCGACTTCACTGACAATCACCATTTCTGCTTCTTCAATGGTGAATGCGGCTCCGTTGGCGGCTCGCAGCGCTGGATGAGCCTGCTCTACCGTCCGTTCAATATCTTGTGGGTAGTAGTTCTGTCCGCGAATAATAATTAAGTCTTTGAGTCGCCCGGTGATAAACAGTTCGCCATCGTTGAAAAACCCTAAATCACCCGTTTTGAGAAACGGTCCCTCGCCCTCGGCTAGATAGGCCTGGAAAGCTTCGGTGGTGGCTTTCGGTTGGTTCCAGTAGCCTTGAGTCACGCTCGCTCCGGCTACCCAAATTTCCCCCACGCTATTGGGAGCGCAGGGACGCAAGTCAGGATTAACGACGACGACGTGGGGAGCACCGCGCCCGCAACTGACGAGGGTTTGGGTGCCCTCGGCTTTATCGCTCACCACCGCGTGATCGCTTCTGAGAGCCTGTTTTTCTACCGTTCGATAGCGGGGCGACGTGTCCTTGTCCCCCCCAGTGACGAATAGAGTGGCTTCTGCCATGCCATAACAGGGATAGAACGCCGTTTTCTGAAAGCCGCAGTCGGCAAAGGTGGCGGTAAACCGCTCTAAGGTTTCTGCCCGCAGAGGTTCTGCGCCGTTGAAGGCGACCTTCCAACAGCTCAAATCTAGGCGGGAAAGCATTTCTGGCGAAATCCTCTGGCAACAGAGGTCGTAGGCAAAGTTTGGTCCTCCGCTCACGGTTGCCTGGGTTTGGGCGATCGCCTGTAGCCAGCGAATCGGCTGCTGAAGAAAGGCAACGGGTGACATAAAGGTGACAGAGGCAGAGGCGTAGAGCGGTTCGAGCAGCCCACCGATCAACCCCATGTCGTGGTAGGGCGGCAGCCAGCTAACCACCTGACTCTCCGGGGAAAAGCCAAATTTGTCGTGGATGAGTGCTAAGTTGTGCAGTAAGTTCTGATGGCTCACCATTACTCCTTTGGGAGCCGCCGTTGAACCGGAGGTGTACTGCAAAAAGGCGAGAGCATCCCCTGTTAGGTGGGGGTCTTGCCATTGAGCGGCTAATTCGAGAGCCAGCGTATCGGTAGTGAGCCAGTCTAACTCCTCAACGCCAAGCTCTTTGCCCTGGATGTCTGCGCGTAAAGCGTTATTAGTAAGTACAGTGCGGGGCTGTGCGTCTTGAATAATTGCCTGTAAACGGGACAGCGAGCGTCGGTGCGAACGAGGCGGATAGAGAGGCACGGCGATCGCTCCAGCATATAAACAGCCGAAAAACGCCGCAACGTACTCAGTTCCGGGGGGGAGCAGCAACACAACCCGCTCTCCTTGGTTGTATTTGCCTTGGAGATGCGCGGCGATCGCTCGGGCCTGCCGCTCCAACTCGCGATTAGTTAGGCACTGCTCGATCGTTTCGCCGTCTTTGAGAAACCGATAGGTTTGGCAATTCGGTTGAAACTGGGAGCGATGGCGGAGGAGATCGACTAGAGTCGTTCCTGCACCACAAAATTTTGGGGTTAAACAATTGACCATTTTTTGACCCTCTCATTAACTCGAGCCGCGAACGCGGTTGGAGTTTGGGTTGGCTTTTCCTCGCTCAGGAAGCGATCAGAAGGCTTCCTAAAGGATGGAGGACTATGTTAATGGGGCCGGATGCCTCGTCAAGGCAAGCTCTCCGGTGTGAAGACTCTCATCACACCCCCTCGGCTGACTCTCATTTCGTCGTTCTCTGGCGAGAAACCTTACAAGTAGCAGCTCAATCGCCACTAAGTTCTTTTAGCTAGCTGAAAATATTCTCAATTGGCAACAGAGCTATCCTAAACCTAATGACTAAATTTAGCAAGACTAAAAATTTAATATCTATGGTGTTTTCTCCAAGATTACCGTAAGTCAGGGCTTTTATTGCCAGGGAATGCTACTGTTGTAGTGACTTTTACCGAGTAGTTTCTGATATTTTTGAGTGATCGCGCTTGAGACTTTGCGCGATTTAATGAAACCTATTCTCATTAAATGTGATAAGCTAGCCCGTGGCATTACCCACACAATGGTTCGAGGTCAGCAAGGAGATGGCTTCAGTAGCGGGTATGCCTGCTCAAGCTTAGTTATACAGACGAAAACAATTGGTGAGGAGTATTTAGTGAAATCGTTACTATTCCTGAACCCCACACTCTGGCTCAATTCCTGTGGGATAGCCGTTATACTTCAGGTTATTTTTATGCACTCAACTCGTGCAGAAGTCGAATTAGCAGAGCCTCACTCTCATGATCTAGTTAGTCCCCCCCTGACGGTTAACCATTCACGTCCAGATATTGTTACTAGTTCTCTTTTTAATCTTGACGGAGGGCATAGAATCGCTCAATCGCTGGTTGAGATTATTGGCGTGCAGGTCAATTCGACCGAGGCTGGAGTGGAAGTAATCTTAGACTCGGCGGGAGAACTGGCTAGCCCTTCTACATCAGTCGTAGGCAATGCGCTGATCGCAGAGATTCCTAATGCCGTGCTCGCCCTTCCAGAAGAATCGTTTGAGCAGTTTGACCCTGCCGCAGGAATTGCCCTGATCAGCGTGACAAATTTACCAGGAAACCGAGTTCAGGTAGCGATTACCGGAACGGATACCCCACCGACGGCGGAGGTTAGCACGGAGGCTCAAGGGCTGGTTTTAAGCGTCACTCCCGGAACCGGCGTTGACAGCGCAGAGGAAGAAGCCCCGGAGATTGTTGTGACCGCTACTCGTACCGAGGAAGCAGAGGCAGAAGTCCCCAGGGCGGTAACAGTAATTCCCCGAGACGAAATTGAGGATCAATCCCTGCTAACCAACGATTTGTCTGGTTTTTTGGGAATTTTAGTACCAGGATTTGGACCGCCTAACCCCGAAGGCAGAACCCGCGCTCAGAGCCTGCGCGGACGGGAAGCTCTCATTTTGTTAGATGGAATTCCGCAAAACTCTAACACCTCTTTTGGCACCGAATTAAGCAACATTGACCCCGCCGCGATTGAGCGGATTGAAGTGGTTCGCGGTCCTAGTGCGATCTATGGAGACGGTGGTACGGGTGGCATTGTGAATGTGATTACTCGCGCTCCTGCTGAGGAAGGGTTTGAGCAAAGTTTTGCCTCGGCACTACGCTTGGATCTCAGCAATTTAGACGAAACCGATCCCGGATTTAAAGGACAGTACGGTCTCTCCGGTCGTCAAGGCAGGTTTGATTTTCGCATCAATGGCGCTTTCGACGGCGATCCCACCCACTTCGATGCCGACGGTGATCGCATTCCCCCAGATGGACTCTCCAGCGACAACAGTTCCGTTAATCTGCTTACTAAGTTGGGCTTCAATTTCACCGAAACTCAACGCCTACAGTTGACCTACAACCTGTTCAATAACGATTTTGAAAGCGAGTTTATTTCCGATCCAGAAGTGTTCGCCATTGAGGGTCTGCAAACAGCAAGAGCCTTGGACGTGGGAGATATAGACTACGACGACGATCCTGAGCAAACCATTCAGAATTTAGGGTTGACCTATCGCCACGAAGATATTTTGGGATCCCAGCTAGATGCCCAATTCTACTACCGCGAAACCGATTTGACTCAGCTTCCGCGCGATATTCGCGGGCAGTTCCCCGACGAAGCTTTTCCGGCTGCACCCCGACTGTTTCAAACCACCCTGGACTCTAGCGAACTGGGGTTACGCCTGCAAGTAGATAGTTCCTTCTCCAACTCGCTGAGTTTACTGTGGGGGGTAGATTATGCTCAGGAAGAAAATGAAGCCTCGTTTAACGCTCTCGATCCGAATGCTTTTGACCAGGAGAGAGAAGGAGCGGTTATCGATACGCCCACTCAAAGCCCCTTTTATACCCTCGAAAACCTGGGGGTGTTTGCCCAACTGCAATGGAAGTTGGGCGATCGCTGGCAGTTTCGGGGCGGAGCGCGCTTTGAAAACATTAGCGCTGACGTTGATGACTATACAGCCTCCCCATTTTCCAATCCCGCAGGACCGCCACCCGAAGTCGAAGGAGGAACCGTTGACGATGACGATGTGGTGTTTAATGCGGGTTTAGTCTTCGATGCTAGTCCTAATGTGAACTTGTTTGTGAACTTCTCCCAAGGATTTTCAATTCCGCAACTGGGAATTACGTTAGGGTTGGCTCCCTTTGGTACAAGTATTGAAGATAGCGTTGAACTGGAATCTCAGAAAGTTGACAACTACGAACTAGGGATTCGCGGCAATTGGCAGGATGTTGAAGTCAGTCTCGTCGGTTTCTATAACGAGTCGGAACTAGGCTCAGCTTTAACCGTTAGTGAGGATGGCATTACCCAGGTCGTGCGCGCTCCCCAGGAAAACTATGGTTTGGAATTCAGCGTTGACTGGACACCGAGCGCTCGCTGGCGACTGGGGGGGGATTTGACCTGGAATGAAGGGGACTTTGATCCCGAAGATGCGGGCGACTTTGTTGCCCTTAGTTCCGTTGACGTTCAGCCCCTCAATCTCACCCTATACCTAGAAAATGAAACCTTACCCGGCTGGCGCAATCGCCTGCAAGCCCTGATCGTTGCTGATCGCGATCGCGCTTTTGAAGATGAGGTGGACGAATTTGAGATCGATGGCTACACCGTTCTTGACTTGATCAGTAGTATAGAAATTGGAGCGGGAAGACTAGAGCTGGGCATTGGCAACTTGCTTGATGAAGAATATTTGCCTGTAAGCTCCCAGGAACGGATTGGAGTGCAAGAAAATCTCCGGTTTGCCGGTCGAGGACGCAACATCACTCTGCGCTACTTACTAGACTTTTAAGTGTTCCTACTGCTATGGGGTTTTCAATTGCAAGTATCATCTTAGTTCTTTGGCCTGTTTTGGCCGACATCAGCGCCTTTGGTTTAGCGAGCGTGAGTCTAAGACCGAGAGTGCGATTTCCTGCCCTGACAATACTTTCCTGCTGCTTCTGTCTTTTGGTGAGCTGTGGTGGCGGTCCCTCTCAGGAACCGCCGTCTCCTAACGCTCGCCTCGTCGAACACGCGATGGGAAGCACTTACGTCCCTGAGACAGTTGAACGAGTCGTGACGGTAGACACGGCTGCTTTAGATGCCTCTCTTGCCCTGGGAATTAAGCCAGTTGGTTCGGTGGTTTTTGGGGATTTTCCCAGCTATCTCGGCGATCGCGGGTCAGGAATTCAGTCGGTTGGGGACGGCAATCAACCAAACCTGGAAAAGATCTTGCAGCTACAGCCCGATTTAATCCTCAGCAACAGGATTAGCTCAGGCAGACTCTATAACCGTCTCTCGCGCATTGCCCCGACGGTTTTAAGTGAGGGCAGCGGGCGTTCTGGTGAGTGGCAGTCTCATCTGCGTCTTTTTGGAGAAGCTTTGGGGCGCACAGAGACAGCAGCAGAACTTCTCCAGGACTACGAACAGCGAGTGGCGCAACTGCGGGGAAAACTTGGTGACACGAGCGATACCGTCGTTTCCGTTGTCACCACGGGCCGGGGGCGGGTAGGATTTTACACCGTCGAGAGTTTTCCTGGCTCGGTGCTGCAAGATTTAGGATTTGCCCGTCCTCCCCTGCAAGCAGACTCGCGCCAGTGGGCAGAGATGGTTTCTCAGGAAAACCTCGCCAGCTTAGATGGCGACATCATTTTTCTGATTCGTAATCAGGTTTTCTCGGACAGTTTGGGTCAGGAAGAGTTGGTTAGCGACCCCATTTGGTCTCAGTTAGGAGCAGTCAAGCAAGGTCGCCTCTACCAAGTCGAGGGAGAAGCGTGGATACAAGGTCGGAACATCTTGGCGGCTCACCAGATCTTAGACGATGTGGCTCAAGCGTTGGAGGGCGAGCGTGAGTAAGCCGCAATCAAGACTAGCGAGTACAGAAGCACCGCCCCCAAGCCTCAAGACCTTTGCCATGCTTTGGAGTGGGCAGCTTGTATCTAGTATCGGTTCGGAGATGACCACCTTTGCCCTCACGCTCTGGGCTTGGGACCGCACCGGGCAAGCTACTCCCTTAGCCCTCATTCTGTTCTTTACTCAAACTCCCAAGGTCTGTGCCGCTGTCTTTGCTGGGGTTCTGGTTGACACCTACGATCGCCAACGCTTAATGCTTGTCAGCGATTTGATGGTGGGAATCATGACAGTCATTCTACTATTACTATTTCTTTCCCAACGCTTAGAGATTTGGCAGCTCTACGTTACGAGTATCGTCAATGGGTTATCCGGCTATCTCCAGAACTTAGCTTACTCTACGACCATTCCCAGCATCGTGCCGAAGGTTCACTATGCCCGTGCTACGGCTATGGATGCTCTTAAACAAGCCAGCGCCTACGTATTCTCGCCAGCCATCGCCGGAGTTCTCTATCCCCTAATTGGCTTTGTGGGGATTCTGAGCATCGATTTGGCTACCTTGGCGATCGCCATGATTTCTCTCGGACTGGCAGTGATTCCCAGGAGGAAAGCCACTTCTTCGGTTCGCTCCTGGCAGCCTCGTCAGTTAACTTTCGGCTTTCAATATATCTTTCAACGCTCTGGGCTGTTGGCAATCTTGCTATTTCTGCTCGCCGCCAACCTGTTTACGAGCGCTAGTTTTGCTTTGTGGCCCGCTTTCATTCTCGCTCGGAGTGGCAACGATGCAATGGCGTTAGCGAGCGTACGCTCAGCGTTTGGCTGTGGGGGGTTGCTGGGAGCTGCCGTCCTCAGCATCTTTGGTAGCCCTCAACCTCGAATTCATGGTCTATTGTTGGGGGTGGCCCTTCCACAAATAGGATTAATTGTTTTGGCTTTGGGGCGCAACCTATCGATTTGGATTGGGGCTGCTTTTATTGCTGCTTTTTTTGTGCCTATGCTGGGGAGTGCTAATCAAGCGATCTGGCTGGCAAAGGTCGAATCGACCGTTCAAGGGAAGGTATTTGCTGCCCGATTTGTGATCGCCCAGCTCTCTTCGCCCCTCGGCTACGCCATCGCCGGACCGCTTGCCGATCGCCTGTTCGAGCCAGCCCTGGAATCGGGAAGCTGGCTCGCCTCGGTATTGAGTCCCTGGTTGGGAACAGGAGCAGGGACTGGCATCGCCCTGCAGTTAATTTTGTTGGGAATTTGTAATCTAACGGTTGGCTTTGGCGGGTATGGGGTTCCCGTTCTCCGCAACGTGGAGGCGATGCCGGATTGCGAGTCGCCCCTGGAATCTAGTTTTAACAGTGAGAGGAACTGATGTCTGCTCAAGCCACACTCGATTTGAGTCGCTGCCGTTTTTGTTCTGAGGTATCGAAAGCAACCGGAGAAGACCCAATTGGAACCGCAGGAACTTGCCAACACTGGCTGATTGTGGAGCTGCCGCTTCCTTGGTCAGAGAAATTACTGCTCGAACCCCGCACTCAGCCACTGATAGCGGCCCTTAAAGAGTTGATCTTTAAGCAGGGCGTATTAATTCGTCCTTTGGCGATCGCCCCCGATCCGGAGTACTCCACGCCTGGTCACATCCGCACGCTCTACTATAGGCAACCGTCTCGATGCTTCGCTCACTACAGCAAGCAAGAATTTATCGTGCCAGAAGCGGAGTTTCCCCAGCTCGTTTCGGCACTTCTGCAGCAACTGCGACAGCAACCAAACGAGCTTCCCCGTTTTGAGCGCTATTTACAAGCGACAGACACTATTCGAGAATTGCTGGTTTGCACTCATGGAAACGTTGATGCTGCCTGCGCCCGTTTCGGCTACCCCATCTACAAACAACTCCGCCACGATTACGCCCCACAGTCTGAAGGAAAGTTGCGGGTCTGGCGCTGTAGTCATTTTGGCGGTCATCAGTTTGCGCCAACCCTTATTGATCTGCCGGAAGGTCGGTATTGGGGACATTTAGAGCCGGAGGTATTAGATGCGCTGGTCTATCGCCAGGGGGATGTGGGGAAACTGCGCTCGTTTTATCGAGGATGGGCTGGTTTGAGTAAGTTTGAGCAAATTGTCGAGCGCGAAATTTGGATGCAGGAGGGATGGAATTGGTTGAGCTACCCTAAAGCTGGGCAAAGCCAGCCGAGGGGGATTTGGGGACTGCTTGATCGTGCTCTCAGCTGGATTCCTGTCCCAATGTTGCAGCTTTGGTGGCGATTACAACGACAGAAGGCAAAGCAGATGCGGGTACGGATCGACTTTCGGCGTTCGGATGCCGCCGTTACTGAAGGCTACGAAGCTCAGGTAGTTGCAAACGGTCAGGTAATGAGTGCCCTGCAATCGGGTAAAGAAATGGCGTTGCAACCGATTCAGCAATTTCTTGTCCGCAATCTTCGCAAGGTTTGATCGGTTCGATAATTGCTTCGACCAGTGCAGCTTTAAGATCTTCTGGCAGCCTCCTTTCCCTAGCTGTAGCAGCCTGCAAACAAGCGAATTTTCAGCCCGAATCATGGCTCTTGTCAGGTTTTGGTGATGCCGAAAGCAAAGGGCGATCGCTGGCGATTAATGAATCCTGCGGTTGTTAAAATGAGAGCCCTGAGAACAAATCAAAGTTTTACAAGGTTTTTTAGAATTGCTACTGCTACGACTGTTGCCGTGGGTATTTTTAGCAGCAGTAAGCAGCAGTACAACCCACATTTCGCATCTGCATTTATCCCTAGAAAATTTGCCTCCGCAGGTTGCTTCAACGAAAAAAACAATTAATCTGAAATGCTTACAACTTTTATTTAATAAGCTTTCCAGCTTTTTTACTCCTAGAGAGCTAATTCACTGATCACACAGCCCCATTAACCCCTGTTAGTTGTCATTAGAGAAACTTAATTGACAATTTGTTGAGTTTTTGCCTCTTCAAATAACGACCTCGATTGGGAGAAATGCGATCGCGCTACCAACAAAAACATACGAGGAGTAACTCATCTTTATGTACCAAAAAGCTTATGGAATTATAGAAACCCTCGCGCCGCTTCATGTTGGGGCGAGTGCGGGAGAAGAAACAGGTAATCTCAATCTAATTTTTCGCGATCAGTTTACCCAGACGGGGATTATCCCTGGTAGTTCTATCCGAGGGCGTTTTCGGGCGAATATGCGATCGCAATCTCACGAAAGAACTGCCAACTGGTATGGACACGAAGCTGTTACCGGACAAGAAGACGGAGGGACAACAGAAGCTAAAGTTAAGTTTGAGTATGCTTCTTTAGTCTGGCTGCCAGTCTTTTGCCCTGGTCAACCGATAGTATGGGTGACGTGTCCCTGGTTGCTAAAGCGGTATAAACAAATTACGGGTATCAACGCTGCTATTCCCGCACCCTATAGTGCCACTAAAAGTTTAGAAGCTAGGGATATCGGTAACAATCGCAAGATTCTGTTTTTTAACCTCGGTTTCCTGAAGATCGAACACACCAATGTAGATTTATCTCCCTGGCTTCCCGATGGGACAAGTATTCCTCAATCTCAGCTAGTGGTAGTAGACAACAACGATATAGCCATGATTCACGATATGGCACTGTATCGTCAGAGTCGAGTTGCATTGGAAGAAGAACAGAAAAAAGCTAAGCAGAGAGCGTTTTTTAATGTCGAAGCTTTACCGGAGGGAAGTGTATTAATTTTTCCCATCGCTTTAAGGGAACCAGGATGGCAACCCTTTGGTGGAGAAACTTCGGAAGAATTGTACTTTGGTGGTTTAGAGTCCATTGGTTTTGGTCGCTGTCAGGTAATTATTAACGGAGAAGCGATCGCCGATACCAGTCAACAGGAGGCTGCATAATGGGTTGGAAGTACTACGGTTTAGATTGAGAAGCACAACGGTTGGTCTTAGCTGCTAAACAGCGCGACGACTCATCTCTCAATCAAGCTTTCAAAATGCGAGAGTCTGTAGCCTACGGCTTAGAGAGATTTTGGGGCGAACATTTAAGATTGCAGGGCAAAGAAGAAACCAAATCTCAGTATTGGAAGGAAACTTGGGATACCTTGGTCGCAATTATGAATAACGCCAATGTCTCAATTCCTAATGATCGCGTTAATGCCAACGATACTGAATCTATTCGAGGTATGGCAGAACGGCTGTGGACGCTAGAAATAGAAACCCAGCGTGTTGCTTTAGCCGTGTTAACGCAGCTATGCGACTGTTTGGTTTGGTGGACGCAAAAATATACAGCGCTTTGCAGGTTTATGAGGGACAATAACAGCAGTGGGTAAACCAGTTACGCAAATGCTGAGGATTTATGAGATACATCGCTATTTTGATGAGCAAATCAACTTTTTTAGCGGTCTTGGGAGAAAACTGTC
>JBHJGN010000034.1:0-16147 GCA_050331735.1 Cyanophyceae cyanobacterium
AATGGCTTTGTTTGGGATCTATTTGCTTTGCAGCAATAAGTATGGCATCTATTTGTATAGCTCATATTAGGTTGTCACCTCTGAGTTTGGCATCTCTGAGGTTGGCACCGCTGAGGCGGGCATCGCTGAGGTTGGCACCACTTAGATCGGCACCGCGGAGGTTGGCATCGCGGAGGTTAGCACCGTCGAGGTTAGCACCGTTGAGGTCAACACCGCTGAGGTCGATACCACTGAGGTCGGTATCGCTGAGGTCAGCTATCTCTAAATTTCTGTTGTCAATGCGGAACTTGAGAAAAAGAAAGACTCCACCAGCAACCGTCGTGATCGCACCAATACCCCTGACGAAGGTTTCACGATGTTGGCGAGTAAGAGTTGCTCTTTCGTTGTGGGATAGATGACCGTAATCTGGCTGATGTCTACGATTGAGGAGTGACCCAAGCCACCATCCCATCCAGAGAGAGACTGGAGTGGCGATCGCTCCAATTACCCACCACTTGTTGATTTTTCTCTTTGGCTGCCGCTGCTTGAATCGCTCCCGCATTCTTAAGGCTCCCTCAATGCTGAACCCATTGTCGCTCCCCTGATTTGGGAACGCTCTAATATTCTAATATTTATGTACGCTTAACCACCCCATTCACTCCAATGTAGACAAGTTTCTCGACACGTTCCGGGCGGCCTCGATGCGATTGCGGCGGACGAAAACGTAGCATCCAAAGCCTATCGGGCGATTGGATTGAGCGCAAAGGAGAAACAGGGTCAGCGCTTAGGGGTGAATAGTCATACGAATCTTTCAAAGCTACGTCAACTGGATTAAACGCCGGATCATGTATCACGGCAAACGACATCCGAGAGCAATGGGTGGAAGAGAAGAAGCAAAAATTCAAAAACGAGTCCGTTGCCACACGGTTCCGTCATAGTTTTGCTAAGCATTTACGACAAAATGGCTATGACATTCGGACAGTACAAGAATTGCTGGGACATTTTGCATAGCGATACTAAAAAGCTATTCTTCTACTGCTACTGAATTTAACTGTCGTTATAGTCAAGGCGATCGCTCTACAAAAATCAAATAGCGAGCAAATTTTAAATGAAGAGATTGTCCATCGCTCAAAGGCGAGGACAGGTTTCTAAATCCTCGAAGAGCGTTGGCGGAGCTAAGCCAATCCAGGCATCAACTTTAGCGCGATCGAACCCACATTGGTAGACCTCTCCTACCTGAATCAGGGGACGACGGATCAAGAGTGGATGTTGGATCATCAGCTCTAAAGCCGCCATTGGGGTTAATTCTTCAGGGACAACAGCCCCCGACTTAACGGCAGGAGCTGTTTTATTGAACCATTCAGCGACAGGGCGATCGCCAAAAAAGGGTCGCAGGCTAGCAACCGTCCAGGGAGTTTCGAGGAGATTGTAAGCAACAACTTCATGTCCCGCCGCCCAGAGCAAAGCTTTCTGCTTAGCATTGTTAATGCAGCCTGGTTTTTCATAGAAAATGACTTGTGCCATCGTTGCCTCCAGTGTCAAGGACTCTGTTGATGGTTGGTGGTTGATTCATTGATCATTGATCACTGCTTACTGGTTACTGCTCACTGCCTCTGAGTAATGCGCTGCAAGCAGGGAGGCAAGGGAACGAGGATTGACGTAGGCATGTCTGACTCGACCCGGCATCAAAATGAAGCTGGGCGCTTGTTTGCATTGCTTCTGACAGCCAGTGAGTTCGATTTTGACTCGATCTTGTAGTCCCAACTGTTTGAGGGTTTCTACCAGAGCATAGTAGAGTTGCTTGCCTCCTCGTTTAGAACAGCTCGAGTTGTAACAGAGCAGAATCTTGCCCTGTTGTGAAGCGGCAGATTTAAAGACGGAGGATTTGTTGTCAGCGTCGAGTCGTTCCACATGGTCAGTTCTTAATTTGAGACTTCCTAACCCTGAACCCGATTTCTCTAGAAATACCGCGAGGCGATCGCCTTCTGTCAGTTGTTGACCCAGAGTAGCCCGTAATTCTTTGGCCAGTTTGATCGGAACGATCCGCTCTCCTACCCGAAACTGCATGTATTTAGATTCACCTCCAGGCAGGGGGATAAAACCCAGAAATTCTCCCTCAATCTGATGGGTCGCTGGTTGAGCGTTAATAGTTTTCATCGTGTCTATATCCGTGAACAGTGAGCGGTCAACAATTAACAATCAGCAAGGAGCAATTAACAGTTCCTAACGACTCGTTACCAAGGCTTTTTCTTCCTCTAAGTCTTGGAATAGAGGAGTGCTTAAATATCGTTCGCCGAAACTGGGCTGAATCATGACAATTAATTTGCCCGCATTTTCTGGGCGTTTGCCCACTTTAATCGCGGCGGCTAGGGCAGCCCCGGCAGAAATGCCGGAAAGTAAGCCTTCTTCGCGGGCTAAACGACGACCAAAATCAAAAGCTTCGTCGTTAGTGACGGTGACAATTTCATCAATCATCTCCACATTTAAGACATCGGGCACAAAACCCGCACCGATGCCCTGAATTTTGTGGCTGCCGGGACTGCCCCCAGAAAGAACGGGGCTATCGGTTGGTTCAACGGCGATCGCCTGAAAACTCGGTTTGCGTACTTTGATGGTTTCGGCAATGCCCGTAATGGTTCCTCCTGTGCCGACACCCGCAATCAAGATATCTACCTCTCCGTCGGTATCAGACCAGATCTCTTCCGCCGTTGTCGAGCGGTGGATTTCTGGGTTCGCCGGATTTTTAAACTGCTGGGGCATAAAGCTATTGGTCAGGGATGTAGCTAGCTCTTCAGCGCGGGCGATCGCTCCTTTCATACCGCCACTGGCGGGAGTTAATTCTAGCTGTGCTCCGTAAGCTTTCAACATGGCCCGTCGCTCTTTACTCATGCTTTCGGGCATAGTGAGGATGATTTTGTAGCCCTTCGCCGCCGCCGCCATTGCTAGTCCAATTCCTGTGTTACCAGAAGTCGGCTCGATCAAGACGGTTTGACCCGGGGTAATTAACCCAGCTTGTTCTGCCGCATTAATCATGTTCACTCCAATGCGGTCTTTTACTGAGGCAGCCGGATTCATGCTCTCTAATTTGACTACGATTTGAGCCAGACAGCCTTCCGCAAAGGGAATCGAATTTAAGCGCACTAAAGGAGTCTTTCCAACTAGTTCCGTGACATTATTCGCGATTTTCATAGTGAATCAGTGAATGGTAAATTTTGCTTCTATAGAGAATAGTTTCAAGTTTTTGCTTTTTGTTAATTGTTGATGGCTTATTGTCCTCTGGTACTGCCCTTCTCTAGCTCACTAATTTGAACGTTATTGTAAACCCTATCAAGATGAGGAAACAATCAACAACCAGGATGTCCGATATTTCATATAACTGAAGACTACCCTACTGTCCCTCTGAAACCGAGGATAATTCTGGATACAAGCCTAACTGTTTGGCAAGCTGACGAGCAATAAAGATGAGGAACTGAGCGCCTTCTTGGTTGTTTTCGTGGGCCATAATGGTCGCCACCTGCATAACAGTTCTAATAAAATTCTCATCGATGAGCTCGGCACTAGCATCTAGAACCTCCGGTTCTTTGCCGTTGGGACAGCGAAGCAGGCGATCGATTAATTGCAGGTATTCTTCTTGGCGTTGGTTGTCGGTCATTGGATTTGTCCTTGTTGATTTTTATTCATCTTCATCAGGAGATTGGGTGAGCACTTCAAAGACGGTCGTAGCACAAAACTCGCGGCTGTCATCAAGTTCTTTAACTCTTTGAGTCACAAGCTTGGCTTGTTCGATTTTGCCAAGCTGAGCGAGAACTAAACCTGATGCAGCATAGGCATTAAGATACAGGCGAATCTGAGGGTCTTGTTTGCGAGACTGTAGAAGCGATCGCAGTTGCGACCATTCGACGGGAAGATTCTCTTTGATAGCAATTAACTGGAGAACCTGTTGAACAATGGAGAGGGCGACAGCGGGTTGATGTTTGTAGAAAAAGAAACGATACGCTCCTACTAAAACATCCAGATTGTTTCCCGCTCTTAATAAAGCTTCCTTGACATAATCTTCAGCGAGTCCAGTGTATTCCCAATTTTCGCTGGCCAACAGCAATAACTGTTTAACTTCTGGTTCAATATTATACCAAGAAACTTGCTCTTGAATTGTTTGCATAATTGGTGAGTTAGCAATAATATTACATCTAGTTAACCAATTAGTGGTTGATGGTTAGTTGACATTGGTCTTCATTGGCAACAATTAACCAAAAACCACTAGCTAAGGAAACAGTTCAACAAAGTTTAACTATTTCAATAGGGCATAAACTAAGCAAGCTTGCCGCAAGGACTCGTTATCTATGTTTTTTTACCTTGCATTAGTATCTTTGTCGCTAAAGACAGAAACTAGACGATAGACTAATTGTTTGCTTCCATTAATGGCAGTCTTTCCACTGAAGATGTTTTGTCAAATACTTCTGGAGTTAGATTGCTAGAGGTAAAAGCAAGAGTTAGGATGAGAACTAAAATAGTTGCTATTTCTTCTCGAACGTTTTCTGAATCTTTCATAGTGCCTACTAGAATTCGTTGCTAATTAGTGCTAACGCTCCTCATTTAAAGCTTAATAAAAATCTCCAAATGCTCTCACTGTTGGTTCAGCTTAAAGGTATCTTCCCGTTCCACAATGAACTTTGTCTGGAATTGTCCAACATCTGCCGATCGCACAACTCTGAATTGGATCGTTTGGAAAAGACATCGAACATCAAAGCCAGAGTCAACAGAAGAATGAGAAACTTACGACGAACAGCTAAAGACATTTGGAGATCTTGTGAGTAATCCTTTTAAAAGGAGGCAGAAGGGGATGCTTGGGAAGAAGCTTGACACCTTTCCTCTACTCCTGCTCTCCCTACAAGAAAACACGGGGGGCGCGTCGTATGCGCTACGGTAAGATGTCCGTGGAGAGGTTTGTATCCTTGGGGGAGTGAAGGATCAAACCTTCTGCCTCCTGCCCTCTGTATAACCGAAGGCAAAGGTCTTCGGTTATACAGATGCAAGTTCGTGAGTATGGCATTTCTTAGGACAAATTCGAGCACAGGCTTCACAACCGATGCATTTTGAGGCATCAACAATGGTCATAACCTGGCGTTCGATATCATCGTCATCATCTTCGTCGATAAATTCGCCAAATTCGTTCATGGGTTTCAAGCCGAGGACGTTGCGACCGCAGACTTTAAAACATCTGCCACAGCCAAGACACGTTTCTTGATTAATTTCTGTGATGAATTTAGGTTCCCAAGCTAATCCGCCTTGAGTTAAACCAGTTAGGGTAGCCATGAGTGTTCTCCTTTAAGTAGTTAGCTTTTGTTTATTAGAGATGAATCACGAAGAAATTACAGCTTTGTAGCATTGAAAGTTTGAGGAAGTTTAGTGTCGTCTTCTAAATTCTTAAAAGACAACTGCCAACCATTTGCTAAAGTCAAAATTTTGCCTTCTGGAGTCGTAGACTGCTCGACGACTTCTTCTTCTAAATCTTTCTTGGGAACATAAACAGAAAGATGCCCGAGGTCGTTTTTGTGCAACATTACTTTCATGATGATTGATGGTGGTAAGGGGATAATTGGTCATTGGTCCTTTGTCCTTCGTGCTGATAACAAAGGACTAATGACTGGCGACTAACGACAACAACTCATTAGGGGTTAAGCTGCGCTTCAACTCCACCGAGAGATCCCGGACAGCATCGACGAGCGATCGCGTTTCTTCTGTACTGAGAGTGATGCCGTACTGCTGAAGCAGGTTCGTGACGAGATGTTTGCCAGTATGTTTGCCAATCACTAAGCTCCGTTCGCGTCCGACTTCTTCCGGGGTAAAGGGTTCGTAGGTGGCAGGGTTTTGCAGGACACCGTGCCCGTGAATGCCAGATTCGTGGGCAAAGGCATTCTTGCCGACGATCGCTTTCCAGGGGGGGACGTCGCAGCCAGAAGCATTCACAACAAACTCGGAGATTTCTTTGAAGCGGCGGGTATCAACCCCGATATTTAGGCCATAGATGCGCTTGAGCGCCATGACAACCTCCTCTAACGCCGCATTTCCCGCTCTTTCTCCTAAACCATTGACGGTGGTATTGACCGACGTGGCTCCGGCTCTAACGCCTGCTAAAGCGTTGGCTGTCGCCATTCCTAGATCATTGTGGGTGTGCATTTCGACAGGGATAACGAGCCGACTGACGAGCTGCTTGACCTTATCGTAGGTAGTGAGGGGATCGAGAATGCCCACCGTATCGCAGAACCGAAAGCGAGAGGCTCCCCACTCTTGCGCTGCTAGGGCGACATCGAGCAAGAACTGAGCATCGGCGCGGGAGGAATCTTCGCCACCGACAGACACATACAGACCGCGATCGCGGGCATAGCTAATTGTACTTTGCAGTCGGTCGAAAACAAGCTGACAGTTCCCCTCAAATTTGACCGCGATCTGAATTTCTGAGACGGGAACGGAGATATGCACCCGCTGTAGTCCACAGGCGAGAGAAGCATCAATATCCGAACGGACAGCGCGGTTCCAGCCCGTGAGGAGGGTTCGTAAACCGAGGCGAGTCATCTCTGTAATGGCAGTGGCTTCGGTGCTGCCCATGGCCGGAATACCAACCTCTAGTTCCTGAACGCCGATGGTATCCATGAGCGTTGCAAAGACAACTTTTTCGGCGACGGTAAACGCGACTCCGGCGGCTTGTTCTCCATCTCGTAACGTGGTGTCGTTAATCTGAATCGGTGGCATGATAATCGAACCTCAGTAGTTTAAGAGTGTTAACCGGGAGCGGTCGTCTAACCAATCAAAGAGGCGGTCTAATTGTTGGCAGGTGACTAAGCCGTATTGCCAGAGCAGCATGGGGATAGGAGCATTGAGTTCCTCTTGCTTCTGCATGACCAACTCGATTTCGGCAGCAGATACCGTCAACTCATCCTGTAAAAATCGACCTAATTCCGTGACTTCATTCAATTCCATCATTCAATACCTGTTTAGCCTATTGGGATGGGTTGGATGGGGACTTAACCCCATCCTGGTATCGGCAACTTAACGACTGTTTCCGTTCCCCACGAATGCCAGTGTGAGGCTGTCGTGAGCGAGGAAGTGAGCCAGATGGAAGGCTCTTTCTTCAGTTTTTAAGAGAATTTGCTCATAGAGATAACGGGTGGCGCGATCGCCGACGCTTTCTGCTTGAGCCGATTGACGGCGAACCAGCTCAATCACCTTCTGTTCGGCAGCGAGATCGTTTTCGATCATCTGACGACAGTCGAAGATGCCATCGTCTTCGGGAGTAAAGCAGCACAGTTCAGCTAATTTAGTAAAGCTAGCCGCAGGAGTGCCTCCCAACCCATTTAAGCGTTCGCCAATCTCGTGGGCGTGTTCCTGCACCGCATCGTAACTCTCTTGGAAGTATTGATGGATCGAATAGAATTCCGAACCTTCTACCACGAAGTGATGCTTTTGGTATTGCAGATATAGCCCTTGGAAGCTTGCTAGAGCTAGATTTAATCCTTCACACACAGGAGTGGTGACTTCTTTATCTAGACCAATAACATTGTTGGCAACTTCTCCGAAGGATTGCAGGATTGTTGTTTGTGTCATGATTTTTGGGGGTTGATGGTTGATGGTTAATAGTTGATGGTTGATAGCTAATAGTTTTGTTCTTGGTCATCTGTTATTCGTCTTCGGTACACAGCCATTAATTCAAGCTGCTGATTAATGAGCCATGAACCGTGAACAATCAACAATGAACAATGAACTAACGACTAACAACGCTTGATTCGGTTTCCCAGCATCGCTCTAACCAGTCGGTTAACTCATAACGAGTGCTAGCGAATTGCTGTATGGTACTGCGGAGCAGAATGGCATCGATGCAGTGATCGATTTCTACCCAGAGCGTGCCATCTTGAGGACACCAGCAGGAAATATTGAGTTCTTGCAGGCGACGATAGACGCTCCAGCGATCGCTGCGATGAATTTTGGCAACCTGACTGACGAAGGCATCAGGGCGAGTGATGTTATTCATAATTTTGGGGGGTGTAGAGGGTTAATTTCTGTATCTGTTGTTCCAAATTTTCAATCCGCTCTAGTAGAGCGCGGATCACCTTGGCTTCAGGGTCGGGGAGTTTGCCGTGTTCGAGAGGGCAGCCATGACCCGTGCGGGAGACGATGCGACCAGGCACTCCTACCACTGTGCAATCATCAGGAACTTCCCGCAGCACAATCGAACCCGCGCCAACGCGAACGTTATTTCCGATATTAATATTGCCTAGAATTTTGGCCCCAGCACCGACAACAACGTTGTTGCCTAGAGTCGGATGGCGTTTTCCCGTTTGTTTGCCGGTGCCGCCAAGAGTGACATTTTGATAAATGAGACAGTAATCTCCGACGATGGCGGTTTCGCCAATCACAACTCCCATGCCGTGATCGATAAACACTCCCTTACCAACCGTTGCTCCCGGATGAATTTCAATTCCGGTGAGTAATCTGCCCACCTGGGAAAGAACGCGGGGCACTAGAGGAACCTGCTGCTGCCACAGCCAGTGAGCGACGCGATGAAACGCCAGGGCATGAACGCCAGGGTAGCAAATCAGTACCTCTAGCCAATTCGTGGCGGCGGGGTCGCGCTCAAAGATAATTTTAAGATCTGTCCAGATTGTCAGCCCTGGTAGAGCGGCCCACCATTGGCGGGACTTTTGACCTCGGTTGATAGTTAGTATCTGTTGCACGATCTTGGTGGGGGTGAGCTGGGGTGGTTTGGTTTAAATCTCTTTGTAATGCTTATAGCAACTGCCGAAATGACCCCCTTCCCTGTCGCCCCAGGTTAGATTGATTAAGTTGCTTAAGCTGTACTCGCGGATTCAAAACTTAGACTAGAAGGGAGTTTGAGGGCCCTAAATTTTTTTTGAGGGGGTCAGCGACTGGTATTTTCGCCAATGGGTCTGAGTATTATTTGGTTGAGGGATTAGTATTTGGTACTCACCGAGGATTTTTCTATATCCTAGTTAGGCTAAGACATACAGCGTCATGCGATCACCAAAATTTGGGTACTCACCCAGCCTCAGAAACCGACTAGGACAGAACTCAGACAGGATGGGGTTTGTAGCTTCTGTTACGGTTTAAAAATTGGTTGCTCGTCGGATAGCAAACTCAGCCGAAACAGAATGTTAAATTAGATACGGATTCGAGACAAACCAAATTTCCGCAATTGAATTCCGTGACAGCCCTGGAGGGGGTTGGCAGCCCTCTCCAGTTTTTTCTTTCTCTAAACCAATACCAAACGAAGAACGAGCGCTATTTTTATTGATCTCTTTCCTCCTTACCCTTTTCCCCAGCTCTAGTTCCGTGCAACCTCGACAAAGATAACTGGTGTCAAAAACAGGGTGAGTGCAGCAAATTCCTCCGGCAAATCCCCGGGCATAAATAGCTTCAAACCCTCGTACTGACAAGGTTCAAGAGTGAGTGGGACAAATACTAGGAACTTTTGGAATAAATACTAACCCCCCAACGCGAAAATACTAGCGTCCTCCCCCCTAAAAAATTTTTCTCCTCATCAGGCAAGGGTTTGAGGGGCTGAGTCCTTTCTAAGTAGTTTAATCAAACTAACCGAGTGCAAGTTCTAGATGTCGCCAAAATCCGAGTGCTATAACTCTCATAACGACATCGAACAAACCTGAATTTCACACGCGGTCAACTATTGCCTAACTTATATACGAGAAATTTAGAGTTCGACGAATCCAATCTCAGTTCCTATCTTTATCCTTTATTTGCGGAATTCAATTCAATGTCACCAACCACTACCACTCCCCTAGCGCCAGAGACCAAAGCAAAGACTTCTAAAGGCTGCGGCTGCAGTTCCTCAAAGCCCCAACAGATTGACCCCAAAATTCAGGAAAGAATCGAGAAGCATCCTTGCTACAGCGAAGAAGCTCACCATCATTACGCACGCATGCACGTAGCGGTTGCTCCAGCCTGCAATATTCAGTGTAACTTTTGCAATCGCAAGTATGACTGCGCCAACGAAAGTCGCCCTGGAGTAGTCAGCGAACTGCTCACTCCCGAAGAAGCCGCCCACAAAGTCCTCGTCATTGCTGGAAAAATTCCTCAAATGACCGTTCTGGGTATTGCTGGACCTGGCGATCCGTTAGCGAATCCGCAGCAGACCTTCCGCACCTTTGAATTAGTCGCCGCTGAAGCACCAGATATTAAACTGTGCTTGTCTACAAACGGGTTAATGCTTCCCAACTACGTGCAGCAGATTAAAGATCTCAACGTCGATCACGTGACGATTACCATTAATATGGTAGATCCCAAAGTTGGAGCTAAAATTTATCCTTGGGTACGCTACCAGCGCAAGCGGTGGAAAGGCGAAGACGCGGCTCAGATCCTCCACGAACGGCAGATGGAAGGCTTACAGGCACTACAAGAAGCCGATATCCTCTGCAAAGTTAACTCGGTGATGATTCCCGGCATTAACGACGAACACCTGGTTGAAGTTGATGAGGTGATTCGCTCTAAGGGAGCCTTCCTACACAACATCATGCCCCTCATCTCTGCCCCCGAACACGGCACCTACTTTGGACTCACCGGACAAAGAGGACCGACTCCCAAAGAACTCAAGACTCTCCAGGATAGCTGTTCGGGCAACATGAAGATGATGCGCCACTGCCGTCAATGTCGGGCGGATGCCGTGGGCTTACTCGGCGAAGATCGTTCTCAGGAATTTACCAAAGAGAAGTTCCTCGAAATGACTCCAGAATACAATCTGGAAAAGCGCCAAGAAGTTCATGCTGGCATCAAGCAGATCAAAGAAGCGATGCAGGCAGCTAAAGCTAAAAGAGCCGCCGAGAAGCAGCAGCGCGGCGAGAAAATCTTGGTCGCAGTCGCCACTAAAGGCGGTGGCGTGGTTAACCAACACTTTGGTCATGCTAAAGAGTTTCAAATCTTTGAAGTGGATGGCGTAGACACGAAATTTGTCGGACACCGCAAAGTTGACCACTACTGTCAGGGTGGCTACGGCGAAGACGCAACCTTAGACAATATTATTGGCGCGATTAAAGATTGCAAAGCTGTCCTCGCTTCCAAGATTGGCGATTGCCCTCAAGGAATGCTCAAGGAAGCCGGTGTAGAACCTGTACAGGGCTACGACACCATCGATACCCTAGCGCTTAAGTTCTACGAGCAATTCAAGCAGTCCAAGTAATTCTGAATCCGAATCGCAACTATCTTAGGAGTAAGACCATGACTTACACCATTTCCGACCAATGTATCGCTTGTGAAAACTGTCTGCCTCACTGTCCAACAGGAGCAATTTCTGAGAACAATCAAGGGACATTCTCCATCGATCCAACTCTTTGCGACAATTGCGTTGGTTCCTACGGAGTTCCTCAGTGCATGGCAGGGTGTCCGACTGCTAACGGCTGTACCCCCACTCTCTCTAGTTTGATTCAGTCGGCTAAAACAACAACCGCTAACTACTGGGAGAACTGGTTTGCCACCTACGATCGCCTGACCTCCAGAATGAAAGCTAAGCAAGAAACTCAATACTGGCAGCGTTGGTTTAAAACCTATTCCCAGAAGCTAGACCTCCTGCTGAATGTGTAAGATTATATCCGGTTGAATTAGTGGAATCTAAGTTAGTGAGAGTGAGTGGTTAGTAGGAAACAGACTGCATCGGGTACGACTAACCACTCACCACTCACCAAACAGCCACTCACCAACACTCACCCCCTCACTTAGAAGTCACGGATTAATTGAGACTAATGAACGACTGCATCTATCTCGATAACAATGCCACAACCAAAATAGATGAAGAGGTGCTAGCAGCGATGCTTCCCTACCTCAGCACCTATTACGGCAACCCTTCTAGTATGCATACCTTTGGCGGGCAACTCGGTCGCGCCGTCCGCGAAGCCAGAGCTCAAGTTGCTTCTCTCTTGGGAGCCGAAGATTCAGAAATTATCTTTACCAGTTGCGGCACTGAAGGAGATAATGCAGCCATTCTGGCCGCTCTTAAAGCTCAGCCGGGTAAAAAGCACATTGTGACCACCGCCGTCGAGCATCCAGCGGTTCTCAATCTGTGCAGAAAACTGGAAAAAGACGGCTACACCGTGACCTATCTTTCCGTTGACGGGAAAGGTCAGCTCGATTTAGACGAGCTAGAAGCGTCGCTTACGGGCAACACCGCCGTCGTTTCCGTGATGTATGCGAACAACGAAACCGGAGTCGTATTCCCCATCGAGCAGATTGGGCAAATCGTCAAAGCCTACGGCGCTCTGTTTCATGTCGATGCGGTGCAGGCAGTCGGGAAGATCCCTCTAAATATGAAAGCTAGCACCATCGACCTGCTCACCCTCTCCGGTCACAAAATTCACGCTCCCAAAGGCATTGGGGCTCTCTATGTCCGTCGCGGCGTCCGCTTTCGTCCTCACCTTGTTGGCGGACACCAGGAACGCGGACGCCGAGGCGGCACCGAGAACGTTGCCGGTATTGTAGCGCTCGGCAAAGCCGCAGCACTCGCTCAGCAACATCTAGCCGATATCGCTTGGGAACGACGGCTGCGGGATCGTCTCGAACAGGGCATCCTCTCTACAATTCCGAATACGGTAGTCAACGGTGATCGCCTCAGCCGTTTACCCAACACCACCAACATCGGCTTCAAGTACATCGAGGGCGAAGCGATCCTCCTCTCCCTCGATCAGTACGGCATCTGCGCCTCTTCGGGGTCAGCCTGCACCTCTGGCTCCCTCGAACCCTCGCACGTCCTCCGCGCCCTCGGACTACCCTACAGCGTCCTCCACGGCTCCATTCGCTTTAGCCTCTCGCGGTTCACCACCGAAGCCGAAGTCGATCGCGTCCTCGCCCTTCTCCCCGGCATCATCGATCGCCTCCGCGAAATTTCCCCCTTCAACAGCGACGATGCCGAGTGGCTCAAAGAACAAGAATCGTTAGTTGTTAGTCGTTAGTTGATTGTTCGTGGTTCATGGCTCATTGATGCGCTGTGTACCAAGAACAAATCCATTAACTATCAACTATCAACTATTAACCACCAACTACTAACTACTAACAAAAGACAATGTGGGACTATACAGACAAAGTAATGGAGCACTTCCATAACCCTCGTAATCAAGGCACGATTACCGAAGAACAGGAAGGAGAAAAAGTTGTCACCGGAGAAGTGGGCAGTATTGCCTGTGGAGATGCCCTCAAGCTGCACCTCAAGATTGATGAACTGACGCAAACGATTAGCGATGCCCGGTTTCAAACCTTCGGATGCGCCAGTGCGATCGCCTCTTCTTCGGCCCTGACTGAATTGCTCAAAGGCAGAAAAGTTGAAGAAGCCCTCAATCTCACGAACCGGGAAATTGCCGAATCCCTTGGCGGGTTGCCGGAAGAAAAAATGCACTGCTCCGTCATGGGCCAAGAAGCCCTCGAAGCGGCGATCTATAACTACAAAGGCATTCCCCTCGACACCCACGAAGACGAGGAAGGCACTCTAATTTGTCGCTGTTTTGGTATAACCGATACAAAAATCAAACGCATTATCCGCGAGAATAAGCTTACGACCACAGAACAGGTAACGAACTATGTTAAAGCAGGTGGCGGATGCAGTTCTTGTTTACCAGATATCGACGATCTGCTCTACGAAGTTTCCCAAGAGAAGGAAGTGGCGGTGGCAACACAAGCTTCTCCTCGCCCTGAACCACTTCCAGAACCAGCCTCAGTTGCTCAAATTCCAACCTTGACAAATTTGCAAAAGATCACCCTCATTCAACAGGTTATTGACCAAGAAATCCGACCCGTGCTCGCTGAAGACGGCGGCGATATGGAACTCTTCGATGTAGTCGGTGACACAGTGAAAGTCCTCCTCAAAGGTGCGTGCAGTGGCTGTGCTTCTTCGACCGAGACCCTAAAGCTGGCTATCGAAGCCACCCTTAGAGAGCGCGTAACCCCCACCCTCGTCGTTCAAGCAGTTTAATTGCAAGCAACAAGCAACCATTAACCATCAACGCTTGATTATGTTTTTCCCTAATTACGGAGAGCGATCGCCCCCAAAGCCTAGCTCCCAGAAGGGTTGAAGACTAGCAACCGAGCAAGATTGATTCGCCGGGAACGAAATTTCCCCTCATACCAACACTCATCTCAATCAACTTGTTATGGTTGCAATCGACAAGCCCCATCGTTGAACTCACTCCTTGTACTCTCAATTCAGCACCCATCTCCAGAAGCGAAACCCCTCAGATGAACGCAACAGGCGAGGGTTCGCCGGGACGAAATTCCCCCCACGTAAATATCATTAGACCCAATTCGTTCTGGTGCGGCATCTGAAAGTAGTTTCTTCATTGTCCACTAACCACTAACGAGAAAGAACCATGAGACAGATTGCATTCTACGGCAAAGGCGGTATCGGTAAATCTACCACTTCTCAGAACACCATTGCTGCCCTCTCAGAAACGTCAAGAGTCATGATCGTTGGTTGCGATCCTAAAGCAGACTCAACTCGCTTGATGCTTCACACTAAAGCTCAGACGACTATTCTATCCTTAGCCGCAGAGCGCGGTTCCGTCGAAGACCTCGAACTCGAAGAAGTATTACTGACTGGCTATAACAACGTTCGCTGTGTTGAATCCGGTGGTCCTGAGCCTGGTGTCGGCTGTGCTGGACGGGGGATCATCACCGCCATCAACTTCCTTGAAGAAGAAGGCGCTTACGAAGATCTAGATTTAGTCTCCTACGACGTATTGGGTGACGTTGTTTGCGGTGGATTTGCGATGCCGATTCGTGAAGGCAAAGCGCAAGAAATCTACATCGTCACCTCCGGGGAAATGATGGCAATGTATGCAGCCAACAACATTGCTCGCGGTATTCTCAAGTATGCCCAATCTGGCGGCGTTCGTTTAGGCGGTTTAATCTGCAACAGCCGTAAAGTTGACCGTGAGATTGAATTAATCGAAGCTTTGGCTGACAGACTTGGAACTAAAATGATTCACTACGTTCCTCGCGACAACGTTGTTCAACGAGCAGAATTACGTCGGATGACCGTGATTGAGTATGAGCCCGATCATCCTCAAGCTCATGAATATCGTGCCTTGGCTCGCAAAATCGAAAACAACAAAGACTTAGTCATTCCGACTCCCATCAGCATGGATGAACTTGAAGAATTACTAGTTAATTTCGGATTTATGGATTCTGACGCAGAATACCAGAAAGTCATCGAAGCTGATAAAAAAGCTAAAGCGTCTGCTTCCGTCTAACTAACGCTCACAGGGAGGACGAGATGCTCCTCCCTCCCATTCCCACCGCCCAAATCCGATCATTCTAAGGGGATAACATCATGTCAACTGTAGAAGAGAACAAAAAACTGATAGAAGAGGTTCTAGAAGCCTATCCAGAGAAGGCAGCCAAAAAGCGGGAAAAGCACCTCGGCGTTCATGAAGAAGACAAATCCGACTGCGGCGTTAAGTCCAACAAAAAGTCGGTTCCGGGAGTAATGACCACCCGTGGTTGCGCCTATGCTGGAGCAAAGGGAGTTGTTTGGGGTCCGGTCAAAGACATGATCCACGTCAGTCACGGGCCGGTCGGCTGTGGTTACTACTCCTGGTCTGGTCGTCGTAACTACTACATCGGCACTACTGGGGTCGATACCTTCGGCACCATGCAGTTTACCTCCGACTTTCAAGAGCGAGATATCGTCTTCGGCGGTGACAAAAAACTGGCTAAGCTTATCGATGAACTCGAAGTGCTCTTTCCCTTGAGCCAAGGAACCACCATTGAATCCGAATGTCCGATTGGCTTAATTGGAGACGATATTGAAGCCGTCGCTCGCAAAAAGGCGAAAGAAACAGAAAAACCTGTCGTTCCAGTTCGTTGCGAAGGATTTAGAGTAGTTTCCCAGTCGCTCTGACACCACATCGCTAACGATACCGTTCGAGACTGGGTTCTGCCCAAAGCCGACGAGTACCGCAAGACTCCTGAAGGATTTGAACCCGGCCCCTATGATGTCAACATTATTGGTGACTACAACATTGGTGGAGATGCTTGGCCCAGCCGGATGCTGCTCGAAGCGATTGGCTTGAGAGTGATCAGCCAATTTTCTGGAGACGGCACCTTTAACGAAGTCGTCATGACTCCCCTCGCCAAACTGAACCTGATTCACTGCTATCGGTCG
>JBHJGN010000035.1:0-37918 GCA_050331735.1 Cyanophyceae cyanobacterium
CAAGCCTGATACAAAGATACCTCCCTTAACCAGCAAACCCAGGAAAATCAGCGCCACGGCTTCGGGAGGAGCACCGCGCAACCCGCCAAAGTAGAACGAGTGATGGGCTTGATAGACCAGCACCGCGCCCACTAGATAAAACAGCATGGCGGTATTGCTGATAAACAGGTAGCGCAAGCCTACCCAAATCGCTTTGTCGGTGCGGGGATAGGTAATTAATAAAAATGCCGCAATGCTGATCACTTCCAAAGCCACGTACAGGCTAATAAAATCGGCACAGATAAACGTGGCGTTTACGCTGCCGTGGAGGATAATCGCCTGCATGTAGAAAAAAGCTGTTCTTCGACTCCCCCAGCAGTAGAAAATCACAGCCGCCGTCACCAGCGCATTGGTCAAGATGAAAAAGCCGCTGAGCTGGTCAACCGCGAGAGACACGCCGAAGTGGTTGAGGAGCTGTAGCTCTAAAGGAGCTGTCTCTCTAAAAATGTACCAGGCGTAGCTTGCTGAAGCTAGGGTAATGACTAAACTTAAAAAGCGAGCGAGTTGAGGAAGCAGATAGCTGACAAACCCCATAAAGAAGGGCAGCGCTATCCAGACAATGGTAATTTCAGTCATGGCGTATTGTTCTTCTCGATCTCGCTGGTTTCTAGAGTGGGATTATCCTTGGCCAACTTCATCACTCCCACCAGCATCAGAGCCTGAATCGAAAAGCCAATCACAATCGCCGTCAAGATAACTGCCTGGGGAACAGGATCGGAGTACTCAACATTATTCGTGTTTGTGGCAATGGGCGTAAATAAACCTTCTCGCGATGCGACAAGCACGTAGTAGGCAATAACCCCCGTACTCATAATGTCCATCGAGACAATTTTCATGACTAAATTTTTTTTAAAGATGATGCCGAAAAAGCCACAGAGCATTGTGGCAAATACACAAGCTTCTAACATTGATGATGGTGGATTGTTGATAGCTGATTGTTAATATTCTGACTGTTGAAAAAGCGGATTCTATCAATTTTTTCAGCTTATTAAAGTCGTTTGATAAAAATGGAAGGTCAATTGGCGACAGGAAGCCTCCTTGGTTTTGGTAATTTCTGAGTCAGAGAGCTAGTGGAAGGGTTTAGGTATTGGAAACGATCGAGTCCCAATACCTTCTCCCTACACAAGCTTGTTTTAGGATTTGTCTAGTCCTACCGCCGATTCCTCAGCAAGTCCTGGTGCTGATTCTTTAAAAGCAAACCGGAGAAACGGCGGTGCTAAGAAAGTGGTCAGAATAACCATGATAATGATGGCCGCTTCTAAGGGCTTACTTAATACTCCACTCGCCGACCCAATTCCGGCAAAGACCAGTCCCACTTCGCCGCGGGGAATCATGCCGACACCAATGGCGAGGCGGTTGATTTGTTCCTTGCCAAAAACGGCCCAGCCTGTAATGACTTTACCGATAATGGCGATCGCCATCAGAAAAACGGCAATGACTAGCCCTTCCCGATTGCTCGGTACGGCGGGATTGAGCACCCCTAAATCCGCTTTCGCCCCGACAGTGACAAAGAAAATTGGCACGAGGATATCTGCAATGGGAACGACCTGCTGATCGAGTTCTTTGCGCTTATCGGTTTCATCCAACACCAAGCCCGCCGCAAAGGCTCCCAGAATCGCTTCAAGATGAATAGCGTTGGCTAAAAACGCCATCGAGAAGGCAAAGACAAACGCTGGAATCACAAGCTGACCGCGCGTTTGCAGTTTTTCGGCAACGGTGACGAACGTGTGATTGAAAAACTTTCCCAGGAAAATGGAGCCGAGCAGAAACACGCTAGCGCTAATGATTAAATAGACGACATTCAGAATGTCTACTTCGCCGGTTTTGGCCAGGCTAGCAACCACCGCCAAAACAATAATGCCTAAAACATCATCAATCACCGCCGCCCCAACGATAATCTGTCCTTCTGGCGACTTGAGATGACCGAGTTCCGACAGAACTTTAGAGGTAATGCCGATACTCGTCGCCGTCAAAGCAGCTCCGGCGAAAACGGCAGGAATAGTCGGTACCCCAAACAGCGCCACTAAACCCACGGTCCCGAGAGTAAATGGAGCCACAACCCCAACAACAGCAACCACGGCTGCCTGGTAGCCCACCTCTTGGAGTTCGCGCAAGTCCGATTCTAAACCGATCTCAAACAGCAGGATAATCACGCCCAGTTCGGCTAACACCGAAATTACTTCACTTTGAGAACGGAAAACACTGGTGACGGCTTCAGGGCTTAAATCGGATACGTACTGAAGAATGGTCATCACTACAGAGTCAGAGGCAGCAGCACCGCTTTCTGGGAAGACCAGCAGATGCAGCGCCGAAGCTCCGACAACCACCCCGCCAACTAACTCCCCTAACACAGGCGGTAAATCTACGGCTTTCGAGAGTTCGCCTCCTAGCTTACTAGCTAGGTAAATAATGACTAAACTGAGTAAAACTCCAGTTAGGATAATCGGCGCTTCCGATTCGGTGGCGGCAGCCAGTAAGGGTGGTGAGTGAAGGGGGAGGACATTCCCCCAGATGGATAGGTCTAACATGAATGATCTTTAGTTGAGAGAGTAAAATTCTAATTAAACGGGCACGATGGCCTACTGTTGTCAGTTTGTGCTTCGCGCCTGGTTCAAGAAGTTTTAATCATTTGATTAAAACTAATCACAATGAATCCAAGCAGTAGTCGAAGTGCTAGCACTTCTTCAGTTTTTGTGAGCCTGGTGCCAAACGTCATCAAGGCGATTGCATCGGTGTTTAAGGGGAGCCAAAGCATAGAACCTGTTTTCAACTAGCCTGTTGGGGCAAAAAACACATTTCCGGTGCTGGCTCTCTGCCTTCAACTAGGGCAACCGCTTGGCGTAGGGCTTCAGTGCGGTCATCCAGCACGTGCTGTTGGGGAATCACAGAAAAGATGCCCAGCTTTTCTAGTCGTTTTCTAATCCGGCCAGTAGCACCAACCAGGAAAACATGACGACCTTTTTCGACCGCTTCTTGAATGGCATTTTCAATCGCTAGCGAAGACGTTACGCCGAGGTGAGGCACGTTGGTTAGATCGAGGATTAACGCATCGTGATCTTTCATGGCGGTATGTTCGCGGGCGATCGCTTTGGATACGCCAAAGATCATCGGACCGCTCAGATGGAACAGCAACACTCTGCCGTTGGCGCGGTCGAGCAACTGTTTTTCTTCGTTGTTCATCTTGATTTCATCATCGGCATCGCTGACGGCCTTCACGCTTTCAGCCCGCAGATTCGATAACCGTTCAATCGTCAAGATGTTGGCCACAAATACTCCCACGCCCACTGCCACGATTAGGTCAACAAAAACGGTGAGGAGAATCACCCCATACATGATCAGGGCCGCTTTAATCGAGATTTTGTGAGCGCGCTTCAAAAAGCTCCAGTCGATGATGTCAATACCGACCTTAAAGGCAATCCCAGCCAATACCGCCAGCGGAATACTCTGGAGTAATGGTGCTGCCCACAGAACGATCACGAGCAGAATCAGAGCACGAGTTAAGCCAGATAGCGCCGTTCTACCTCCCGTCTGAATATTGACGACCGTTCCCATCGTGGCGCCAGCACCAGCAATCCCGCCACAGAGACCAGAAACCAAGTTGCCTAAGCCTTGACCAATTAATTCTTTATCCGAGTTGTGCTCAGTCCGAGTGAGACTATCGGCGACTAAAGAAGTCAGAAGAGCATCGATGCAGCCCAGCATTCCTAAAACGAGAGCATCGACAAACATTAGCCGAATCTGACCAGCGCTAAACATTGGCAACTGTAGCTCCGGCAGTCCCATCGGAATCTCACCAATCCGTCGGAGATCGACTCCACCAAAGAACAGCAGCGAAATAACTGTTCCTAGCACCAAGGCGACTAGCTGGGGAGGAACAATCCGCTTCCACTTGGAAGGCGTTAGCCAAATAATAGCTACCGTAATGACGGCCAAAATCGTGGCAGCAGGATTAATGTTGGTCAACAGTTCCGGCAGGCTGGTAAGGGTGCCGACAACTCCTCCTGGAGGCCCGGCCTGTCCTAAAAACGGTGCGGTTTGCAGAATAATCAGGATAATCCCAATTCCTGACATAAACCCAGAGATCACCGTATAGGGCATTAGGGTGATATATTTTCCTAATCTTAGGACTCCAAACAAAATTTGGAAGAGTCCTGCTAGCATCACGACGGTAAACGCCATGGCTAAACCGTTCTCTGGGTTAGTAGCCGTTAGTTCTGCAATCACGGCCGTCATGATTACGGTCATTGGACCCGTCGGTTCAGAAATCAGCGTCGGCGTCCCGCCAAACAGCGCGGCGAAGAAACCGACCAGCACAGCTCCCCACAAACCCGCAGAGGCTCCAGCACCGGAGGCAACACCGAAAGCTAACGCCATTGGTAGGGCGATTACCGCTGCGGTAATGCCTCCAAAAACATCGCCTTTGACATTACGAAAGTGGATTTGATTAACAATTGCCATAAGTATTTTTAAACTCAAGAATAACTAAACCAATTGTCTTGCTCAAAATCCATCAACAATGCATTTGTCAACAAAACTTTAATCTTTTTACATAGCCAAATTACTATGATTTTTTGTTTAGCATTGAATTGAGTCTATCATACAACTGCCTAGAGCACTATAGAAAAAATTCTTTTTGTCATCCGAATTATTTATCAGTCTCCTCATGCTGGTTTATCAGTAAAGCGTTAGCTAATTCCTTTACCCGTCCCGGAGGAATCTCGATTGCTCAAGGATCTGACAGTGGATCAGCTTCTTCGATCAGATCCAGGTCTAGCAGCGGCTCCAGCGCGACTGTTTCTCCCCATGTCTGCTCAACGAATTCCTTGATTTTCAAGCGCAACGAATCGGTCGTTTCTTTAAAGACGCGGTCTGCTTCAGCAAGGCTGCGAGCTTTCGCATAGAGATAGAGAAAGTCTCCTGCAGGAGTATGCTCAAAAAACATGCTTTCGACAACCATGCCTTCTTGACGAAAGGTTTCCAAGCACCACTCCCGCCTCTCGTTAAGACTTTTAATAAACTGCTGTGCGGCGTGAGTCTGATTCGGTTTGATTTTAATTTTTAAGAGTTGAGTCTCGTACATGATCCTGGAGATACTATGCAAGCTTGTGAGAGATACTTGATAGTAAGGAGTAAAGGGAAAAGGAACCAGTTTAAATTTTCCCCTTACTCAGCTTCAAAATTTGGGGCCATCTCTCTCGAAGAGAACCAACAATCTTTGCTTCTCCTCGAATGCAGAACTATCGAGATGGGGTAGAGAATTTCTCTCTGGCCAACGGCAGAGTGTACCAAGGGAGATTGGGGTATTCGTGATGTTCCCAATGGTAGTCGAAATGATAACAGGCAACAAAAGACCAGAATGTGGAAAGATTACTACTGACAGCACGATGGCGATCGCTACATTCAGATTCTGGCTGACGATGGGGCAAGAAAATCCCAAAGCAGAAAAGCTGTACGGAACTAATCAGAATCGGAATCACCCAAAACAGAAAAATGTTGCTGAGCGGAATCCGAAAGCCCCACAGTAGGGTGTAGAAAATAATCGTCATGCCAACAAGCAGCACCCAAGCCTGGTTGCCTTTTAAGTATTCCTTCATGAAGTTGGCGTACCACAGCAGCGGATTATTGCGTCCAGGCCCATAAAAATCAGGATCTTGTTCGCTAGCGGGATGGCGGTGATGCAGCCGATGATTTTTAGCCAAGGTTGGGTAGGGTAACAAAGCGTACAAACGCGCTGTAATCGCGCCAATCGCGTTGTTGATGTGTTGGTTACCAGGAACAATCGTTCCGTGGATCGCTTCGTGAGTGGTGATAAAGAGACCCGTATGCAGAAACGCTCTGAGCAAGACTGCTAACCCAACCCACCACAGCGGTGCTTGGGAAATATCAATCGAAAACAGCCCAATTAAACTGCCTAGCCATAAGCAGATCACAGTGCCAGCAACAAGTCTTCCTTCATAGGAGTTAACTTGCTGATAAATGGGTTGCTTGGTGGAAACGTCCATAAAGACTAAGAGATTGAAAGAGCTGTGTTCATCTCTTACATTATTAACTTATGTTAAGTTGACGGCAACACTGTCGAAAGATACATTAGTAGATAGTAGTTCTCTGAGCGTTTGACTGCGCCTACCGGGAAAGTTGGGCGATCGCCCGGGCGGCTTCTTTGGCAGCATCGCGGAACGGCAGCAGCACCAGATCGGCTCCAGCGCTTCTAAGGACTTCCGTCTCTCGTTCCGTATGGCTAGTTAGAGCAATGCGTCCTGCAAACTGATGTTCTGCTAGCGCATGAAGCAAGATTAGTCCAATCCGCTGTCCGGGAACGGTGCTAATTACCCAGCGAGCCTGGTTGAGGGGCAGCATCGCGGCAAATTCTGGGTCTTCAGCATCTCCGTATACGGCTGAAACTCCTCGACTGCGCCACAGGCGGACTAACTCAGGATCGAAATCGACCCCAAAAACGCTGAGGCCGTACTGAGGGAAATTCTCGAGCAAATTCCCTCCGTAGCGCCCTAGTCCAAAGATAATCACATCAACGGGGTCGAGGGCAGTAGCGGAGTTGAGGCTTTTTTCTGGCTCGGCACTGCGCTCAAAGAAGCTCAGCCAAGGAGCGCAATAGTGATAGATGATGTGAGAATCGAGAATGGCGTAGGTAGAGACCCCCATCGTGATCAGACCAACAAGAGTAATCAAACCCAAGGTTTCATCGGAAATATGTCCGAGGCTAACACCGAGAGTTCCTAAAATTAAAGAAAATTCGCTAATTTGTCCAAGAGAAAGGCTAGTAAGGGCGCTGGTATACTTGCGATACCCCAGGCTGCCGACGAGGGCGGCAATCGTGAGGGGTTTGCCCACCAGCACAAAGAGAGAAAAAATCAAGCCGGGGATAAGCTGTGAGCCTAAATGAGCAACATCAATATGGACTCCCAAATTAATAAAGAAAAACAGCAGCAAAAAGTCTCGCAAGCTTACTAAACGAGCGCTGAGGATGGCGCGGTAAGTCGTCGAGGCGAGAGCGACTCCGGCTAAGAAAGCGCCTACTTCTTGACTAAACCCTAACGCGCTGCCCACTGCGGCTAGAGCGATTGCCCAAGCAATGGCAAATAGCAATAGTAATTCTGTTGATTGAGCAAGGGCATGTAAAATTTTGGGCAGGATGGTCCGACTGGCGAAAGCAATCAGAAATAAAAAACTACCTCCTTTGACTAACACCATCAGTAAGGCCTGACCAAACTGAGCGTTTCCTTCGCCACTAAAGGCCGTTAAGCCGATCATCACTAGCACCACCGCAATGTCTTGAACGATCAGAATTCCGACTGCAATGCGGCTGTGCAGCGCGTCGATTTCTTTTTTGTCGGAGAGCAGCTTGACAACAATGATGGTGCTAGAAAAAGTGAGCGCGATCGCGATGTAGAAAGCGGCTATTGGCCTTAATCCCAGCAGCAAAGCCATCCCGTAGCCTAAACCTGTCGTCACGGTAATTTGCCCTAATCCAGCAACAATAGCCACTGGACCAACGGCGCGAATCTCGTGGGGGTCGAGTTTGAGTCCGACGACAAACAGCAGCAAGGCAATGCCTAATTCTGCGAGCAGTTCTACTTCGTCAGTGGCGGCGAGTAATCCCAGTCCGGCAGGCCCTTCGATAATACCGACAGCGATAAAGGCAATAATCAGCGGCTGTCGCAGCCACAGCGCTCCAGCCCCCACCGCAGTTGCGATCGCTAGCAGCAGCGCAATTTCTGAAAAGACATTATCCGATACCATCTCCACAGCCTCTTGTTAATTATCTCCACTCAAATATTAGTCATTCGTTTTGGTATCAATGAACCATGAGCAATAAACAATCATGAACCTCTGCTCAGTTTCATCAGCGTCTTTCTCAATCAATTGCTACTAACGACCGGTCTCATTACCGGCTACAATAGCCCATTAGTCGTTTTTCCGGTGAACTTATGGGTCGTGCAACCAAAGTAGTCCTAGCTTATTCTGGTGGAGTTGATACCTCTGTCTGTATTCCCTATCTGAAGCAAGAATGGGGGGTGCAGGAAGTCATTACCCTGGCGGCAGATTTGGGACAGGGAGAAGAATTGGGTCCGATTCAAGAAAAAGCGCTCAGATGCGGAGCCGTAGAATCGTTAGTGGAAAACGCGACAGAAAGCTTCATCAAAGACTACGCTTTTCCCGCTATTCAGGCGAATGCTCTGTATGAAAATCGCTATCCTCTCTCGACATCTCTGGCCCGACCCCTGATTGCTAAGCTACTAGTCGAAGCCGCTGAAAAATACGGCGCGGATGCCGTTGCTCATGGCTGTACCGGTAAAGGCAACGATCAGGTGCGCTTTGATGTGGCGATTATGGCTCTCAACCCCAATGTCAAAGTCTTAGCCCCGGCGCGAGAATGGGGCATGAGTCGTGAAGAAACCATTGCCTACGGCGAGAAATTTGGGATCGAATCTCCGGTGAAGAAGTCTTCCCCCTACAGTATCGACCGGAACTTACTCGGTCGCTCCATCGAAGCCGGTCCTCTCGAAGACCCAATGACGGAACCTCCCGAGGAAGTGTACGCCCTAACGCGGGCGATCGCCGATACTCCCGATGAGCCAGAATACCTTGAAATTGGCTTTGAGCAGGGCATTCCTACCAGCGTTAACGGAGAGCAATTAGCCCCGGTGGCGCTGATTGCTCAGCTCAACGACTTAGCGGGCAAACACGGGGTCGGTCGCATCGACATGATTGAAAACCGCGTTGTCGGCATTAAATCTCGGGAAATTTATGAAACCCCGGCTTTATTGGTCCTCATCGCTGCCCATCGAGATTTAGAAAGTCTCACTCTCACCGCTGATGTCACTCAATACAAGCGCGGCATTGAAGAAACCTACAGTCAGCTTGTTTACCAGGGACTCTGGTTTAGTCCCCTCAAGGCAGCTCTCGATGCTTTTATTCAGAAAACCCAGGAACGGGTTACCGGAACGGTGCGACTGAAGCTATTTAAAGGCAATGCCACGATCGTCGGGCGCCAGTCGGCTAACTCGATCTATACTCCCGATTTGGCCACCTACGGAGCAGAAGACCAGTTCGACCATAAAGCCGCTGAAGGCTTTATCTATATTTGGGGACTGCCGACAAAAGTGTGGGCGCAGAAAACTAAGCAATAATATGCTAGAGGGTGCGGTGTTTTGAAGAATGGGGAAAAGATTCCTGCAGGACGGGGAAAGGGACAAGATAGCTCTGTCTCTCTAGGACGGGGGAAGAACACAGGAATAAAGAATAAGCGGATTCATGCCCCCGTCTTTCTCCTTTCCCCAATTCCCAAGGGATTTTATCTCTGGTGTTTCCAAGTGCCGTGAAAGCTATGGGGAATTACGCTGGGCAACTCTAGCCGACAGAGAGGATCATCTTCTAGGCGATCGCTTTCGTAAACTCTCACTTCGCTTGTATCGGTATCGCCGTCGTAAACTACCGTTAGCACCCATCCCTGCTCAGAATGGGGGGCAGCGGGGACAAAAATTGGTTCTGACGGATAGCAATTTTTGCCCATGTCTGCGACGGATAGAGCGCCAGAGGAGCGGTCGTAGCGAGCGATTGCCCCAAATAACTCTTGCCCGACATCCGCCTCATCTCGATGCATGGAGAGATAGCTATACCGCCACGGCTGTCCGGTTTGATGCTGCGGCACAACAGGAAACTCACAGCTTCGATCCAGTACTTCGGCAGCCTCCTTGACAGCTCCCGTCTGCGGAGCGAGACGCATCTGCCACAGAGTGGCCCTGGCTGGGGTTTGAATCGTTCCCGTGGCCACTTCCTTGACGTTCTGGTTGGTTTGAAAGTTAGGAAAGCGAGCCACTTCAATCACTAGCTCATCGGCATCACGATAGCCGTTGGCAAAATGCCACTGATACCAGGGATCTGCTTCTGCGCGACTGACTAAGTTAAGGTCGCGGTCGATGACGAGAATGTGAGTGCCTAGCTGGGGCTTCCACTCCATCGCGTCGCTAAAGCTGCTCAGACCAACAGCAGCGCTCAGCAAGTTAACCCGCACTGGCGGGATACAAAAAACTAGGTACGGTCCTGCCAGAATGAAATCGTGAACGAGCGGCAATCCTTCGAGCTGAACGGAACTCGTTTTAATGATTTGGCCAGAGGAGTTGCTTTTGTACAGCTTGAGGGATGCTTGGGGACCAGCGACAATGCCGAAGTTGAAAATTTCTCCCGTGTCTGGAGCAACTTTAGGATGGGCTGAAAAAGGTTCCCCCTCCTCTAGTTTCTCTAAGTTTTCGGTTCCCCACGTTTCCAAGGTGTGTAGATCCAGAGAGTGGGGGTTGCCTCCCTCCCAAAGAGCCAGTAGCTTATCCGGCAGGGCTAACACTGATGTATTAGCGGCATTTTTGACCTTTCTAAACCAATTATTCCAGAATGGTCCTGGAGCCGTCATTCCGTAGTTGGGAAACAAAAACGACTCGGCAGCAGCTTCCTGCTGATAGCCAGCGGTTTGCACGTAGCGATAAACGGCACTGGCTCCCTGGTCAGCAAAGTGAACGGCCAAAACAGCCCCATCCCCATCAAACCAGTGTCCTACTCGTTCTCCCCCCCGTTCCAAGCGCCCGGGTCCGTTGCGATAGAGGGTTCCCCGCAGTCCTTCTGGCAGTCGGCCCACTACAGGCAGAGGGGTGAGCGAAAATTCCTGGGCCGGTTGGGCGATCGCCTGAGCCCAAGCAGGACACGATAATGATGCAGTTGGCATGACTGAGCCTAGGGATGAATGAATACTTTTATTCTATTAATTTCGATTAATCTTGCTGTCGGCAGAATTGAGGAGCAGCGCTGCCAGCACAGGACAGCACAAAAACTCACAACTTCCTTATCCCCCATTCCTCCGACTGGAAACACAGCTATGAAACCTGCAATCCTCTCGATTTAAGCAGTCGTTCTCGCTTCTTGCGGGCGATCGCCTGCAAATCAATACTTCTATCGGTCTCGTCAACGATTTCTCCAGTAATGACCTCCAGAACGTCTTCTAGGGTAATTACTCCAGAAACTCCTCCATATTCGTCGAGGACGACCATCAAATGTTCGCGGGTTTCCTGAAACGCTTTGAGGAGCTTGTCTGCCCTCACCGTTTCTGGTACAAAACGAGCTGGACGGGTCAGAGTAGCGATTTGCTGAGTTTGTTGGCCTTGGATAATAGCGGTCAGCAATTCGTGTTTGAGAGCAATACCAAGCACCTGATCGATGGAATCTTCGCTTACTAAAATGCGAGTGTGCTGCGAGGCAATAATTTTGGATTTGCCTTCAGCAAGCGTGAGCTGACCGCGGATGTGGGTAATGATCACTCTCGGTGTCATCAGTTCAGCGGCAGTCAGGTCGTTGAGTTGAAAAACCCGCACAATCATGTCGGCCTCATCATCCTCAATGACGCCTTCTTGAAAACCAATTTTCGTCAATAGCTGAATTTCTGCCTCGTTAGTGGTGGGGAGCCTTTGACCTTTGATGAGGGGAGCCGTCACTTTCTCCATCAGCCACACCAATGGAGTGAGCAGAATTGTTAGAAATCTTACTGGGAGAGCAATGGCCAAGGCGATTGACTCTGCGTAACGCTCTGCTAACGTTTTGGGCACAATTTCCCCAAAAACAATAATCAAGAACGTGAGCACTCCTGAAAAGATTCCCAGTCCAGCATCACCGAGAACTTGGGCGGCCAAACTACCAATGACAATACTGCCCACAATATTGAACACGTTGTTAATAATGACAATCGTGGCAATTGGACGGTTAATTTTCTGACGAATGGCAAGAAGAGCTTGGGCTGCTGGCTTTTTCGTTTGGGCTAATTGTCGAACTCTAATCCGAGAAACTGAAAGGAGAGCGGTTTCCGAACCAGAACAAATCGCTGAACCGCTGACAACAATCAGCACAACGATAAAAATTTCAAGCATAGTCGGTATGTCACAATCAAATTGGATCGGGCAGAGTCTACCCAATCCTCTATTGAAGCTAGTGCCTCACTGCCGCTGCTTCCTGCTGTTTCTGGGCGGAACCCTGTGTCCCTAGCTGAATGAGTTCGATTTTGTACCCGTCTGGATCGGTGACAAAGGCAATCACGGTTGAACCATGTTTCATTGGACCTGGTTCTCTTGTGACTTGGCCACCAAGCTGTTTAATGCGAGCGCAGGTTTCGTAAATATCGTCGACCCCGAGAGCAATATGACCATAGCCATCGCCAAGACTGTATTTGTCGGTCCCCCAGTTGTAGGTCAGCTCGATCACGGTATGGTCGGATTCATCTCCATACCCAACGAAAGCAAGAGTAAATTGACCTCCAGGATAGTCCTTGCGGCGCAGACACTTCATTCCCAGCACGTCGCAGTAAAATTTTAGCGATTCTTCTAAATTACCGACGCGCAGCATGGTGTGTAGCATTCGCATGAGTTTTTTAACTCCCTCATTGTATTTGTCGTCTTTCCCCTATTCTGCCACTACAAGTTAATTCGGAATTAAATGAGGGCGGTTTTCGATTGCGTCGATTGTTGATAGACGATAGTTAACTGCTTTCCAAGGGCAACAACAGGGACGACTCTAAATCAAGAATTGAGCTGAAGCACCGCCATAAACGCTTCTTGGGGAACATCGACGGTGCCAATGGCTTTCATGCGTTTTTTTCCTTTAGCTTGCTTTTGCAGCAGCTTCTTCTTTCTGGAGATATCGCCGCCGTAGCATTTGGCGAGGACGTCTTTCCGCAGGGCCGGAATATGTTCGCTGGCAATGACTTTTGTCCCAATAGCGGCCTGAAGCGGAATCTTGAACTGATGGCGAGGAATGAGTTCTTTGAGCTTTTCTGTTAAAGCACGACCAACGTGGTAGGCTTTGTCTCGGTGGACAATCATCGCTAGAGAATCAACCCCGTCTCCATTGACCAGGATATCGAGTTTGACGAGGTGGTTCTCTCGATAGCCAATGAGCTGATATTCCATGCTGGCGTAGCCGCGAGAGCGGGATTTGAGCTGGTCAAAAAAGTCAGTGACCACTTCTGCTAAGGGTAGTTCATAAATCAGGGTGGTGCGGGTGAGGGTAAAGTACTTCATATCGATAAACTCCCCCCGCCGCGTCTGACATAAATCCATGAGCGGACCGACGTATTCTTCGGGCGTAATCATTTCCACGCGAATGTACGGCTCCTCAATTTTTATCCGCTTCTGCGGCGGCATCAGTTGACTGGGGTTATCAATTTCGACCACTTCTCCGTCAACGGTGGTAACGCGATAGATTACCGATGGCGCCGTGGTAATCAGGTCGAGGTCGTATTCTCGCTCGAGCCGTTCCTGGACAATTTCTAGGTGCAGCAAGCCAAGGAAGCCGCAGCGGAAGCCAAAGCCCATGGCGCTAGAGGTTTCTGGTTCATAGGACAGGGCAGCGTCGTTGAGCTTGAGCTTATCTAGTGCATCTCTAAGATCTTCGTACTGATCGGAACTGGTGGGAAATAAGCCGCAGAAAACCATTGGTTTAGCTTCGGTGTAGCCCGGCAGTGGCTCTTTCGCTGGGGCATCCGCGAGGGTAATGGTGTCGCCAACGCGAGCATCTTCTACCGTTTTAATGGCGGCGGCGATATAGCCCACTTCCCCGGCATGCAGTTCGTCTACCTGGATCTGGTTGGGAGAAAGCACTCCTAATTCATCGATTTCGTACTCTTTCCCGGATGCCATCAGCCGAATGCGATCGCCTTTTTTCACTCGTCCGTCCATGACGCGAAAATAGACAATCGCTCCGCGATAGGGATCGTAGTAGCTATCAAAGATGAGCGCTCTTAGGGGCTGAGCAACCGTATCCTGGGGTGGCGGCACCAAATGGACAATCGATTCTAGAATCTCGTTGATGCCGATGCCCTCTTTGGCTGAGGCTCGAATAATGCCGCTACAGTCTAAGCCCACCACCTCTTCGATTTCTTCGGCCACTCGTTCTGGTTCGGCCCCGGGGAGGTCAATTTTGTTTAAAACGGGAATAATTTCCAGGTCGTTATCTAGGGCCAGATAAACATTCGCCAGCGTTTGGGCCTCTACGCCTTGAGAGGCATCGACCACCAGCAACGCGCCTTCACAGGCCGCCAGAGAGCGAGAGACTTCGTAGGAAAAATCAACATGCCCGGGAGTATCAATCAAGTTGATCACGTAGGTTTCCCCATCGCTCGCTCGATAATTCATGCGAGCCGCCTGAAGCTTGATCGTGATGCCCCGCTCTCGTTCTAGGTCCATGCTGTCGAGAAACTGTTCTTTCATCTCCCTCTGAGCCACTGTATCCGTGACCTGCAACAGGCGATCGGCTAGGGTCGATTTACCGTGATCGATGTGGGCGATAATCGAAAAATTACGAATGCGAGAGACGGGAACGTCAGTCATAATTTTGTGCTGGTAGAGGAAGAAGTCAGCATTAGCTTCATCTATTTTAATGTTTATTTTGGTCGATCATCGCCGATTGTCTGCGCTGCTGTGGGCAAGTACCGCTCCTGAAGTTCAGACCACTCAACTTCAATTCCCACTGGAGTGATTTGGGCGATGCGTCCGGGTTCGGCGTCAGCTAGCTGAATAGCGAGATAATCTGACGGGGAGTAGGACAGCCGACACGGCCACTCAATGGCGGTAATTCCCGGAGGACATTCTACTCCTTCCCAATAAATTTCTGGGTAAACAGACTCGACTTCACGAGCACTCAGCCGATACAGATCGAGGTGATACAAAGGTAAACGTCCCTGAGTATACTCATTAACGAGGGTAAAAGTCGGACTCACGATTGGCTCTCGAATGCCTAATCCTTCGCCAATTCCTGCTACTAGGGTGGTTTTTCCCGCTCCGAGAGCGCCCGCTAGTAAAATGACGCTCCCGGCTGGTAAAAGCTGACCCAAACCTCGCCCCAAGCCTCGCGTTGCTTCAGCATTGGCTAATAAAATCGCTATTTCTACCATATTGAACCTGGTACTGCCTAGCCATCCAGGGAATTAAACGACTACTTTCATCCTAATCCGCAGGAAGCAGGAGCGCTTGATGTTTAACTCACTACCCACTGGTCGCCGTCAACGACGATGGCGGACTTGCTTCGGCTTAGCCTGCTGCCGTTGGGGTCGCATTGGCTTACGGACTTTCGGCTGTCCTTTGCTACCAAACCAGCGGAGCAAAACTCTTGCCAGCCGCTGTGGATCGTGGCGAACGTAGCCAGTGTATCGGTTTTCATCCATGACGTCTGCAATAACAATGCGTCGCCCGAGCTGCATAATTTGCTCGCGGTCTACCGTAACCGGATAGGAGTTTTCCTCCGCGTAGCGTTTCAATGTCTCTGGAGAGGGCGATCGCCGATGCACCAGCACCGCATCAAACAGGGGTTGGCCACAGCTCCGGTCGATAGCGCGAATATGATCGGTGACGCTGTAGCCATCGGTTTCTCCAGGTTGCGTCATGATGTTGCAGACGTAGATGCGCAGAGCTTGAGTCTGGGCGAGGGCACGCTGAATATCTGGAACGAGTAAATTAGGAATGACGCTAGTATAGAGGCTTCCTGGTCCAATAACGATGTATTCAGCGTTGCGGATGGCCTTGAGGGCTGCCGGCACTGCTGGCGGAGACTCTGGGTAGCAGCCGATGGTGGCGATTTGTCCGCCAGCATGGGTAATATTCGATTCTCCCTCAATGAGACGACCGTCGGTTAATTGTGCCCACAGCCGAACATCGCTCAGCGTCGCTGGCAAAACCCGCCCCCGAATGGCTAGCACCTGCGAGCTAGCAGCGATCGCTCTTTCTAAATCTCCTGTAACCTCACTCATGGCCGTCAGAAACAGATTGCCAAAGCTATGACCGATTAACCCATCACCAGCTCGAAATCGATATTGAAACAGCTCCGTCAGCAGTTTTTCCTCGTCTGCTAAAGCCGCTAAACAGTTACGAATATCTCCGGGGGGAAGAACGCCAATCTCTCGCCGCAGCCGACCCGAAGAACCGCCATCGTCAGCCACGGTAACAATGGCTGTGATGTTACCGCTGTATTGTTTGAGACCGCGCAGAAGCGTTGACAGCCCCGTGCCTCCGCCAATGGCGACAATTTTCGGTCCTCGATTGAGGCGACGGTGAGCCAGCAACACGTCTACAAGTTCCTGATCGTTCTCTGGCTTGAGAACTTCAGTAATCAAATCAAAAGCACGAGCTTGCCCCCAAAAAATTAAAAAGATTCCAATCATGATGGCAAGAGGTCCTGAAACATAGCTAGGAACGATACTTGCTATGGCTTCTAATATTCCAGACGTAAATTCGAGCAGCCGATAAACTGGTGTTAAATTAACCCAAATCGCAATCCCTAAGCTCGTCAGCAACACGCCAGTTGCGCTCAGGAGCAGCCAGCGCTTGACAAACAAACCAGGAAACAACCACTTTAACCAATGATTGATTCGTGGAGTCTTCTGTGCGGAGCCACTTCTTTTGGCCGCTAGTTTGCGTAAAGCTCTTTTAACCGCAGGGACGATCATAAAATAATAGTCTCAGTAGACTCGACCAACGTTAACGGAATGGCAATCTTCATTCTGCTCAGTGGTTAACCTTATGTTATTTGAGGTGGAGCACTAAAAACTTCATCAATACGAATCTTAATCAGGATACAGTAGATTAGCTGATAATGGGTTGAAACTAGCTTCTAGCCACTTAAAATACAAGAGTCGCACGTTGACAAGCTCTTAGCTCCAGGAAAGCTGTTAGCTATTAGCGTTTAGCTTCAAGAAAGCTTTCAGCTCAATCTAGGGGGTCCGCTAGTCAAGCATCTAGTCGCTAAGAGCGCTTCGGCTAAGAGCTTGCTGAAGGCTCAATAGCTAACAGCTTTTTAAAACTAACTGTGAGAAAGCTGATGGAAAAGCGTATTTTGGGACTCGATCCGGGAATTGCCATTTTGGGATTTGGAACCATTATTTGTCAAACAGCACTCGCCGCTTCAGGAGAAGGCTCCGGCGACCGTGCGGCTGAGGTGCCGGACGCCGGAGAATCTCTGGCCGGTACGCGCACTGGCTGTTTTGAACTCGCTCAAGGTCGCGTTCAGCTAGCGTCGCCTGTCCGCCTGCTTGATTTTGGCGTGATTCAAACCTCGTCTCGTACCGCTGTTGGCAAGAGGCTTTGCACAATTTACGAGGATCTGCACGTCCTAATCGAGGACTTACAGCCGGATTTAGTGGCCGTAGAAAAGCTGTTTTTCTACCGAATGGGAAACACCATTACGGTCGCTCAGGCGCGAGGAGTGCTGATGCTAGTACTCGCTCAGGCTAATCTTCCTTACGTCGAATTTACCCCCGCACAGGTCAAACAAGCATTAACAGGCTATGGCAATGCTGATAAACGCGAAGTCCAAACAGCCGTAGCGCGAGAGCTAGATTTAGACTCGGTTCCTAGGCCGGACGATGCCGCCGATGCCCTGGCGATCGCTCTAACGGCGTGGTTTAGACTGTGAAAGACAGTCGCTTCGCGACGGGGAGAGAACACTTAATCAAGGAACAAGCTAATGTACTCCCCCTTTCCCCCTTCCCCTTTGCCCTTTCCCCGTTGCGCAGCAACTTCCCCCTTCCCCTTTCCCCCGCGCCTGCGGCGGACTAAAAAAGGGAAACCTTGTTGGGCTTCCCTCTTAAACTAAATGCTGAGCGTCAACGGGCCTATGACTTCCACTTCTGAGCCATTACTTCCGCTAAATCAACAACTCGCTGAGAGTACCCCCACTCGTTGTCGTACCAAGCAACAACTTTGAGCATATCGCCTCCCATCACCTTGGTGAGGCTGGCATCAACAACAGAAGAGTAGTTCGTTTTGCGATAGTCGCAGGAGACTAACTCCTCGTCGTTGTAGCCGAGAATTCCTTTTAGGGAGTTTTCAGAAGCCGCTTTGAGCGTTTCGTTTACCTGCTCGGTGATGACGTTGTTTTCAACCTGAGCAACAAAATCTACCACCGATACGTTGGGAGTCGGAACCCTTAGAGCAATCCCGTCTAGCTTGCCTTTGAGTTCTGGAATTACCAGAGCAACAGCTTTCGCGGCTCCGGTGGAGGTGGGAACAATATTAATAGCGGCTGCCCGCGCCCGCCGCAAATCGCGGTGACTCGCATCTAAGATTCTTTGGTCACCGGTGTAGCTGTGGGTCGTCGTCATTGTTCCTTTAACAATGCCGAACTGTTCCTGAAGGACTTTAACAACGGGGGCAAGGCAGTTAGTCGTACAGCTAGCGTTACTAACAATGTCGTGCTTGTCGTGTTCGTAATCTTCGTGGTTGACCCCAACGACATAGGTACCAATGCCGCCTCCTTTTCCAGGAGCGGTAATCATAACTTTTTTCGCCCCGGCGGCTATGTGCTTGGAAGCTCCTGGTTCATCTCTAAACACACCAGTGGATTCAACGACTAAATCGATGTTCCAAGAGTCCCAGGGCAAGTTGAGGGGATTGCGGTCGGATACGCATTTGATGGTTTTTCCATTCACAATGAGGGAGTTCTCATCGAAGTCGATATCCGCATCTAAAGTTCCCAGCATCGAATCGTATTTCAACAGGTGGGCATTGGTTTTGGGATCGGAGGTATCGTTGATACCAACGACTTCTAGCTGACTATTTTCACGAGTGAGCCAGCACCGCAGAAAGTTACGTCCAATGCGTCCAAACCCGTTAATTGCTACTCTAATCACTGCGCTTTGCCCTCTATACTTTTATTGCAATAGATAAACTCTTCTAATGAACCCAATCATATCGTAAAGCCAGAACAATTCGACACAGAATCTGACTTAATTCTTGCTGTTTATTGTGGCTAGTCATACTCGGCTGCCGGAACCAGCTATTTGAGCAGCGATCGCCTGCGAGAATGCTGGGCTGTCTTTTGAAATGAGGTTCTTTAGTTCCGTTAGGTCGGAAACTTCTTGCTCATCTCTGAGCGCTGCATACTTGCGTCTCTAAGGACGGCTAGCTCTACATCAATTTGATGAAGAAATGTTGAGAATGATCGTCACCCAAAACCTCTTTGTCTAAATTAAATCAAACCTAAAAAAGCATTATTTTTGCGTTGTTGCCAAGTTTTGCTATTATCATACGCGAAGTTCCTATTTATTAAATATTGTTAATACAATATTTTGGTGATTTAATTGTTGCGGTGTGCCAGGAGAATTGGGCATGAAGACCATTGATTTAAGCGGAAAACCTTTCCATTTTATTGGAATTGGCGGAATTGGTATGTCAGCGCTGGCCTATATTTTAGCAAAGCGTCACATTCCAGTATCGGGTTCAGATCTTCGGGTTAACCATATTACTGAGCGTCTAGAGTCAGTGGGCGCTCGAATCTTTAGTCGTCAAGAAGACACTAATTTAGACATTTTTCAGTCAACAGCCAATCAACGCCGGCCACTGTCGGCAACGGTCAGGGCTCAATCCTTCAGAGGGTCTTCTGGTGAAGCGAAAAGTTACTTAGAATCGTTACGTCCTCAAGTGGTTTGTTCTACCGCCATTAGCGCTAGTAACGTTGAGTACCAAGCGGCTGTGGAGCGAGGCTACGAAATTTTCCACCGTTCAGATCTCTTGGCGGCTTTGATTCAAAGCTATCACAGTATTGCTGTAGCAGGAACCCACGGCAAAACCACCACCAGTAGCTTGATTGCCTATATGTTACTCAAAGCCGGACTAGACCCGACAATTATCATTGGGGGAGAGGTTGAAGCCTGGCAGGGAAATGCTCGGCTTGGTCAGAGCCGGTTGCTGGTCGCCGAAGCCGATGAATCGGATGGCTCTCTGGTCAAACATACACCGACTATTGGTGTCGTGACCAACGTTGAATTAGATCACCCGGACCACTATCAAACCCTAGAAGACGTCGTCGCGATTTTCCGCCGCTTTGCTGCTCAGTCTCAGACCTTAGTGGGCTGCATCGATGACGAAATCGTTCAGGAACTACAGCCAGACATCAGCTACAGCCTCAAGTCCGCTCAAAAAGCTGATTACTGGGTGACCCAGGTACGCTATCATTCCCAGGGCAGTACGGCTCAAGTTTGGGAACGCGGTCAGCTTCTCGGTAGGCTACAGCTTCCGCTGTTAGGTCAGCATAACCTGAGTAACGCGCTAGCTGCGGTGGCGGTGGGGCGGCAGGTTAGTCTGGGGTTTGAGGAGATCGCGTCAGCAATTGCCACTTTTAAAGGAGCCAAGCGACGTTTTGAAATCAAGGGAGAATGCCACGGCATCACGTTTGTCGATGATTACGCTCACCACCCCAGCGAAATTGCGGCGACTCTCGCGGCGGCCCGCCAGCAGCGAAACGCTCAGCGCACTGTAGCTATTTTTCAGCCCCACCGCTACAGCCGCACCGTCGCTTTCCTGGACGAATTTGCAACGGCCTTTAGCGATGCCGATCGGGTAATTGTTACCGATATCTATAGCGCTGGGGAAGTCAACCCAGGTCGAATTAGCGGACAACAGGTAGCTGAGGAGATCGCCCGTCATCACCCGCAGGTCTGCTATCATTCCTTCGCTACTCTGAAGGAGTGGTTGAGTCAGGAACTCAAACCGGGAGACTTGGCTCTGTTTTTAGGAGCGGGAAATCTTAACCAAGTTATTCCTACGGTGATGGCTGCTTGTTCTTCCCAAAACCAATGACGACAAAAACTAAAGATTTGATCAATAAACCTTGCTCTTTGGCAATAATAAGGTATGAAAGAAACGGCTGGTCCTACAGCCCCTACTCATCTAAACCGTTATTTCTATGTTGTCCCCCGTTACGTTGCCCGGAAACAGCCGAATTATCCCTCATGTCAGCTTGGCAGACATGACTTCATGGCGAGTGGGGGGCCTCGCCCAGTGGTATGTTGCTCCTCGCAACTGGGAAGAGCTTCAGGCTAGTTTTGCCTGGTATCTCGACCAGGATTTACCCTTGACCCTGCTCGGTGCTGGCTCCAATTTACTTGTCAGCGATCGCGGCATTCCCGGTTTAGTCATTAGTACTCGTCATCTGCAATATAGTCAATTTGATGCTCAGACTGGCCTAGTGACGGCGGGGGCTGGCGAACCCATTGCTCGCTTAGCTTGGCGAGCGGCCAGAAAAGGCTGGCGAGGGTTGGAATGGGCCGTGGGCATTCCCGGAACCGTTGGAGGAGCAGTCGTCATGAACGCCGGAGCGCACAGTCAATGCACTGCCGATGTCCTGACTAGTGTATCAGTGGCCTCAGCCACCGACCAAATCGAGCGTCTCACCCCTCAAGACCTCGACTATAGCTATCGCACGTCTAATCTTCAAGGGGCTCGTCGGCTCGTCGTGGAGGCTACCTTCCAGCTTCAGCCCGACTCAACCAAGGAAGCCGTGATGGCAACCACCAATCGCAATCTTAGACAGCGCAAAAATTCTCAACCCTACCACATGCCGAGCTGCGGCAGCGTATTTCGGAATCCACAGCCTCACGCAGCGGGCTGGCTGATCGAACAAATTGGTTTAAAGGGATATCAAATTGGAGACGCTCAGGTAGCTCACCGTCATGCTAACTTTATTCTTAACTGCGGTAGCGCCAAGGCGGACGATATTTTCCGTTTGATCCGCCATGTTCAAGAAAAAGTCGACCAGCACTGGTCTTTAACTCTAGAGCCAGAAGTACAGCTTCTAGGAGAGTTCTCGGTTTAGAACACTTGCGACTTGGACAAGAGACACTAACATGGATAGAAGTAGATTTAGCGGCCTGTTAGAACAAGTGTTGCTACTTCTTAACTAATGAAAAATTTACCTAAAATACCTACGAAATATGACCAACCAAGGGAGAGGATTCGGACTCGGTTTAGGCAAAATGAAAGAGCTGGCTGCTGCCTTTCAAAAAGCTCAGCAGGTTCAAGAAGGAGCCAAGCAGCTCCAAGAAGAACTGGAGCAGATGGAAATTCAGGGGGAAAGCGGCGACGGTCTGGTGAAAGTGGTCATGAGCGGGAACCAAGAACCCCGTCGCGTGGAGATTGCGTCCGAGGCGATGGGCAAAAGTGCTGAGGAGCTTTCTGAGCTAGTCGGCAATGCCATGCAAGATGCCTACCAAAAATCGACCGACACGATGCGATCGCGGATGGAAGAATTAACGAGTGGGTTAAATCTTCCTGGTATGTAAATAACTTCATTGGCTCGTGTTAGGAATTAGTGAGTGAGGGGAGAAGGGAAAACTGTCCCTCCGGAACGGGAAAAGCACCCAGGATTGAGGAAAAAATTGATCATCCCTCCTTTACCCTTTTCCCCGCGCCTCGGTTGCTCCCCCTACGCTTACAGCGCTGTCTTTTAAGGTTTTCGGCACCTGAATGCCGAGAGTCAACATTCTTGCTGCCATAAAGAAGGTTAGGGCTAGCCAGAGCAGATGATTACTGCCCGTTTGCCAAGCAATCCAGGCTGCTGGAGCAAAACCTAACAGTGAGGAGCTCAGCGAAGAGTTACGGAGAATTAGACCTGCGGTTAATCCTAAAAAATAGCCGTCAAGCATATAGGCCAGGGAGCCAAACCCCAGCACTGGAAAGAGCCAGAGTACGTGGTTGCCAATTTGAGCAATAATCGTAGAGCGATCGGTGAGTAAGCCAAACAGCGGACCCGGCAGCACGGCAAAGACCAGGGCAAAGCCCAAACCAATGCCCAAGCTGACTGCTCCTGAAAGCTTCACTAACGCTCGGAGCTGCTTGGTGTCTCCCTGACCGCGACAGTTGCCAGCAATGCTTTCGGTGGCAAAGGCTAACCCGTCGATGAAGTAGGCCCCTAGCGTGACCACCTGGAGCAGCAGCGTATTGGCTACTAACACCTCGGTTCCCAAAGCAGCACCGAGATTGGTAAAAACGGCGAAGGTAGAAATCAGGGCGAGAGTCCGCACCATGATGTCTCGATTGAGAGTAAAAATAGCAGATAAGGCGGCTCGATTTGAGATGCGTGGGGCGAGCGCTCTCACTGTTTGCCATCGCAGTTCCCGACAAACCAGCAGAATCCCAACGGCTAAGGTTAAGTATTGACTGGCCGCTGTTGCCCAGCCCGCGCCTGCACTGGCCCAGTGTAGGCGCACAATAAAAAGATAGTTAAGGACGACGTTGACTCCTTTATCGAGCGCTGAGAGGAGCAGTACTTTTGTGCCCTGTTCTCGTCCAAGAAACCAGCCCAGCAGCACAAAATTAAGCAGCGTCGCCGGCGCTCCCCAAATCAGGGCGTTGTAGTAGTCTCTCCCTGCTGCCTTCACTTCTGGATCAGCACTGAGCAGGGCAAAGCCTAGTTCTCGCAGTGGCTGCTGCAACAACAGAATAATTGCTCCAATACCAACCGCCGCCAGACCATGACGGAGTGCCGTCAGGATTACCTCATCTCCATCGCCTCGTCCAGCAGCCTGCGCCGTCGTTCCGGTGGTTCCCATGCGCAGAAACCCAAACGACCAGTAGATGTAGCTGAATAAAACTGCTGCCAGGGCCACTCCAGCGAGATGACGAATCTGTTCTAGATGTCCGAGAAAGGCAATATCAATCAGATTGGCGATCGGAACCATTAGGTTCGAGAGAATATTGACCGCAGAAAGTTCTAAAAAGCGACGGTTGAGGTGTTTCATGACTGGCAAGAGCAAGTTACGGGAGTCTGGTCATTCTGATGTGGGCAATTCCCGTTTTTTTTGAGGAATACTCAGAACCGTTTGGTTTAAAGCCTAACTTTTGATAGAATTCCATCGCTGAAGTTCTGGCCTCTAAAACCATTAATTTTGCCCGGTGTTGAGCGGCTAGTAAGATTAAAAATTGCAGGATTTGCTGGCCTAAACCTCGTCCTTGGTATTCAGGCTCAACAACCATTTGGGAAATCTGATCGTGATTAAGCTTTTGTGTCAATCTTCCGTAGGCAACGACTTTGCAATCAGCACTGGTTATGACGGCATGAAAACTGTCAGTTTCGTCCTGGTCGAACAGAATTGTGAAGGGCAAATTGTGTTCGGCGAAAAAGGCCCGATAGCGTAGCTGGCAAGCTTGTTGGTATTCAGGCTGATGAGTGCCAATGAGTTTAACTGGCATGACTGCCTATTCTGACTGCCAACATTGTCGTACTTAATACGTCCGTTCCTGCGGCTCAAAGCGATTGACGACCACTGGCATATACTCTGTATCAATGCCTGCCGGGGAATAGTACGCTAAAGTATGCTTCAGGAAGTTCGCGTCATCGCGCTGCGGGTAATCTTCTCGCGAATGCGCTCCTCGGCTTTCTTTGCGGTGGAGTGCGGAGGTCAAAATGATTTCGCTGACAATTAGCAAATGCCCCAGTTCGAGAGCCTCGATCAGTTCGGTGTTCCAACAGGTATCTTTGTCGTCTAAATAAATATTGCTGTACTGCTGCTTGAGCTGGCGTAGTTTCTCCAAACCGGCCTCCATCACCTCTTCAGTCCGAAAAACGCTACAGTGTTCGCTCATGCAGTCCTGATACGCCTGACGAAGCTGGCTGATGCGCATTGTGCCTTGTTGAGCGAGGAGATTCTGTACTCTCTCCTTCGCAGTATCGAGATACCGTTGGGCATCAAATTCAGAAAACTTTCGTCCCTGAACGTACTGGGCGATCGCCGCCCCGGTTCGTCTTCCGTAGACCACACACTCCAGCAGAGAATTACTGCCTAAACGGTTGGCCCCGTGTACCGAAACGCAGGCGCATTCTCCAGCCGCAAAAAATCCTTCTACCAAGCTATCGGCACTGCGACGTACCTGTCCGTCGGTATTGACGGGAATGCCTCCCATCGAGTAGTGCGCCGTTGGACGCACGGGCATCGGTTCGTGAACGGCATCCACCCCCACTAAGCGATGAGCCTCTTCCCAACAGAAAGGCACTCGACTCATGATCTTTTCCTGTCCCATGTGGCGCAAATCTAAATATACACAAGGACCGCCAGCACTGCCGTCAGGATGAATACCCCGGCCAGCGCGAATTTCGAGGGTAATGGCGCGGGAGGTAATGTCGCGGGGAGCGAGTTCCATCTGCTTTGGGGCATAGTGCGCCATAAAGCGATCGCCCTCGCTATTAATTAGGTAGGCTCCTTCTCCCCGCACGGCTTCGGAAATTAGCACCCCAACCCCGTACAGCCCGGTGGGATGAAACTGCACGAACTCCATATCCTCTAGTGGAATCCCCGCGAGGGCAGACATGGCTAAGCCGTCTCCGGTGGAGGCAAAATCGTTAGAGGTGGTGTTGAACACTCTACCGTAGCCTCCGGTCGCGAACATCACTACTTTGGCCCGCACCACTTCGAGCCGGCTGTCGAGCAGATGCATCATGACCACTCCCTTCGCCACCCCGTCCTCGGCGATGAGCTGCATCACGTACCATTCATCGTAAATATGGACTCCGTGATGGCGCAGATTATTGACTAGTTCGTGGAGAATCGCCTGTCCGGTTTTATCGGCAGCGTAGCAGGTACGTCGGTGCGAGTGTCCGCCGAAAGCCCGTTGAGCAATTCTGCCGTCTTCTAAGCGAGAGAACAACACTCCCATGTGTTCCAGCTCGATAATCACTTCTGGGGCTTCTCGCGTCAGAATTTCCACCGCATCCTGGTCGGCCAGATAATCCGAGCCTTTCACGGTATCAAACGCATGAGCTTCCCAGCTATCTTGGGGATCGACGTTTTGGAGCGTGGCCGCAATGCCTCCTTGGGCGGCGACGGAATGGGAGCGAATCGGGTGAGTTTTCGCCACCAAAGCCACGTCTAGTTGGCGATCGCACCGCTTGATTTCTAAAGCAGCACGACTGCCTGCTAAACCACCGCCAACAATTACAATATCGTGTTCTCTCATAGGAATCTGCCGCTATTTTCGATTCAACGTCAAGTTAGGATACGTTTTCAGCAATCCACTGCAAATAGGCTTTCAAGCCAGCTACAATCGGTAGCGCCACAATTTCCGGAACTTCATACGAGTGAAGCTCTTGGACCTTAGCCGCCACCGTGTCAAATTTAGCCAAATCGGTTTTAATGATGAGCTGCCACTCTTCATCGCGGTGGATTTTTCCCTGCCAGCTATAGACAGAATAAACAGGAGTGAGGCTAACGCAGGCGGCTAGCTGCGTCTCGACGAGTACTGAGGCAATTTTTTCCCCCTCGGCTCGAGACGGGGTAGTGAGCAGGACAACTCCATAGCGAGTCTCTTCTGGCATTTTTAATTCGTTGATAGCTAACTTAAGCAAAAGACAGAGTCGATGGAACCTGTGTCATCACTGGGAGAATCGCGCCGTCGAGTAGCGCCTCTTCTAAAGAAGATAGCTCGAACAGTGCCAGCTCTAGATTGGCATCGCGGAGGTTTGCCTGCTGTAGCGTTGCCGCCGCTAAAATGGCTTGAGATAAATTGGCGCCTGCTAAGTCTGCTCCGGCTAAGCTACATCTGTGCAGGTGGGCTTTATGAAGATTAACTTTCCTTAAATTGGCTCGCTCTAGATTAGAATCGTTGAGCTTTGCTTCTTGAAGATTAACAGCTTCCAAGCAAGCGTCGCTGAGGTCTACCTGCTTCAAAAATGCCCGGCTCAGATTTGTGTTGCTGAAGCAGGTTCCCCCAAGTCTGGCACCAGACAATCTTGCTTCTCTTAAGTTGGACCATTTAAGATTAGCGCCTTCTAAGTTCGCTTCCCGCAGATTAATTCGCTGTAGGTTTGACCCACACAAGTTAGCGAACTTTAGGTTAGCTCCTCTAAGATTGACGTAAGATAGGTTCGCTCCGCTGAGCTTAGCCCCCGCTAGAACGCTCTTCACCATAAAAGCTCCGCTTAGATTCGCTTTCGTCAGCTCTGCTTCAGTAAGCGTTCCCTGGCTGATTTTTGTAAAGCGCAGGTCAGCCCAGTTGAGGCTGGCTCTGCTCAAATTTGACTGCGTGAGAAAAGCGCGACGGAGATTCACCCCCATCAGGTTAGCTTCTGTAAAATCGACTCCAATAAGCGTAACACCCCCAAGATCGGCTCCTCTGAGGTCTATTCTTGAGAAATCTCGGTATCCTCGCTCATATAGTCTCAGGAGATGACTGACCTTCATAAGTGTTATGCAAGCTAAATATCAACAATAGTTATTCTCGATTTAGTTTAGTTTCTCAGGCCAACTTCATCGTCAGTAGAAGCAGAAAGAGCATACACTTTACCATCCATCAGTAGTCGGGTAATGCCCTTCGCTTCAAGATAAGGACTGGTCCGCTCCAAAATCTGACCATCAGGAACTTTAATCACTCGCTGAGAGCGATTAGAAAAGCGCCGCGCTACTCGCTGATTATCGAACACAGGCAAGGTTTTTTGCTGCACTTCCGCGACTGGAATACTGCCTAGCTCGGCAAAGTCTTTGAGAGGACGAGTAATCAAATCAGCTCCACGGTCAATTACCAAATAACAGGTTCTTGGAAACGAAGCTGCCGATAACGGCAAGATTTGAAGGGCGGCGGCCTGCTCCGAAACAGTACTAATATGAGCCTCTAGCTCATCTTCCCAGTCTTCTTCGCTCTCATCGAGCTCGTCTTCTTCTAAGTCGGCTAAGTCCTCTCCGAGCATCGCCTGTAGGGTGGCAACGTTGACTTCATCGTTCGCGCTATCTCCGAGTTCCCGGTCTTGAGTGAGGTTTTCCCTCTCTGGGATGGGCGGAATCGTTTTTTTCGGTTTCGGTTTTGGGTCTTCGCTGGCATTCCCGTCTGGGAGCCGAGATTTTTTTGGCTTGGGTTTTGGAGACTCTGCCGCAGCAGGCGGCGGCGGAAAGCTAGCTTGTGCTTCGAGTGGTTGCGGCTGAGATTGAGCTGGCTTTTCGCTGCGGTTAGCCGTTCGACCGAGGCGCTTTTGCTGAATTAAATCTTCGTATTCCGCTGCCGACAAATTGCTCTTTAAAAATCGGCTGATGGTCGAACTACTGACTTCATAGCGCTCTGCTAGCGTAGAAGTCGTCTCTGGCGAACCTCGGTATAAAGAGAGAATTTCTTGTTTGTTAGACTCTGTTAACTTTCTAGGACTCATAGTGACACAACCAACCCACGTTTGCTCCTGCCCGTGTTCTGAGGCTTGACGCGCTCACTGTTAATCAGCGATGAGGGCAAACTTTAGGGCGGAGTCTGATTTGCTCGATCACTAGTTTATCGCTTTCCCTCCGGGAAGCACTTAAACTGAACGAAGTAATCGTTAAACTTTATTACTTTAAACAGCACTCTATAAGGAATTAACCATGCCGATTGCCCAGGCGACTCCTGCTCTACTCATGCTTGCCGATCGCTCTTGCTACCGAGGCTGGTCTTTTGGAGCGACCGGAACGGTGGTGGGAGAAGTGGTTTTTAATACGGGAATGACCGGATATCAAGAAGTTCTCACCGATCCCAGCTACTGCGGACAAATCGTGATTTTTACTTATCCAGAATTAGGCAACACTGGTGTTAATCCTGACGATGAAGAGTCGGTTCGTCCCCAGGTCAGAGGAGCTGTTGCCCGCAATATAACTTGGCGTCCTAGTAACTGGCGAGCGACTCAGTCACTTCCAGACTATCTCCAAGACCACACCATTCCCGGAATTTATGGACTAGATACCCGCGCCCTCACTCGCAAAATTCGTGCCAGTGGAGCCATGAATGGAGGAATTTCCACCACCATTCTCGACCCTGATGAACTTTTTGCTAAAGTGCAGGCAGCTCCTAGCATGGCAGGGCTAAATTTAGTGCGAGAAGTCAGCACCAGGGAGATTTATGAGTGGACTGACCCAACCGACTCCCAGTGGGAGTTTCGACCAGTAAACAGCGCTGAGGTCAGTGAACCGCTCACGGTGGTAGCGATTGACTTTGGAATTAAGCGGAATATTCTCCGTCGTTTAGCAAGCTACGGCTGCCGTGTCATTGTTGTTCCTGCGGACACTCCAGCAGAAAAAATCTTTCACTACCGTCCCGACGGAATTTTTCTATCCAACGGGCCAGGAGACCCCGCTGCGAACCGAGATGGAATCGAGCTAACAAAAGCGCTGCTCAAAGAAGGCATGCCGACCTTTGGGATTTGTATGGGACATCAGATTTTAGGTCTTTCTTTGGGAGGAGAAACCTTCAAACTCAAATTTGGACACCGAGGTTTGAATCAACCAGCGGGGAGCGAACAGCAGGTAGAAATTACTAGCCAAAATCATGGTTTTGCGGTTGAGGCAAATTCTTTAGTTCCGGACGTCGAAATCACACACCTCAACCTCAACGACCGTACCGTTGCTGGTCTGCGACACAAAACTCTGCCGGTTTTCTCGGTTCAGTATCATCCAGAAGCGAGTCCCGGTCCTCATGATGCTGATTACTTGTTTGATGATTTCGTCCGGTCAATGCGAGAGCGGAAAATGCAGTCGTGAAGGGTGTGAGCGGGACAGGCAACTTCAGCTTGCTGACTGCATCTGTCTGCGGCAGTGCTTTTCTCAGGAAAGCGACACCTACAGGCGGAAGGTTGAGAGTTGGAACTTCGTGTTCTGCTATCCTTCGTCGCTTACAATTCGTTGGTTATAATTTATAATTCAGTATGATTCGAGTAACAGTTAAGTTTAGGAGGAAGCCATTCCTGAGCAGCTCAGCCTGACAGTCAGCTTAAGAGGCACTCGCGAAGTCAGGGAAAAATACCAACTTATTCGCCTTACTGGCCTACTAGATGCCTTCTCCGAACCAGCATTTCGGAAGGTGATTGGCAACTGCATTGAGGAAGGACCAGCCAACGTTGTTTTAGTTCTCTCGCAGATAGATTTCATTGATAGTTCTGGTCTCGGAGCTTTAGTGCAGCTAGTGAAAAAAGCTCAAACCGCCAACGGAAGCTTGCAAGTCGTTACCAACCCTCGCGTGACGCAAACGGTTAAGCTTGTTCGTTTGGAGAAATTTCTCTCGCTACAGCCATCGGTAGAGGCGGCCATTGAAAATATTGAGAGTTGAGGGGGAGGAGGGGGTGACGTGATCAGCACCAATAGCGCGGCATGAATGCAGCCTTATTGCCTGTAAGGCCAACGCTCTCGCCAAGCAAGAGACCCTCGTGAGTTCGCCCCCTGAGCCCCTGGGTCAGCCTGACGCTGACGCGAGACAGCCATCATGGAAACTTTGCCAGGACTGGCTTCAGGGGGGTAAACAGAACCGACTGTCCCCCGCTTCTCTTGCCTATATCGGCGATGCCGTTTACGAGCTCCACGTCCGCACTTACTATCTTTTTCCTCCGAAAAGGATGGCTGAATATCATCAACTGGTCGTCGCCCAAGTCCGAGCCGAAAACCAGGCTCAGTGTTTGCAAAGCCTTAAACCCTATCTCACAGAGCACGAGCAGGAGATTGTGCGGCGCGGTCGCAATGCCGCAGGCAAACGCCGTCATCTATCCCCAGAAGTATATCAGCAAGCGACTAGTTTTGAAACACTCTTGGGATATCTCTATCTTCAAGACCCGCAGCGCCTGAATCAGCTACTCGAGCACCTTAATCGTTGTTAACGCCCTAAGCACAATGAGCGAGCCAAACCGCCGCCGAAGAGACAAACCAAAGCAAAAACCATTTAAAGGCAGCTCTCCTGCCTCCTCTTTTCGTCAAAAGCCGCATCGCTTGAGGCCGAAAAACTCTGACCAGGACACTCCAGAGTGGAAACGCTCAGAGGATAGCGACCTGATTTATGGTCGTCATTCCGTTCTAGCGGCGCTCGCAGGCGGACGTCAACTGAACCGGGTTTGGATTACGTCCCGGCTGCGCTACGATCCCCGCTTTCATTCATTGCTCGAAGAAGCGAAGGCGAACGGGACGGTGATCGACGAGGTAGAAATTTATCGCCTGAATCAGCTGACCGAAGGAGCGACCCATCAAGGAGTGGCTGCTCAAGTTGCTCCCTACGACTATCAAGCTCTTGCTGATGTCATTCTAGCCGCGAAAGCTGCCACAGAATCTCCGGTGTTGGTGATTGCCGATGGCATTACCGACCCCCACAATTTAGGCGCCATTATTCGGACGGCAGAAGCGATGGGAGCGCAAGGAGTCGTTATTCCTCAAAGACGGGCTGCTGGGGTAACGTCCACCGTCATGAAGGTAGCGGCGGGAGCCCTAGAGACCCTACCCATCGCTAGAGTTGTTAATCTGAGTCGTGCTTTAGAAGAGTTAAAGGAGGCGGGATTTTGGATTTATGGAACCGTTGCCGACAACGGTGCCCTGTTACACACCGTGGACTTTCGAGGAGCTGTTGGCCTGGTGATCGGTTCAGAAGGAGAGGGGGTTAGCTTGCTGACGCAGCGCTGCTGCGATCAGCTAGTGTCTATTCCTCTCCAAGGAAAAACTCCCAGTCTGAATGCTTCAGTGGCGGCGGCGATCGCTCTCTACGAAGTCTGTCGTCAGCGCTGGTCCAACAAGCTGGAGATCAAACTTCCGTAACCATAACATTTTTGTAAAAAAATATTAAAAAATGTCAAAAAATCTAACGTTCGATCTGGATTAAGAAGCTAGAATGGCATTCTGAGACGAGGGGCAAAATCGCAAACAACCATGAAAGAACTACTAATTGGCCTTCTGGATAACGTAGGCATTGCCTGTTGGGTAGAAATAATCACCGAAGTTCCGAGTTGTACCTACTATTTTGGTCCTTTTCTGACCAGGAAGGAAGCAGAACTCGCCCAAAGCGGATATATCGAAGACTTAGAAACTGAAGGTGCGCAGGGCATCCGGGCCACAGTTAAGCGCTGTAAACCCAGCCAGCTCACCATTTTTGACGACGTGGAGGAGCCTGAGTTTAAGCCCCAGCCTTCCTGGAGCGGACAGGCCTAGTCGGTACGAGAGTGGCCCCAGGCTATTGGCCAGGAAAGCCACCTTTTCTCCTCATCAGCTCACTACCTCAGGGCGCGATTTAAGCCAGCGCTCGATATCCGAGCAAACCTGCTCGGGGATCTCCCAAGGAAACAAATGAGCAGTTTGAGGATAGCACTTCCAGTGGCAGTCTTGAAAATGCGCCGCCGTTTCTTGGCTGGAGGAGGCCGTAATGTGGCAATCCTTCGACCCAGCTAGAGCAAGGCAGGGAAGTGTCAGCTCTGGGAGAGCTTCAAGGCGATTATAGCCAGCCTTCAACGCTGTCGAGAGAGCCTGATGCGCCTGATGGGAAGTTTGAAGATAGGCTTGAATGCCGTCGGCCAAGTATCGGTAGGCAGTGGCAGACTGCTGGTGGAGAAGATAGCGAAACAGCGATCGCCGACCAAAAGTATCAATATTCCACTGCCATCCCGGATTGAGGACATTGAGAATCCCGGCAACTCCGGTATAGAGTAAGTCTTGCCAGCTTGTTGGCGGGTGGTCGCCGCGGGGGCGAGCAGCAGAAGCAATGAGAATCAGTCCGCTAAAGCGTTGCGGGTCAGCAAGGGCCATTTCCAGGGCGAGAATGCCGCCTAAAGACCATCCTAGCAAGAGGCAGCGCTCGACCTGAAGACAGTTCAGAAGCGCGGTGAGATCGCTAAGATGGTCACTCATGCAGAAGCTCCCCGCTGGTCGGCTTTGACCGTAACCGCGTAAATCGGGAGCAATGGTTTGGTATTCTTGGCACAGACGATTCGTAAAAACAGCCATGCTGGCCCCGGAGCCGGGATGACCATGTAAGCACAGGATCGGAAAGCCGTTACCCTTAATTTCAACGTTGAGCCGCATATTAACAGAAGATGCCAGTTAGGGCTCAGCGGAGATAGCGACTGCCCATCAAGTCTGGCTACGAAGGTGTGATAAATATTTATTATGGCAGAAGACATCAACAGACGGTGCTTCAGGACTGATAGCCCCAGACTGCTGCGGTCAACACTGGCATAAGGAATGGCCGCGATGAATACAAGTTGGCTACGAAGCAAAAAATTTTGGCTGGTAGTTGTGGCAGTGGGTTTGGTCGCTCTACTCGGCAGCGTTTTACCGCTTGACACATGGATAGAAGCCATTAATCGCTGGCTAGAAACGCTGGGACTGTGGGCCATTCCTGCCTTTATTAGTCTTTACGTGTTTGCCAGTGTGTTAGGCTTCCCGAACATTGTGCTGATCTTGGTAGCGGGAACAGTGTTCGGTCTAGTCACCGGAATGGCTTCGGCTTCAGCCGCCGATACCTTGGGGGCGGTCGCCTGTTTTGCTCTTGGGCGAACCATTGCCCGCCAGCGCATCAAGAAATGGCTAGACAAAAATCCTGATTTTGCTCGTCTCGATCGCGCAGTAGGCGAGCAAGCTTGGAAAATTTTGCTGCTGAGTCGGCTGTCTCCTCTAATTCCCTCAAATATCCTTAATTATGGCTTTAGCTGTACCAAAGTGGGGTTTTGGCAGTACTTCCTGTTGACATGGCTCGGAATGCTTCCGGTGATTGCCTTCTATGTTTACCTAGGAGCTTTTGGCGTATCGCTCTTTGGTGGAGACAGCTCTCCTCAGCTATTGGCCTGGCGAGCGGCTGGGTTAGCGCTCGCTGTCGGGGTCGCGATCTATCTGACGCGACTAGCAAAGTCCGTCCTCTCTGAAGCTGAGGAGCCAGAATTAGCGTCGGAAAGTATGGTTGACTCTAAGCGTGGTAACTAGCCAGTGCGTTCCACTCTAGGGTATCGCCAATCTGCTGACCGTTATGGTAAGCCGCCAGCAGCACCTCGCTCGTTTTTCCCCAGGCAATCTTGCCAGTCGCGTCCAGGGCGATCGCTGCGAAGTCTCGGTGGCGTTCCTGAGATTCCTTCATCGTGCGCCGCATCGCCTCTTCCAGAGTGAGTCCATCCGTGGTTCTAATCACGATCCGCGCTGCCAAACACTCCTCGATAATATCTTCCCCGATGCCGGTGCAGCTTACCGCAGCTTGGCTGGTGGAGTAGTTGCCAGCAGGCATGGCTGAGTCACTCACTCGCCCAATCCGTTCTAACCCTTTGCCCCCCGTAGACGTGCCGACCGCTAACCGTCCCTGACTGTCGAGGGCCACCACCCCAATCGTTCCTCGTCGCGCTTCTTCGGGAACTAGTTCCTCTTCAGCAACGACTCCGGCCATTTCCTTGCTAAAGTTTTCCTGTCGCTGCTGAATCCATTCCTGGAGACGAAGATCAATGAGCGGGTCGTAGAGCGGAAATTTGAGTTCACGCAGGAGTTCCGCCGCACCGTAGTCGGAGAGCACTCTATCTGGCTCTTCTTGAAGAGTCTGAGCAATTTTAATGGGATTCTTGACGCGAGAGACGTTAATCACGCCGCTGAAGCGCTGTCGCGACCCATCCATAAGTGCCGCACTCATGCGAATTTGGCCATCAGACTGAAGAACAGAACCCGTTCCGGCATTAAAACGGGGCTCATTTTCGAGTAGCTGACACCCGGCCAGCACGGCTTCTACGGCACTCGCGTCGCTAGAGAGCAGATCGTAGACTTCTTGAACAATGGTATGGAGCGTTTCTCTAACGGCGCTCAGCGCTTTTTTCGCTTTTAAAGAGCTTCCGGCACCGCCGTGAATAATTAACTTGGGTTGCAACCTGGAAAATCCTCTAACTTTAAATAATTTAATCTGCACCTAACAGATTATCAAGGATTGGACGAGCTGTGCTGGATCGAGCTGTTAGCTAATCGCTAAGAGCTAATCGCTGGATTCGACCGCCGCCGCCGACAGCGTTCTGAGCAATACTTGACCTCATCCCAACACTGAGACCATTTTTTGCGCCAAGCGAAGGGACGACCACAAACCGGACAGATTTTAGTTGGGAAATTAGATTTAGAGCGCTGGCGTACCATCAACCGCTAATCCTGTACAGTACCGTTACAATGCTAATAGTTTTCTTAAGTAGCTTAAAGCATGTTGTCTGAACTAGCCCGAATTCGCATTGTGCTAGTAGAACCAGCAGGCCCACTGAATGTCGGTTCTGTTGCGCGGGCGATGAAAAATATGGGGCTAACTCAGCTCGTGCTGGTGAATCCCCACTGCGACCCGGTAGGAGAGGAAGCGCGGAGAATGGCAGTACACGGACAAGAGATCTTAGCCACAGCAACGCAGGTGGCTACCCTATCAGAGGGCTTGGCTGGATGTCAGCGAGCGATCGCCACCACCGCCCGTCCTCGCGCGTCTACCTCCCTAGAATCGCCGCGAACCGCCCTCCCCTGGCTATTGACAACAGCAGGAGAATCTGCTCTAATTTTTGGCCCTGAAGACCGAGGCTTAAGCAACCAAGAACTTAACTATGGACAACGTTTCATTGCCATTCCCGCAAATCCCGAGTATCCTTCACTTAATCTTGCCCAAGCTGTCGCTATCTGTGCTTACGAGCTATATCAGGCGTCTCGTCAGCTTACAGATGAACCTGAGAATGATACTGAGCAGTCGGCTTCTCTAGAAATCTTGGAAGGGTACTACCAGCATCTAGAAAGCGTATTGCTGAAGATGGAATATCTGTATCCTCATACAGCCACCGCCAGAATGGAAAAACTGCGACGAATTTACAATCGAGCTCATCTCTCTCGGGAGGAAGTCGCTTTGCTGAGGGGAATTGTCAGACAAACTAGCTGGGCTTTACAGTTTCTTCCTCAAAACAATGAGTAGATAACTAGAGCCCAGTAATTAGCAAAGATATACTGAGACGAAACCAATGTAGCACTTGTAGAATACATACTGTAGTAGCTAGCATGACCTCCGAAAGAGGCAAGTTCCACGCCAGTAGCGCACCAAAAGAGGGAGCTATCAACGATTAACAATTAACAGTCATCCAAAGAAAGCCTATGAATCCCCCTCGCTCCAGACGCACTCAGTCCGCTTCTCGTTCATCTCGGCAGGAAGGGCGCTCGAATCAATCCAAATACCCTCATTTGTTTCCGGTAGAAACCACTGGTTCTCCTCAGCCTACTTCAGAATTGATGGAGGCAAAGGAAGCCCCGTTTCATAACGGGGGCTCTCCGACAGAGCTGGAGCAGCCAGCTTCGTTAAAGACTCATCGAGAACAACGCCGAGCTACTCGTCGTCGTCGTTCTTCTCAACCGCAGGTCTCAAATCTAATCATTACCCGTCGCAGCAATTCTGGAGCCACCCCTCGTAGTCAGCTACGGCAAAAGCCTTCTACAGGAAGAGTTGTCAATTTCAACGCCCCCAATGCTCAACATCACGCTTCTTCTGACCAAGATAACCAAAGCCGTGAGGTTCGGCATCACCGGGAAAATCGTGTGGTTGATTTTGGACGGACAGTTTTGCGGTTGCTAGTTTGCGGTGTCGGTTTAGGAGCGATCGCGGGTACGGTATTAGCAAAAATCGCTCCGACTCCCTCCACAGCCCCAGCCCAGAGCGAGTCTCAAGCGATTAGTCCGGTAGAAGACACCGAGGAACCGACTTCTCCTGGGTTAGAGCAAGAGATAACGGCTCTTCAAGAGAAGCTAGCTGCCTTGGTAGCCGAGTTTCCTGAGCTAGAGGCGGGAGCCTTCTTTGTGGATTTGGATAATGGAGCCTATGTGGAGCTTGAAGGTACATCTTCCTTCGCGGCGGCGAGCACGATTAAAATACCTGTGCTGGTGGCCTTCTTCCAAGACGTTGCTGCTCAGAAGATTCGTCTCGATGAAATGATGACAATGAAGCCTGAGCTAATCGCTGGCGAATCGGGAGATATGCAGTACCAAGAGCCAGGAACCCAGTTTTCGGCACTGGAAACGGCCACAAAAATGATTACCATCAGCGACAATACGGCGACGAATATGCTGATCGAGCGCTTGGGAGGAGCGGAGGCGCTCAACCGCCGATTCCAGGAATGGGGATTGCAAGACACCGCCATTCGCACTCCTTTACCAGATTTAGAGGGAACGAATACGACCAGTCCTCGGGATCTCGCCCAGTTACTGACTTTGGTGGAGCAAGGGAAACTGGTATCGGGGCGATCGCGCGATCGTTTGCTCCACATCATGCAGGGAACGGTAACAAAAACTCTGCTGCCTCAAGGACTGGAAAAAGAAGCCCTAATTGCTCACAAAACCGGGGATATTGGCACCGTAATTGGCGATGCCGGGATTATTGATATGCCCAGCGGCAAGCGCTATGTGGCGACAGTGTTAGTCAAGCGTCCTCACAACGATCCCCAAGCCAGAACGCTTATTCAAGCGATGTCTAAGACGGTGTACCAGCACCTGAAGTGGTATCAGCCGCGTCCGTTTACCGAAGAGGCGGAGAGCAGTGAGCCGTTAGACAGTGAACAGTCAGACAGTGAACAGTCAGACAGTGAGCAGTTAGATAGGGATCAGTGACCAGTGACCAGGAGAAATCGAGTGAGTGCTGTCACGCTGAATTTACCATCGACGCTCAAGCTAAACGACGAACAGTTTGAGCAGTTAGCGGCGGCAAACCGTGAGGTATGCCTGGAGCTAACGGCAAACGGGGAATTAGTGATTGTGCCGCCGACTGGAGGAGAAACAGGCAACCAAAACTTTGAGCTAACAGGACAGCTTTGGAGTTGGAATCGTCGGTATGGTTTCGGAAAAGCGTGGGATTCTTCAACAGGGTTTCGGCTTCCTAATGGTGCCACTCGATCGCCGGATGTGAGCTGGCTTAGGCTAGAACGATGGGAAGCGCTGACACAGATACAGCGAAAGGCGATTTGGCAATAGAACAGAGCCGAGCCGATTTGGATCGTTTTGCCGCTTACGTTTCAGGTGGGGGGTCGTTTGAAACTGAACTGTCAGCGTTCGGCATCAAATTAATTTGCTTCTAAATTGCTCACACTCATCCAGCAGCACGTTAAGCTCCGCAGCAACTTTCCAAGGATTGCGACCTTTAAAAGCAGCAGCGATAACAGCTTCATGAAGATTTTTGCCAGTTTGCTTGACGGCGGCGATCGCTGCTTATACCATTTACCGAAAGTAGTCAGATAGTTCCCAAACTAACCAACAATTGGAGGTTCAAGGGCAAAGAGCTGCTGTGCTTCCCTTTCCCCTTTACCCCTTCCCCTTTCCCCCAACTCATCAAGTCTCCTATTACTTTTT